>NZ_BCSW01000030.1 GCF_001571065.1 Dietzia cinnamea NBRC 102147
TCTCATCCACCCCGAGGGAGTCGTAGTCCTGACCGACGAGACGCCGTGACCAGCGGCACCGCGGTCCTAGCGTTTCTGGGGCTCGACGACTCGGACCCGGTCCTGTTCACGCAGGCCACCGCCGCCGTCGCCACCGTGGAGGCTATGGTCGCCGCGTACTGCCGGGGCCGGCACAAGCTCGCATCCGGGCAGACGCGGGACGGGATCGACGAGGTGATCCTCACGGCCGCGGCGCGACTGGTCACGAACCCGTCGGGCATCCCCTACGACACCGGCGGGGTGTCCATCCGTGGCGGGTTCACCGGGTTCACCCTCGTGGAGTTGGCCGTGTTGAACCGCTACCGGGTGCGTGCCCTGTGATCGTGTTCCAGGACCGGGCAGCCCTGAAGCGTCGGGAGATCGTCAAATACGACCGGTACGGGTCGCCGATCTACGCCGACGTGGAGGTTCCGGTCCGTTGCTCCATGTCGCCTCTCGGCTCCTCGGAGACCGTGGCGCACCGTGACGTGGTGTCGACCCGGTACCGGATGCTGACCGGTCCGCGCACCGAGATCCGGCCCGCTGACCGGGTGGTGTGGCGCGGTGTGGACTACGACGTCGACGGTGACGTGGAGCGGCACACCGTGGCCGGCCGTGACCACCACTTCGAGGTGATCCTGAAACGCACCTCCGGGTAGCGCCATTAGACCGCCGTCGCCTCCTTCGTGGGGTTGGACAGCGACGGCAGAGCCCCGCCGGGTTCCTCCTTCCGCCCGGCGGGGCTCACCCCTCGGTCCGCAGTGGGTCCGCAGGAGAATCGAAACGACCCAACGCTAACCAGCGTCGTTAGCATCAAAACCGCAGGTCAACAGGCTCCATCAAGCGCGACCGATTCCAGCAAACATGCAGGACGTGATCCGAGCTCTACTACGACTGCTGAGCGCACGGCGATCTGATCGCCGGCCCTGCATGATCCGGAGCCCATAGCCCCGGAAACCCGAAACGCCCCGGCCCCACGGCCGGGGCGTTTACGGTTGTGCCAGGTAGCACTGGTCGCCCGGATCGCCACCGGGCGGTGGGCCGGGAAGGAGCCGGGATCACCATGGACACGGACGCTTTCGACTTCCGCAGCGCCTCCCCGCGGGCCAGGCCGCTCAAGGTGGTCGCCGCCGCCCTGGACCCCGAACACGACCCCGAGGCCGACCGCGAGGGACAGGGTTACCCGGTCCTGCTCAAGCTCTCGCGGGTGCTGGACCGCGAGGAGGCCCGCCTCATCCTCGAACGCAACCCCTTCCTCCACGCCACGGCCGGCTCCCGCAAACTCATCGCCATGGAGACGTCCGTGGAGACCCTGCGGGAACAGAAGGACCGCCTCCAGTTGCTGCTCGCCGAGGTCGAGGCGGACGCCCTGGCCGAGCAGGCGCGGCAGCGCATGGAGGAACACCGCGCCGCCGAGCTGCGTCTGGCCGAACTGCGGCGCCGCAACGAGGTCCTCGGCGAGATCGAGGGTGACCCGGGACCGGATGGGAAACGCCCGCAGGCGTGGGAGAATCCGGCCATGAACTCGCCCCTGCGTTCCCGTTCCGCCACCGGCACCGCACGGTCCGCGTCCGGCGCCGCCCGGTCCGCCGTCGACCACCCGGCGCTCGAGTGGCTGGCCCGCGCGGGCTTCGTGATGAACGGCGTGGTGCACCTCCTCATCGGCTGGATCGCCGTGCGGATCGCCCTGGGCTCCGGCGGCGGCGAGGCCTCCAACTCCGGCGCGCTCGCCCAGATCGCCTCAGCGCCGGGCGGCACGATGATGCTCTGGGCGGGCGCGGCGGCGTTCATCGCCCTGGGCCTGTGGCAGGTCGTCGAGATGCTGCTGGGGTCCGAGGAGGCCTCCGACCGGCTCAAGGCCGGCGCGAAGGCCGCCGTCTACGTGGCCCTGGGGCTGACCACCGCACGGTTCGCGTCCGGCGGTGGCGGGTCCGATTCGGAGACGGCGTCCGACGCCACGGCCGGCCTGCTGGGCTCGGGCGCCGGGAAGGTGGTGCTGGTGGTCGTGGGTCTGGTCCTGCTCGGCGTGGGCGGCTACCACGTGTACAAGGGCGCGACCGCGAAGTTCGTCGAGGACCTCGAACGCACCGGCCGCGGTGAGATCGGCCGCGCGATGGTCATCGCGGGGCGCGTCGGATACGTCGCCAAGGGGGTGGCGCTGGCGATCCTCGGTGGGCTGGTGATCGCGGCCGTCGTCACCGCGGACCCCGAGAAGGCCGGCGGGCTGGACGCCGCGCTGCGCACGGTCGGCGAGCAGCCCTTCGGCCAGGTGCTGCTCGTCCTCACCGGCGCGGGCATCGCCCTGTTCGGCGTGTACTCGATCGCGCGGGCCCGGTTCGCCCGCATGTGAGCGACGGGCCTCAGCCCAGCTTGGGAAAGTTCTCCGGGCAGTAGGTCCCCACCGCGGCGCCGAGGAAGAACCCCTGCCCGTCCGGGTCGAGCCCGGCGCGGTCGCCGAGCCAGCCGGACACCTCGTCCATCTGCTGACCGCCGTCGAAGCGACCGCACGCCTCGGTGGCCGTGGCGACCGGGTCCACGCCCGCGGGCAGTGTCACCCCGCGACGCTGTAGCAGCACCGCGAAGTCGCCGGCGCCCGGAGCGGGCGGAGCCGGCGCGGCGGACGGGTCCGCACCCGGTGCGGGCGCGACCTCCGCGGGCGGCGGTAGCGGCTCCGGCTCGCCGGGCATCGGCCCGGGCTCCGGCGACTGCGGCGGGGGCGGCGGTACCGGCCCGGTCGGCTTCTCCGGCAGCTCCTCGGCGAACGGGGTCGCAGGCGCCGATGTGGTGGGCTCCGCCGACACCTCCGGCGCCTCCCCCTCCACGGTCGCCCCGCCGCACCCCGCGAGGACGGCCGCCAGCACCGCGCCGGTGGCGACGACGACTCCGGCCGCGCGCGAACGTGTACTCATGGTGCGCATGGTAGGTCACTCTCCGCGGGGAGCGGGCAGACGCACCGTGGCGAGCACGCCCAGATGGTCGGTCCTGTCCACCTCGACGGTCTCCGTCTCCCCCACCGCGACCGCGCCCCGCGCCAGCACGTGGTCGATCCCGATGAGCGGCGGGAACCGCCGGCCAGCCGGCCAGGTGGGCACCCAGCCGTCACGGCCCCCGGAGACCGAGTCGGTGTACCCGAGGTCGCGCAGGTCTCGGAACCGCACGTGGTCCCAGGTGGCGTTGAAGTCCCCGCCCACGATCACCGGGGCCGGCCCCGGCAGGCTGCCCAGGTACGACCGCAGGCGGTCGGCCTCCTCGACCGCCAGCGCGGCGTCGAAGACGGGGGCCACCGGGTGCGCGGCCACCACCGTGACCGGCCCGCCGGGCCCGGCCATCTCCGTGCGCACCAGCCCCAGGCTGAAGCCGGGCACCCGCTCCGGCGCCGAGAGCGGGAACCGCGACCACACGGCGACCCCTTGCGTGGTGGGCGCGGTGGAGGCGGCCTCGTGCGGGAGCAGGCCGGTGAGACCGGCGGTGCGCAGCGCGTCCGCCGACTCCGGGGTCGTCTCGACCGTCAGGAGCAGGTCCACCCCTCCGGTGCGTACCGCCCGCACCACGTCGTGCGGGGCGGCCCGGCCGTACTCGAGGTTCTGCACCATCACCCGCACCCCGACGCCCTCGTCGTCGTCGACCTCAGGTGCCGGTCCCACCATCGGCGCGTACTGCACCGCGCCCACGCCGACCAGCGCGGCGGCCACGATCCCGAGCAACACCGACCGGGCCCGCACCGCGGCGATGAGCGCGACCAGCGAGAACGCCCAGAACACCACGGCGAAGGACGCCAGGACCGGAACCACCGCGATCTCCGCGCGGGAGTGGTGCAACGCGACCCCCGCCGCGGCGACGAGCGCCGTGAGCACCGCGACGGCCCGGGCGACCGGGCGCCGACCGCTCAACGCAGGAACTTGCGCAGGTCTCCCAGCGCGGCGATGACCCGGTCCAGGTCGTCACCGTTGCGCACCATCGAGCGCACCGTCTCGGCCACCGACGCGACGGTCGGCGAGGACGGCGACGCGGAGGGCGGGTCCACCGGCTGCCCCACCAGGGCGCCTGAGGCCGCGCGAGCCGCGCCGGGGCGACGACGATCCGGGCCGAGCTCCACCTCGAAGCGGTCGCCCTTGTCGTCGGAGCCGATGCAGCGGACCCGCTCGTCGGCCGGGACGCCGGCCGCGCGCACGGCGTCGACGAACTCGTACAGCTCCCCGTACGTCACGCCGTCGAGGGTGAGGGTGAGGTTCATGGTCACAGGCATGCGCCCAGGTTATCGGCGCGCGAGCCCCGCGCACATCGGGGACGACCCCCATCCGCACCCCGACCCCCGCCCGGACCCGCGCCCGGACGACGGGGCGTCAGTCCTCGCCCCAGAACACCCGGTCGACCGCGCGGCGGCCGTGCCGGGTCACGCGCAGGTACTCGTTGAGGAACTCCGCGCCGTCGGCCCGACCCGTGCAGATCATCGCCACCGCCGCGAGGATCTTGCCCTGGCCCGGCAGCTGGTCGACCGCCTTGCCGCGCGCGAGGACCAGCGCGTTGCGGGCGTGTCCGGCCATGAGCCACGACTGCACCAGCGCGTCGCGTTCGCCTTCG
The DNA here is from genome assembly GCF_001571065.1 of Dietzia cinnamea NBRC 102147. Lineage (GTDB taxonomy): Bacteria > Actinomycetota > Actinomycetes > Mycobacteriales > Mycobacteriaceae > Dietzia > Dietzia cinnamea. The sequence goes on from NZ_BCSW01000030.1 coordinate 4,600, forward strand.
GACAGCAGCTCCGCGGACGCGGCGGCCTGCAGCGCCTCGAGTGTGGAGGTGGTGTGCAGTCCGGGAACGCGGGCGGCGTGCTGCATGGTGAGCAGCTGCGCGCACCACTCGACATCCGCCAGGCCTCCGCGTCCGAGCTTGGTGTGCGTGGCGGGGTCCGCGCCCCGCGGCAGGCGCTCGGAGTCTATCCGTGCCTTCATCCGGCGGATCTCCTGGACGACCTTGGGCGGCACGCCGTCCTCCGGGTACCGGAACACGTCGATCATGTGGAGGAAGTCCAGGCCGAGGTCGCGGTCACCCGCGGCGAACGAGGCACGCAGCAGCGCCTGCAGCTCCCAGGTGTCGGCCCAGGTGGAGTAGTAGGCGCGGTAGGAGGCCAGGGTCCGCACGAGGGGACCGTTGCGCCCCTCGGGGCGCAGGTCGGCGTCCAGGTCGAGCGGAGGGTCCGACGACGGCGTGGACAGCAGCCTGCCCACCCGCTCGGCCACCTGCGTGGCCCATCGGACCGCCTCGTCCTCACCCGTGCCGTCGGTGGGCTCGCACACGATCATCACGTCCGCGTCCGAGCCGTAGGACAACTCGTTCCCGCCGAGTCGGCCCATGCCGATGTAGGCGATCCGGGCCGGTACGCGGCCGTCGGCGGGCATCATGTCGCGCACGACGGCGGCGAGTGACGCCTCGAGCACCGCACGCCACACGGCAGTCAGCCGCCTGCCCACCTCCGGCACGGAGATCATGCCCAGCACGTCGGCGGCGCCGATCCGCGCCAGTTCCGCTCGCCGCAGAGACCGGGCGGCGGCGATGACCCGCTCCGGCGTGGGGTGCCGGGCCGCGGACGCCGTGAGCGCCGAGGCGATGTCCGAGACCTTGGCCGCGACCAGCAGCGGCCCCTCCGCGCCGTCGGTGAGGTCGGGGATCACCTCCGGGTTCCGCATGAGCAACTCCGCGACGAACGCCGACGTACCCAGCACCCGGACGAGGCGGCGGGCCACGATGCTGTCGTCACGAAGCGTGCGCAGGAACCAGGTGACCTCCTCGTTCTCCTCACACAGTCGGCGGTAGGCCAGCAGGCCCGCGTCCGGGTCAGGAGTGTCGGCCAGCCACTCCATGAACGTCGGCAGCAGCAACGCCTGGATCCGGCCCCGGCGGCTGCTCTGTCCCGCCAAAGCCCGCAGGTGCCCGAGCGCGTTGCGCGGCGCCGCGAACCCGAGCGCGGCCAGCTGTCGCTCCATCGCCTCCGGGCTCAGGGACAACGCCTCGGCGTCGTAGGACGCGATCGAGTCGAGCAGCGGACGGTAGAACAGCTTCGAGTGCAGGCGGCGCACCCGGCGGCGCAGCTGACGCAGGCTCTGCCGCAGCACCTGGGAGGCGTCGTTCGGCCCGTTCGGCCGGATGTGCGCCGCGCGGGCCAGCCAGCGGTACGCCTCCTCGTCGTCGTCCTCCGGGAGCAGGTGGGTGCGCTTGTACCGCTGGAGTTGCAGGCGGTGCTCGAGCAGGCGCAGGAACTCGTACGCCGCGACCAGCTCGGCACCGTCCTCGCGCGCGATGTAGCCGCCGTCCCGCAGCGCGGCCAGCGCGTCGACGGTGCTTGTCACGCGCAGGTCCTCGTCCGTGCGGCCGTGGACCATCTGCAGCAACTGGACCGCGAACTCCACATCGCGCAGTCCCCCGCGGCCGAGCTTGAGCTCGCGATCCCGCAACGCCTCGGGCACGTTCTCCTCGACCCTTCGGCGCATCGCCTGGACGTCGTGGACGAAGTCGTCGCGCTCGGCGGCGGTCCACACCATCGGATGGACGACGTCGTGGTAAGCGACGGCCAGCGCCATGTCACCGGTCATGGGGCGGGCCTTGAGAAGCGCCTGGAACTCCCATGTCTTGGCCCAACGCCTGTAGTAGGCCGCGTGAGAGTCGACCGTGCGCACCAGTTCGCCGGACTTGCCCTCGGGACGCAGGGCGGCGTCGACCTCGAAGAAGGCCATCGACCCGATGCGCATCATCTCCCCCGCCACGCGGCCGGTCTTGGCGTCGGCAGGCTCCGCCACGAAGATCACGTCGACATCGGAGATGTAGTTGAGCTCGCGCGCGCCGCCCTTGCCCATCGCGACCACGCCCAGCCGCGACGGCATCGGCCCGTCCGGGTAGACGGTGGCCACGGCCACGGCGAGCGCCGCGGTCAGGGCCGCGTCGGCGAGGTCGGACAGGCGCCGCCCCACCTCGGCGAACGGCAGTCGCGGCTCTTCGTCCTCCACGGCCGCCGCCACGTCGTGGGCGGCCAGCAGCGCCACCTGGTCGCGGTAGGTCGTGCGCAGCACCTTCACGGCCGCGCCACCGGTGATCCCGGCGCGGTACGTACCCACCGCACACAGGTCGTCGCGTTGGGTCGGCTCGGGCGCGCCCTCCACGGGTTCCTCGGGCACGGCCTCGACCGCACCGAGCATGGCGGACGCGACCTCCTGCGGCGACGGCAGTTCGGCGCGCAGGAGGGTCCAGCGGGTCGGCTCGGCGACGAGGTGATCCCCCAGCGCGCTCGACGAACCCAGCAGGCCGAACAACCGTGCGCGCAGGCGGGTATCCGACAGCAGGGCGGAGTCCAAGGCGCCCGCGCCCGACCCGTCGGCGGCGGCCCCGTCGCCCGCCGCGACGAGCGACTCGCGCAACCGCACGAGAGCACCCAGCGCCAGGTCCGGGTCCGGTGCCCGGGACAGCGCCCACAGCACCGGCACCGCGTCGTCGTCGTTCCACCCCAGATAGTCGAGCCAGTCGGCGGCACGGTCGTCGAGCAGGCCGAGCCGCCCGGGGCTCGGCAGTCTCGGGCGGGACGAGTCCCTGCTCACGATGCCGCCGCCGGTCACAGGTTGAGGTAGTTGCGCAGTTCGTACGGGGTCACGTCGGTCCGGTACTCGCGCCACTCACGCCGCTTGTTCCGCAGGAAGAACTCGAAGACGTGCTCGCCGAGCGCCTCGGCGACCAACTCCGACTCCTCCATCGCGTCCAGCGCCTGCTCAAGGCTTCCCGGCAGGTCGGTGTAGCCCATCGCGCGGCGCTCGCGGCGGCTCATGGTCCACACGTCATCCTCGGACTCCGGCGGCAACTCGTAGCCCTCCTGGACGCCCTTGATGCCGGCGGCGAACATCACCGCGAACGCCAGGTACGGGTTGCACGCAGAGTCGGGGCTGCGGACCTCGATGCGGCGGGAGGACGCCTTGTTGGGCGTGTACATGGGCACCCGCACCAGCGCCGAGCGGTTGGCCCGGCCCCACGTGGCTGCCGTGGGAGCCTCGCCGCCACCGATGAGCCGCTTGTAGGAGTTGACCCACTGGTTGGTCACGGCCGAGAACTCGGGGGCGTGAGTGAGGAGGCCCGCGACGAACGACTTCGCGGTACCCGACAGCTGGTACTCGTCGTCCGGGTCGTGGAACGCGTTGGAGTCGCCCTCGAACAGGCTCATGTGGGTGTGCATGGCCGAACCGGGGTGATCGCGCAGGGGCTTGGGCATGAACGACGCCCACACCCCGTTGTTCATGGCCACCTCCTTGACGATGTAGCGGAACGTCATGATGTTGTCCGCCATGCTCAGGGCGTCCGCGTAGCGCAGGTCGATCTCTTGCTGACCCGGCGCGCCCTCGTGATGGGAGAACTCCACCGAGATGCCCATGGCCTCGAGCGCCTCGATCGCGTGCCGCCGGAAATGCGGGGCGGTGTCGTGCACGGCCTGGTCGAAGTAGCCGCCGTTGTCCGTGGGCACCGGCTCGGCACCGTTGGTGTCGAGGTCCTTGAACAGGAAGAACTCGATCTCCGGGTGCACGTAGCAGGAGAACCCGAGGTCGGCGGCCTTGTTGAGCTGGCGCCGCAGCACGTAGCGCGGGTCGGCCCAGCTCGGGGTGCCGTCCGGGTTGTAGATGTCGCAGAAGATGCGCGCCGAGTGCTGGCCGCCGTCCGCGTGCGCCCACGGCAGGACCTGGAAGGTCGACGGGTCGGGCTTGGCGACCGTGTCCGCCTCGGACACGCGGGAGAACCCCTCGATCGCGGAGCCGTCGAAGCCGATGCCCTCGCCGAAGGCCCCCTCGAGCTCGGCCGGCGCCACGGCCACGGATTTCAAGGTGCCGAGCACGTCCGTGAACCAGAGCCGGACGAACCGGATGTCGCGTTCCTCGAGGGTCCTGAGAACGTACTCCTGCTGGCGGTTCATGCCTCCAACCTAGTGCCTGCCGTGGGGCGGGCGTGAGTCATCCCCTCGGTCCGACGCGGGCCGACCCCCGGCGACGGGTCGTGGCAGACTCGACCGCGACACCGCGCGGCGGCCGCCGCCCGAGATGTCACCGCCCCCTGTCCCACCCGGGGACCGGCCCCCGGCCGGCCTCGAGGCATCGAAGGAAGGCCACACACCTCATGAGCGACACCCCCGACACCCCGGTCTACGGCTCCGGCGACGCCCCGCGGCGGACGTCGCCCGGCTCCGGCGGGCAGGAGGGCCTGACGCGGGTCACGCGCCTGCACCACCTCGCGGAGCTCAAGGCCGCCGGCGAGCCGTGGCCGATGCTCACCGCCTACGACTTCGTCTCCGCACGTCTGTTCCAGGAGGCGGGGATCCCCGTCCTGCTGGTGGGCGACTCCGCGGCCAACGTGGTCTACGGCTACGACACGACCGTTCCGGTGACAGAGGACGAGCTGATCCCGCTCGTCCGTGCCGTCACCCGGGGCGCGCCCAAGGCGCTGGTCGTGGCGGACCTGGTGTTCGGCAGCTACGAGGCCTCGCCCACCCAGGCCGTGGCCGCGGCGACCCGCATGCTCAAGGAAGGCGGTGCGCAGGCGGTCAAGCTCGAGGGCGGCGTGCGGATGGCCCCGCAGATCCGCGCGATCGTCGACGCCGGCATCCCCGTGATGGCCCACATCGGCTTCACCCCGCAGTCCGTCAACGGGCTCGGCGGGTTCCGCGTCCAGGGCCGAGGGGACGCCGCCGAGCAGCTGCGCGCCGACGCCCGCGCCGTCCAGGAGGCCGGCGCGTTCTCCGTGGTCATGGAGATGGTGCCCGCCGACCTGGCCCGCGAGGTCACCGCGGAGCTGGAGATCCCGACCGTGGGGATCGGCGCCGGTAACGGCTGCGACGCCCAGGTCCTCGTCTGGCAGGACATGGCCGGCCACAGCACCGGTCGGACCGCCAAGTTCGTCAAGCGGTACACCGAACTGGCCGACACGCTGCGCGAGGCCGCCCGCGAGTACGGCACGGAGGTCCGTTCGCGGGCCTTCCCCGGCGCCGAGCACTCCTTCTGATCGTGGGAGCCCCCGCGATCGGCACCGCCCGGAGTGGTGCCCGCCGCGCCCCGTACCCGGAGATCGAACCGTACGAGACCGGCATGCTCGACGTGGGCGACGGGCAGCGTCTGTACTGGGAATGCTCCGGCAACCCGGACGGCGCTCCCGTGCTCTTCGTCCACGGCGGGCCGGGCGGGGGCACCGACCCCGCGCACCGCCGCATGTTCGACCCGGCCGTCTACCGGATCATCCTGGTGGACCAGCGCGGGTGCGGGCGCAGCACACCGCACGTGGCCGACGGCGCGGACCTGTCCATCAACACGACGTGGCACCTGGTGGCCGACCTCGAGCGGCTGCGTGAGGCGCTGGGCGTCGACCGCTGGCTGGTGTTCGGCGGTTCGTGGGGCTCGACGCTCGCACTGGCGTACGCCCAGGAGCACCCCGACCGGGTCCGCGGCCTGGTGCTGCGCGGGATCTTCCTGTGCCGCCCCGGCGAGATCGACTGGTTCTACCGGGGCGGTGCCGCGCACCTGTTCCCCGACGTGTGGGAGGGCTACCTCGCGCCGCTCGTCGCCGCCGACGGCGCCGAGGCCGTCCACGGGCCCGGTTATGACCACGTCGCGGCCTATCACCGCCTCCTGCACTGCGGCGATACGCGGCTCGAGCTGGAGGCCGCCCGGGCGTGGACGATGTGGGAGACCTCCACGTCGACCCTGCTGCCCCGCACGGTCGGCAAGGCCGGGGATCCGGACCGGTTCGCGCTGGCCTTCGCCCGGATCGAGAACCATTACTTCGTCAACGACGCGTTCCTGCGGGGTCGGGCGATCCTCGACCGGATCGGCCGCATCGCCCACCTCCCCGGCGTGATCGTCCACGGGCGCTACGACGTCGTGTGCCCGGTGGCCAACGCGTGGGAGCTGCACGCGGCGTGGCCGGGTTCCGAGCTGCACATCGTGCCGGATGCGGGGCACGCGATGGCCGAACCGGGCACGACGCACCACCTGCTCGAGGCCACGGACGCGTTCCGCCCCTGACCCGCCGGCGCGCCGACCGCCGGCTCAGACCACCCCGAACCGCCGCGAGGCCGCGACCGTCGCCTTCTGGTAGCCGGCCGGGAACAGTCTCACCAACGCGTCGAGAACGTGCGCGTCCACCCCGACCAGTACGCGCGGTCGTCGCCGCTCGACGCCGTCGAGGATGACGCGCGCGGCGGTCGAGGCCTCCGTGCGGGCGAACTTCGTGTCGAAGATGGTCGCGAAGTCGGCACTGTCGAGCCCCTCGGCCGCGCCGGCGCTACGGGCGACGGCGGTCTTGATGCCACCGGGGTGGACGCAGGTGACATCGACCGGGTGACCGGCGGCGAGCATCTCCATCCGCAGCGACTCGGTGAACTGCTGGACCGCCGCCTTGGCCGCGTTGTAGGCGTTCTGCGTGGGCACGGACAGGAACGCGAAGATGCTGGAGATGTTGACGAGGTGGCCGTCGCCGGAGGCGATGAGGTGCGGGAGGAACTCCTTCGTGCCGTGTACGACGCCCCAGTAGTCGACGTCCATCACGCGCGCGATGTCCTTGTACGCGGACTGCTCGACCGCCCCGGTGAACGCGATCCCGGCATTGTTGATCACCAGGTGGACCACGCCGTAGTGCTTGGCGACCAGTCCGGCGTACTCGGAGACCATGGCCTGTTCGGTGACGTCGAGGCGCTGCGCGTGCACGTCGGTGGCGCCGTCGCCGCGCGCCAGCTCGACGGTGCGGGCCAGGCCGTCCGGTTCGATGTCGCTCAGGGCGAGTCGCGCGCCGCGTCGGGCGGCCTCGCGAGCCAGCTCGCGTCCGATGCCGGAACCGGCGCCGGTGACGACGACGACCTTGCCGTCCATCCGCCAGCGGCGCGTGTCGGCGCGTGCGCGCCAGGGGCGGGACAGTCCGGCGCCGCGGGCGCTCACCGGAGGGCCTCCTGCCCCGTGGGCGTCGCGGCGGCGAGCCGGGCCGTGCTCTGCCGGCGGTAGGCGCTCAGGTCGAACTCGCGGGTCTGCCGGCGGAAGGCGAGCGTGAAATCCGGCCACACGGCCGGGGCGTTGCCCTTGTCGTCGAGGTACCAGCTCCGGCAGCCGGTCACCCAGACGGTCTCACCGGTGTGCTCGCGCAGCTCGCGGTTGTACGCCTCCTGGACGGCCTCGCGGACCTCGACGGTCTGCAGGTCGTGTTCCCGCATGGTGCGCAGCGCGTCCACGAGGTAGTTCAGCTGGGACTCGATCATGTAGATCATCGACGAGTGCCCGAGGCCCGTGGCCGGGCCGACCAGGACGAACAGGTTCGGGTAGCCGGCCACCGTGGTGCCCTTGTAGGCCTGCATGCCCTCGCTGCGCCACTTCTGCGCGAGGGTCCGGCCGTCGGTGCCGCGAACGCGCTCGAAGAACGGCGAGTCGGTGACGTGGAATCCGGTGGCCACGACCAGCACGTCGGCGGGATGCTCGACGCCGTCGGCGGTGACGATCCCGCTCCCGGTGACCCGGGCTATCGGCTCGGTCACGAGGTCGACGTTGTCCCGGCCGAGCGCGGGATACCAGGTGTTGGACAGCAGGATTCGTTTGCAGCCGATCTCGAAGTTCGGGGTGACCTTCTCCCGCAGGGCCCGGTCGCGGACCTGCATCGCGAGGTGCGCGCGGCCGAGCGCCTTGATCGGCGCCAACGCGGCGCGGGTGCGGGTCAGCCCCACCACCTGGAACTCACGGCTGGCGTACTGCAGGGCCCGGACGGCCTTCTGCAGGCCGGGCACGCGGCGGTACAGCGACCGCTCGAGGCGCGGGTAGGGACGGTCCATGCGGGGAAAGACCCAGGGCGCGGTGCGCTGGTAGACGTCGAGGTGACCCACCGTCGGCGCGATGGACGGGACCACCTGGATGGCTGACGCCCCGGTCCCGATCACCGCCACGCGGCGATCGGCCAGCGGGACCGAGTGGTCCCATCGGGCGGTGTGGAAGACGTCGCCCGCGAAGTCCTCGATGCCGTCGATCTCCGGCCGCCTCGGCTCGCACAGGGCCCCGACGCCCAGGACGACCACGCGGGCGTCGTACTCCCCCGCGCTCGTGGACACCGACCAGCGGCCGCGGTCGGCGTCGTACTCAACGGAGGTGACGTCGACCCCGAAGCGGATCTTCTCGCGGACCCCGGTCTCGGCGGTGACCCTACGGATGTAGTCGTAGATCTCCCCCTGCGGGGAGAACGCCCGGGACCAGTCGGGGTTGAGTGCGAACGAGTAGGAGTAGAGGTGGGACGGGACGTCGCACGCCGCGCCCGGGTAGCTGTTGTCGCGCCACGTCCCGCCGACGTCGTGGCCGCGTTCGAGGACCACGAGGTCGTCGAACCCCTCCTGCGTGAGCCGGATCGCCGTGCCGAGGCCGGAGAACCCGGCCCCCACGACGAGGACGTCGACCACGTTCGGCTGATCCACAGTTTCTCCCTACGACGAGTGTGTGATCTGCGACGCTCCCGATCTTACCCGCAAGTAAGTCCTGGTAGGGGTGTAGCGCGGTGGCACGGTGTTCACCGACGGCTGGTACAACCGGTCCATGACGATCAACGAGACCGTCGAGGTCGAGAGCAAGTTCGAGGTCGACGACGACATCCCGGCGCCCTCCGCCGACGCGTTCGCGCCGCTCGTCGTCGACGGTCCGGATGAGTACGAGCTCTCCGCCGTCTACTACGACACGGATGATCTCTCGCTCACCCGGCACAAGGTGACGCTGCGCCGCCGCACCGGCGGGGACGACGAAGGGTGGCACCTCAAGCTGCCCGCCCACGCCGGCCGTGTCGAACTGCAGGCCCCTCTCGGCGACGAGGTCCCGGACGAGTTCCTCTCCGCGGTCGCCGGGCTGGTCCGTCGCCGTCCACTGGCGCCCGTCGCCCGGATCGACAACCTCCGGCGGGTCCACACGCTGCGGGACGACCACGGCGCCGCGGTGATCGAGTTCTGCGACGATCACGTCTCCACCGAGGCCTTCGTGAACGGCGGGTCCGCGGCCACGTGGCGGGAGTGGGAAGCCGAGATCGTCGATCCGGCGCGACCCGACGCACACGCCCATCTCGCGGCCGTCGCCGCCGCGTGCACGGACGCCGGGGCCACCACCTCGTCGTCGTCCTCCAAACTCGCCCGCGCGATCGGACCCCTCCCGGACGCCGGTGACGAGGGCGTCTCCCCCGTCCGCGACGCCCTGGCACGCGACCTGGGCACGCTGCTCGACCACGATCCGGCCGCCCGGCGCACCACCATGGTGGGCGTCCACCAGATGCGCGTCGCGGTCCGCGGGCTGCGCAGCACCATCAGCACCTACGCCGCGGAGCTCGAGGCCGACGCCGCCGACACCGATCTCGACCTGCCCGGGCTGCTCGCCGAGCTCAAGGTCCTCGCCGCCGTTCTGGGCAGACTCCGCGACATCCAGGTGGTCGACGAGCGCCTCGGGGACCTGGCCGCCGGATACCCCGAGGACGTGGTCAGCCCGCAGATCCGTCAGCGATTGCGGGTGGAACTCGACGCGGAGGCCCGGCGCGCGGGTGAACGGGTCACTTCGGCTCTGCTCTCCGACCGGTACCTCGACCTGGTCGACCGGCTCCACGAACTGGCCCGCGTCGCCGGCGGAACCACGGCGAAGGGCGGCAAGAAGAAGCGCCGCGAGGCCGGGGAACTGATGCTGAGTGGCGTCGACCGCCAGTTCAAGAAGTTCACCAAGGTCCGCACCCGCACCGAGCGCGACCTCGCGGAACTCGACCTCACGCTGGCCGAGCGGGAGGAACTCACCCACGTCGTGCGCAAGCGCGCCAAGGCCCTGCGCCGCAACGTCAACGCCCTGCCCGGGACGGACGGGCTCACCGTGGCACCCTTGCGCGACGCCTGTCAGCGCCTGCACACCGTGCTCGGGGATGTGCAGGACAGCGTCACGACCCGGCGGTGGCTCCGCCGCATCGCCCGCCGCGCCGAGATCGCCGGCGAGTCGACGTTCGGGTTCGGGGTGCTGTTCGAGCGCGAGCGCGGCTTCTCCGAGCGAGCCCTCGACGGGTTCGAGAGCGACGCCGCGGCGGTCACGGCCGCCTACCGCGAGTTGTCGGAGTCACGGCGCGCGGCGCGCAAGCGTCGGAAGAAGGACGAGAAAGCCAAGAAGGGCAAGAAGAAGGGCGGCAGAAAATAGCGCCGGTCGCGCGGTCGACGCGCGCGCCGATGAGTCCCCGTAACGCGCGGCGGCCTCGCCGAGTCGGATCAGTCCTTCTCGTCCTCGGCGTCCCACGCCTCGTTGCGCGCCCTGGCCTTGGCCAGCGCCGCCTCCGCCTCGGCTCGCGTGGCGTACGGGCCCATCCGGTTGTCCCAGTTGGTCACCTTGCCCTGCAGCGCCTGACCTGTGGCGATGTCGTAGTACCACTGCTCTTCCGACATGGCGGACCTCCTCGGATCGACGGGCTGGGCTAGCACCCACGACCCTACTAGCGGCGGCCCGTCGACGTGCGGCGTGACGACCTGTGACGCGCGATTGGACAGAGTGCCAGCGCGTCCTCCTCCGGATGCGCTGGCTCTTTGGCTTGTGATGGGAGAATGGTCCATTTCGCCATCACAACCGGGCGATGTTCGAGCAAGCGGCCAGCGTAGGGCGAAGGGACAGCGCATCTCGGGGCCGTCGCGCTGCCACTCTGTACTCGCGGGCTCTCTGGTCGCACTACCGGTCCTGTGCCGAACTGGCGGGGCGCGGGGCGGGGCGAACGAGTCGGCCTGTAAGCCGGATCCTGTGCCCACCGCGTGCGGCGGGCGACGACCATCCATCTGGGCACACCGTCACCGGGTACCTCGAGCGGTCCACCCGCGGACTCGGGCGAGCAGCCCTCCCCGTGCGTCACCGCACGTCCATCCGCGCAGTCGCACCGCGGACGGTGCGACCTTCGACCTTGCTCCGGGCGGGGTTTACCGAGCCACCCCGGTCACCCGGGGTGCTGGTGCGCTCTTACCGCACCGTTTCACCCTTACCGCGCCGGCGTGGGCGCGGCGGTCTGTTTTCTGTGGCACTGTCCCGCGGGTCGCCCCGGGTTGCCGTTAGCAACCGCCCTGCTCTGTGGAGTCCGGACTTTCCTCGGGCCGGGGCCTGGCCACGCGTGGGCGCCGGTTCCCCTGTCCGCGGCCGTCCGGCCGACTCGTTCGCCGCCCCAGTCTAGTCCCCGGCGCGCGCCGGCCGCGGGGCGAGGTGCCGCGTCAGCCGAGGGGCGAGGTGCCGGCCGCGGGGCGAGGTGCCGCGTCAGCCGAGGTGCGAGGTGTCGTTGACCAGGTGGACCGACGTGGGCCCGTCGGAGTAGAAGCGCACATCGGAGACCGAGGCCAGGTCCAGGTGCAGGCGGAACAGGAGCTCGTCGCCGGCGCCGAGCCCGGCGCGGATGGCCAGCTTGATGGGGGTGACGTGGCTGACCACCGCGACCACCTGCCCGGGACGCTCGGCGACGATGCGACGCAGGCCCCGCTCGACGCGCTCTCGCACCACCTCGAAGCTCTCGCCCCCCGGCGGCGGGACAGAAGTGTCGCCGAGCCAGCGGGAATGTGTGTCGGGGTCCTGCTCGGCGGCCTCGCGAAAGGTCAGCCCCTCCCACCGGCCGAAGTCGGTCTCAATGAGGTCGTCGTCCACGATGAGCGGCACGCCGGCGGCCTCGGCGACGCGCTCGGCGGTGCCCAGACACCGCCGCAGCGGCGAGGACACCACGGCGCTCAGGCCGGGCAACGAGGCGAGGCGGCGGGCGGTGCGTTCGGCCTGGGCCAGGCCGAGGTCGGTGAGCTCGGGGTCGCCCTGGCCGGAGTAGCGCCGGTCGACCGAGAGGGCGGTCTGGCCGTGCCGGGCCAACACGATGCGGGTGGGCCTGCCGGTGGCACCGGTCCAGCCGGAACCCGTGCTCACTGGTTGCCGGTACGGACGACGATCACACCGCATTCGGGGCAGGTGAGCACATCGTCGGCCGGCGCGGAGCGGAACGCGGCCACGGTGCTGCGGTCCAGGTCCATCGCACACGCCGAGCACCGGCCCCCGTTGAGGATCGCCGCCCCGACCCCGGCGTTCTCGGCGCTCCGGGAGTAGAGGGCGAGGAGATCCTCGGGGATCCCCTCGGCCTCGCGCGCCCGCTCCGCCGTTGTGGCCGTCACGGCGTCCTCGAGCTCGGCCAGCGCGGTGTCACGCAGTGTCCGCGCCATGCCGATGCGCGCGTCGAGGTCGGTGACGACCGCCCCTGAGTGGCGGACGTCGGCCTGCATGGCCTCGTGGCGTTCGCTGAGCTCGCCGAGTTCGGCCTCGAGCGCCTCCTGCCGGCGGGCCAGCGACCGCAGCTCGTAGTCCAGCTCGGTGGACTGGTGCTCGGACAGGCCGCCGGAGGCCAGCAGGTCGGAGTCGTGGGCGCGGCGACGGCGGACGGCGTCGAGATCCGAGCGCAACTTGGCCAGGGCGCGATCGAGGTCCTCGAGGTGGATCCGGGCCCGGGCGACGGACTCCGTGGCGGCTCGGCGCTCGGCCGTGAGACCGTCCAGCGTCTCCTGCTCGGGCAGGTGCTCTCGCCGGTGTGCGAGACCGGCCAGACGCAGGTCGAGGTCGGCGATGTCGACGAGTCGACGCTGGTGGTGGGGATCGGCCTTCATGGGAGCCAAGACTACCGCTGCCCGCGCGCTCCCCCGGCGGCCACCGTCCACGGATCGGTCCGCAGGTCGCACACGCTCGCGGTGACCCCGGCGCCCTCTTCGAGCAGGGCCGCGGCCTGCGCGCACCACGGGAACTCCAGCGCCCAGTGGGCGGCGTCGACGAGCATCGGCCCGCCCTCGCGCAGGTGCTCGTCCGCGATGTGGTGACGCAAATCCCCGGTGAGGTAGACGTCGGCGCCGGCCGCACGGGCGGCGCCGAGCAGGGAATCACCGGAGCCGCCGCACAGGGCGACGCGCCGGATCTCGGCCTCCGGATCGCCGGCGGCCCGCACACCCCACTCGGTGGTGGGCAAGCGGTCGGCGACGAGTCGGGTGAACGCGGCGAGGGTGGTGGGCTCGTCGAGATCGCAGATCCGTCCGAGCCCGGTGTCCTCCGGCCCGGGGCCGGGTCCGGCGTGGTTGACGAGGACGTCCATCGCGGGCACCTCGTACGGGTGCCCGGCCACGACCGCGCGCCGGACCGCGGAGCGCAACTCGGGCGGGGCCACGAACTCGACGCGGGTCTCGGAGACCTGTTCGGGCTCGCCGATGGTGCCGATACTCGGGTCGGTGCCGTCGCCGGGCCGGAAGCGCCCGGTGCCGCGCACGGAGAACGAGCACTCGGTGTAGCCGCTCATCCGTCCGGCCCCGGCCGCGAACACGGCGTGCAGGAGGTCCTCGAGATCGTCGTCCGGCACGGTCACGACCCACCGGTCGACGGTGCCGTCGCCGGTCGGTGAGAGCGGGGCGCCGGAGGTCAGGCCGAGCGCGTCGGCGAGGGCGTCGTTGACGCCGGGGCGCGCGGAGTCGGCGTTGGTGTGTGCGGCGTACAGGGCGCACCCCCCGGCGATGAGGCGGTGCAGGAGACGTCCCTTGGGCGTGTCCGCGGCCACGGAGTGCACACCGCGCAGGAGCGGCGGGTGGTGGACGAGCAGTAGGTCGGCGCCCTGGGCGAGGGCGTGGTCGACCACGGCGTCCGTGGCGTCCACCGCCACGACGACGCGAGAGACCTCGGAGGCGGGGTCGCCGGCGACCAAACCGACGCGGTCCCACGACTCGGCCAGGCGCGGCGGGTACGCCCGCTCCAACAGGTCGATCACGTCGGCCAGGGTGGGCCTGCCGGTGGTCATGCTCGCTCCCCTTCCAGTCGGTTCCTCGCCGCGTCGGCGGCCGCGTGCCAGGCGCCGACGAGCTCGTCCACCATCGTGCCCGGCCGCACGGCCAGCCGCAGGTAGGACGCGTCGAGGCCCGGGAACGTGTCGCAGCGACGGGTGACCACGCCGCGTCGCACGAGGCCGTCGCGGAACGCCTCCGGATCGACGCCCGGCGGGGTGCGGACCAGCACGAACGGCGCCGACGGGGGCACGGCCACCTCGATCCGGGCGGCGGCGAGGGCCTCCACCATCGCCTCCCGCTCCACCGCGACATCGATGCGTAGGCGGGCGAGCTCGCCGTCCGCGCCGGTCCCGACGCACGCCCGGATCGCCTCGAGCTGGAGCGTGCCCAGCGGCCAGTGCGGTCTGTGAGCGGCGAGGTCCGCCAGCACGGCGGGGTCGCCGACCGCGTACCCCACGCGCAAGCCGGCCAGCGCCCAAGTCTTCGTCAGCGAGCGCACCACGACCAGGCCGGGCAGGTCGGCGCCCGCGAGGGAGTGCCCGGCCTCGTCGTCCACCATGTCGCAGAACGCCTCGTCCACCACGGTCACGCGCCCGGGACGGCACAGCGCCGCGACGGCGGCGCGGGGGTGTAGCACCGACGTGGGGTTGGTGGGATTACCGACGACGACGAGGTCCGCGTCCCCCGGGACCAGTGCCGGATCCAGACGGAACGGGTCCGGCAGAAGGACACGCTCGACTCCGACGCCGGCCCGTCGCAACTCCAGCTCGGGTTCGGTGAAGGACGGGTGCACCACGGCGGCGCGCAGGCGGTGTCGGGCCGCGTGGCCGGCGAGGAGGTGGAACCCCTCCGACGCCCCGCCCAGGAGCAGGACGCGCTCGCGCATCACCCCGTGACGGGCGGCCACGGCCGAGACCGCGGCCTCGTCGTCGTCGCCCCCGGGATATCCCCCCAGGTCGGCGAGGCGCGCCGCCAACCTGTCGCGAAGCCACGCCGGCGGTCCCGACCCGCGCACGTTGACGGCGAAGTCCAGGGCCCCGGGGACCAGCTCGGCGTCCCCGTGGTGACGCAGCGCCGCCCACGACGGCTCGTCGGCGCGGACCCCGGTCGATTCGGTCATGCCGGAAGCGTAGGACGGCGGCCTCGTCGCCCGGCCGCCGCCCGGCACCCCCGGCCCGGCAGCCACCGCCCGACCCGCGCCCCCGCCTCTGGGAGGATGGCGGCATGACCGACCGCCCGATCCTCCTCGTGGACCTCGACGGCACCATCACCGACTCCCTCGACGGCATCGCCCGATCGCTGCACCACGCGCTCGACGTCGTGGGCGCCCGCTGGGACGTCTCCCGCGACATCCGCTCGATCGCCGGGCCGCCCATGATCGACACCCTCGCCTCACTCGGCCTGGCCGGGGCCGACCTCGACCGCGCGATCGACGCCTACCGCGAGCGCTACGACGAGGTCGGCTGGCGCGAGAACGCCGTCTTCACCGGCATGGACACGCTGCTGAACCGCCTGGCCGTGGACGGGTACCGGATGGCCGTGGCCACCAGCAAGGACCAGAACGCCGCCCGCAGGATCCTCGGCCACTTCGACCTGCTCGCGCCCTTCGAGTTCGTCGGCGGCGCCGACATCGGAGTGGGGCGGCTGGCCAAGGCCGACGTCGTCGCGCACTCCCTCGCCGCGATGGGTGTCGAGCCCGTGCCCGACGCCGACGGCGGCACGGACGGGGTGCTGATGATCGGCGACCGCGAACACGACATCGACGGCGCCGCCCGGTACGGCATCCCCACCGCCATCGTGCGCTGGGGCTACGGCCGGCCCGAGGAGTGGGACAGGGCCCGCTGGTCGGCCGTCGACACCGCAGCACTGGAGGAGATCATCCGTGGCTGGTGACCGAACGGTACGAGTGGTGTTCGTCTGCACGGGCAACATCTGCCGCTCCCCCATGGCCGAGGTCATGGCGCGGCACGAATTCGAACAGGCCGGGCTCGGCGACCGGGTGAGGATCTCCAGCGTCGGCACCGGCGACTGGCACGTCGGCCACGGCATGGACCCGCGCGCGGCGTCCGAGCTCGCGGCCCACGGCTACGACACCGCGCACGTGGCCGCGCAGCTGTCCGACGACGACCACGACGCCGACCTGCTCGTGGCGCTCGACAGCGGCCACCGAGACCACCTCGTGCGGGCCGGCGTCGACCCCGACCGGGTCCGGCTGCTGCGCGCGTACGAGCCCGGGGCCGACGGTGCGGACGTGGTCGACCCGTACTACGGCGACGACAGCGGCTTCACCCGCACGCGCAGGCAGATCTCGCGCGCACTGCCCGGCCTCGTCGCCGAGGTGCGCGGCCTCCTGGGGTAGTGGCCGCCACCGCGGCGGTACCCCGCCCCGCTCGACCGATACCCTGGGGGCATGCGGATCCTGCGGCGCTTCCTGACCCCCGGGTGGGTGATCGGGGTCCTCGCGGCGATCCTGTTCGCCTGGGTGTGCTTCGCGTTCCTGGCCCCCTGGCAGCTCGCCAAGAGCGACGACCTCGACGCCCGCAACGCCCGGCTGGTCGAGTCCGTCGAGGCCGAGCCCGCCCCGCTCGACGAGGTCGTGCGCGGCCCGCAGGACTACGCCGAACGTGAGTGGCGGCTCGCCACCCTCGACGGCCGGTGGGAGCCGGACTCCGAGGCCCTGCTGCGGCTGCGGTCGGTCGACGGCGAGCTCGTCTACCACGTCCTGACCGTGTTCGACCCCGTCGACGGGCCGGATCTCCTCGTCAATCGCGGTTACATCCGGGTCGGCGAGAACAACGCCGTCCCCGACTACCCTGCCGCGCCCGACGGCGAGATCGGGATCACCGCGCGCGTGCGCGTCACCGAGCCCGGCCAGGCGGAGCCCGTGGAGCTCGACGGCCGGCCCACGGTCCGCGTCGTCGACCCGGCGGTCATCGGCGACACCCTCGGGCACGACCTCCGGCCCGCCGGGTACCTGCAGCTGACCGGCGATCAGCCCGGCTCTCTCACCCCCGCGCCGATCCCTGGCATCGAGAACGGGCCCCACCTGTCCTACGGCCTTCAGTGGCTCGCCTTCGGCGTCCTCGCCCCGGCCGCCCTCATCTACTTCGCATGGGCCGAGATCCGCGCGCGGCGCCGCGACGACGACGCCGGGCTCGCCGACCGCACGGCGGACGCCGGTGATGCCGCGTCGGGCGGTGGCCCGGACGGCGACGCCGGCTACGCCGGCTCCGGCGTCGACGGGGGTGACGGCCCGGCCCCGAGGAGCGGCGTCGGAGTGTCGGCCGCGGACGACGAGGCCCGGGCCGACGACGAGGTCTCGGCCCGCGAACGCGCGATGCGCGCGCGTTACGGCGACCGCGACGCCGCCGAACAGCGGCGCGCGTTCCGCCGCGCCGACCGCCTGCGGAGCTGACGAACCGCTCGACAAGCGCCCCTCGCCCCAGCAGAATCCGGGGATGCGAATCCCGCGGCGCGCCGTCACCGTGACCACCGCCGTCTGCCTCGCGCTGGGCGGGACGACCGCGTGCAGCCCCGCCGACCGCGCCGTCCTCTTCGCGTCCGCCTGCTCGGACTCCACCGCTTTCCCCACCGCCCCCCGCCACGAGCCCGGACAGGCCCACCTCATCGGTCAGGTGATCCGGAGCGGCCTGCCCATGGGCCCGGTCCCCGGGTGGGACGACGTCGTCTCGGTCGCCGACGCCGGCACCACCCTGGCCGCCGTGCACGCCGGCGGGACCGTCTCCGTGGTGGGCGTCGACCACGACGGCCTCCTCGCCGGGACGGCCGGCGGCGCCGGGCAGACCCTGTTGCCGCGCCGTGTGTCCGGGATCTCGGACGCGATCTCGGTCGCCGCCGTGGGGTCGGCGTTCCTCGTCACCCACGCGGACGGCACGGTGTCCGGCTGGGGCGACTCGTTCATCGCCTCCGGCGGTCTCCGGGGCGACTCCCCGGTCCGCACGACCCCGGCCGCGGTGCAGGGCGTCGACGAGGTGGTCTCCGTCGCCGCCGGCTCCCTCAGCGCCCTCGCCCTCCGCTCGGACGGTGGTGTCCTGGGCTGGGGCGTCAACCTCACCGAGATCCTCGGTGAACCGCCCGGGACCACGGTCCGCCGGATCCGCGACGTCCCCGGGGCGGTCAGTGTGGCCGACGCGAGCGGGGCCGCGGTGATCGCCACCGCGACGGGCGAGGTGTGCGCGTGGGGCAACAACGTCCACGGCCTGCTGGGCGTGGAACCGCGCGGCGGGCAGACCAACCGGCCCGTCCGCGTGGACGGCTTCGGTGACGCCGGTGTCGTGCAGGTGGCCGGCGGCCAGCACTTCGCGCTGGCCCTCGATTCGGCCGGCACCGTCTGGACCTGGGGACGCACCGTCACGGGGATCCTCGGCGACGGCACGACCGACGACACCGTCCTCTCCTCCCCGCGGCCGGTGCCGGGGCTGCCGCCCCTGCGGTGGGTCGGGGCGAGCGAATCGTCCCCCTACGGGATCGACGGCGCCGGCGCGCTGTGGTCCTGGGGCCGCGGCCCCGTGCGCTCGCCGGAACCCGCTCGCGACACCCGGCCCCGTCGCGTCCCGCTGGCCGGACCGGCCCAGACCGTCTCGGGCGCCCTCGTCTTGCTGGCACCGGGAGACTGACCCGCGGCGCCC
Source organism: Dietzia cinnamea NBRC 102147 (assembly GCF_001571065.1). Lineage (GTDB taxonomy): Bacteria > Actinomycetota > Actinomycetes > Mycobacteriales > Mycobacteriaceae > Dietzia > Dietzia cinnamea. The sequence goes on from NZ_BCSW01000030.1 coordinate 23,305, forward strand.
GGCTCAGTCAGTTGACCCGCGGGCCCCGGATCGGTGGCCGCGCGCGCCCGCGGCGGCAGCGCACACGGCGGCCGCCGCGGCCCCGATCTGCACCGCCCGCATGAGCCGGACGGCCCGCCGGATGTCGACGGGGCTCGGCGCGGGGCCGTCACCGAGGCGGGGCCGCTGCTCCGTCCCGTACGGGTACGGGGTGGGCCCGCCGAGCCGGACGCCGAGCGCTCCCGCGCACGACGCCTCCGCCACGCCGGCGTTGGGACTCGGATGGGACGACGCGTCCCGACGCCAGATCCGGATCGCCTCCGCGGGCCGCCCGCCCACGACCGGGGCTACGGCCGCGGTCAGCAGGCCCGCGAACCGGGCGGCCGGCCACCCGAGCACGTCATCGAGCCGAGCCGACGCCCAACCGAAGTCGACGTAGCGCGGTGAGCGGTGCCCGACCATCGCGTCGAGCGTGTTGGCCGCACGGTGGGCCGCCGCCCCGGCGGGGCCCGCGACACCGGCCCAGAACAGCGTGGCCACCGCGGCGTCGGAGGTGTTCTCCGCGACCGATTCGACCACCGCCCGTGCGAGTTGGCCGGCGTCGAGAGCCCCGGGCTCGCGGCCGCACAACCACGGGAGCAGCCGCCGCGACCCGTCGACGTCGGACCGGTCGAGCAACTCCGCCTGGCGACGGGCGATCCGGAGGAGGGAGGTCCCGCCGAGGCAGGCCCACACCGTGGCCGCCGTGGTCGCCACACGCAGGGCGGGCCTGGCGGCCACGGCCGAGTCGAGACCGCGTACGGCGGCCGTCACCCCGCCGACGAGGACGACGGTGAAGACGACACCGCGGGCGCGAACGGCGACGCGGGCCGCTGTCGTGTCGGGGGCGCCGACGGCCCCGTGGGCGTCACCGGCGTCAACGGGCGGGTCGAGCAGTCCCTCCACACGCGAGGCCACTGCGCCGAAACCGGCCACCGGGTGCCGCCTCGAGGGGTCGGCCAGCGCCGCGTCGACGAGGAATCCGAGGGCGATGCCGCAGGCGCGAGAGGTGTCCATGGGGTGCGCGCGGAGGGAATCGAACCCCCGACCGCTGGTGTGTAAGACCAGAGCTCTAACCGCTGAGCTACGCGCGCGTGCACCGGCGCCTCACGGGCGCCGGTGCGGCTCAGATTATCCCACCGTGGGCCGCGACGCCCCGCGGGGCGGGCACGGAGCTCCCGGCATCCCTGCCCTACTTTCGCGGCATGCTGTTCTTACGGAGCGCGAGCCGACTCCCGACCCAGTCCCCGATGGCCGCCGTCCGGGTCTGGAGCATCCCCGCCGTCTGGGCGGACTCCGCGATGACGGCGGGCTCCACGTGCCCGTCCCGCCCCGTTTTGGGGGTGAGGACCCAGACGGATCCCTCGTCCGCGAGCGGCGTGACGACGTCCATCAGCCGATCGACGAGGTCCCCGTCGCCGTCCCTCCACCAGAGCAACACCGCGTCGACCACCTCATCGGTGTCCTCCTCCAGCAGCTCCGATCCGACGGCGTCCTCGACGGCCTCGCTGATCGACTCGTCGCAGTCGGAATCCCATCCGACCTCCTGAACGAGCATGCCCTCCGTCAGATCGAGCTGACCAGCTACCTGGTCCGCTCCGTCCTGCTGGTTCGCCGCGGCGACCACCGTGGTGTTCCTCCCTCTGTTCCGAGTAGTCCCTAGAGGACTTTCGCTGACCAGGAACACTACCCGTGGTCAGGCACCGGGGAAACGACTACCGCCCATTTACCGGCACGCGGCATCCCGCGACGGTGTCGCGGGTCACGCTTTGGGGCACAATCGGAAACGACGGGCCGACGGTGGCCCGGTCCGAGCCCGACGCGGTCCGCCACACACCCGTGGACCGCGGCGCGGGCCCGACGCTGTACCACGACGAGTGGTGGCCCCACCGGGCCGCCACGGTACGAATCGCAGAAGTGAGGACGAGAAGCATGACCGAGAACGCAGGCCCCAGGAACGGTTCCGCACCCACCAACGTTCCGGTCCTCCGCGAGGGCGTCGCGTCCTACCTGGCGGACTCCGATCCCGAGGAGACCCAGGAGTGGATGGATTCGCTCGACGGTCTGCTCGCCGAGGCCGGGCCCGAGCGGGCTCGTTACCTGATGCTTCGGCTGCTCGAACGTGCCTCGAAACAACGCGTGCCGCTCCCGGCGCTCACCTCCACGGACTACGTCAACACGATCCCCACGAGCCTCGAGCCGGAGTTCCCGGGCGACGAGGCGGTGGAGCGGACCTACCGCCGGTGGATCCGCTGGAACGCCGCCATCATGGTCCACCGCGCCCAGCGTCCCGGCATCGGCGTGGGCGGGCACATCTCGACCTACGCGGGCGCGGCGCCGCTCTACGAAGTGGGCTACAACCACTTCTTCCGCGGCAAGGACCATCCCGGCGGCGGTGACCACATCTTCTTCCAGGGCCACGCCTCCCCCGGCATGTACGCCCGCGCGTACCTCGAGGGTCGGCTCCGCGAGCACGACCTCGACGGCTTCCGGCAGGAGAAGAGCCACCCGGGGCGGTCCCTACCCTCCTACCCCCATCCCCGCTCGATGCCCGAGTTCTGGGAGTTCCCGACGGTATCGATGGGTCTCGGGCCCATCAACGCCATCTACCAGGCGCGGTTCAACCGCTACCTGCACAACCGCGGCATCAAGGACACCTCCCAGCAGCACGTCTGGGCGTTCCTCGGCGACGGTGAGATGGACGAGATCGAGTCGCGCGGCGCGCTGCAGATCGCGGCCAACGACGCGCTCGACAACCTCACATTCGTCATCAACTGCAACCTTCAGCGGCTCGACGGGCCCGTCCGCGGCAACGGCCAGATCGTCCAGGAGCTCGAGTCCTACTTCAACGGCGCCGGCTGGAACGTCATCAAGGTCGTCTGGGGCCGCGAGTGGGACGCGCTCTTCGAGAAGGACACCGAGGGCGCGCTCGTCGCTCTGATGAACTCCGTCTCGGACGGCGACTACCAGACGTTCAGGGCCAACGACGGCGCCTACGTCCGCGAGCACTTCTTCGGCCGCGACCCCCGCACTGCCAAGCTGGTCGAGGACATGACGGACGAGGAGATCTGGAACCTGCGCCGGGGCGGGCACGACTACCGTAAGATCCACGCCGCGTACAAGGCCGCGCTCGAGCACACCGGTCAGCCGACCGTGATCCTGGCCCACACCATCAAGGGCTTCGGGCTGGGCCAGAACTTCGAGGGGCGCAACGCGACCCACCAGATGAAGAAGCTGACGCTCGACGACCTCAAGCTGTTCCGCGACAAGCAGCAGATCCCCATCACCGACGAGGAGCTCGAGGCCGATCCCACCCTGCCGCCCTACTACAACCCGGGGCCGAACTCCCCGGAGATCCGGTACATGCTGGACCGCCGTGCCGCGCTGGGCGGGCACGTGCCCGAACGGCGACAGACCTTCACCCCGTTGAACGTGCCCGACGTCGACGCCCTGAAGTCGCTCCGCAAGGGCTCGGGCAAGCAGGCCGTGGCCACGACGATGGCCCTCGTGCGAACCGCCAGGGAACTCATGCGCGACGAGTCGCTGCGCGACCGTTTCGTGCCCATCATCCCGGACGAGGCCCGCACCTTCGGTATGGACTCGTGGTTCCCGACGCTGAAGATCTACAACCCGCACGGCCAGAACTACACCTCGGTCGACCACGAGCTCATGCTGAGCTACAAGGAGGCCAAGAACGGCCAGATCATGCACGAGGGCATCAGCGAGGCCGGTTCGGTGGCCGAGTTCACGGCCGCCGGAACCGCGTACGCCACCCACGGCGAACCGATGATCCCGCTGTACATCTTCTACTCGATGTTCGGCTTCCAGCGGACCGGCGACGGGATCTGGGCCGCCGCCGATCAGCTCGCTCGGGGATTCCTACTCGGCGCGACCGCCGGCCGCACGACCCTCACCGGCGAGGGCCTCCAGCACATGGACGGACACTCCCCGCTGCTGGCGGCGACCAACCCGGGCATCATCTCCTACGACCCCGCCTGGGCCTACGAGGTCGCGCACATCATGCGTGCCGGCGTCGAGCGGATGTACGGGCCGGGTTCCGCCCACGAGACGGAGACCGACGGCATCGACCGCAATGTCTCCTACTACATCACCCTGTACAACGAGCCCGTTCCGCAGCCGGCCGAGCCCGAGGACCTCGACGTCGACGCCCTGCTGCGGGGCCTGTACCGCTTCCGCGCGGCCGGGTCCGGCACCCACAAGGCGTCCATCCTGGCCTCGGGTGTGGCCATGTACGCCGCCGTCGAGGCACAGAAGATGCTCGCCGAGGAGTGGGACGTCGCGGCCGACCTGTGGTCCGCGACCTCCTGGACCGAGCTGGCCCGCGACGGATTCGAGTGTGAGCGCCACGCCCTGCGCCACCCGGACCAGCAGCCGCGCACCCCGTTCGTAGCGGCGGCGCTGGCCGAGGCCGACGGGCCCAAGGTCGCGGTGAGCGACTTCCAGAAGGCTGTGCCGGACCAGATCCGCGCCTGGGTCCCTGGAGACTTCACGGTCCTGGGTTGCGACGGTTTCGGGTTCTCCGACACCCGCCCGGCCGCGCGTCGCTTCTTCAACACCGACGCCGAGTCGATCGTCGTCGCCGTGCTGGCGGGGCTCGTCCGCGAGGGCGCCATCGAGAAGGTCACCCTCCTCGAGGCCGCGCGTCAGTACCGGATCGACGACGTCATGGCCGCCCCCGAGCCGACGACGGATCCCGGAGTGGCGTGACCGAGACGTCCGACCCCGCCACCGGGGAGAGGGAGCCGGAGCGCGTCCGGCGGCGGTCGTCCACGCCGCCGGACGACAGGCCGGTCTCCGACGCGCTCCTCAAGCGCATCACGCGGTACTCGGGGACTCTGTCCACCGAGGCGGTTCGCGCCCTGGAGCAGGAGCTGCCGTTCTTCGCCGAGCTGTCGGCGGACCAGCGCGCGGAGATCCAGCTGATCATCCAGAGCGCGGTCCGTGACTTCGTCACCTGGGTGCGCAACCCCGAGGCGCCGCACACCGACACCATCGCCGGCTTCAAGCTGTTGCCCAAGGGCGTCGGTCAGGGGCTCACCCTGCAGCAGACGGTGCAGCTGGTGCGCTCGACCCTCGAGTACTTCGAGCTGGTGATGCCCCGGATCACCCACAACGAGCGACAGCGCGGCCTGATGATCGCGGCCGTTCTGAAGTTCGGCCGCGAGCTGGGGTTCACCGCGGCCTCCGTGTACGCCGCGGCGGCGGAGAACCGCGGCGCGTGGGACACGCGCATGGAGGCGATGATCGTCGACGCCGTGGTCCGCGGGGACCGGCACGCGGACCTCATCTCCGGTGCCTCCGCACTGAACTGGGACCCGACAACCGCGGCCACGGTCATCATCGGGACCCCGAGGGAGGACCTGGGTCTCGCCTCGGTCCCCGCCGTCCACCGGGCCGCCGTCTCGTCCGACCGGCACGCACTGGCCGTGGTCCAGGGCGCCCGCCTCGTCGTCATCCTCTCCGGAGAGCTGGAGTCCTCCGCTTCGATCCCACCCGCCCTTCTCGACGCGTTCTCCTCGGACGCCCCCGTCGTCCACGGCCACACCGTGGGCTCCCTGGTCGAGGCCCCGGACAGCGCGGCGGAGGCACTGTCCGGGGCGGCGGCGGTGAGCGGCTGGCCCGGCGCGCCGCGGCCCGTCGCGGCGATCGACCTCCTACCCGAGCGCGTCCTCGGGGGCGACCGCGGCGCGGCGGCGATGTTGGTCGACCGGATCGTCACGCCCCTGCGGGGTGCGGACGCCTCTGTCGAGGACACCCTTCGGGCCTATCTCGACTCAGGTGGGCACGTGGAGAAGTGCGCTCGCGAGTTGTACGTCCATCCCAACACCGTGAGGTACCGCTTGAAGAGAGTGGGTCAAATCACTAAATTCGACCCCCTCACCGCGCGGGACGCCTTCGTGCTGAGAATCGCACTGGTCCTCGGGAAGTTTGCCGAAAGAACTACTCAAGAAGGCTAAATATTCACTCGCGTCACACCCTGTAACGAATCCACGCCGTGCGGAGATGGACGAGCGGCCAGCTTGCAATTTGTGGGAACCCTACAAAATCCCGGGCTCGTTTCTGGCTTCGGGGACATCATCCGAACGGGGCCCGGCCGTGTTGTCTGATACCCGTGCTTTGCCTAACCGCCCCTGGACAAGGGTCACAGAAAGCCGGGATGCTCGCGCCCTGGCTCGAGCTGCCCGGCGCCTCCGACCGTCTCGCAGACTGGTCCGCGTCAAGCGGACTCGATCTCGAGCGCCTCGGCACCACGGCGACCCTGCAGGAGATCACCGACACCGCGGTGACCCAGCCACTCGTCGTGGCCTCCGCGCTCCTCGGTGCCGCGGAGTTGCGCCGACGCGGTCAGGTTCCCTCTGACACGCTGGTCGCGGGCCACTCGATCGGCGAGATCGCGGCGCTGGCGATCGCCGGCGTGGTCTCGGAGGCGGACGCCCTGCGCCTCGCGTCCGTGCGGGGGGCCGCGATGTCACGGGCGTGCGCGCAGCGACCGACCGGGATGATCGCCGTTCTCGGCGGGGTCGAGGCCGACGTGCTGCTGGCCCTGGACAACGCCGGGCTCGCGCCGGCGAACCGAAACGGCGCGGGGCAGATCGTCGCCGCGGGCCCGCTCGAGGCCTGCGACGCGCTCGAGCAGAACCCGCCCACCCGGGCGCGCCTGCGACGGCTCGAGGTCGCCGGCGCGTTCCACACGAGCTACATGGACTCCGCCGTCGACGAGTTCCGCGCGCTGGCCGACACGGTCGAGGTCAACGATCCCGACCTGACGCTGCTGTCCAACGCCGACGGCGTGGCCGTCGCGTCGGGGCGCGACGCCCTCGACCGGGTCGTCTCGCAGATCACCCACCCCGTGCGCTGGGACCTGTGCACGCAGACCATGCTCAAGCTGGGCGTCGACGCGTTCGTCGAGCTCCCGCCCTCGGGTGCCCTGGTCGGACTGGCTAAGCGCTCGATGCGTGACGTCGCCCGCCACGGCGTGACCGTCCCCGAGGACATCGAAACCGCTCTCGAGACGGTGCCCGCACTCAGCGGGGCCTGAAGCTCCCCCGACCACCCCCGCTCGTCGGCCGTCGCCGATGATCGGGTACGAAAAACGTCCGTCGCGCCCGTCGGGCACGACTTCACCCATCAGAAAGGACATCACATGGCACGCACCGAGGCCGAGATCATCGCAGGACTCGCGGAAATCGTCGAGGAGGTCACCGGGATCGAGCCGTCCGAGGTGACCCCCGAGAAGTCCTTCGTCGACGACCTCGACATCGATTCGCTCTCCATGGTGGAGATCGCCGTGCAGACCGAGGACCGTTACGGAGTGGAGATCCCCGACGAGGACCTCGCCAAGTTGCGTACCGTGCAGGATGCGGTCGATTACATTCAGAAGATCGACCAGAGCTGATGTCACGCCTCGTTCGTCGGGGCGGGGACGCGTTCAGGGCCGAAGGTGCGGTCGGTGCACCACGTCGAGCCCGCGTCCCCTCCCCGCGTGCGGGGCACTTCACAGATCGCCCCGCCCAGTGCGGGGCGCCGGGCACGAGGTCCGGAAGCGGGACGGGGGTCCCGCTTCCCGTCATAGTCCGCCCACAAGCCAGTCCGGGGGTCCGTCACAGGTGCGCGCTCCCTCCCCGGGACGTGCACCAAGGAAAGGACTGCACTCATGACCATCACCAGCGCTGTTGACCAGAACACCCAGATCGATCCGCGCGACCCGGTCGTCCGGCTCGCGAACCTCTTCGATCCCGCCTCGCTGGAGTTCATCACCGAACCCGACGCCTCGGGAGCCCTGGCGGCACGGGGCCTTATCGACGGTGAGCCCACCATCGCCTACGCCACGGACGCCACCGTCATGGGTGGCGCCATGGGCCTCGACGGGTGCCGGCACATCGTTCGCGCGATCGATGTCGCGATCGACGAGCGGCTGCCCATCGTGGGCGTCTGGCACTCGGGAGGTGCCCGACTCGCGGAGGGCGTCGAGGCCCTGCACGCCGTGGGTACCGTCTTCGAGGCCATGGTCCGCGCCTCGGGTCTGGTCCCCCAGATCTCCGTCGTGCTCGGGCCCGCCGCCGGTGGCGCCGCCTACGGCCCCGCCCTGACCGATGTCGTCATCATGGCGCCGGCGGGCAAGATCTTCGTCACCGGGCCCGACGTGGTCCGCTCGGTGACCGGCGAGCAGGTCGACATGGAGGGCCTGGGCGGCCAGGACGTGCACCACCGCAAGTCGGGCGTGTGCCACATCGCCGCTGAGGACGAGCGTGATGCTCTGAACCGGGCTCGCCGTCTGGTGACTCTCCTGACCGCGCAGGGTGAGTTCGACCAGCGGCTCCTCGAGGGCGACCACACGGACCTCGCCGGACTGCTACCGGAGTCGCCCAGGCGCGCGTACGACGTCCGCCCACTCGTTCACGGCCTGCTCGACTCCTCCGAACTGGACGGCAACACCACGTTCGAGGAGCTGCAATCCAAGTGGGCGCCGAGCATCGTCGTGGGCTTCGGTCGGATCGCCGGCCGCACCGTCGGCGTGATCGCCAACAACCCGCTCCGGCTGGGCGGGTGCCTCAACTCCGAGTCGGCGGAGAAGGCGTCCCGTTTCGTCCGCCTCTGCAACGCCTTTGGTGTGCCGCTCGTCGTGATCGTCGATGTGCCCGGGTACCTGCCCGGCGTCTCGCAGGAATGGGACGGCGTGGTGCGCCGCGGCGCCAAGCTCCTGCACGCGTTCGCGGAGGCGTCGGTCGCCCGGGTCACGCTCGTCACGCGCAAGATCTACGGCGGTGCCTACATCGCCATGAACTCCCGCGCGCTCGGTGCCTCCGCCGTGTTCGCGTGGCCGGACGCCGAGGTGGCGGTCATGGGCGCGAAGGCGGCCGTCGGAATCCTCCACAAGCGCACCCTCGCGGCCGCGCCGGAGGACGAGCGCGAGGCCCTGCACGAGCGGCTGGCCGAGGAGCACGCGGCGATCGCCGGAGGCGTCGGCCGCGCCGTGTCGATCGGGGTGGTCGACGAGGTCATCGAGCCGACCGACACCCGTCGTCGTCTCGCCGAGGCCCTGGACGCCGCCGCCCACACCCGCGGTCGGCACAAAAACATCCCGCTGTGACCTGACCCGTCGGGTCGGTCTCACGCACGAGAAGGCGCCCGCCCCCGGGAGATCCGGGGGCGGGCGCCTTCTGTCGTGAGTGCGGGAGGCGCGGCGGGTCAGCCGACGCGCGAGAGCCAGGTGACCTCGGAGGCGGCCGGGTGGCCGCGCAGTGGTTCGAGCGCGCGGTCCCACGGTGTGCCGAGCTCCGCCTCGACGGCGGCGTGGAAGGCGGCGGGGCCGGCCTTCATGAGGTGGCGCAGCCGGTTCTCGCTGACGACGACGTCGCCACTGGCGCCGGTCTGGCCCCGCCACATGCCGAGTTCGGGCGTATGCGAGAAGCGTTCGCCGTCGACGAGGTCGCTCGGGTCCTCCGTCACCTCGAAGGACAGCATCGACCACTTGGCCAACGACTCGGCCAGCCGCGCACCGGTGCCGACCGGGCCGATCCAGTCGACGATCGCTTTGCGAGCGCCCGGCTGGGCCGGCTGGTCTTCCCAGCGCATGGCCGAGTTGGCGTCGAGCGTGCTCGCCAGAGCCCACTCGACGTGAGGACACAACGCGGTCGGCGCGGCATGGATGAACACCACGCCGGTCGTCGTATCCGCGAGATGGTTATGGTCAGACATCACTTCACTCCCGACTCACTGAGGGACGTCTTCCCCAACGACCTCGCGAAATCGTGTGAATGATGTGGCTTGTGTTGTTGTTGATTACTACTGTGCCTGAAGTGGCTGGATTACACCAGTGACACTTCTGGACTCTCAGCAAAGTTACAGCACCGTGATTCCGATGCCGGGCGGCCCCTCGGCGTGTCGGCCAGCCCACCGGACGGCTCATCGATCCGCCCGGGCCGGACCCGGGCACCGGCGGCGGCGCGGTTACCGCCCGAGCGCCTCGACGACGCCGTCGGACAGCTCCGGCCACAGCGGCTTGGCCCAGTCGCCGAAATCGCGGTCGGTGAGCACGACCAGCGCCGCGGACAGCGCGGGGTCGACCCACAGCAGCGTCCCCGACTGCCCGAAGTGGCCGAACGTCCCGGCCGAGTTCCGCGAACCGGTCCAGTGCGGGTCCTTGTCCCCGCGCAATTCGTACCCCAGCCCCCACGGGCACGGTTTCTGCATCCCGTACCCGGGCACGATCCCGTCGAGCCCGGGGAACTGCTCGGTCACGGCCTCGGCGAGGGTCTCGGTGGCCAGCAGTCGCGGCGCGACGAGTTCGCGTGCGAAGGGCACGAGGTCCGCGATGCTGGCGGAGGCGCCGTGCCCGGCCGAGCCCTCGAGGCCGGTGGTCTCCATCCCGAGCGGCCGGCACACTGCCTCGTGGAGGTACTCGGGGAAGTCGATCCCGGTGGCGTCGGCGATGTGGTCGGCCAGCACCTCGAACCCGGCGGATGAGTAGATACGTCGCCGGCCCGGCTCGGTGCGGACCCGGTCGCGGTCGGCGAAGTCGAGTCCGGAGGCGTGCGCCAGCAGGTGGCGCACGGTGGAGCCCTCGGGACCGGCGGGATCGTCGAGGCCGATCGCCTCCTCCTCGGCCGCCAACAGGGCGGCCGTGGCGACGAGCGGCTTGGTGACCGAGGCGAGGCGGTAGACGCGACTGTCGTCGCCGTGCGTCGCGAGCGCGCCGTCGGGTCCGACGACCGCGGCCGAGACGGTGTCCACCGGCCATTCCCCGACCACCGCCAGCGCGGCGGCGAGTGCGTCTCGATCGACCTGGTCCGACATCGGTTCCTCCCTGGTTCGCGTCCGGCCGGCGGCGCCGGCGGCAGTGCCCGTCAGTCTGTCAGGTCGGCGTGGACGCCGCGCCGGGGCGGGCGGACCCCGAGGCGGGCTGTCCCCGCACCGGGTCGGGCGGTCAGGGCCGGGGCACGTCGCGGCGCCGGAACGCGGCGAGCCCGGCGGCGACCAACACGGCGCCGCCCACGAGCAGGACGATGACGCCCGCGGTGTCGACGGGGCCGGCGGGGGCGGTGCCCACCGCGCCGAACGGCGACAGGCGCATCTGCGCCTCGGTGAGTCGGAGCGTGGGGCCCATGAGGGTGACGACGACGGCGAGGGCGAACGGAGCCCAGGCCAGGACCTGCAGTCGCGGGGCCGCGCCGAACAGGCAGACGGAGACCCCGACGAACAGCAGCGCGGCGGGCAGCTGCCACGCGCCCGCGCCGAGGATCCGACCCACCAGTTGCGGATCGTCGAGCACCGCTGCCGCGGACACGGCGAACGCGGCCGCGCCGGCGAGTACGACCACCGCGGTGCCGGCCGCCACGACCGCCGCGTGCCCGGCCAGCCAGGACCACCGCGACCGCCCGGCGGCCAGCATGAGCTCGAGTCGACCCGAGGACTCCTCGCCGCGCAGCCCGCCGAGGCTCTGCAGCGCGAACCCGGCGCCGAGGAACCCTGCGAACGCGACGAGCATCTGCACGATCGTGTCGACCAGGGCGTCCGGGTCGCCCAGGAAGACGGCCAGGTCCGGGTTGGCGACGATGGCCTCCACCGTGACGTCCATGAGGGCGCCGTAGACGGCCATGAGCGCGACGACGCCGACCGTCCAGCCGGTGAGCGCGCCGAGGTGGTGGTGGAGGGCGGCGCCGGCATGGGAGGTGCGCCACCGCGACGCGGTGGCGGGCCCGGTGCGGGCGGGCACCACCCCCGAGCCGAGGTCGCGGCGGGCCGCGAGCCACAGCGCGAGGGTGGCCAGCGCGGCGGCGGCCGCGAGCGACACCGCGAGAGGGAGCGGGGACGACTCGCCGAACGGCCGGGTCAGCCCGTGCCAGCCGAGCGGGGACGCCCAGCTCAGCCAGTTCTCCTCGGCGTCGCCGACGCCGCGCGTGACGAGGGTCAGTCCGGCCACCGCGAGGGACGCCGCCCAGACGGTGCGGTGGTGCGCGAGGACCTGGGCGAGGACGGCGGTGGCCGCGGCGTAGACCCAGCCGGTGGCGACGATCGAGGCCACGTACAGCGCCGCGCCGCCGCGGTCCACGTCGAGCGCCAGCGTCGCGGCCCAGAGGCCGGCGCCCAGTGCGAGGAAGACCCCGGCGACGACGACGAGGGCCGCCGCCACCGGGGCGAGCCGGCCGACCCCACCCGCGACGAGGAGTTCCGATCGTCCGGACTCCTCCTCCCGCCGGGTGGAGCGCGCGGTCAGGGCGATCGCCATGAGCGGGACCCCGAAGCCGACGAGGAACGAGTACTCGTTCATCACCACTCCGCCCGGGGTGTCGAGGCCGGCCACCCGACCGGTGAGCATGACCATCGTCTCGCCGACGGAGGCGCTGTACGCGGCGAGCTCCTCCGGGGTGTCGTAGAGCGTGGCGATGGACAGTCCGGTGGCGAGGAACAGTGCGACGGCCCCGACGACCCAGGCGACCATCGCCGGCCAGCCGGTCCGGAGCGCGATCCGGCTGAGCAGGCCGGTACCGGCCAGGCGCGCGCCGACGAGGGGTGCGCTCATCACCGGGCTCCGGAGTAGGCGCTGAGGAAGAGGTCGTCGAGGCTGGGCGGGGTCGCGGTGAGGGTGTGGACGCCGGCGGCGTGGAGGATGCCGGTGACCTCCCCGAGCGCGGGCGCCGGGACGTGGCAGCGGATGTCGAACCGGCCGTCGCCGGCGTCGCCGATCCGTAGGTCGTCGACGCCGCTCACGCGGTCGAGCTCCCGTGGGTCGGCGTCGGTGACGGCGTGGACCTCGGTCGTGGTGTGGCGCCGCAGATCGGCCAGCGTGCCCGAGCTGACGGTCCGCCCGTCGCGGATGATGCTCACGCGGTCGGCGAGCGCCTCGACCTCCCCCATGATGTGACTGGACAGCAGCACGGTCGCACCCGCGTCGACGGCCTCGCGCACGCAGTCCTGGAAGACCCGCTCCATGAGCGGGTCCAGGCCGGAGGTGGGTTCGTCCAGCACGAGCAGGTCGGCACCGGAGGCCAGCGCGGCGATGAGCGAGACCTTCTGCCGGTTGCCCTTCGAGTAGTCGCGGGTGCGCCTGGTGGGGTCGAGGCGGAACCGCTCGACGAGCTCGTCGCGCCGGGCCGGCTGGAGCCCGCCCAGCGACCGGCCCACCAGGTCGATGCACTGGCCGCCCGTGAGCCGCGGCCACAGCGTGACCTCGCCGGGGACGTAGGCGACCCGCGAGCGCAGCCGGACGGCGTCGCGCCACGGGTCGGCGCCGAACACGGTCGCGGTGCCGGAGTCCGCGCGCACGAGCCCCAGCAGGACGCGGATGGTGGTGGACTTGCCGGCGCCGTTGGGACCGAGGAACCCGTGGATCTCACCACGGCGGACCTCCAGGTCCAGCCCGTCGAGGGCCCGCACTCCCCCGAACGTCTTGACCAGCGCCTCGACCCGGATGACGTCGTCGTCTTCTGAACGCATGACCAGCTCCTTCGACCAATCACCATCGATCATCCCGCGTTCCACGTCACAATGTGGCCATGCGCCCCGCACTGTCACCCTCTGGAATGTCCGGCCACCGTGCCTTCACGCCGTCGCTCGGCGACCGACTGACCAAAGCCGTCATGACGGCCGCCGGATATCTGCCCGGCCCCCTGCTGCGCCCAGTGGCAGGTGCTCCCCGGCGCGTCGACGGACAGGTCCTCGATCCGCACTTCCAGGCCGGGCTCCGGGTCATCTCGCTCATGTCCGAGGGGGAATACCAGGACCTCACCCTCGAGCGGGCGCGCTCCGTCGTCGAGAGGTCGGCCTACACCGTCTCGGGGAAGAAGATCGACCTCGCCGTCGTCACCGACATCGTCCTCCCGCTCGGCGGTGACGATCCCGACCGCGTCGACCTTCCCGCACGCCTGTACTCGCCCGTCGACGGCGACGAGGCGCTGCCGGTCCTGGTGTACTTCCACGGCGGCGGGTGGGTGCTCGGCAGCATCGACTCGCACGACGCGACGTGCCGCTACATCGCCGACACCGGCCGCCTCAAGGTCATCAGCGTGGACTACCGGATGGCGCCGGAGTTCCTCTTCCCCACCGCCGCCGAGGACGCCCTGGCCGCGTTCCGGTACGTCCGCGACCACGCCGCCGAACTCGGCGTGGACCCGCAGCGCATCGCGGTGGGCGGCGACAGCGCCGGTGGCAACCTCGCCGCGGTGGTGTGCCAGCAGGCCCGCGACGCGGGCGAGAAGACACCGGACTTCCAGCTGCTGTTCGTCCCGGCGACGAACATGTCCGCCCGGACCCGCTCCTACGAGCTGTTCGGCGAGGGCTACTTCCTCACCCGCGGCAACATGGACTGGTACGAGCGCACCTACATCCGCTCGGACGACGACCGGCTCGATCCCCGCGCGTCTCCCCTGCTGGCCACGGACTTCTCGGCGCTGCCGCCCGCACACGTCGCCACGGGCGGGTTCGATCCGCTGCGCGACGAGGGCGAGGCGTACGCCCGCCGGATGGCCGACGCCGGGGTACCGGTATCGCTGCGGCGCCACGCCACGCTGGTCCACCCGTTCGTCAACGCTGTGGGCGCCACCCCTCTCGCCAGGGCGGCGCTGTCCGAGGCGGTGGGCGCGATGAGGATGGCGTTGACCTACTAACCCGGGTGATTCATGGGAATCTGCGGATCGCTGGGCGAAAATAA
>NZ_BCSW01000031.1 GCF_001571065.1 Dietzia cinnamea NBRC 102147
GATAGAAGCCGGAACCCCCGACCCCACCAGGGCCGGGGGTTCCCGCCATTTCACCCACCCGACGCCGCGTGCATCACCCGGCGGGCCGACGTCGAGCCGAGCAGATCCTCGAGGCTGACGAGCCGTCCGGTGGCATCCGTCAGCGGCACCCGCCAGTTCGGATACTCATCCGACGTACCCGGCATGTTAACCGGGCGCCGATCACCCACCAGATCCGACACCGACACCGCCACGAGCAACGACGGCGCGGCAGCCACGAAACGGTGCAACGCCACGACCAGGTCAGCCGGCGAGTCACCCTCGAGAAGGTCCCGCTCGCGCACCGCCTCGCGGAACGCCTCGATCTCCGCCTCCGCGGACCGGCGCTCCTCGTCGACGTCACCGGTGAGCTGCCCGAGCTCCTCGCGAACATCCACGTGTACGAGATCGACGTAGCCGGCCGTCGGGGGAAGATCATGCGTCGTCACCGACGCCATACACAGGCGGCGATACTCCTCCGGCGGAACCGGCTCGTCGTCACGCTTCTCGAACCACATCACCGACGTACCCAACACCCCGAGATCGGACAACGTCTCCCGCCCCCCCGGAGCCACCGTGCCCAGGTCTTCACCGACCACCACGGCGCCGGCCCGCGTGGCCTCCAA
Organism: Dietzia cinnamea NBRC 102147; assembly: GCF_001571065.1. Taxonomy (GTDB): domain Bacteria; phylum Actinomycetota; class Actinomycetes; order Mycobacteriales; family Mycobacteriaceae; genus Dietzia; species Dietzia cinnamea. The sequence goes on from NZ_BCSW01000031.1 coordinate 645, forward strand.
CGCGAGGACACCGAGCATGGCCTCGTGGTCATACCGGACATACGTCCCCTCGGTGGGCGGAGCGCCCTCAGGAATCCACCACAGGCGGAAGAGCCCGAGGATGTGATCGATACGCACCCCACCGGAATCCCGGAGCGCGGCGCGAACGATGTCGCGGAATGGCGCGTAACCCTCCTCCGCCAGAGCATCCGGTCGCAGCGGCGGCTGCGACCAGTCCTGACCCAGCTGGTTGTACGCATCCGGCGGCGCGCCCACCGAGACGCCGCGGGCGAGCGACCGGTTCAGAGACCACGCATCCGCCCCGGTCGGATGGACGCCGACCGCCAGATCGTGGAGGACGCCCAGCCGCATACCGGCTCCGACCGCCTCGCTCTGCGCAAGCCCCCGCTGCTGCGAGACCTGCCACTGCAACCACTCATGGAAACGGACCTCCTCCGCGTGCTCGGTGGCAAAGCGCGCGACGGACTCCGAGTCCGGATCCCTCAGCTCCTCCGGCCACTCGCTCCAGTCAGGCCCGTGCTCGCCGGCCAGTGCGCACCACGTGGCGAACCCCCTCAGCCCCGGCTGTTCGACGGCGAACCGGTCGAACGACTCAGAGCGTCGCGGCGAGAGCGGAACGGCGAAGAGGAGGCGCAGTGCCTCCAACTTCGCGGACCACGACGCGTCCCGGTCGATGGTGTCCTTCTCATTGGATTCCGCTGCCTCCCGCGCGAGCGCATCGACCCGCGCGCGATCAGCGGCGGGTAGCTCCGCGTACTCGGGCACCAGCTCCGGACGTAGGTACAGGGGAGAGGCGAAACGGCGGGTCGTCGGCAGGTACGGCGACGGACCGACCGGCGGGTACGGCTCGCCGGCATGCATCGGATTGACCAACACGAAATCCGCGCCCGTCTCCCGGCCGGCCCAGCCGCAGAGGTCGCCGAGGTCGGCGAGATCCCCGACGCCCCACGACTGCCGCGAACGCACCTGATAAATCTGCGCGGCCAGGCCGACGGCCCTGCGCTCTTTCAGGCCGCGGGGGACCGGGATCGTCGGCGGGTAGACGAGCAGGGTGCACTCACTCGACTCGGGTTCGCGGTCCGGAACCTCCACCACGGCGGAGACGCGATGCCATCCCGCGGGCAGCGCGGCCGGCACCTGGAGCGTCACCCGTTCGACTGTGACGCCGTCGACCTCACGGGCTGCCCGCGGCTCATCGAGGGGGAGCAGGGTCACCGGGACATCCGTGTCCTCGAGCAGGACCGACACGGTCACCTTCGCGCCGTGCGGGACATGGACCGGGCACCCTATGGCGGTGCCCTGACGTGCCACCAGAGACGGCGGCAGAACACGCCGCCAGGGGCGCACGCGAACGGCCGCCAGGGCCTCGTGTTCCGAAACGCCGAGCTCGTCGTCGTCGACAGCAACCGGTACGCCCATCGCGGCGAGCACCGCGCGCACAGTGCGGGCGGGGATCTCCCGGTGCACGCCCTGCGCGTCGTCATAACTCGTGGCGACCCCGCACACCTCGGCGAGCTCGGCCAGGACAGGGGAGACGATGTCATTCGCAGTCACGCGGTCCACTGTGCCACCGGCCGCGCAGTCGACGCGCCGGTCGACGGAAACGGACCACACTCCGCGAAGCGCGGCCGCACCACGTAGCCTGACGGAACACGAACCTGTTCGCCCAGAGAAAGAGCGTGGCCCACCCATGACCGAGGCATTCATCTACGACGCCATCCGGACACCGCGAGGTAAGGGCAAGCCCGGCGGTGCCCTACACGGGGTCAAGCCGATCGACCTGGTGGTCGGCCTCATCGAGGAGACGCGCCGTCGGTTCCCCGATCTCGACGAGAACCGCATCTCGGACATCATCCTCGGCATCGTCACCCCCCTCGGTGACCAGGGGATGGACCTGCCCCGCATCGCGGCCCTGGCCGCCGGCATGCCCGACACGGTCGCCGGCGTGCAGATCAACCGCTTCTGTGCCTCCGGGCTGACGTCCATCAACATGGCCGCCCAGAAGATCCGCTCCGGATGGGACGAGGTCGTCTTCGCCGGTGGGGTGGAGTCCATGTCCCGCGTCCCCATGGGCACCGACGGTGGCGCCTGGGCGATGGACCCCGCCACCAACTACGACACCTACTTCTCGCCCCAGGGCATCGGCGCCGACCTCATCGCCACCCTCGAGGGCTTCACCCGCGAGGACGTGGACCGCTACGCCGAGCGCTCGCAGCGACTCGCCGCCCGGGCCTGGGAGGAGGGCCGGTTCGCCAGGTCGGTCGTGCCCGTCAAGGACATCAACGGCATCACCATCCTCGACCACGACGAACACATGCGACCCGGCACCACCGTCGAGGCGCTCGCCGGGCTCAAGCCCTCCTTCGCCATGGTCGGCGACATGGGCGGGTTCGACGCCGTCGCGCTGCAGAAGTACCACTGGGTCGAGGAGATCAACCACGTCCACCACGGCGGCAACTCGTCCGGCATCGTCGACGGCGCCGCCCTCGTCGTGGTGGGCTCCGAGAAGGCCGGGCAGGAGATGGGGATGACCCCGCGCGCCCGGGTCGTCGCCGCCGCGACCTCGGGGGCCGACACCACCATCATGCTCACCGGACCCACGCCGGCGGCCAAGAAGGCGCTCGCCACCGCCGGCCTGACCCCCGACGACATCGACCTGTGGGAGCTCAACGAGGCCTTCGCCTCGGTCGTGCTGCGCTTCCAGAAGGACATGGACATCCCGGACGAGAAGCTCAACGTCAACGGCGGCGCCATCGCCATGGGCCACCCGCTGGGCGCCACCGGGGCCATGATCACCGGCACGGTGCTCGACGAACTCGAGCGCACCGGCGGCAAGCGCGCCCTCATCACGCTCTGCGTGGGTGGCGGCATGGGCGTGGCCACCATCATCGAACGCGTCTGACCCACCGACACCACAGCGATACAGGAGTACAGAACCAGTGAGCGACAACATGTTCCGGTGGGAGCAGGACGGCGACGGCATCGTCACCCTCACCATGGACGACCCCGACCACGGCGCCAACACGATGAACACCCGCTTCATCGACGACTTCTCCGCCACGGTCGACCGCATCGTGGCCGAGAAGGACTCCATCAAGGGAGTCGTCCTCACCTCCGCCAAGAAGAGCTTCTTCGGCGGCGGCGACCTCAAGTCCATGATCAAGGCCGGCCCCGAGCAGGCCGAGGAGCTCTACGAGCGGTCGATGGGTATCAAGGGCCGCATGCGTGCCCTCGAGACCTGCGGCGTGCCCGTCGTGGCCGCGATCAACGGCGCCGCCCTCGGCGGCGGCCTCGAACTCGCGCTCGCGTGCCACCATCGCGTCATGGCCGACGCCCGCGGCGCCAAGGTCGGACTGCCCGAGGTCACCCTCGGCCTGCTGCCCGGCGGCGGCGGCATCGTCCGCACCGTCCGGATGTTCGGCCTCGCCCAGGCCGTGCCCAACATCCTCATGTCCGGCCGTTCCTTCGCGCCCGACAAGGCCCTCAAGGCCGGGCTGGTCGACGAGGTCGTCGAGCCCGAGAAGCTCATCGACGCCGCCAAGGCATGGCTCGCCACCGACCCCGAGCCCACCCAGCCGTGGGACCGCAAGGGCTGGACTCTGCCCGGCGGCACGATCGACGACCCCGCGCTGGCGGGCGTCCTGCCGTCTTTCCCCGCCAACATGCGCAAGCAGACCAAGGGCGCGCCCGCCCCTGCGCCGCGCGCCATCATGGCCGCCGCCGTCGAGGGCTCCCAGGTCGACTTCGCCACCGCCGAGAAGATCGAGGCGCGCTACTTCGTCTCCCTCGTCACCGGCCCCATCGCGAAGAACATGATCCAGGCGTTCTTCTTCGACATGCAGCACTGCTCCTCCGGCGGCGCCCGCCCGAAGGCGGCCGACGGCTCCGAGATCCCGCGCACCCGGTTCACCAAGGTCGGCGTCCTCGGCGCGGGCATGATGGGCGCCGGCATCGCCTACGTCTGCGCCAAGGCCGGCATCGAGGTCGTCCTCAAGGACGTCGAGCAGGCCTCCGCCGACAAGGGGAAGGCGTACTCCGAGAAGCTCGAGGCCAAGGCCCTCGAGCGGGGCCGAACCACGCAGGAGAAGTCCGACGCGCTGCTGGCCCGCATCACCCCGACCACAGACCCGCAGGCGCTCGCCGGCTGCGATCTGGTGATCGAGGCGGTGTTCGAGTCGCCCGATCTCAAGAAGAAGGTCTTCCAGGAGATCGAGGACATCGTCGCGCCCGACGCGCTGCTCGGCTCCAACACCTCGACCCTGCCGATCACCGACCTGGCCACCGGCGTCAAGCGGCCGGAGGACTTCATCGGCCTGCACTTCTTCTCGCCCGTCGACAAGATGCAGCTCGTCGAGATCATCTGCGGGGAGAAGACCACGCCGGAGACGCTGGCCAAGGCCATCGACCTGACGCTGCAGATCCGCAAGATCCCGATCGTCGTCAACGACTCGCGAGGCTTCTACACCTCCCGCGTCATCGGCACCTTCGTCAACGAGGCGATCGGCATGCTCGACGAGGGCATCGAACCGTCCACCATCGAGCAGGCCGGCCGGATCGCCGGCTACCCGGCGGCGCCGCTGCAGCTCTCCGACGAGCTGAACCTCAACCTCATGGTCAAGATTCGTCAGGCCACCCGCGAGGCCGAGGAGGCCGCGGGCAGGGAGTACGTGCCCACCTCCTCCGACCGCGTCGTCCTCAAGATGGTCGAGGAGCTCCAGCGGTCCGGGCGCGCCGCCGGCGCCGGATTCTACGAGTACGCCGACGGCAAGCGCGGCGGACTGTGGCCGGGCCTGCGGGAGGCGTTCAACACCTCTCCCGACAACGCCCCGCCGCTGCAGGACCTGATCGACCGCATGATCTTCGCCGAGGTGCTCGAGACGCAGAAGTGCGTTGACGAGGGCGTGATCACCGACGACGCCGACGCCAACATCGGCTCGATCATCGGCATCGGGTTCCCGGCGTGGACCGGCGGCACCCGCCAGTACGCCAAGAACTACTCGGAGCCGGGCGCCAAGGAGGCCTCGGGCTACAAGGGTTTCGTCGCTCGCGCGGAGGAGCTGGCCGCGAAGTACGGCGAGCGCTTCGCTCCGACCGAGTCGCTGAGGAAGCTGGCGGCAGACCAGGGCTGACGCCCGCATCCCACCGGCTCAGGCTGTCGTCCACCCCCGTTCGCCGTCCCCTCGAAGGGCACGGCGGGCGGGGGTGTCGCGCATGCACCTAGACCCTCTGCCCGCCGCGGCGTGAAACGCGAGCAGGGGCGCTACGAACTGCCGGCCACCGACAACTTCACCGCCTTCATCACCCAGCCCGCAGGCTGGCAGGTGCCAGTCGACGAGCAGAAGGTCGCCCAGTTCAGCTACAACCACCTGCCCGAGGGCTCGCCGGAGCTGCGCTTCGGCGGGCTGAAGCCGACCGGCGATCTACCCGCGGCGGTGAACTTCCCGCTCGCGAAGTCGGCCGCGACCGCCGATCCGAGGCAGTCCTGCCCGATCGCCTCCGACACCCAGACCTACGACATGGAGGAGGTCGGGTACGCGAGCCGCGGCGTGCCCGCCGACCTCGCGGCCCGCGACGACTACGCGGGCTGCGGCATCCTGCTCCTGGGCGACAACGTCGGCGACGACCTGAGCCTGAACCAGCCCGTCAAGGACCTCTACGCCGACGCGAACGGTCCCGTGCGTGCCATCCCCGGTAACCACGACATGGACTTCGACGCGGCCGACGCCACCCACTCCGTCGACACCTATCGCCGCGACTTCGGCGCGCCGTACTACTCCTACGAAGTGGGCGACACCCACTTCGTGGGTCTGTTCAACATCGTCTACAACGGTCAGAAGGCCGACGGGTCCAACGGCGGCTACGCCGAGGCCCTCACGCAGGAGCAGCTCGACTGGCTGCGTAACGACCTGCAGCACGTGGAGCGTCAGAAGAACATCGTCGTGGCCGCGCACGCGCCGATCGTGGACTACCGCGGTGTCACGACCGACAACGCGAGTGCGCTGTACGAGATCCTGGCCGATTATCCCAACGCGGTGACGGTGGGCGGTCACACCCACACGCTGGAGCATCTGTTGGCGGGTGACTCCAGGCAAGAGTGGATCGATGCCGGGATCCCCGAGTTGACCCACGACCAGCTCGTGGCCGGCGCGGTCTCCGGCTCGTGGTACTCCGGCGAGCTCAATGAGAACGGCGTCCCCTACTCGTACACGTCCGACGCCGCCGAGCCCGGTGTCTTGACCATCGAGTTCGACGGACACGAGCGCTCCGAGTACTACACCGTGCGTAACGAGTCGGCCGACCGCCAGTTCTTGACAGGGATCAACAGCCCCGCGTGGCGGGAGTGGGCCGAGGCCTACCAGCAGTGGAAGGACGACGGGGAGCAGGGTGAGGCTCCGGCTCCCGTGGCGACCGACTCCGTCAGCACCGCGGACGTGAGCACGGGCGCGGCGTGGCTGGCGGCCAGCTTCTTCGGCGGATCCACGGACGCCAGCGTCCGGGTGTCCGTCGACGGGGGCGAGCCCGTCGCCGCCGAGCACACCCAGCCGGCGGCCGGCGAGGCCCTCAACGTGGGCTGGGAGTACACCGAGACCGTCTCGGGGACCCACAACCTCATCGCCGACGCCGCACTGGGCCGGTCGAGCTCGCACCTGTGGCGGATCGCGCTGCCCTCCGATCTCGAGCCGGGCGAGCACACCGCCCGGGTCTCGGCGACGGACCGGTACGGACGTGAGCACAGGACGTCGTTCGCCTTCACGGTGACGGGCTGAACGTTCGGTGGAGTTCTCCTCTGGCGGCGAGGCCACGGCCCCGCCGCCGAGGGGTGCGGATCCGCTGACACCGCGCCTGGGCGGACCTCAGCCGCGCTCGGACGCGATCCGCCCCATCCGTGAGAATGCCTCGGAGAGAAGTTCGTCGGAGCAGGCGAAGTTCACGCGGGCGAAGCCCTTGCCCTGAGGTCCGAACGCCGGGCCCGGGCTCAGCGCGACCCGACCCTCGTCCAGGAACGCGGCGGCAGGGTCGTCGCCGAGGCCCGGGTACCCGCGCAGATCGATCCACGCGACGAACCCCGCGTCAGGCCGCCGCCACCGCGCGCGGGGCAGATGCTCGGCCAGCAACCGCTCCATGAGGTCGAGATTCGACGCGAGGGCGGCCCGCATGTGGTCGAGCCAGTCGAGTGACTCGGTGAGCGCGGCCTCGGCGGCGAGGGCGCCGAAGTGCCCCACCGCGCCGGACAGCGCCGAACGGGGAACCGCGAACTTCTCCGGATTGCCGTTGACCACGAACGCGCACTTCAACCCGGCGAGGTTGAACGCCTTGGACGCCGATGAGATCGCCAGCCCCACCTCGCGCGCGGTCTGCGAGACCGCCAGGAACGAGACGAAGTCCACGCCGGGCATGGCCAGGGGCGCCCAGATCTCGTCCGAGACCACCACCGCGTCGTGCCGGGCGGCGATCCGGGCTAGCTCGGCCAACTCCGCACGCGAGTGGAGGACGCCCGTGGGATTGTGCGGGTGACTGAGCAGAACGGCCCGGGCTCCACCCGCCAACGCCTGCTCGATTCCCGCCAGATCCAGTTGCGGGTCCTCGCCGTCGTGACCGATCAACGGCACCGCGACCGGTGACATCCCCACGCGCCGAATCCACGGCCCGAACGGCATGTACACCGGCGGCGTGTACACGACACCGCTCCCGGCCGGCAGGATGCGCGCCAGCGACTCGCGAACGCCGACCCCCACATCGTTGACCGGGATCACGGCGTCCTCCGGCACGTCGTACCCGAAACGCGAGTAGTACCGGGCGCACACCCCGGCCAGCCGCTCGATCTCCGTGAAGTACCCGGTGTCCCCGTCGGCGACGGCGGCCGCGAGTCGATCCCGGATCGCGGGGGCCAGCAGGACGTCGGTCTCGGCGACGAACAGCGGCAGCACGTCCTCCGGGTACGCCTGCCACTTCTGGCTGCGGCGCCTGCGCAGGACGGACTCGGGGACATCCAGAGGGAACGGCACGTGGGGCATCCTTCTCATCCGGGGGCACGCGGAACCACCAGGCTACTCAGCCGTCGCGGCCGCGATCGTCAGCTCCCGGGAAGGATCCCCGGCGCCACCCATACGTCGGCATCCGGGGACTGCCTGCCGAGCGGCATCATCGTGGAGTAGGCGGTCCCGGATCCGGTGGGGATGACGATGCCGCCGGAGGTGTAGTCCCAGCCCATCTCGTAGGCGACGCGGTAGCCGGCCTGATAGGCGGCCCCGGCCCAGGGGTCCGACGAGCCGTGCCACATGTCGGTGAGGAGGGAGAACCGGCGAAGTTCGGCGACGGATCCATCCGGGGCCACCTGCCAACACCGCACACCCGCCAGGTTCCAGTAACCGTCGCACCAGGTGGGGGAGTCCGCCGGGGCCCGCGAGACCACACGCATGACATTCGGTCCCGGCTCCCAGAACCCCGGCTGGTCCGGGCCGGTCGTGGACTGGGTGTCAACGTACCGCGCGTCGGCCGGGATCGGCGCGGGCGGCGGAAAGGGCGCCCGCCATGTGTCCAGGGGATGGGCCCCGGTCTGCTGCGCCGAGGCTGCGGGCACCAGACCCGTCATGAGGGCGAGCGCGGCGGTCATCACCGCGATGAGGCGGGCGGTGACGCGGAATGTGACGCGGCAGGACATGCGCACAGTCCATCACGGCCGAGGCGCCCTCACAGGTCGAACGCCTGCACGTGAGTACACCGTGACGGGACCGTCACCGCGAATAGCACAGGGGAAACAGCCCGTTCCTACGGTTGCCGTCACGGGGCTCCGAACGAGGGAGCCCACCGGCGGGGAGGGGCCACGCACATGACGCGCTCACGCACGATCGAGAACTGGGATCCGGAGGACCGGCACCAGTGGGAGTCCGGCGGTCGCCGCATCGCCGTGCGCAACCTGTACTGGTCGGTGTTCGCCGAGCACGTGGGGTTCTCGGTGTGGACCCTCTTCGCGGTGATGGTGCTGTTCATGCCGGAGGACGTCTATGGACTCGACGCCCCGGACAAGTTCCTCGTCTCCGCGGTCGTGACCCTCACCGGCGCGTTCCTGCGCATCCCCTACACGCTGGCCACGGCCACGTTCGGCGGTCGCAACTGGACGATGTTCTCCGCGTTCGTCCTGCTCATCCCGGCGGGCGCGATGCTATGGATCATGGCCAACCCGGGCCAGCCGCTGTGGCTGTACCTGGTGGTAGGCGCGCTCGCCGGCCTGGGCGGGGCCAACTTCGCCTCCTCCATGACCAACATCAACGCCTTCTTCCCGCAGCGGATGAAGGGCTGGGCCCTGGGCCTCAACGCGGGCGGCGGCAACCTCGGTGTGGCCACCATTCAGGTGGTGGGCCTACTGGTGATCGCCGCCGCGGGTAACCGCTCGCCGCACTGGGTGATCGCGGTCTACCTCGTGCTGCTGGTCGTGGCCGGGATCGGGGCCGCGCTGAAGATGGACAACCTCGGCCACCAGACCGTCGACGTGGCGAGCATGCGCGACGTGGCCACCGACCGCGACGGCTGGGTCCTGTCGCTGCTCTACATCGGTACCTTCGGCTCGTTCATCGGCTTCAGCTTCGCGTTCGGCCAGATGCTCACCATGACGTTCACCGGCAACGGGCAGTCACCGGCCGACGCCGCGCTCCACGCCGCACAGATCACGTTCCTCGGCCCGCTGCTCGGTTCGCTGACCCGCATGCTCGGCGGGCGCCTGGCCGACCGGTTCGGCGGTGCGCGCGTGACGCTGGTGACGTTCCTCGGAATGGCGGCCACGACGGTCGCGCTGATCGTCACCTCGAGCATGCAGGCCTCGAACGGCGGCAGGCTCTCCGGCGGCGCGCTCGTCCTGTTCTTCGCGGCGTTCCTCACCCTGTTCGCGCTCACGGGGATGGGCAACGCGTCCGTCTACAAGATGATCCCCACCGTCTACGAGGCCCGCAGCAGGGGCCTGGACCTGCCGGAGGCGGCGCGGGCGGCGTGGTCGCGGGCCCACTCGGGGGCGTTGATCGGAGTGGCCGGCGCCGTCGGGGCCTTCGGCGGCTTCCTCATCAACATGACCCTGCGCAGCTCATACCAGTCATCGGGATCGGCGACGGCGGCGTTCGTGGTGTTCACCGTCTTCTACGTGGTGGCGGCCGTGATCACCCGGGCCGTGTACCTGCGCCGCCCGGCCGCCGCGCCCGCGCCGGTGGCCACCGGGACGTCGCCTGTCGGGGCGGCCGGGTCGTCGCGGGTTGGCACGGCCGGCGCCGCGCCGGGTGGGGCTGAGCCGGTGCCCGCCGCGCGCTGATCGCCGCGCGTGTGTCCCCGCCCCCGCCGGGGCGCGGCGAGTGGTCACAAGTGCCGGTCTGCGCGTGTGCCGACCTGGGACGACGTGGTCGGGTTCGACCACTCGCCGGCAGGCCGCGGGGGCGGGGCGACGAGAAACGACGAGGACGACGACGAGGAGAACACCATGACGAGCGTTGATACCGCCCGGGTGACGCCGGACCGGCCCCGGGTGCAGGATGCCGAGGGGCCCGGTCACACGCACTGCCCGTACTGCGCGCTGCAGTGCGCGATGAGCGTCACGCCCACCGCGGGCAGGGCCGCCGAGGTGACGCCCGAGTGGTTCCCCACCAACCGGGGCGGACTGTGCCGCAAAGGCTGGACCGCCGGCGAGCTCCTCGACCACCCGGACCGGCTCACCACGCCGCTCATCCGTCGCGACGGCCGCCTCGAGCCCTGCGACTGGGACACCGCACTGGACCGGGTCGTCGACGGCATCCGACGCGCGCAGGCCGCAGGCGGGCCGGACGGCGTAGCGGTTTTCGGTGGCGGCGGACTCACCAACGAGAAGGCCTACCAGTTGGGCAAGTTCACCAGACTCGCGCTGGGCAGCAGGCTCATCGACTACAACGGCCGCTGGTGCATGTCCTCGGCCGCCGCGGCCGCCAACCGCAGCTTCGGCCTCGACCGCGGCCTGCCGTTCCCCGTCACCGACCTCTCGGGCGCCCGGGCCGTCCTGCTCATCGGCGCCAACCCCGCCGACACCATGCCCCCGTTCCTCCAGCACCTCGACACCGCGGCCGCGGCGGGCGGGCTCATCGTGGCCGACCCCCGGCTCAGCGCGACCGCGCGGCACGCCCTCGACGGGGGCGGTGTGCACCTGCGCCTGCGCCCCGGCACGGACGCGGCCCTCGCGCTGGGGCTGCTGCACCTCGTCGTCGTCACCGGGGCCGCCGACACGCGGTATCTCGCCGCCCGCACCACCGGATTCGAGGACGCGTGGGCGCACGCCGCCGCATGGCTGCCGGAGCGCACCGAGCGCGTCACGGGGGTCTCCGTCGCCCTCCTCGAGCGGGCGGTGCGGCTCCTCGCCGACGCCCGCGACGCCGGAGCCGGCAGCTACATCCTCACCGCCCGGGGCGCCGAACAGCACGCCGACGGCACCTCCGTAGTGGGAGCGGTGATCGCGCTGGCACTCGCGTTGGGCCTGCCCGGTCGGCCCGGCACCGGCTACGGCACGCTCACCGGGCAGGGCAACGGGCAGGGCGGCCGGGAACACGGCCAGAAGGCCGACCAACTCCCCGGGTACAGGATGATCACCGACCCCGACGCCCGCGCCCATGTCGCCGCCGTGTGGGGCGTGGACCCTGAACAGATCCCCGGCCCCGGGGTGTCGGCGTTCGAACTGCTCGACTCGCTCGGACAACCCGGCGGACCCACCGCCATGCTCCTGCACGCCTCCAATCCGGTGGTCTCCGCGCCGGACGCCGACCGCGTCGCCGAGCGGCTACGCGCACTGGACACGCTGGTCGTGGCCGATTTCGTCCTGTCGGAGACCGCGGCGCTGGCGGACGTCGTCCTGCCCGTGTCGCAGTGGGCCGAGGAGGAGGGCACGCTCACCAATCTCGAGGGTCGCGTCCTGCGGCGCCGCCGGTCGATCACCCCGCCGGACGGCGCGCGCGACGAATTGTGGATCTGGCACGAGCTCGCCCGCCGCCTGGACCGCGGGCCCGAAAATTTCCCGACCGACCCACGCGTGGTGTTCGACGAACTCGCCCGCGCCTCGGCCGGCGGCAAGGCCGACTACTCGGCCATCGACTGGGACCGCCTCGACGCGGGGGAGGTGCTGCACTGGCCGTGCGGCTCCGACTCCCCGGACGGCACCCCGCGGCTGTTCCTGGACGGCTTCGCCACCGCCGACGGCCGGGCCCGCTTCGTGGTCGACGCCCCGCGGACGCCGGCAGAGCCGACCGACGCCGCGTTCCCGCTGCTCGCGACCACCGGGCGGCTGCTCGCGCACTACCAGTCCGGCGCCCAGACCCGCCGGGTGGGCGAGCTCGCCGCGGCCGAGCCGCGGATGTGGGTACAGGTCCACCCCGTCGTCGCCCGCGCGGTCGGGCTGGCCGACGGCGACGCCGCGCGCGTGGTCTCCCGGCGCGGCGCGGTCGAGGCCGAGGTCCGCTGCGACGAGGACATGCGCTCCGACACCCTCTTCCTGCCGTTCCACTTCGCCGGCAGCGGGCGGGCCAACCTGCTCACCCTGCCCGAGCTCGACCCGCACAGCCGGATGCCCGAGTTCAAGGTGTGCGCGGTGCGGCTGGAGGCGGCGTGAGCGCGGAGGTGGGGCCGGGACGCACGGTGCCGGGCACGCCGCCCGGTCCGACGGGGCCGCAGGTGCGGCGCCACGTGGTGATCGTCGGCGCGGGGATGGCCGCCGCGCGCCTCGCCGAGGAACTGCGCGCGGGCGAGCCCGACCCGACGCGCCTGTCGATCACCGTGATCGGCGCCGAGGCGGAGGAGCCGTACAACCGCATCATGCTCTCCCACGCCGCCGCGGCGTCCGGGGCTGCCGGGGCGTCCGGGGCTGCCGGTGGCGCGACCCCGGTCGCGCGGCTCAAGCCCGCCGGGTGGTGGGAACGCCACCACATCGCCCTGCACACCTCCACACATGTCACGGCGATCGACCGCGTCACGTGCGAGGTCGAGCTCGCGGGCGGTGCGAGGACCGGCTACGACCACCTCGTCCTGGCCACCGGCGCCGCGCCCCGCATCCCGCCCGTCGACGGCATCCGCTCATCGGACGGCGGTCTCGCGCCCGGTGTGTTCACTCTCCGGGACGCCGCGGGTCAGAGAAAGCTGACTGCCCATCTCGCCGCCCACCCGGGGCCCGTCGCGATCGTCGGTGCGGGCTTCATCGGCCTCGAGGTCGCCTGCGCACTGGCCGCGGCCGGGCACGACGTCGTCGTCGTCCACCCCCGCGCCTGGCCCATGAACGGCTGCCTCGACGCCGGCGCCGGCGCCGTCCTGGTCCGTGCCCTCGCCGCGCTCGGCGTGCGGACGGTGACCGGCGCGCGCGCCACGAGCTGGGACGGGTCGACGTTACGACTCGACGACGGCGAGGTGCACTGCCGCACCGTCGTCCTCACCGCCGGGTCCGCGCCCCGGACGGACCTCGCGCGCGACGCCGGCCTGGAGGTGGGCCACGGCGTGGTCGTCGACGACGAGCTCGCGACCAGCGATCCCGCCATCAGCGCAATCGGCGACTGCGCCCAGCACCGGGGCGTCGTCAGCGGCCTGGTGGCCCCGGCGTGGGACCAGGCCGTCGTGCTGGCCGCGCGGCTCGCCGGCACCGATCCGCACGCCCGGTACGTCGGCGGTACGCAGGTCACCAGACTCAAGGCGCACGGGCTCGACGTGGTCGCGCTGGGCGAGCTCGCGGAGGACGTGTACGGCTCGGCGGGCGGCGACGACGAGCCCACCGAGGTCACGACGCTGAGCGAACCCGCGCGCGGCCGCTACGCCCGCGTCGACGTGGTGGCCGGCCGCGTGGTGGGAGCCGCACTGATCGGCCACCCGGAACCGGTCGGCACTCTCACACAGTTGTACGAGAACGCCCTACCCGTGCCGGACGACGTCGTGTCGGTGATCCTGGGGCGCGCGGAGGCGGTGGCCGCGCAGACGCCGTCCACCATGCCCGCCGCCGCGGTGGTGTGCCGGTGCAACGGCGTCAGCAAGGGCGACCTCGTCGCGGCATGGACCGACGGCGCCCGTGACCGCGACGCGCTGGCCGAGAGCACCCGCGCCGGGACGGGCTGCGGCGGGTGTTCGGCCGCGGTCGAGGGGATCTGCGGATGGCTCGCGGCGGCCGGGTAGGGCGCGGCGGAGAACTCCCCGGATCAGAAGAGGAGAACTGGGATGAACCCAGCGACCGGCGGGCGGCGAAACACCCCGGCAACAGAGATCGGCCATGATGAGGGAGTGACCGATTCCGACGTGACCTCCGCCGGCCCCGATCTCCCGCTCCTCGGGCGTACGGTCGCCGTCACCGCCGCCCGGCGTGCCTCTGAGCAGCGCACCCTGCTCGAGCGTCGCGGCGCGACCGTCCTGCACGCGCCGGCCATGCACATGATTCCCATCGCCGAGGACACCGTGGTGCGTGAGGCCACCGAGCGACTGCTGGCCGCGCCCGCCGACCTCATGGTGCTCACCACCGCCGCCGGGGTGCGTTGGTGGTTGCAGGTGTGCGAGGAGTGGGGCCTGGCCGGGGAACTGCTCGAGCTGATGGCACGGATCCCGCTGTACTCGCGCGGTCCCAAGACGACCGGGGCGATCCGGGCCGCCGGCCTGCGTGAGCACGCCTCCGCCGTCAGCGAGGCCAGCCCGGAGCTGCTGGAGATGCTGCTCGAGCGGGGAGTCGCGGGTCTGACGATCGGCGTGCAGGTGCAGGGTGCGGGTTCCGGCTGGAACCCCATGGCCCCCCTGCTCGACGGCCTGCGGGACGCGGGCGCCGACGTGATCGAGGTGCCCGTCTACCGCTGGGAGCTACCCGAGGATCTCGCGGCGCTCGACGAGCTGGTCACGACAATCGCCCGTCACGGAGTCGACGGCGTGACGTTCACCGCGGCGCCGGCGGTCGTGGCCGTGCTCGCGCGGGCGGACGCGCTCGGGCTGTTCGACGACCTGCTCGACGCGCTGCGCGGCCCGGTCGCCGCCCTGTGCGTGGGCCAGGTGACCGCGGCCCCGCTGGCCGACCTGGACGTGCCGTTCACCTGCCCTGATCGGATGCGCCTGGGTTCGCTCATGCGGCACACCACCGACGAGCTCGCCGCCCGGACGGCGCCGATCGGCGTGGCCGGGCACGAGCTGACCGTGTGCGCGGCGGCGGTGCTGGTCGACGGCCGACCGGTCGAGGTGACGCCGGCCCAGCTCGCGCTGGTGCGCGCGCTCGCGCGTCGGCCGGGGGCGTGCGTGAGCCGGGACGAGCTTCTCGCGGCTCTGCCCGGAGACGGCACGGACCCGCACGCGGTGGAGACCGCGATGGGTCGACTCCGCCGGGCGCTCGGTGTGCCGGACCTGGTGACGACCGTCGTCAAGCGCGGTTACCGACTCACCATCTGAGCGAACGCGGCGGGCGGGCCCGGGCGAGGCGGCGGCGCGCGGGCGGCCGGCAGCGGGGGTGGTTTGGCTCGGCGGGCGGCCTTCGGCGGGCGCGGTTTGGCTCGGCGGGCGGCCTTCGGCGGGCGCGCGTGGGCGATCTCGCAGCGTGAGTCCCGCCAGGTGTGCTGGCTCTTCGGCTTGTGATGGCTGAATGGTCCATCCGGCCAGCGCACCCGGGCTGTGTTCGAGCATTCCGGCAGCGTAAGCCGAAGAGGCAGCGCGACCGGGAGGGGTCGCGCTGCCTCTGTGTCGGGTGCCGGGCGATCCCGCAGCGCATCCGCTGGGTTGCGGGCTTCCGGCGGGCGATCCCGCAGCGCATCCGCTGGGTTGCGGGCCTCCGGCGAGCAGGCGCGCAGCGGTGGCGCAGGCGTGCCCCCTGCCGGTGCCTACGCAGCGGTGGCGCGGGTGTGGCGAACCGCGGGCTCGGTCGCCACGTAGACCGTGCCGTCGCCGGCGACCCGGGCGGGGAACACCGAGATCCCGCGGGACGGGTCGTCGAGACCGCGACCGTCCTCGAGCGCGTACGCCTGCTTGCCGATGGGCGAGATCACGGCGGGGACGCCGCCGCGGTCGCCCACCAGCCCGCGGCTCATCACGGCCGCCCGGGCGACGGGATCGATGTTGCAGACGGCGTGCACCTCGCCGTCGTCGAGCGTGTACACCGCCACCTGCCGCCCGTCTGGCAGCAGGGCGGCGACCCCGCGCCCGACGATGAGGCGGTCGACAGGGCAGACGGCGACCTCGGCGGCGGCTGCCGCGGTGGAAGCGGCGCCGGTACGGGCGGGGCGGGACAGGGTGGCGGTCATGGTGAACTCCTCGGATTGAAGGCGGGGCAGGTGAAGCCGGGGCGGTTGTGAAGGGGCGGTTGTGGGAGGGCGGATATCGGGTCGACGATGGGGACTGGGCCCGGCGCGTCGGGCGCGCGAGCTCAGCTGCGGACGGGCATGGCGGGGGAGCCGAGCAGGACGGGCACCTTGCGGCCGTCGCGCTGCTCGAACCGGACGGTGGGGTCCGGCGCCTCGGGGGCGTTGACGAACGAGACGAACCGGGCGAGCTTGTCGGGATCGTCGAGTACGGCCGCCCACTCGTCCACGTAGCCGGCGACGTGCGCCTCCATCCGGCCCTCGAGCTCGGCGGCCAGGCCGAGGGAGTCGTCGCACACCACCTCGCGCAGGTGGTCGAGCCCGCCCTCGAGCGCCTCGAGCCACGGCGCCATGCGCTGCAGCCGCTCGGCCGTGCGGACGTAGAACATCACGGTGCGGTCGATGTATCGGATGAGCTGGTCGTCGGTGAGGTCGCCGGCCAGCAGCTGGGCGTGCCGCGGGGTCGCGCCGCCGTTGCCCCCCACGTAGAGGTTCCAACCGTTCTCGGTGGCGATCACGCCGACGTCCTTGCCGCGGGCCTCCGCGCACTCGCGCGCACACCCGGAGACGGCCATCTTGATCTTGTGCGGCGCTCGCAGTCCGCGGTAGCGGGTCTCCAGCAGCACCGCCATCGCGACCGAGTCCTGCTGCCCGTACCGGCACCACGACGTGCCCACGCAGCTCTTGACCGTGCGCAGCGACTTGCCGTACGCGTGCCCGGACTCCATGCCCGCCTCCACCAGCCGCCGCCAGATGGCGGGGAGTTCCTCGACGCGCGCGCCGAACAGGTCGATGCGCTGGCCGCCGGTGACCTTGACGTACAGGTCGTGGTCGCGGGCGATCTCGCCGATCACGATGAGCTGCTCCGCCGTCACCTCGCCGCCGGGCATCCGCGGCACCACCGAGTAGGTGCCGTTCTTCTGGATGTTGGCCAGGAAGTGGTCGTTGGTGTCCTGCAGCGCCGCCTGCTCGCCGTCGAGGACGTGGTCCGAGCTGGTCGAGGCGAGGATCGACGCGACCGTCGGCTTGCAGATGTCGCAGCCCGTGCCGCGCCCGAAGCGCCCGATCAGACCGGAGAACGTGCGGATGCCGGTGACGGTGACGATCTCGAAAAGCTCCGAGCGGGACTGGTCGAAGTGCTCGCACAGCGCGGTGGACTGCTCGACGCCCTCGGCCTCGAGGACCTGACGCATGAGCGGAAGGCACGAGCCGCACGACGTGCCGGCCCGGGTGCACGCCTTGAGGGCGGGCACGTCGCACGCCCCCTCGCAGATCGCCTCGCGCAGATCGCCCTTGGTGACGGCGTTGCACGAGCAGATCTGCGCGTCGTCGGGAAGTGAGTCCACGCCGACGCCGGAGTCGGCCGCCGCACCCGGGGTGATGAGGGCCAGGGGAGTGGACGACGGCAAGGTGCGGCCCAGCAGCGGCTTGAGCAACTGGTAGGGGCCGGCGTCGCCGACGAACACGCCGCCCAGCAGGGTCAGGGCGTCGTCGCTGAGGACGAGTTTGCTGTAGGTGCGGGCGACCGGGTCGTCCACCACCACCTCGAGACAGTCGGGCGTACGACCGTGGGCGTCGCCGAAGCTGGCCACGTCGACCCCCATGAGCTTGAGCTTGGTGGCGAGGTCGGCCCCGGTGAACTCGGTGCCGGCGTCGCCGGTGATCTGGCCGGCCGCCACCTCGGCGGAGGTGTATCCGGGCCCGACCAGGCCGTAGCAGGTGCCCTCGATGGCCGCGCACTCGCCGATCGCGTAGACGTGCGGGTCCGAGGTGCGGCAGGCTCTGTCGGTCAGCACGCCGCCACGCTCGGCCACGGCGATTCCCGCCGCGCGGGCGAGTTCGTCGCGGGGCCGGACACCGACGGAGAACACGACGAGGGCCGCGTCGACGACATCCGTCTCGCCGTCGTCGGAGGTCAGGGCGACCCGGAGTCCGGCGTCACCGGACGCCGACCCGGCGCCACCCCCGGCGGCGTCCGCGGTGTCACCCCCCGCGTCGTCCGCGCCGCCGGCGGCACTCTCCTCGATGACCGTGTCGGTCACGCTGAGGTGCACGTCGATGCCGCGGTCGCGGATGAGGTCCCCCAGCAGGGCGCCGCCGCGGCCGTCGACCTGCACGGGCATGAGCCGGTCGTTGCGTTCCACGACGTGCGGGACCAGGCCGAGCAGGCTCAGCGCGTTGGCGGCCTCGATGCCCAGCAGCCCGCCGCCGATCACCACGCCGTGCGCGCCCGCCCCGGCCCGCTCGGCGGCCGCGCGGATCGCGTCGAGGTCGTCGAGCGTGCGGTATACATGGCAGCCGGGCAGGTCGTGGCCGGGGACGGGCGGGACGAACGCGCGCGAACCGGTCGCCAACACCAGCGTGTCGTAGTCGACGTACTCGCCCGAGTCGAGTTCCACGCGTCGGGCGCCGGTGTCGATCGCGGTGACGAGCCGGCCGGAACGCACGGTGACGCGGGGGTCGGCGGAGTGCCGCGCATCGTCGAGGTGCAGCGCGTCGCGCTCCCACGCGCCGACGTAGGCGGACAGTCCGACGCGGTCGTAGGCGGGATCGGCTTCCTCGCCGATCACCGTGACGGCCACGTCGGCGTCGGCGTAGCGCGTGCCGAGGGTGGAGACGAAGCGGTGGGATACCATCCCGTGCCCGACGACGACGATGTGCTCAGTCATTCCTGGACCTCCTTGGCGTGCCTGTGGGGGACAGCCTAGGAAGGCGGTGTTGCGGTGCTGTGGCGTCGGATCACGGTCCCGTGACGCTTACTTCACATCGGTCCGGGGGCCGGGTGAGGGACCGGTCCGCGGGCGTGTGGCGGCGGGATGCGGGCGCCGGAGCGGCGGCTCAGTCCAGGGGTAGCAGGCTCGTCGGCACGGCCTGGACCTCGGCCACGCGGTCGATGTTCTGGCGCAGCCGCTCCCACTCGCCCGAGGGGATCTCCTTCTCCAGCCGGCGCAGCGCAGCCTTGTCGGAGGTGGCCCATGCGACGGGCATCGGGGAGATGAACTGGTAGAGGTTGTCGCGGCCGCGGGCGCTCCGGTTGCCCACCACGGCGACGCAGGGCACGCGCTCGCCGACCTTCGACTCGTGGCCCGCGACAGGTCCGCAGTTGCGGGCCACGAGGGCGGGCAGCTTCCCGGCGGAGCGGTCGACGGCGCGGTCGACCAGTGCCAACAGGGTCACGCCGCGCGGGCGGACCTCGGCGATGACGGCCGGGACGAGCTCGGAGGTCGAGTAGGTGTGCTGCATCGACCCCATCTTGCGGGGGATATAGCCGATCATGGCGAGGCAGCCGATCGCGAACGCGCCGGCCACCACCGCGATGATCCAGCCCCACGCCGCGAACTCCGCGAAGACGAGCATGCCGATGCCGGCGGCGAGCACGATGACGCCGAGGATGCCCGCCGACCACTGCAGGCGGCGCACCTCGGCGAGGCTCTCGTTGTTCTTGCGGACCCAGGCATCGTCGACGGGGATGTCGGCGAGGCGGTACTGCTCGTGCGGGTTGCGGGGGGAGCGATCGGCGGCCATGGCGCCCAGTATCCCAGCACCCGCGGCGGCCTGGCCCGCGGGTGACCGCGGCGGCTTGGCCCGCGGGTGACCGCGGCGGAGCCGGGTCGCCCCCGGGACCGGGCCGGCATCGGGCCTCAACGCACCTCAGCCCACCTCGGGGATGGACGGGCCGAGCAGGTCGTCGGCGTCGACGATCCGGTACGCGTACCCCTGCTCGGCGAGGAACCGCTGGCGGTGCGCGGCGTACTCGGCGTCGAGGGTGTCGCGGGCGACGACCGAGTAGAAGTGCGCCTGCCCGCCGTCGTGCTTGGGCCGCAGCAGTCGACCGAGCCGCTGCGCCTCCTCCTGACGCGAGCCGAACGTGCCCGACACCTGCACCGCGACGCTGGCCTCGGGCAGGTCGATCGAGAAGTTGGCGACCTTGGACACCACGAGCGTGGAGATCTCACCGTTGCGGAACTGGTCGAACAGTTTCTCGCGCTCCTTGTTGGAGGTCGACCCCTGGATGACGGGCGCGTCGAGCTCGGCGCCGAGCTCCTCGAGCTGGTCGAGGTAGGCGCCGATCACCAGGGTGGGGGCGCCGGCATGGCGCGCGAGGATCTTCCTGACCACCGGGATCTTGGTGCGGGCGGTCGAGCACAGCTTGTACTTGTCCTCGGCCTCGGCGGTCGCGTACAGCATCCGCTCGTTCTCGGTGAGCGTCACGCGCACCTCGATGCAGTCGGCGGGCGCGATCCACCCCTGCGCCTCGATGTCCTTCCACGGGGCGTCGTAGCGCTTGGGCCCGATGAGGGAGAACACGTCGCCCTCGCGGCCGTCCTCGCGCACGAGCGTCGCGGTCAGGCCGAGGCGGCGGCGCGACTGCAGGTCGGCGGTCATGCGGAACACGGGCGCGGGCAGCAGGTGGACCTCGTCGTAGATCATCAGGCCCCAGTCGCGGGAGTCGAACAGCTCCAGCGCCCGGTGCACGCCCTTGGTCTTGCGCGTGACCACCTGGTATGTGGCGATGGTGACTGGCCGGATCTCCTTGCGCTCACCGGAGTACTCGCCGATCTCGTCCTCGGTGAGGGTGGTGCGGGCCAGCAGTTCCCGCTTCCACTGGCGCCCGGCGACGGTGTTGGTCACCAGGATGAGCGTGGTGGCCTTGGCCTTGGCCATCGCGGCCGCGCCGACCATCGTCTTGCCGGCGCCGCAGGGCAGCACGACCACGCCGGAGCCGCCCGCCCAGAACGAGTCGGCGGCCATCTGCTGGTAGTCGCGCAGCTCCCACTGCTCCTCCTCGGTGGACAGCGCGATCTCGTGGGCCTCGCCGTCCACGTAGCCGGCGAGGTCCTCGGCGGGCCAGCCCACCTTGAGCAGCTCCTGCTTGAGCCGACCGCGCTCGGAGGGGTGCACGATCACCGTGTCCGCGTCGATGTCGGCGCCGAGCATGGGGGCGATCTTCTTGTGCCGCTTGACCTCGGCGAGCACGGCGGAGTCGAGGGAGACGAGCGTCAGGCCGTGCACCGGGCTCTTGACCAGCTGCAGCCGGCCGTAGCGCGCCATGGTCTCCGCGATGTCCACGAGCAGCGGTTGCGGCACGGGGAAGCGCGAGTAGGAGACCAGGACGTCGACCACCTGCTCGGCGTCGTGCCCGGCGGCCCGGGCGTTCCACAGGGCCAGCGGCGTGATCCGGTAGGTGTGGACGTGCTCGGGCGCGCGCTCGAGCTCGGCGAAGGGGGCCAGCGCCTGTCGGGCGTCGGCGGCCTGCTCGTGGTCGATCTCCAGCAGCACTGTCTTGTCCGACTGGACGATCAGCGGTCCACCGCTCACTTCGGGCCTCCTCGGGTCTCTCGCCGGGCCCGCGTAGGCCCGACCCTCCATTGTCCAGAAATCCGCGTCAGCGCGTGGGTTCGACGTCGGAGACGGAGATCACCCGGTGCAGCGGCAGGACGACGGGCTCGGCCGAGTCCGGCTCGATGCCCTCGATCCTGCCGCCGCCGACGGAGGCGGGGACGACCAGCCGGGCGGAGGAGCGGCCCGCGGCGTCGACCACGGAGACGGTGACGGCGGTGCCGGTGCCCGCGGCCTCATGCAGTCGGGCGATGGCGGCCTCGCCCGTGTACGCGCCCGAGGAGGCACCGCGCGCCGAGCGCACGCGGTCTGCGGAGCGCATCGCCGCGACCGCCGCCCGCAGTTCGGAGGTCGTGGGCGCGCGGGTCGGGACGCGGGGCGCCCGGGTGGTGCGGGACTCGCGGACGCGGGCGGCCGGCCGGGACAGCGCGACGACCGCGCCGGACGTGTCCTCGACGACGGGAGCGAACCCGTGAGCGCGCAGCGCCTCGACCAGGTCGAGCGGTCGGGCCTGGGAGACCAGGACGGTGGGCGCCACCGAGCGCAGCGCGGCGCTCTCCGCCACCGGCGAGCCGAGGACCTGCGCGACGAGGGACGGATCGTCGCAGCGGATGAACGACAGGGCGGTGCCCACCCGCAGGCGCCCGTGGCGGCGGGCGACGTCCTCGATCAGGTAGTCCAGCGACTGCGGGACAGGGGTGACGGACGTGCGGGCGAGCATCTCGCGGATGCCTGCGGCCGTGCGTCCTGCGTCGAGCGCGCGGCGCAGGGACGTCTCGGTGACGCGGTAGGTGGTGGCGGCGCCGGCGGACTCGACGTCGGCGAGGAGGGCGAACTCCGCCGCCAGCTCCGGGGTGAGGGGGCCGGGGGCGAGGATCGTCAGGTCAGCCTGGACGATGACCTCCGACACCGGGTCGGGCAACGCGGCGGTGAGGATCGGTTCGAGGTCCTCGACGACCGCGCCGCCGGAACCGCCGGAGACACCCGCGCCGGAGCCCCCCGCGCCGGAGCCCCCCGCGCCGTGGGACGCGCCGTGGGTGGCGTCGACCAGGTGGCGGGCGGCCGAGGTCGCCACGGTCCCGACGACGAGTCCCATCCGTCGTGCCTCGGCCACGGTCTCCGAGACGGGCCGCGCACCCGCGCGTGAGAACCACACCGGCGCCGACCAGCGCACCACCTCGGGCAGCAGGGCGTCGGCGGGTTCGGCCGCGGGGTCCAGGGCGGCCAGCGCCTTCAGGACGCGACCGCGTTCCGTCGGTCCGGGCGGGCCGACGGGCTCGCCCAGTGCGGGCAGGGTCCCGCCGCCCTCGAGCTCGGAGCCGACGCGCCACGGGGTGCGCGGCATCGACCACCACGCCACGACCAGCTCGGCCCAGCGGCGGGCGGGCTCGCGCGCCGACCACACGTCCGCGGCCTCGGTGGGCGCCCACACCGAGTCGTAGTCGACGTCCCCGACCTCGGCGTCGCCGACCGCGATGAGGCCGGCGGCCGCGAGGACCTCGAGCAACAGGGGCAGCTCGGACTCCTCGAGCGCGGCCGCCCGCGCCACCCGGCGCAACTCGCGGACCCCCACGCCGCCGGCCTTGAGGGTGGCCGCCGGGGCGGTCGAGAGCGCCGCCAGCACCGAGTCGCAGCGGTGGAGCAGGTCGAGGGCCGCCACGCCGCCGGAGGCGTCCACCTCGCGGGCCCGCCCGGCACCCGCCCCGACGCGGGGCGTCGCCCAGGCCGGGGGGTGGAGCAGGGACGAGCCGTCCGCGCGGGCCCCGTGGCGAGCCCGGTCGAGGGCGTGGGCGCGGGGCACCACCCGCTCGGCGTCGTCGTCGCCGGTGAGCTCCGCCAACCCCGCCTGGGCGAGTTCGACCGCGGCCGCGCGCACGGACTCCGACGCCCCGGCCCCGAGCGCACCGGCCGGGATGCGCCCGCGGGCGATGGCCTCGAGGACCCCCGCCGCAGCCGAGGACAGGCCGCCCCACGCCGCCTCGAGATCGGCCCCGGCGGGCTCGCCCGGATGAGGGGCCACCACGGGAGCCGACCGGATCGCCACCGCCGTGACGGGCACCATCCGCGCCGAGTCCTCCTCGCCCCAGATCAACGCGAGTTCGCGGAGACGGGCCACGGCGGCGTGGAAGACGGGCTCGTCGTCGTCGACACCCAGTCTCCCCGACACCGCGCCGAGCGGTACGGCCCCGGAATCGGCACCGACCGCGGCGGCTGCGGCCGCCACGAGCAGCTCCGGCCACGACAACGTCCCCACCGCCCGCGCGGTGGACGCCGGCAGGCGCAGGCGCGAGGCCAACACGTCCAGCGAGGCGGGCGGGGGAGTGGCCACGTCCGGGCGCAGCTCGCACACGCGCACGAGGGCGTCGTCGGACAACCCGGCGAGCCAGGCGGGGAAGTCCGGCGCGTCGGCGGTGGCGCCGCGGGAGGTGGCTCGGGAGCTCGGCATGATCCGTCCCAGCCTAGTGAGACCGCGGCGGCCGTGAGAACCGGTCCGCGTGGGAATCGACCCACCTGCTGCCGAATCGGGTCGGAGGTGAGAGACTACAGGGGTGGCTGCCAAGAAGAATCTGACCTATGACAACCCGGGTTGGCCCGACGCCTCGTACGGCGAGCACCCGGTCACCGAGCTCGCCGCGCTGGTCGCGGGAGGCCTGTCGCCGTTCGGGCAGGAGACCTTCCCGCTCCCGCAGGAGCGACTCGGTTACATCCACCCGTACACCAAGATCAACGGCGCGCCCTGGGTCGCCTGAGATCCGACCTCCGGCGCGGCGCCGGGGAACGCGAGAAGGGCCGCCACTCCCTGTAGGGGGTGGCGGCCCTTCCTCGTGGCCCGGGTACCGCTCGGCGGGTGTCGCCGGTGTCAGTTGGCCAGGTAGGTGGCGACGAAGCCGTCCACCAGGTCCCGGTTGCCGGCGTAGGCGGCGTCGACGGCGGCCTTGTTGGCCTCGTAACCCTCGGTGATCGGGAGGAAGACACCGCGGCTCTCGGCGAACGCCTTGAGAGTGGCCACGTGATCGGCGGCGCTGACCTCGGCCGGGGCGGCCGGGGCGGCCGTATCAGCGTGCGGGCGCGGGGCCGGAGCCGGCTTCGGGGCCGACAGGTCACGCGGGGTGGGCGCCGAGTTGAGGCCCAGTTTGGCCGAGCAGGCGGGCCATGCGCCCCAGCCCTGGCCGGCGAGGGTCTTCTCGGCGATCGCGATCTGCTGCTCGCGCGTGGCCTGGTTGGCCGTCGGCGCGTACTGCGTGCCGCCGTAGGCGGCCCAGGTGCTCGGCGAGAACTGCAGGCCGCCCTGGTAGCCGTTGCCGGTGTTGATGGCCCAGTTGCCGCCGGACTCACACTGGGCCAGACGGTCCCAGTCGGAGTCGGGCGCGGCGTTGGCGGCCGGCGCGAGGGCCAGGCCCGCGGCGGAGAAGGCGGTGCCGGCGAGCACGACCTTGACGGCGGTCTTGGGCGCGGAGGAGGGGGTGGCGGCGCGGTGGCGTCCGGTGTACGAGGTCATGTACGCGTCAGTCCTTTTCACTCTGTGCCTACGAGGTGAGCTGTCGGGTTCGGAAACGAGTGCGTCCGGCCGCCGGCGGCGGCTTCACCCCAAGGCGACCTGCGGTCGCCGGGCCCGTCGTGGGCCCTGTCGGGTCCCCCGTCCCCGCCCGGGTAATGGTCACAGTGGCGTCGGCCGCAGGGCGGGGTTCGGTGGGTGCGGCCGATGCCGACTCGCTGACGAGTCTGCTACGGAACAGTAGCGGTTCGATGCCGGATCGTCACCATTCTGAAATAAAAAGAGCTCGCCCGGGCGGAGATAGCGCGCTGTTATCCGCTCGTTACCTGGGTCGTTACCGGGCGGGTGGGGTTGGTCACACCCTGGGCGGGCGCGAGCCGAGAATGGCGTACGCGAGGCCCAGCAGGAAGCCCACCGGAGTGAAGAACATCGCGCCGAGGTACAGGATCGTCGGCGCGTCGCGGTCGAGCACGAACGGCGTCAGCGCGGCGACGATCGTGAAGACGACCCCGATCGCGAAGATGATCAGCGCGGCCACGAACAGCCCGCGGCGACGTGGCCGCGCGGGCGCGTGCGCGTCACCGGAGGCGGACGCGTCGGGTGTCCAGGGGTCGTCGGCCGGGCGTCGATCGTCGGAGGTCACAGAGGGGAGGGTACCGCTCGCCTCGCGGCCGTCACCAACGCGCACGAGGGTAGTCTCTGATCGTCAGTGGAGTTGTCGGTCGCGCCCGTGCGCGCCCGGGACGGAAGGTGGTTCGCGGTGCCCAGCGGCAAGGTCAAGTGGTACGACGCGGAGAAGGGGTTCGGCTTCCTGTCCCAGGAGGGCGGCGAGGACGTCTACGTACGCGCGGACGCGCTCCCCGCCGGCGTGGAGACCCTGCGCCCCCGTCAGCGTGTGGAGTTCGACATGGTCTCCGGCCGCCGCGGTCCGCAGGCGCTGCGCGTGGTGGTCCACGACGAGCCGACCGTCGCCGAGGAGCGCGCCCCGCGCGGCGGGCCCAGGCGCTCGCCCGATGAGCTGCACGGGATGGTCGAGGACATGATCAAGGTGCTCGAGTCGACCGTCCAGCCGGAGTTGCGGCGCGGTCACCGACCGGACCACAAGATCTCGAGCCGGGTTGCCTCGGTCCTGCGCGCGGTAGCGCGCGAGCTGGACGCCTGATCCCGTCACGGCGCAGGGCCGGGGCGAGGGCCCGGCTCCAGTGCGTTCGGTGGGTCAGTCCTCGTAGGTGAAGCCGACCGACCACTCGCCGTTGAGGATCGACTCCGAGCCGTCCGCCGCGTAGACGATCGCCACTGCCCGGATGGCCAGGCCCTCGATCCGGCCCTCCTCCGGGGTGGTCACGGGCACGAGGAGCTGGCCGGGTCCGTCCGCCTCGACCGTGTAGTCGCGCACCCCGTCGGCGCGGACCTCGTAGACGTCCATCGTCGCGGACCGCAGCTCGCCGGGTAGCCGGACCGTCAACGTGTGCTCGTCCTGCACGTGGAATTCGCCGACCGGGTTGGTGTACGTGTTGCCGTCCAGGTCGGTCGCGGTGAACGGCAGGCCCCTCTCCTCCCCGCGGTCGGTGGCGACGGTGATCTCGGGCAGCGCCCCGTAGCGGGACTCCGACCCCTGCCACGCGCCGACGATCGCCGCGATCATGATGATCATCCACGCCAGGATCGCCCAGGTGACGGGGCGGACGCGGGGGCCGGTCGACGGGGTATCGCTGAGGGAACTCACCCCTTCATTCTGCCGAGCAGGTGGCCGTCGAGCGCACCCGGGTCACGTCGCCCACCCGGGAACCGCGGCCGGTTGCCGCCCAATCCGGGTACGAGGGTGGAGCCGCGGGCGGTGAGTAGTGACTGCGCGAACAGCAGGGCGCCGACCGAGGCGATCACCGAGAACCCGATCGTGAAGTCCGGGGGCAACAGCACGCCCAACGCCCCGCCCGCGACCCACGCCAGCTGCAACGCGGTCTCGGACCGGCCGAACGCCGACGAGCGGGCGGCGTCGGGGATGTCGGTCTGGATGGACGCGTCCAGCGCCACCTTGCCCAGTGCGCTGCACACCGCGGCCACCAGCGCCAGGACGGCCGCGCCCAAGAGCGTGCCCAGGAATGCCGCGACGACGGCCGTGGCCAGCGCGGCACCTGCCGCCGTGCTCGTGATCCGGCCCGGGCGCCCCAGCGGCAGGCGGGCGCCGACCGCGTTGCCGGCGAAAGTGCCCAGCCCGCCGGCCGCGCCGGCGATCGCGAGCAGGCCCGCCTGTTCGAGGGCGGACGCGTCCTCCTGCGCCTTGGCGACGAACGCCAGATAGAGGGTGAGGAACCCCGTCATGAACCGCACCAGCGCGACCGCCCAGAGATTCGCCAGGACGTTCCTGCCGAGCGGCCGGGTGAGCACGGCGCGCAGCCCACTTCTCACCGACCCTCCGTGTCCCGACCACAGGGAGGCGGATTCGTCGTCCTCCGACGCCTCGGCGTGCGCGGGGATCGTCATGGACACGTAGGCGGCCACCAGGGCGACAGCGGCGAGCAGCCACAGCGCGGTGGAGGAGTCCCAGATCCACGCCACGGCGCCGGCGGCGGCCCCGGCTACCACGCTGCCGCCGACATGCCCCAGCACCGTCAGGCGGGAGTTGGTCCGGACAAGGTCCAGCGCCGGCGGCAACACGTGCGGGGTGATGGAGGCCTTGACCACGCCGAACGTCTTGGACAGCACGAGCATGCCCAGGGCGAGCGGGTAGAGCAGCCACGTGTCGAAGTTCAGGCCGAGGACCACCGCGAGCACCGCGCGCAGGGTGAACGTCAGCGAGACGGTGAGCCGACGGCCACTGCGCAGGCGGTCGAGGGCCGGGCCGATGACAGGCGCGATCAGCGCGAACGGGGCGACCGTCACCAAGAGGTACAACGCGACGTTGCCGCGCGACTCCGCGGTCGCCGCCGAGAAGAACAGGGTGTTGGCGAGGGCGACCGCGAGGATGGCGTCACACGCGAAGTTCGCCACGGTGACGTAGCTCAGCGGTGCCAGCCCCGAGCGGGCCGCGCCGTCGGCGTGGAAGACCCGGCGCATCCCCCGCCCGGCGGAGGCGGCGGCCCGCCTGGCTGCTCCCCGGGGGCGCTCACCCAACGAGTCGCACCTCGTACATCTGCGGCCACAGCTTGCCGGTGACCAGGAGGTTCTCCGAGCCCGGCAACGACGCGATCCCGTTGAGCACGGCGTCCGGGTCAGCGGGCCGGGGCCGGCCGAGCTGCGCGGCGTCGTAGATAGCCGTGACCTCGCCGGTGCCGGGATCGATCCGGACGATCTCGTCGGTCATCCACACGTTCGCCAGGACGGCGCCGTCCACACACTCCAACTCGTTGAGCTGTCGCACCGGCGTGCCGCCCGAGGTGACGGCGACGGTGCCGGTCGGTTCGAACGTGGCCGGGTCCCGGAAGGTCAAGGTGTCCGAGCCGTCGGTCATCACCAGACCGGAGCCGTCGAAGCACAAGCCCCAGCCCTCGCCCTGGTACTGGGCCTCCGACCGGATCTCGAGGGTCTGCGGGTCACGGTTGTGGGCGACCCCCTTCCTCCACGTCAGCGTCCACAGCGTGTCGGGGGTGACGGCCAGGCCCTCGCCGAACTCGTCATCCGCCATCTCCACGGTCACCGCGTCCCCACCCTCGAGCGGCCGACGCTGCACCACCGAGTCGCCGTACCGGCCCGTCGACTCGTAGACCTCGTCGCCGACCACCTGCAGGCCCTGGGTGAATAGGGCGGGATCGTGCTCCAGCGTGCGCATGACCTCGACCGAACCGCGGACCGGCTGCGGCTCCGACGGGCCGACCGGGACGCGCGGGGCGGTGGACCCGGTGGACGACGAACCGGCGGGCGCGCTGGAGGACGCCAGCGAGGTCCCGGCCGCGGTGGTGGGGCTCGGTTCGCTCCCGTCCCCGGTCGAGCACGCCGTCAGCGCGGCGATCAGGCTCAGGGACACGACGAGGGGGCCGACCGGGCGGCGGACACTGCTCATGCCCCCAAGGATGCCGCACGACGGGCCGGACCGCGCCCTCCCCGCGATGATGCGCATAATGGGGGACGTGAACACCGAGGTAGGCACGGATCAGGGGGCGACCGTCGCGGGCACCGATGAAGAACCGGGCTTCGACGCTGAGCTGCGTGAGCGGCTGGCCTCGGCCGTGGACGTGGCGCGGGCGGCGACCGAGGAGTTCGCCATCACCGGCGTGGGCGAGCACCTCGGGACCACCGTCGAGGCCGCGTACACCACCACGCACCGTTTCGCCTCCGAATTGCCCGGGTACCGCGGGTGGTACTGGGCCTGCGTGCTCGCCCTCGTCCCGGGCGGTGAGGTGACGGTCGACGAGATCGCGCTGCTGCCAGGGGACGACGCGCTGGTCGCGCCCGAGTGGGTGCCGTGGGAGAAGCGGATCCGGCCCGGGGACCTCGGCGCGGGCGATCTGTTGCCACCCGCGGAGGACGACGAGCGGCTCGTCCCCGGGTACGTCTCCAGTGGAGACGAGGCGCTCGACGAGGCCGCCGGTCCCATCGGGCTCGGACGTCCCCGTCATCTCAGCCGGCAGGGCCGGTCGGCCGCCGCCGAACGTTGGACCGCCGAGCGGGGGCCCGACACCGAGATCGCCCGCAGCGCCAAACACCACTGCGGCACGTGCGGGTTCCTGGTCCCCCTCGCCGGCTCGCTCGGCACGATGTTCGGGATCTGCGCCAACGAGTACTCCGCGGACGGTCAGACCGTGCACCTCGAGTACGGCTGTGGCGCGCACAGCGAGACCGAGGTGCCGAAGGACACGACGCCGCCGGTACCCGATGCGTACGACGACGCGGCCGTCGACGTGGTGGTCCTGCCGCAGCAGCTCGCCGCTTCGGCCCGCGCCCGCTCAGCGGGGGACACCTCGGCCGGGGAGGCCGGGACCGGAGAGACCGCGTCGGGGGCCGAGGGGTCGACGCCCGCGGACGAGGCCTAGCGCCGCTCAGTCGCGGTCGAAGTCCAGCCCTCGCTGGGCACCCGCGCTGCCCCGCAGGACCGCGCGCCGCTGCAGCGCGTAGACGAGCGAACCGACCGCGCCGACACCGATCCCCACCGCGCACAGCACCACGGTGCGCATGTCGACGTCGGTCATGAGCGTGTGGGCCAGCAGTGCCAGGGTCCACGCCAGCGTCCCGAGGATCACCACGGGACGCGGGTCCAACAAGTAGGTCGGGATCGGCGGTACCCGCGTGTCCTTCGCCTCATCCGTCATGCCCGCGACGCTACCGCAGGTACGTGGCCGGTTACTCTATGACGATTCCCCACCCATAGCCAGGAAGGTCGCCAGATGTCGCAGAGCACCGGGGCCGCGTCGCAGCCCCCCGCCGGGATCGGGGCGGTCGACCGCTACTTCAAGATCAGCGAGCGGGGCTCCACCGTCGCGCGTGAGGTCCGCGGCGGGCTCGTCAGCTTCTTCGCGATGGCCTACATCATCATCCTCAACCCGCTGATCCTCGGCTCGGGTGTGGATGTCGAGGGCAACCAGCTGTCGATCGTCGAGATCGCCGCCGTCACCGCCTTCACGGCCGGCGTGATGACCATCGCGTTCGGCGCCATCGCCCGGTACCCGTTCGCGTTCGCGACAGGCCTCGGCATCAACTCGCTCGTCGCGGTGACGATCGCCCAGCAGGTGACCTGGGCAGAGGCCATGGGCCTCATCGTAATCGAGGGCGTCATCATCGTGATCCTCGCGATCACCGGGTTCCGCACCGCCGTGTTCAACGCGGTCCCCGCCGATCTCAAGGCCGCGATCGCGGTCGGTATCGGCCTGTTCATCGCCATGGTCGGCGTGGTCGACTCCGGGTTCGTGCGCCGCCTGCCGGACGCCGCCAACACCACCGTCCCGGTCGGCCTCGGTATCGGCGGCTCGATCGCGTCCTGGCCGACCTTCGTCTTCGTCGTCGGCCTCCTGCTCTGCGGCGTGCTCGTCGCCCGGAGGATCCGCGGCGGTCTGTTCATCGGCATCGTCGTCACCGCGGTGTTCGCGGTCATCGTCGAGGGCTTCGCGAACGCCGGTCCGTCCGTCGTCGACGGCGAGCCCAACCCCACCGGCTGGAGCCTCGCGGTGCCGGTCATCCCGGACTCCCTGGGCGGCATCCCCAACCTCTCGCTCATCGGCAACGTCGACCTCATCGGCGCGTTCACCCGCATCGGCCCGCTGGCCGCCGGACTGTTCGTCTTCACCCTTCTGCTCGCCAACTTCTTCGACGCCATGGGCACGTTCACCGGCCTCGGCAAGGAGGCCGAGCTCATGGACGACAAGGGCAACCTGCCCAGCATGAAGAGCGCCCTGGTGGTCGAGGGCTTCGGCGCCGTCGCCGGCGGTCTGACCTCGTCGTCGTCGAACACGGTCTTCCTCGAGTCGGCCTCCGGCATCGCCGAGGGCGCGCGCACCGGCCTGGCCAACGTCGTCACCGGCGTGCTGTTCCTGCTCGCGATGTTCTTCACCCCGCTCTACGAGGTGGTCCCGGTGGAGGCCGCCGCCCCCGCCCTCGTGATCGTGGGCGCGCTGATGATCGCCCAGATCAAGCAGATCGACCTCAGCGACTTCTCCATCGCCCTGCCCGCGTTCCTCACGATCGTGGCGATGCCGTTCACCTACTCGATCGCCAACGGTATCGGCATCGGCTTCATCGCGTGGGTCGTCATGGCGACCGCGACCGGCAAGGCCCGCACCGTGCACCCGATCCTGTGGATCGTCGCGGCCGCGTTCGTCCTCTACTTCGCCATCGGCCCCATCACCGACGCGCTGGCCTGACCGGCCGGCGGGAGGAGCGACCGTACCGTGCACGTCGTCGACGTCTCCGATCCCGCCGACCCCCGGTTGGACGACCTCCGCGACCTCAACAACTCCGACCGCCGGCCCGACCTGCCCGGCGGTCGGGGACTGGTGATCGCCGAGGGCACCTACGTGGTGGGCCGCATGCTGCTGTCCCGATTCCGGCCCCACGTCCTGCTCGGCACGGACTCGCGCCTGCAGCAGCTGCGACGCGAGGCCACCGCCGAGGGGTGGGACGCCGACGAGCGGGCCGGCGACGCGGTCTACCTGCGCACCACGAAGGACGTCCTCAGCGAGGTGATCGGCTTCCGCTCGAGCCGTGACATCCTCGCCGCCGCCGACCGGCCCGAGCCGCTGGCGGTGGACGAGGTCGTCGACGGGGCCCGCACCCTCGTCGTGCTCGAGGGCGTCAACGACCCGGAGAACCTCGGCGCGATCTTCCGTAACTGCGCGGCGCTCGGCGTGGACGGGGTCCTGTTCGGCGCCGCCACCGGGGACCCGCTGTACCGGCGCGTCGTGCGCGTGTCGATGGGGCACGTGCTGCGGCTGCCGTTCGCGCACCTGCCCGGCACGCCGACCACGTGGCAGCGGAGCCTCGACGACCTCCGCGAGCGCGGTTTCCGCACCGTCGCACTGACCCCGGCCGCCGAGGCACCCCTCTCCCGCGCCGTCGACGCCGAGAAGGTCGCGTTCGTGCTGGGTGCCGAGGGACCGGGCCTGACCGAGCACGCCATGCGCGCCTGCGACGTGCGCGCCGCCATCCCCATGACCGACGGCACGGACTCGCTCAACGTGGCCACCGCCGCCGCGGTCGCGTTCTACGAGCGGGCCCGGCGCGACTGAACCCCCCGCGCGACCGATCCCCGGCGCGACGACTACCGCGAGCGGCGGCGCGCTCGGCGGGACACCTCGTCGACGCCCCGGCGGACCGCGTCCCCGACCAGCCCGGCGAGCCCGCGGATGCGCTCGACGCCCGCGGCCCGACGCGGGCCGGCGCCGGAGGGCAGGCGTTCGTAGTCGTCGTCCTCGTACGGGGACGAGGCACCCGCCGCGCGACCGCCGTCGGCGCCGGTCCCGTCGTCGCCGTCCTCCGCGGCCGCGCGCGACGAGGCGCGACGCGAGGCGGCGTGGAGCTCCGCGCGCCCCGGCATCCCCACCACGTGCAGTGCTGGACCGGCCGGTGGGGTGTGCTGCCGGACCTCGCGGCGGCCGTCGGTGGCGAAACCGTGGACCGGCACGTCCAGGCCGCCCGGCTCGAGGTCGAAGCCGAGCCAGTCACGGTGCGCGGCGTGGAGGAGTGACGACGGCGAGAACGGCAACGCCAGGGGGTTGTCGGCCGCCCCGTCGGGCGGGAACTCGCCGGCCCAGTACGGGCGCTCGAACGGCAGGGGCATCCCCTCGTCCTCGACGATGCGGTCGTCCGCGCCGGCGAACGCCCGGATCAGGCGCCCGGACTCCCAGCGGGCGAACCCGCTGACCCCGTCCTCGGGATCCTGCGCGAACAACAGGACGACCGGTGCCTCGACCAGCCGGAGCCACGCGTCCGCCGCGGCCGACGGCACGACCGGGCCCTCGACGGGGGTCTGCACCACCGTCAGGCCGGGGTAGGAACCCACGTAGATCTCACCCTGGCCGGCCGACGCCGACCGGTTGAGCGGGAACGCGCCCAGCGACGCAACGGTCACGGTGGGGAACAGCCGGGACAGCAGGCGGCGGGCGAAGCCGGGGTCCGACGGATGCCCCGCCCGGATGGGGGCGGCGGGATCGTCGGTCGCCAGGTACCAGAAGGTCGCGACGTGGTGGCCCATGTCCGTGACTCAGTCGTCCTTACCGCGGACCCCGAGGAGGACGTCCTCCCACGACGGCATCGTGGGATGACGGCGTGAGGGGCGTCGTTCGGGTTCGGTCGGCGTCGGCTGGAGGAAGTCCTCGTCGTCGTCGCCACCACCCGCGCCACCACCGCCACCGGCCGCGGCACCGGCACCACGGCCGGCCGGCGCGGCGGACGGGGGCGCGTCAGGGGCCGACGGCGGCTCGGCGGCGGGGCGCGTCGGGTCGGCCGAAGGCGTCGGGCCGGCGGGGGGCGTCACCGACGCGGGCGGCGGCACCGCCCGGATCGGCGGGGGGCC
>NZ_BCSW01000032.1 GCF_001571065.1 Dietzia cinnamea NBRC 102147
CCCGTTTACATCGTGAGCCCTCTTGTTGGTCGGGAGACGGGCCCTGCGGTTCTGGTGCTCACGAATGTGTTCTTCGTGGGCGCAATTGTGATGTTCTTCGTGTCCTGGATTCTCAAGCAGGAGATCATGAAGGTGTACATCTCGCGAAAGCCGGGCATCAAGTCGCGGGCGCCGGGCGGGATAGCGCGCTTTCTCATGCGGACCTCGATAATCGAAGAGGAGTTGGCGTGGCTGGACAGGGCGCACGCGCGGAGAAGTGTCGGTTCAGCTTCCGCCGGGGTGGGCGAGCGTACGGTCGAGATTCCGACTTCCGAGGAGGCCTCCCGTGACCACTGACCCGAACGCCCAGCCGCTCATCGACCCCACCACCAAGTACGAGGTCGACATCCCGATGCAGTCCCAGCCGGTGCCGGGGCTCGCCTCCGAGCTGGAGCCGCCCGCCGATCACGGTGAGACGTCCTACGTCGGACACGGCAGGCTCACGGGTCGCCGCGCGCTCATCACCGGTGGCGACTCGGGCATCGGGCGCGCGGTGGCGATCGCGTACGCACGTGAAGGGGCCGACGTGGCGATCGGATACCTGCCCTCCGAGCAGTCCGATGCGGACGAGGTCGCCCGGTTGGTCCGGGAGGCCGGCCGCACCTGCGTCCTGCTGCCGGGCGACGTCGGCGACGAAGAGGTGGCGCGGGCGATCGTCCGCGACGCCGTTGCCGGGCTCGGAGGGATCGATGTGCTGGTGCTCAACGCCGCCCGGCAGACCTACGTCGAGAACCTCGAGGACCTGAGCTCCGAGCAGTGGGCGGAGACCATGAACGTCAATATCTCGGCGCCGTTCTGGATGATGCAGGAGGCGCTCGGTCACCTGCAGCCGGGCGCGAGCGTCATCTTCACCTCGTCGGTGCAGGCCTACACGCCGTCGCCGGGCCTCGTGGACTACGCGACCTCGCGGGCCGCGGTCAACACGATGTCCAAGGCGCTGGCGCAGCAGCTCGCGCCGCGGGGGATCCGCGTGAACGCCGTCGCGCCGGGCCCGTTCTGGACCGCGCTGCAGGTGACGGGCGGGCAGAAGCCGGAGAAGCTGCCGTACTTCGGGCAGAAGAACCCGCTCGGTCGGCCGGGGCAGCCGGTCGAGATGGCCGGGGCGTACGTGTACCTGGCCTCGGAGGAGTCGTCGTACACGACCGGCAACACGCTCTCGGTGACCGGCGGCGCGCCCACGCCCTGACACCGGAGCAGTTCGGACAGCGCAGCCCGGCCACAGCCGCTCGCCGGGATGGCGTCTGGCGCGCCACGATGCGCGGGGACCACAGTCGCCCACCTACAGCCGCTCGCCGGGATGGCGTCTCGCGCGCACCGAAGGGTGGGCGAGACGCCATGGTGAGGAGCGGCTGCGGGCTGGGCGGGCAGCGGCGGGAGCGAGACGCCATCGGCGGGAGCGACTGCCGGCTGACGCACCGACGCGCGCCGCCCAGGGGGTGAGGCGACGCGCGTCGGGGGAGGAGCCGATCACCGAGAAGGCGGGGGCGCCGTCCCGCGGGGTCGACCGGCTCCGGTCTGTGGGGGCTGTGGGAGATCAGGAGTCGTGGATGATCACGCCGCGCATGATCTTCCCGTCCTGCAGATCCTGGTAACCCTGGTTTACCTGGTCGAGCGTGTACGTGGTGGTGATGAGCTCGTCGAGCTTCAGCTTGCCCTCGTCGTACAGCCGCAGCAGCTTGACGATGTCGTACTGGGGGTTGGCGGAACCGAAGAGCGTGCCCTTGATGGTCTTGCCGAACAGGGCCATCATCGTGCCGTTGACCTGCACCGTCTTGTCGGTCATGCTCCCCATGCCGGTGATCACCACGGTGCCGCCCTTGCCGACCACGTCGAAGGCGCTGGAGACGACCTCCTCCTCGAGCGTGCCCACGAGGATCAGCGCCTGATCGGCCATCTGGCCCCAGGTGAGCTTCTCGACCTCGGCGTGCGCCTCGGCCGCACTGGCGAACGCGTGGGTCGCGCCGAACTTCAGCGCCTCATCGCGCTTGAACTGCACCGGATCCACCACCACGACGTGGCGGGCGCCCGAGTGGACGGCGCCCTGGACGGCGTTGATGCCCAGGCCGCCGATGCCGTAGATCACCACGGTGTCGCCCTGACGGACGCCGCCGGCGTAGACAGAAGTGCCCCACCCGGAGGGCACGCCGCAGCCCACGAGCACGGCCTTGTCCAGCGGCAGCCAGTCGTCGACCTTGACCACCGAGTGCTGCGAGATGACCGAGCGTTCGGAGAAGGTGCCGAGCATGCACATGGCGCCGAAGTCCTGGCCTCCCGAGTGGAAGCGGAACGTGCCGTCCGGCATGTGGCCGTCGAGGATCGTGGCGCCCATGTCGCACAGGCTCTGTCGGCCGGTCGAACAGTAGCGGCAGATTCCGCAGTTGGGGATGAACGAGCACACCACGTGGTCGCCGGGCTTGACCTTGGTGACGCCCTCGCCGACGGCCTCGATCACCCCGGCGCCCTCGTGCCCGCCCACGATCGGGAAGCGGGGCGGCAGGGAGCCGTCGGACAGGTGCAGGTCCGAGTGGCACAGGCCGGCGGCCGTGTACTTGATGAGCACCTCGCCGGGGCCGGGTTCGTCCAGGTCGAGCTCGATGATCTCGAACGGCTGGTTGGTGTCGAACAGTACGGCTGCCTTGGTCTTCACGGCGGTGGTCCTTTCGGCTGGCGGGTGTGGGAAGAGAGGAAGGAGGAAGGGAAGAAGGGGGAGCAGGGGGACTCCGGCGTCCCCGGAAGTGGTCACGGGGACGCCGGGTCCCGGTCCGGGAGGCCGACGGCGTCGGGCCGGTCGGGTCAGAGCTGGATGTTGACCGAGCGGGTCTGCGTGTACAGGTCCAGGGCGCCGGCGCCGAGCTCACGGCCCCAGCCGGACTGCTTGAACCCGCCGAACGGCATGGCGGTGTCGAAGCCGTTGTACTGGTTGACCCACACGGATCCGGCCTGGAGTCGGCTGGCGACGTGGTGCGCCTTGGACAGGTCCTTGGTCCAGATGCCGGCGGCGAGGCCGTACATCGAGTCGTTGGCCTGGCGGACCGCGTCGTCGACGTCGGAGAACCGCAGGGCCGAGACGACGGGGCCGAAGATCTCCTCGCGCACCACGCGGTCCTCGGGCTTGACGTCGACGAACACCGTGGGCTGGATGAAGAAGCCGGTGTCGCCGTGGCGGGCACCGCCGGTGAGGGCGCGACCGCCGTCCTCGATGCCGGCGCGCAGGTAGTAGGAGACCTTGTCGAACTGGTCCTGGTCCACGACGGGCCCGAGCACCGTGTCGGGGTCGAGCCCATGGCCGATGGTGGCCTGCGAGGCGGCGTCGGCGACGGCCTGGGTGAACTCCTCGT
This sequence comes from Dietzia cinnamea NBRC 102147, assembly GCF_001571065.1. Classification (GTDB taxonomy): domain Bacteria; phylum Actinomycetota; class Actinomycetes; order Mycobacteriales; family Mycobacteriaceae; genus Dietzia; species Dietzia cinnamea. The sequence goes on from NZ_BCSW01000032.1 coordinate 3,378, forward strand.
AGATCGAGTCCTCGACGTACAGGCGGGTACCGGCGGTGCACGCCTGGCCGTGGTTGAACATCCACGCGGCGACCGAGCCGGCGACCGCGGCGTCCCAGTCGCAGTCGGCGAACACGATGTTGGCGCTCTTGCCGCCCAGCTCCAGCGACACCTTCTTGAGGTTGCCCTTGGCGGCGTCCACGATGAGCTTGCCCACCTCGGTGGAGCCGGTGAAGGCGACCTTGTCCACGTCGTCGTGGGCGGAGATCGCGGCGCCGGCGTCGCCGAACCCGGTGATGATGTTGACCACGCCGTCGGGCACGCCGGCCTCTTGGCAGATCTCCCCGAGCAGGAGGGCCGTGAGCGGGGTCTGCTCGGCGGGCTTGAGGACGAGGGTGTTGCCGGTGGCCAGGGCGGGGCCGAGCTTCCACGCGGCCATGAGCAGCGGGAAGTTCCACGGGATGATCTGCCCGCACACGCCCACGGGCACGCGCTGGGTGTAGGCGTGGAACTGCTTGTCGCCGGCGAACGGCATGGACACGTTGACCGTGGAGCCCTCGATTTTGGTGGCCCAGCCGGCGTAGTAGCGGAAGACGTCGGCGGCCCACGCCACATCGACCGCGGTGGCGATCGCGACGGACTTGCCGTTGTCCAGCGCCTCGATCTGCCCGAACAACTCGGCCTTGGCGTCCAGCAGGTCGCCGATGCGCCACAGGATCTGCTCGCGCTCGCGCGGCTTCATGGTGGCCCAGGCGCCGTCGTCGAACGTGCGGCGGGCGGCGGCCACCGCGCGGTCCACATCCTCGGGCCCGCCGTGGGCGACCTGGGTTATCTCATTGCCGGTGGCGGGGTCGTAGGTGCCAAAGGTGCGACCGTCGGCGGCGTCGACCCACTGGCCACCGATGAGCAGGCGATGCGGGCGGGCCAGGAAGTCGCGGGCCTCGGCGCCCAGGCGCTCGTCGACGTGTGCGCTGGTGCCGGTGCCGGTGCTTGTGTCGCGGGAGAGTGTGCCGGTCATGTTTACCTCCGAAGATCCGACCGCCTCGGTTGTGAGGCCGATCACAACTCATCCTGCGGGTGCGTCCCCCCTCCGGAGTGTTCAATTTCTGGACACGCGAGTGGACACGGTGGATGACGGCGGGCGCCGTGTGCGCGTCAGGACAGCCCGAACTCCCGCATCCGGGCGTACAGCGTGGTCCGGCTGATCCCCAACCGGCGGGCGGCCCGCGAGCGCACCCCGCCGCACTCGCTGAGCGCGGCGACGATCGCGTCGTACTCCCCCCGGGCCAGCTCCCCGGGCCGCGGCGGGCGCGCCGAGCGTGACCGCGACGGCAGCGCGTCCACGTCGAGGGTCACGGCGCACTTCTGCTCGAGCCGGGTCAGGCAGTCGCCGAGGACCGCGCGCAGGGTCACCAGGCCGTTGGGCAGGTCGAGCACGCAGGCCGCCTCCACGAACCGCGCCGTCACCGTGGGTGGCCGCATACCGCGCCGCGCGGCCAGGTCGGCGACCATGCGGCGGACGATCTCCTCGCCCTCGGTGCCGCGCTCGTGGAGGGGGCGGACCTCTGTCCGCCGGTCGCACAGGTCGAGTATCGCCGTCACCGCGGGGCGCGGGTCGTCGCGACTGGTGACGACGACGAGGTGCTCTCCAGCCGATTCCATGCGCGCGGCCAACCGGCGCAGATCGGCGTCGTCCAACAGGTCGATGTCGTCCAGGATCACCGGCCCGGAAAGTTCACGGAGTGCGGGCGCGACCATCTCCCGCCATGCCGTCGCGGCGTCGTCCGCCTCGGCGAGCCGGAGATGGCGGGCCCCGGGGCCGGCGATCGCCCTCGCCGTCGTCGACCTCCCCGATCCCGACGGCCCCCGGACGGCGTGCCTCCGCACCACCGTCGCGGGGGCGGCGACGACGATCCGGGGCGCGAGCGTGGGCGCGGGCGCGGGCGTGGGCGCACCGGGCGACTCGGGGAACGTGAGGTCCAGCAGGTGCCCGCGGCGCCCCACGCGGCTGGTGGCCACCCCCACGGTGCCCACCGACAGCTCGACGACCTCACCCATCTCGTCGCGCTCGACCAGTCGGCGGAGGGTGACGAGGTCTCTGGAATCCAGTCGCTCCAGGCTCGAGTGCGAGGCCAGCACCACCTCGTCGCCGAACGCGCACGTCGCGGTGTCGGAGGAGCGGGTGCGCTCGACGAAGCGGCGCCACAGCTCGCGGTCGTCCGCGCGGGCGGTGTCGACGTAGCGGGCCTCGATGTCGGCCACGACCTTGCGGACGAAGGGCGCGAACAGGCGTGATGCGTCCGCGCTCATGCCCGTCAGGTTGACCGCGCCCACCAGGCGTCGGGTGAGCGGGTCGATGATCGGGTGGCCGTAGCAGACGAAGTCGCGCAGGACCTCGGCGAAGTGCTGCTCACCGTGGATGAACACCCCGGCCCGCGTCTCCAGCGCCGTGCCGATGCCGTTGTTGCCCACGGCCTCCTCCGTGAGCGTGGCGCCGTCGTCGACGCCCCGCCGGAGCAGCATGCGGGAGATCCGCGCGTTGTCGCGGGCCGTCCTGATGACCCGGCCCTCGCGATCGGCCAGCACGAGGCTGGCGCCGGTGTCCCGCAGGACGGTGTCGAGCCCGTCCATCACCGGGCGCGCGGCCTCGGTCAGGCGGTGGGAGCGGGCGGCCTGCGGGTCGGGCGCCCCCGGCCGGGCGCTCTGCGGGGTCAGGCCGCTGAGCTCGGACCGACGCCACGCCAGGTCCAGCGGGTCCGCATCGGGCGAGGGGGACGGGTGGGCGGTCCGGGGCACGATCACCTCCGATAGGGCAGGGAATGTGATCTACATCATACGGCCCCGCTGGCGAACGTGCCGCCACGGCAGACCGGGGCCCCGCGCCCGGGTGGGGGGAGCCGTCAAGCGCGGCTCGCCGCGTGGGCCGGGTGGACGAGGTGGGAGGGGAGAGCGGCCGTCCGCGCCGCGGGCGGACGCGAGGCGAGGCGGGCGGAGACGTCGGCCGCGCACTCCGTCACGGCCTCGACAGCCCGGGAGACCGCACGGCCCGTCATCCGGCGACCCGGGGCGACGGCCACGGACCCGACCGCCCGCCCGTCGGCCCGCAGCACCGGTGCCGCCACCGAGGCCACGGCCAGGTCCGCGGCGCCGCTGAGTTCGGCGTCGGTCACGTCGATCTCCGAGAGTTCGACGAACAGCTCGGACACGCGGTCGCGGACCAGGGCGCCGATGCCGGAGGTCTCCAACGAGTCGGCCATCCGCAGCAGCTCACGGCGGGCCGGGGTGAGCCGCTCGATGGACCAGCCACGTCGCGCGATCTGCGGGAGCGCCACCTCGAGCCGGTCGCGCGCAGCGGTGGTCAGCCCCGCCGCGTCGGCTAGCCACTGACGTTGCTCGCCCAGTGGTAGTCGGGCCGCCAGCTCGCGGGCGAACGGGGCGCGCACCGGCACCACGTGGCCGACGGGCAGCGCCTCCCGGGAAGCGGTGCGCATGCCGGCGCCGACCGAGTCGACGACCTCGGCCATCCCGTCGCGGACCTCGAACACCACCGCCGCGATCCCGGTGGCGTCCGCCAGGGCCTCGAGCGGCTGGCGCGCGGCCCGGACCAGGTCGACCTCCGTGGCCAGCGCCGCGCCCACCTCGCGCAGTGCCGGCCCGGCCCGCCACCCGGCCCGCGTCTTCTCCGCCCACCCCTGGGCGTCCATCTCCGCCAGGACCGCGTGGAGGGTCGAGCGACTCGCCCCGGCCATCCTGGCGATCTCCGTCAACGGCAGGGGCGGGCCGTCGGTGGCGAGCGCGCGGAGCGCCGCGAGCACCCGGTGGGTCGGTTCGTGTCGCATATCCGTCATCATATGTCGGAGTTTCGACGGGGCGGGGGTGATTGCCCTCGGCGAGATGGAAAACCGGGCGGGGCGGGCGCAGGATGGTCCGGACGCCCGAAGGTAGACAGATCGGTCTGCCGTGCTGTCCGGTCCGCCGGCCAGCCCACGACACTGGAGGTCGCATGACGACGAGGTCGGCGGTGACGCTCTCGCATCTCGACGCGCTCGAGGCGGAGTCCGTCCACATCTTCCGCGAGGTAGCCGCACAGTTCGAACGCCCGGGGATGCTGTTCTCCGGCGGCAAGGACTCGGTGGTGATGTTCCACCTCGCCCGCAAGGCCTTCTGGCCCGCGCCGATGCCGTTCCCGCTCATGCACGTCGACACCGGCCACAACTTCGACGAGGTCATCGACTACCGCGACCGCGTGGTCGAGGAGACCGGTGTCCAGCTGCTCGTCTCCCACGTCCAGGACGACATCGACGCCGGCCGCGTGGTCGAGGACACGGGGGTCGGCGCGAGCCGCAACCGCCTCCAGACCACCGCCCTGCTGCGCGGGATCCAGGAGAACCGATTCGACGCCGTCTTCGGTGGCGCCCGCCGCGACGAGGAGAAGGCCCGCGCCAAGGAGCGCGTCTTCTCCTTTCGCGACGCGTTCGGCGCCTGGGACCCGCGCGCCCAGCGGCCCGAGCTGTGGAAGCTGTACAACGGCAAGCACCGCAAGGGCGAGCACATCCGCGTGTTCCCGCTGTCCAACTGGACCGAGCTGGACATCTGGCAGTACATCGAGCGCGAGGACATCGACCTGCCGCCGATCTACTACGCCCACGAGCGCGAGGTCATCGAGCGCGACGGCATGCTCCTCGCCAAGACCCGCTTCCTGGAGACGCTGCCGCACGAGGAGGCGCGCACTGAGCTCGTGCGTTTCCGCACCGTCGGCGACGCCACCTGCACGGGCTGCGTCGAGTCCGACGCCGCCGACAACGCCGCCGTCGTCGCCGAGGTCGCGGGCACCCGCGTCACCGAACGCGGCGCCACCCGCGCCGATGACCGGATCTCCGAGGCCGGCATGGAAGACCGCAAGAAGGAGGGCTACTTCTGATGAGCACCCCCACCACGGACACCGCGCCGGCCGCCGCCGAGAGCGCCGCCGAGCAGCTGCAGACCATGGCCGAGCACGCGCAGCTGCTGCGCATCGCCACCGCCGGCTCCGTCGACGACGGCAAGTCGACGCTCATCGGCCGGCTGCTGTTCGACTCCAAGGGCATCTTCGAGGACCAGCTCGCCTCCATCGAGGCCACCTCGGCCAAGCGCGGCGACGAGTACACCGACCTCGCGCTGCTCACCGACGGGCTGCGGTCCGAGCGCGAGCAGGGCATCACGATCGACGTCGCCTACCGCTACTTCTCTACCCCGCGGCGCAAGTTCATCATCGCGGACACCCCGGGCCACGTGCAGTACACGCGCAACATGGTCACCGGTGCCTCGACGGCCGACGTGGCGATCATCCTCGTCGACGCCCGCAAGGGTGTGCTCGAGCAGACCCGCCGCCACGCGTTCCTGTCCGCACTCCTGGGCATTCCGCGCCTGGTCGTGGCCGTGAACAAGATGGACCTGGTGGACTACGACGAGGCCACCTTCGAGGCCATCCGCACCGAGTTCACCGACTTCGCCGCCAAGCTCGAGGTCCACGACGTCACCTTCGTGCCGCTCTCGGCGCTCAGGGGCGACAATGTGGTGGACCGCTCGGACGCCATGCCCTGGTACACGGGCCCGGCGTTGCTCGACCATCTCGAGAACGTGCACATCGCCTCGGACCGGAACCTCACCGACGTCCGGTTCCCCGTGCAGTACGTGATCCGCCCCCAGCGCGCCGACGGCTTGGATCACCGGTCCTTCGCCGGAACCGTCGCGGGTGGGATCATCAAGGTCGACGACGACGTGGTGGTCATGCCGTCCGGGCGGCAGTCCACGGTCAAGGCGATCTGGGGCCCGGGCGGGGCGGAGCTGGACGAGGCCGCGGCCCCCGCAGCGGTGACGATCGCGCTGAACGACGAGATCGACATCGTCCGCGGCGAGATGATCGCCCGGCCCGGTAACCGGCCGCACCAGGGCACCGAGCTCGAGGCCATGGTCTGCTGGTTCGCCGACGACACTACCCTCGAGACCAACAAGCGCTACATCGTCAAGCACACGACGCGCGAGACCAAGGCGATCGTGACGGGGATGGAGTACCGGCTCGACGTCAACACGCTGCACCGCGACCCCGACTCCACCGAGCTCCAGCTCAACGAGATCGGGCGCATCGGCCTGCGCACGCAGACGCCGCTGATGTACGACCCCTACCGTCGCAACCGCGACACGGGCGCGTTCATCCTCGTGGACGAGATCACCGGGAACACGGTGGGTGCTGGCATGATCATCGGGCCCGCCACCACCGGTTCCAACGTCGTCTGGCACGCCGGGGCCGTCCAGCGCGGCGACCGCGGGCAGGGCCGCACCCTGTGGCTGACGGGCCTGTCGGGTTCGGGCAAGTCGACCATCGCCTCCGAGGTCGAGCGTCTGCTCATCGAGTCCGGTCATCCGGCGTACATCCTCGACGGCGACAACCTGCGCCACGGCCTCAACGTCGACCTCGGGTTCTCGGCCGAGGACCGGGCGGAGAACATCCGCCGCACCGCCGAGGTGGCGGCGCTGTTCGCCGATGCCGGCGTCGTCGTCATCTGTTCCCTCATCTCGCCCATGCGCGCCGACCGGGACGCGGCGCGCCAGGTCCACGCCAAGGCCGGCCTGCCGTTCACCGAGGTGTTCGTGGACACCCCGCTGGCCGAGTGCGAGGCCCGCGACCCCAAGGGCCTCTACGCCAAGGCGCGCGCGGGCGAAATCGCCGAGTTCACCGGCGTCTCCGCGCCGTACGAGCCGCCGCTGACCCCGGACCTGCACATCCGTCCCGAGGACGGCACCGCAGAAGAGGTCGCGCAGCGGATCCTCAGCTCCATCCTGGGAATCTGAGCCGGTGCCCGAGGCCCTGTGGACCTACGACTCGCTCGGCCTGCTGGTCGTCAGCGCCGTCATCGGCGTGGTGATCGGCCTGACGGGGATGGGCGGCGGCGCACTCATGACGCCGGCGCTCATCCTCGTGGGCATCCCACCGACGGCGGCCGTCGCCAACGACCTGGTTGTCAACGCGGTCAACAAGGTCGTGGGCGCGGGCGTGCACTGGAGGCACGGTAAACCCAATCTCAAGATCGCCCTCTGGCTGATCATCGGCTCGGTGCCGACGGCGTACCTCGGCGCGTGGCTCGTGCACGCGATCGGTGCCGAGGACGTGCAGGGGATGCTCAAGAAGGCCATCGGCGCGACCCTCATCGTGGCGTCGACGGCGTACTTCCTGCGGGCGTTCTTCGAGATGTCCGGGCGCATCCGCACCGGTGACGATCCCGACCCGCCGGTCAAGCCGGTGCTCACGCTGCTCGTCGGTGTGATCGGCGGACTGATGGTGGGCATCACCTCGGTGGGCTCGGGCACCGTCATCATGATGTGCATCATGCTGCTCTACCCGACGCTCGCCGCGCTGCGGCTGGTGGGTACCGACCTCGTGCAGGCGGTCCCGCTGGTCATCGCGGCCGCGATCGGGCACGTCATGGTGACCGGCGTCGACTGGAACCTGCTCGTGCCGCTGCTCATCGGCGGGGCGATCGGCACGTTCTTCGGCTCCAGGTTCGCCGGGCGCGTGCCGGGTGGGCTCATCCGCCGCGGCATCACGATCGTGCTCGCCGTGACGGCCTCGGCCATGCTCGGCGCCTCGCCGTTGTTGATCGGAATCATCACGCTGGTGCTGGTCGTGGGCGGCCCGTTGGTCTGGAAGGCGCTCGTACGCCGGTTCTCGGTGCACCTCGACCGGCCGGCGGTGCAGCGGCCCGGGGCGTCGACTCACGCCTGAGCCGGGCCGCTCACGCAGCCGCTCCTGGCCATGGCGTCTCGCGCGCACCGCGGGGTGGGCGAGACGCCATGGCCAGGAGCGGCTGCGTTGTGGGCGTGCAGGGGCTGGCGCGACTAGCGGGGTTCCCAGGCGTCGGTGTCGAGGGTCAGCTCGTGAACCTCTCCCGGCAGGTGCCCGGCGGCCAGGTCGGCGATCGTCACCGCGTCCATCACCCGGCGCAGCGCCGCCCGCGACGCGATCCACACGTGCTGCAGGACCGCCGCGCGCTCGTTGTAGACCACCGCCTCGGGCCGGACGTCGTAAACGCTGACCAGTGGCCCGTCGACGGCCCGCATCACGTCGGCGACCGTGATCTCGCCGGCGTCCCGGCCGAGGAACCACCCACCGGTCTTGCCGCGACGGCTGGCGACCAGGCCCGCGCGACGCAGGTCCGAGAGGATCGCCTGGAGGAAGCCGTGCGGGATGTCCTGTAGCCGCCCCAGTTCCTCCGCGCTGACCGGGCTGTCCCTCGGGTCGCGGGCGGGGTCGTCGCTGCGGGCCGCCGCGAGTTCGACGAGCGCACGCAACGCGTAGTCGGACTTGGCGGTGACCCTCATGGGACACAGTCTCCCAGAGCCGCTGCCATCGCGAGTGGGGGAGTGGCCAGGTCCAGCGCCTTGAGTCTGGGCGGACGTCCAGTTGGACAAGTAGCCAAGACTGTACGCCAGCGGACAGTCGTTCCCCGCGCTCACATTTCAACTGTGGACCGTGGCCGGTCCCGCGCTCGCGGACGGGGCGGGCCGTCCGGAGGTGCTGAGCTCGTCGTCGTCGCCCCGGCTTCTCCTCTCGGCGAGAACGGCCCACGCGATCAGTCCGAACCAGACGGCGACCAGGGCGAGGAGGATCGGGTTGGTGGCCGCGGACGGCACCTCGGCCCAGAGCAGCAGGGTGCGCGCGTTGGTCACCACGATGAGGCCGCCGGCTGCGGTGCCGAGCACGCGCGCGGGCAGGTGCTTGACCAGCCACGCGGCAAACGGCGCGACGATCACGCCGCCGACGAGTAGCGCCAGCGCGTAACCCCAGTCGATCCCGGCGGCGCCCAGGCCGAGGAGAAAGCCGAGCGAGCCGCCCACGGCCACCACGAACTCCGAGGTGTCGATCGAGCCCACGGCCTTGCGGGGTTCGACCCGGCCCGACGACAGTAGCGAGGTCGTCCCGACCGGGCCCCACCCGCCGCCACCGAGCGAGTCGAGCGTCCCGCCGACGAGACCGAGGGGGACGAGGAAGCCCGTGCGAACGCGACCCTTGAACTCGGGGCGTCGGCCGCCGAGCGCGAGGAAGCGGTACAGGACGTAGAGGCCCAGCGCGAGAAGGATGACGCCCACGACCGGCTTGGCCACGTCGGCCGGGAGGCTGCTGAGGATGGTGGCGCCGGCGAACGCGCCGATCGCGCCCGGGACCGCGAGGATGCGCACGATCCGCCAGTCCACGTTGCCGAGTTTGTGGTGGGAGAGGCCCGACGCGAGGGTGGTGCCGATCTCGGCGAAGTGCACGGACGCCGACGCGGCCGCCGGTGCGATACCGGCCGCGACCAGCAGCGTCGTGGAGGTGACGCCGTAGGCCATGCCAAGGGAGCCGTCGATGAGTTGGGCGATGGCGCCGACCACGCCGAGCACGATGAGAGTCCTCATGGGCACCCCTTTGAGGTAGTGGGCTGATTAAGTCGAGTAAGACAGTAGACATAAAGGCGCGGCCTTGTCTAGACCGATCTGTCTACCCCTCCGGCGCGGCCGTCTCCGGCGTCTCGCGCGATAGCGCGACACCATTTTCCGCTATAAGAGATTTGTGACAATATAGGTGGACCGCGCCGGCAAAGGGGACCGGCGCCATGCTCGAGGAGCCCCATGAACGAGGTCGGAGAGCGCGCGTGCTTTGTCGAGGAGACCGCGGACGGGGCCGTGTGGGGTTGCCAGCGCTGCGGGGCCCGGAGCGGCACGTTGCCGTCACGGGGAGCGGCGCGGGTGGCGGCCGATGCGCATCGTTGTCCGGATCAGCCCGCCCGCGTCGCGCGCGAGTACGGACACGGTCGGCGCAGGGGACTCCGGTCGCGCTGGCGGTGATCCTCCTAGGCTGGAGGCCATGACCTCCGCCACGCGCACCCCGGACCAGCAGCTCGCCGTCGACCTCGCCACGGACGCCGGCCGGCTGCTGGTGGAACTGCGGTCCTCCGGGCCCACCGGGCGTACGCTCGGCGACATCGGCGACCGCCGGGCCAACGAGCTCCTGCTCGAGCGGCTCGCCGACGCACGTCCGGAGGACGCCGTCCTGTCCGAGGAGTCCAAGGACGATCTATCCCGCGTGGACGCCGACCGCGTGTGGATCATCGACCCCGTCGACGGCACCCGCGAGTACGGGCTCGGCGACCGCCCCGACTGGGCCGTGCACGTGGCGCTGTGGGAGCGCGACGGCGACCCTGCGACATCACGACTCACCGCAGCCGCGGTCGGGTTACCGGCGCTCGGGGTGGTGTGTGGGGTCGACGACGACGAGATCTACGCCGCGCCCGTGGGCAACGGCGGGGTCCACGGGGGAGGCCTTCTTCCCCCTCGTACGGGCTCCCGGCCGAGGATCGTCCTCTCGGCCTCCCGTCCGCCCCGGTTCGCCGATGCGGTCGCCGAGGCGGTGGGCGGGGATCTCGTGCCGCTGGGGTCGGCCGGCGCCAAGACGGCGGCCGTCGTCCGCGGCGAGGCGGACGCCTACATCCACGCCGGCGGGCAGTACCAGTGGGACTCCGCGGCGCCGGCCGGCGTGGCGTTGGCCCGTGGGTTCGTCGCCGTGCGGATCGACGGCTCCCCGCTCGAGTACAACGTCGCGGAAACCTACCTGCCGGACCTCGTCGTGTGCCGCGCCGACCTCGCCGACGCGATCCTCGGCGCGATCGCCGACGCCGACCGGGCCTGATCTACCGGCCCCGTCGCGCGTCGGCTCGAGGGGGCCTGGCCCGGACCGGCCAGAGGGCGCCCAGGCTCGCCGAGCGCGCTGGTTACGGCAGTCGCCGGACGTCGACCGCGCCGCCCCGGCGCAGTCCCGCCAGCGCGTCAAGCAGTGTCCGCTTGCGCAGCGGTGGTGACGTTCCGGCCCGGCCCGCGACGATCGCGTCGATCACCTCGCGCAGCGCCTCGTCCGCCGCGACCGTGGGGCGCCAGCCGAGCTCCGCGCGGGCGCGGGTGGTGTGCATGAGCGGGGCGCCGAACGCCAGATCGACCCAGCCGATGCTGACCGGCTGGAGGCGCAGCAGCCAGCTGATGTGGACGAGCTGACGCAGCACGCGGTAGGGCAGGTGCACCGGCCGCGCGCCGAGTTCGCGGGCGAGCATGTCGCGGGTGATGGGCGGTTCGGCGGCGATGTTGAACGCGCCCTGCGCGCCGGACGTCGCGGCGGCCGCCAGTGCCGAGGCCATGTCGTCGCCGTGGAGGAGCGGGACCGTGAGCCGGCGGTCCACCGGCAGGATCGGTAGGGCCCGGAGCAATCGCGCTGGCGTGAGCGCCGGGGTGAAGTAGCGGAACAGACCCGAGGCGGCCTCGGCGTGGACGATGAATGCCGGCCGCATCCGGGCGATCGTCGGCGCGCCGGGATGCTTGCTCTCGTGCCGGTCGAGGAGCTGCTCCGCGGCCGTCTTGTGCCGGTTGTAGGCGGCGGTGGGCACCCCGCCGAGTTCGGCGTCCTCGCTGACCCGCCGCTCGACCGAGACTCCGGGTCCGCCGTCGGAGACAGGGGCGTAGGCGCCCACCGAGGACTGGTGCACCAGGTGCGGCACGCCCGCCAGTCGGCACGCCTCCACGACCGCGGCGGTCCCGCCGACGCCCAGCCGGTGATGGTGGTCCACGTCGCGGGTGGGCTGGAAGCCCCAGGCGAGGTGGATGACCGCGTCGGCGCCGCGGAAGATCTCCACCAGATCGTGAGCGCCCGCGTACGAGAGGTCGACGCGATGCCAGGAGGCACCGCTGTACGGAGCGGTGGCGGGTGGGATGCGGCGACACAGGCCCACCACGTCGTGGCCGTCGGCCAGCAGCCTGCGTAGTAGCGGGGTGCCCACGTTGCCGCTCGCGCCGGTGACGACGATCCGCATCCGGCGGGCCGGGGAATCTGGCTCCGGGTTCTGCGTCATCGCCCCATGGTCGGATACGCGAGTGGGCTTCGCATCCGCACCGCGTCGGCACCCGGTCGCGGGACGACGACGGCCCGGCCCGCGGGTGCGGCGCCGGGCCGTCTACTCGGCTTTCCGGCAGGCGCTCATCGCCTCGCCCGCCGGCCCGGAGTTCAGGAGTTGTCGACGACCAGCGCGCCGGCGATGGCGGCCATGAACGCGTCCTTGGCCAGCGACATGCCCTCCTGGCTGGGGCGGATGCCGTCGGACTCGGTCATGTCCGGGTTGCGGAAGTACATCGCCAGCAGGCCCGCCGAGAAGACGCCGAGGGCCGCGCCGGCGATCCGGCGGGGCACCACCGGGGTGAGCAGGGCGGCGCCGATGCCGATCTCCGAGTAGGCGACGAACTTGCCGAAGGTGTCCGGATCCATCTGGTTCACGGCGGGAACGCCCGTGGCGGCGAAGCCCTGCAGGCCCTGCGCGGCTTCGGTGGGCATGCCGCGCTTGCTCAGGCCGGAGTTGAGGACGAAAGCGCCGGTGACGCCGCGGAGGATCGCGTTGGACAGGCTCATCGGTTTCTCCTTTGATCGTTGTCGCGTGTGCGTTCGTACACCACTTTGGTGACGTGACATCGAACAGGTTAGCTCAGGCGAGTCCGAACGCCACATCTCAGGGGAGCCCACGGTATCCCTCCGCGGGCGCAGGCGCACGGGCACGGGCGTGCGCTCTGATGCCGGCCGCGGCAGGGATGCAGGCCGCGCGGCGGATGCGGGCCGCGGTGCGGATGCGGAAGGGGCCCGGTGATGCGAAAGTCTGAAGGTATGAGTACGACGAGCCGCGACATCACCGATAAGCCCGACCCGGATGCCGACCCCGATCACGGCAAGCCCGAGTCGCCCACCTCGCTGAAGGGCAGCGCGTGGAAGATCGGCATCAAGCGCGCCCTCTCCGAGTTCTCCAGGGACAAGTGCACCGATCTCGCCGCGGGCCTGACGTACTTCGCGGTGCTGTCCTTGTTCCCCGCCCTGCTCGCGGTGGTCTCGCTGCTCGGCGTGTTCGGGCAGGGCCAGGCCACGGTGGACGCGGTGATGGAACTGCTCGAGGGTGCCGCCCCCGAGGAGACCCTCGCCGCGCTGCGCGGGCCGATCGAGTCGGTCGTCAACACCCCGGCCGCCGGCATCGCCCTCATCACCGGTCTCGCCGGTGCGCTGTGGTCGGCCTCGGGCTACGTCGGCGCGTTCGGCCGGGCGATGAACCGCATCTACGAGATCGAGGAGGGACGGCCCTTCTGGAAGCTCAAGCCCGTCACCGTCCTGCTGACCGCGGTCCTGCTGCTCCTGGTCTGTCTCGCCGGGCTCATCCTGGTCGTGAGCGGACCGATCGCCGAATGGGCCGGGAATCTGATCGGTCTGGGGGAGACGGCCGTGACCGTGTGGGGGATCGCCAAGTGGCCGGTGCTCGTCCTCGTCGTCGTCGTCATCCTGGCCGTGCTCTACGGGTTCGCGCCCAACGTCAAGCAACCGAAGTTCCGCTGGATCTCGATCGGCGCCGTCATCGCCCTGATCGTGTGGGCGGTCGCGACCGGCGGCTTCGTCTTCTACGTGACCAACTTCAGCAGCTACAACGCCACGTACGGCTCCCTCGCAGGCGTCATCATCTTCCTGCTCTGGCTGTGGATCACCAACAACGCACTGCTGTTCGGGGCGGAGGTCGACGCCGAGGTCGAGCGGGCCCGCGAGCTGCAGGCGGGGATGCACGCGGAGGAGACCATCCAGCTCCCGCCGCGCGACACCACGGCGAGCGACAAGGCGGCCGAGAAGCACCAGCAGACCGTCGACGACGCGGCCGACGTCCGCCGCGAGGCCCAGGCGGAGGAGGCCCGCCACCGCGACTGACCCTGTCGGTCCGGTTCGAGCCTCCGCTCGGCCACGCTCCGCGTTCGCTCGGCCCCGCCCCGCATTCGTCCACAGCGCACTCGTCCGCTGCGCGCGCATCCGTCCATCACGCGCGCACCCGCTCCCGTCGATGGCGTCTCGCTCCTAAGCCTGGCGTCTCGCGCCTGTGGATGGCGGCCCGCTCCCGGAGCTGCCGGCGTATTCGCTCCTCACGATGGCGTCTCGCTCCCGCGGATGTACGCGATTTCTGCAGCCGCTCCTCGCCATGGCGTCTCGCCCACCCCGCGGTGCGCGCGAGACGCCATGCCGAGGAGCGGGTGTGGTCGGGCAGGCGAACTCCGGGCACGAGTCCGCCGGTTTCGACCCGCCAGCTGCGATCCGCCGGTTTCGACCCGCCAGCTGCGATCCACCGGTTTCGACCCGCCGGCGTCGCCCGCCAGCGTCACCCGCAGCCCCGGGGAGGCCTCCTCGCGGCGAGGCTGGCGCGGGACGGGTCGACAGCGACCACAATCGGGGTATGACCACTTCGGACCGGCCCGCTGCCACCATCCGCAGAGGACTGCGCACCGTTCGCATGGTGCTCGTCCGCTCGGTTGCTGAGTTCCTCCGCGACCGCGGCCCAGACCTCGCCGGTTCGCTCACCTACTACGGCGTCCTCTCGCTGTTCCCGGCGGTGCTGGTGGTGGTGTCGTTGCTCGGCGTTTTCGGGCAGGGCTCCAGAACGGTCGATGCGGTGATGGACATGCTCTCTGACGTCGCGCCGCCGGAGGTGCTCGATCCCGTCCGCGAGCCGGTCGAGGCGTTGGTCACGACCCCGGCCGCGGGCACCGCGCTCCTCGTGGGTACGGCGGTCGCGCTGTGGTCGGCGTCGCGATACGTGCGGGCGCTCGGCAGGGCCATTAACGCGATGTTCGGGATCGACGAGGGGCGGCCGCCGTGGCGTCTGCTGCCCGAGGGTCTCGCGCTGACGGCTCTGCTGATCGTCCTGGTCGCCATCGGCGGGGTGGCCCTGGCGTCCAGTGGACCGGTGGCGGAGACGGTGGGCGGCTGGATCGGGCTCGGGAGCACGGCGCTGGCCGTGTGGGGAGTGGCCAAGTGGCCGGCTGCCGTGGTCGCAATGATCTTGGCGTTGGCGATCCTCTACCGGTTCGCGCCCAACATCTCCGGGCGCCGCTTCTCCTGGGTGTCGTTGGGGGCCACGGCCGCGTTGGCGATCATGGGCGTCGCCACGGCAGGTCTGAGCTTCTTCGTCGCCAACTTCGGCAATTTCAACCGTGTGTACGGTTCGCTGGCCGGCGTCATCGTCTTCCTCCTGTGGCTGTGGCTAGTCAACATGGCTGTGGTCTTCGGGGTGCGTCTCGACGCAGAGGTGCTGAGGGTCAGGCAGCTGCGGTCCGGCATCGCGGCCGAGGAGGTCATCCAGGTGACACCGCGTGACACCCGGGCCTGCGACTGGGAGAACCGCCGCCGGGAGAAGATGATCGCGGAGTACCGGACGCTCCGGCGCGAGCGCGATGACGCTACCGGTGGCGACGACGACACGACTCCCGACGACGACACGGCTCCCGGCGCCGAGGCCAGCCCCGATAGCGAGGCCATCGATCCGCCGCCGAGCGGAGTCGCCGGGGCCTGCGGAGAGCAGCGTCGCGCCGAGTAGGGTGCGGGGCTGACCGCCGACCGAGGAGCCCGCGATGACCGAGAACCGGCCAGCGCCCGACCTGCCCGTCCCCGAGGCCCCCACCACCGACGGCGTGCCGGAGATCTGGCGCCTCGACCATCCCGAGCACGGGGTCCTCGAGTTCGCGGTGGGCTCGCCGGAGGAACTCCGCACCGTCGACCCCGGGTACCCGCAGCGGAAGCCGCCGAAGAAGGGTGCCACCCCAGCGGCCGTCGCATCCCCGGGGTGTGCCCTGCTGCGTGACGGCGAGGTGGTCGCGCGCGCCCGGCAGATCAGTGACCGGCGCTTCTCGCTCACCGCGGACCCGCCGAAGCCGGGCGAGCACACCACCGCGCCGCCGATCTCGAGCCCGCGCATCCAGGTGCGCACGAACATGCTCGACACGGCGGTCCGCCAGGTGACGTTCCGCGAGGGCCGCGACATCGTGCACTTCGACCCGCCGCCCGGATCCGCCGCCGAGGCCCGGCTGGAGGCGATCGCGTCGACGCCGTGGAAGCGCGCCGTCTACCCGGTCGCGGCGGGCATCGGCAGGTCGGGCTGGGCGATCGCGATGATCGTGCTGCTGCCCCTGATCGGTCGCATCCTCGAGCCGGTGCTCGACTGGATCCTCGAGCGCATCCCGGACATCGACATTCCGTGGCCGGAGTTCTCCCTGCCGAGCATTCCGTGGCCGGACATCCCCTGGTCGGACATCACGCTGCCGTCGATCACCCTGCCGGAGATCTCGGTCCCGGGGTGGGTGGAGTTCCTGCTCGAGTACAGCAAGGTGTGGGTGCCGTTGCTGGCGGGCGTGGCGTTGGCGGTGGTGGCGGTGCGGCAGTCGCGCAGGTCGCGCGAGACCAAACGTCGCTGGGCGGCAGGGCACCCGCCCTCGCAGGGTGGCGATGAGCCGTCGGGCGGCGGTCCGGCCGGGCGGTAGGGTTGTGCCCATGCGCCTCGTCGTCACCGGGGGAGCCGGGTTCATCGGCGCCAACTTCGTCCGCTCCGTCGTCCGCGAGTACCCGCAGGCCCACGTCACGGTGCTCGACTCCATGACGTATGCCGCCAACCGCGCGAATCTGGACGGGCTCCCCGCCGACCGGGTCCGGCTGGTGGAGGCCGACTGTGCGGACGCCGCGATCACGGACCGGTTGGTCTCCGAGTTGACGGGGCCGCGCGACGCGGTCGTGCACTTTGCGGCGGAGAGTCACAACGACAACTCGCTCGCCACGCCGTGGCCGTTCGTACACTCGAACATCGTGGGCACGTACACGATCCTCGAGGCCTGCCGCCGTCACGACGTACGCCTGCACCACGTGTCGACGGACGAGGTCTACGGGGACCTGGAGCTCGACGACCCGGCCAAGTTCACCCCGGCCACGGCGTACAACCCGTCGAGCCCGTACTCGGCGACCAAGGCGGGCGCGGACATGCTGGTGCGCGC
Organism: Dietzia cinnamea NBRC 102147; assembly: GCF_001571065.1. GTDB lineage: Bacteria > Actinomycetota > Actinomycetes > Mycobacteriales > Mycobacteriaceae > Dietzia > Dietzia cinnamea. Next base: position 20,241 of record NZ_BCSW01000032.1, read on the forward strand.
GTGGGTCCGCAGCTTCGGGGTGCGCGCCACCATCAGCAACTGCTCGAACAACTACGGGCCCTACCAGCACGTGGAGAAGTTCATCCCGCGGCAGATCACCAACATCCTCGACGGGCGGCGGCCCCGCCTCTACGGCAGTGGAGCCAACGTGCGGGACTGGATCCACGTCGATGACCACAACTCCGCGGTTCTGCGCATCCTCGAGGCGGGGGAGCCGGGACGGACGTACCTCATCGGCGCCGACGGCGAGCGCTCCAACCTCGAGGTCATGCGGATGATCTGCGAGCTCATGGGCGTCTCGGGCATCGGCGGTGACCCGGGGTTCGACCACGTCACCGACCGCCCGGGCCACGACCTGCGCTACGCGATCGACGCCTCCGCGACCCGCGCCGAGCTGGGCTGGGAGCCGCAGCACACGGACTTCCGCGAGGGCCTGCGGCAGACCATCGAGTGGTACGCCGCCCACCGCGACTGGTGGGAACCGGTCAAGGAGCGGGTCGAAGCGACGTACGCCCGGACGGAGAAGGTCCTGTGACGGCGGGGATGGCGCGGTGAAGGGCATCGTCCTGGCCGGTGGCAGCGGCACCCGGCTGCGGCCGCTGACGCTGGCCACGAGCAAGCAGCTGGTGCCAGTGTTCGACAAGCCGATGATCTACTACCCGCTGTCGACGCTCATGCTGGCGGGGATCCGCGACATCCTCGTCATCACCACGCCCGAGGACGCGGGGCAGTTCCGGCGGTTGCTGGGCGACGGCAGCCAGTTCGGGATCACGCTAAGCTACGTCGAGCAGGCCGCCCCGGAGGGGCTGGCGCAGGCGTTCGTGCTGGGCGCGGACCACATCGGCGACGAGCCGGTCGCGTTGATCCTGGGCGACAACATCTTCTACGGCCCCGGCATGGGTACGCAGCTGCGCCGGTTCGCCGACCTCGACGGCGGCGCGGTGTTCGCCTACCGGGTGGCCGATCCGAGCCAGTACGGGGTGATCGACTTCGACGCCGACGGCCGCGCGATCAGCCTCGAGGAGAAGCCTGAGAACCCGTCGTCGGACTTCGCCGTGCCGGGGCTCTACTTCTATAGCGCCGACGTGGTGGACGTGGCGCGCGGGCTGGCCAGGTCGGCGCGCGGGGAGTACGAGATCACCGACATCAACCGGCACTACCTGGAGCAGGGCCGCCTGCAGGTCGAGGTGCTGCCGCGGGGTACCGCCTGGCTGGACACGGGCACCCACGATTCGCTGCTCGACGCGGGGAACTACGTCCGCACGATCGAGGACCGGCAGGGCCTGAAGATCGGCTGCCCGGAGGAGGTGGCGTGGCGGATGGGATATATCGACGACGACGAGCTCACCGATCGCGCGAACGTCCTGCAGAAGTCGGGGTACGGCCGGTATCTGCTGGATGTCCTGCGCCGGGAGAAGGGGCGGAGACTGTGAACGCGGACAACGGGGGCGTCGCCGCCCGCCGGGACGCGCTGCCGCGCGTGCTGGTGACCGGCGGGCGCGGACAGCTGGGTACCCACCTGCGGCTGGCCCACCCGGGCGGGGTGCTCGCGCCGGGTCGCGACGAGCTGGACATCACCCGGGCGGAGTCCGTGGCCGGGTACCTGGACCGGCACCAGCCTGCGGTGGTGATCAACGCGGCCGCGTACACCGACGTCGACGGCGCGGAGAACGACGAGTCCGGGGCGCACCTGGTCAACGTGGAGGGGTCGAGGATCCTCGCCGAGGCCTGCCGAGAGCGCGGTCTGCGGCTGGTGCACGTCAGCACCGACTACGTCTTCTCCGGCGAGGTGCCGCGCGGCAGCGGCGGGGCGGGACGGCCCGATCCCGCGACCGCGCCGGCGCTCGAGCCGACCGACGTCACCGACCCGGCCACCGTGTACGGCCGCACCAAGCTCGCCGGCGAGCACGCCGTCCTGGCCGCCCACCCCGAGGCGACGATCCTGCGGACGTCCTGGCTGTACACCGGGCCGGAGCGGGAGCGGTCGGCGATCCCCGGAGGCGACTTCGTGGCGACCATGGCCCGGCTCGAGCGGGAGCGGGACCAGGTGAGCGTGGTCGACGACCAGTGGGGCTCACCCACGCACGCGCCGACGCTGGCGGCGGCGATCCTCGAGATGCTCGCCCGCGAGGCCACGACACGAGAGGCCGCCACGCACCACGCCGCCGGCGAGACCGCGACACACGAGGCCGCCACTCCTACCATCGACACCGCTGCCGTCGACACCCGCGGCCTCGTCCTGCACGCCGCCGGCGCGGGCCGCGCCACCTGGTACGAGGTCGCGCGCCGCACGTTCGCCTACCTCGGCGCCGACCCCGCCCGCGTCCGCCCCTGCACCACCGCCGACTTCCCCCGGCCCGCCCCGCGACCCGCGTTCTCGGTGCTGTCCGGGCGGGCCTGGGCGGCCGCCGGCCTGACGCCGCTGCCCGACTGGGACGACAGCCTGCGCGCCGCACTCGGAGCCGGGCCCGGGGCCGGGGGAGGGGACACCTCGTCGTCGTCACCCACACCGCGGTGACCCCGCGCCTCCACCGCCGATCCCGCCGCCGCGCCCTCCGCCGGGTCGCGGTCGGCGTCGGCGCGGCCGTGGTCGTCGCCGCGCTCGCCCTCACCGCCTGGGGCGCGTTCCTCCTCCAGCCCCACGGCGACGAGCCGGTGCGCGCCGACGCGGTCGTCATGCTCGCCGGCGCCGACGACGGCCGACACCTGTACGCCCGCGACCTCGTCGAGGCCGGCTACGCCGACACCCTGCTGGTGAGCAACCCTGGCGGCAACTCCGAGACCGTCGCCCGCCGGCTGTGCACGGGCATCGCCCGCCCCGCCGACGCCGAGGTGGTGTGCTTCTCGCCCGAACCGCGGACCACCTGGGGCGAGGCGCTGACGGTGGACGCGATCGCGCGGGCCCGCGGGTGGGAGCGCGTCCTCGTCGTCACCAATCGCCCTCACACACTGCGCGCCGGGACATGGATGCGCAACGCCACCGACCTGGACGTGCGGATGACGCCCATCGACCGGGTCGACCGCGCGATGCTGCCCGTGCACCTGGTGTGGGAGGTCGCCGGGTGGATCAAGGGCCGCGTCAACGGCCACTGGTGACGCGGGGTCAGGCGGTCTGGGCCCGCATCGCCGACGGTGCCGCGATCGGGGCGCGGGTGGTGAGCCGCGGCGACGTCAGCCCCTCGTGCGCGCGGGCGATCCGACCGAATACGGCGCTGCGGTCCATCGGCCGGTGCGGCAGATCCAACGCCCGACGTACGTCCGACGGCACGAGGCTCGCGGCCGCGTCGACCACCGTCGTGCACGACCGGTGCGCGGTCACCGAGTTCTCCGACACGCCCCGGCACGCCCGGGCGGTCTCCCGCAGCCGACGGGCGGCGCGACGCCCGGCGACAGTGTCGCGAGCGCGGCCACGGGCGCCCCGCAGCAGCTGCTCGAGCTCGCGCACGGTGGTGGGGAAGGCCCGCGCGCCCTGCAGCCGGGCCAGGCCCGCCCACTGGCACACGTACCGGTCCGACTCGGCCGGGGTGAGCGGCCGACCCGAGAACCGCTGGAACGCCGCGAGCAGTGCCCACGCCAGGGCGGCCTGCGCCCACTCCACCAACGCCGGGTCGGAACCGTAGTAGTAGTCCCCGTGCTCCGTGGTGCCGTTGAACGAGCTGCGGTCGCGGTGCGCGTGCTCGATCGTCACCATCGCGTCGTCGACGGTGCCGAACGTCGAGATCTCCACCAGGTCGTGCAGGTAGTCGTCCATCGTCCACGGGTTCTCGTCCGCACCGCACGCCACCATGACCGAGGCGTACGCGGGATCGGCGGACAGCATGAGCAGGCCGGTCGTGATGCCGATCGGCGTGGACGCGTCGCCGTGGACCCGCCAGATGGGGTCGCTCGACTGGAACCAGCGGGGGCCGGGGATGTCGAGGATCGAGCACACCGGCGAGTCCGCCGTACCGCGTGGAACTAGTGGTGACATGCACACACCCCGGGGTAGTGACGCCGCCTGTGGGGGCGGCCGGATAGGACCTGTCGCAGACTCTATCGCCCGGCTGCGCGGCAGAGAAGAAAAGACGGAGGGACCGCTGAGGAATCCCATGAACGACCGACACATCGCTTACATCTAGGCTGGGCCGCGCACGCCACACGCTTTCCGACCCCGAGGAGACGGCCGTGACCGCCACCCCCCTTCCCGCCCCCCGCACCGGCCCCGTCGTGCCCGACCGCTTCGCCGGACGCACCGCCCTCGTCACCGGCGCCAGCCGGGGGATCGGTCTGGGCATCGCCCGGCGACTCCTCGCCGAGGGGGCGTCCGTGGTCATCACCGCCCGTGGCCAGGAGGGGCTCGACGCCGCCGTCGCCGAGCTCGGTGCGCCCGACCGGGTGCTCGGCGTGGCGGGGAAGAGCGACGACGAGGAGCACCAGCGCGAGGTCCTGGCCCGTGCCGAGCAGGAGTTCGGGCCGATCGATCTGCTGGTCAACAACACCGGGATCAACCCGGTCTACGGCCGCACCGTCGATATCGACCTCGCCGCGGCCCGCAAGATCACCGAGGTCAACGCGCTCGGCACCCTGTCCTGGACGCAGAAGGTCTACCACTCGGGACTCGGCGAGCGCGGCGGCGCGGTGGTCAACATCGCCTCCATCGCCGGCCTCGCCCCGTCGCCCGGGATCGGCTGGTACGGCGCGACCAAGGCACTCGTCATGCGCCTCACCCAGGAGCTCGCCGTGGAGGTCGGCCCGTCGGTGCGCGTGAACGCCGTCGCACCGGGCGTGGTCAAGACCCGGTTCGCCGAGGCGCTGTACGAGGGTCGCGAGGAGGCGATGGGTGCCGCCCTGCCCACCGGGCGACTCGGCGTGCCCGACGACATCGCGGGCCCCGTCGCGTTCCTGCTCTCCGACGACGCGCACTGGATCACCGGCCAGACCCTCGTCGTGGACGGCGGCGCCCACATCGTCGGCGCCGGGCTGCAAGGCTGAGGCGGCCCGCAGGTGACCTCGATCCAGGAGTACTGTGCCTCCACCGGTCGCGCCCTCGAGGCGAGCCCGCCCATGGCCGTCGCCGGCCAGCCGCTCACGTGGGTGGACAGCCCGCCGTGGCAGCGCATCGAGTCGCCCGAACCGTCCGCGGTGATCTACGTCGACCCGGGCGCCCACCGCGACGGTTTCTCGCCCAACGCCGTCGCGACCTGCGCCCGCGTCGCCCCGGCGATGGACACCGAGCAGGCGGTCGAGATGATCGTCGCCACCGCCGACGCACTCGCCGACTGGACGCTGCTCGAGGAGGTCGCCGGCGAGGGCGACGAGTCCGCCGGGGCCGTCACCAGCATCTACCGCTACCTGCGCGGTACCTACACCGCCGAGCCCGGTGAGATGGCCACCTCGAGCCTGATCGTGGGATGGAGCGACGACGAGGCCACGTACGTCTTCCAGTTCGTCATCACCGGGTGGCGCGAGGACGTCTCCGTCCACGACGACGCGATGAGCTGCCTCCTCATCGGCGAGTGGACGGCCGGGCAGATCGTCGACGCAATGCGCGGATAGGGTGGTCGGCGCCACGGGTGGGCGACCGCGCCGGGCAGTGCCCGCGCTGGTGGGCGCGGCGCGGGGACGGGTCACGATCGACGAGGGGAAGGCGGGACGGACGTGCAGTTGCGCGAGCTCAGTGTGACGGGGGCGTGGGAGATCACGCCGCGCCAGATCTCCGACGACCGCGGGGTCTTCCACGAGGCGTTCACCGACCCCGCCTTCCGCGAGATGACCGGGCACCGGTTCGACCTCGCGCAGGTCAACGTGTCCGTCTCCGGCGAAGGCGTCCTGCGCGGCCTGCACTATGCCGAGGTGCCACCCGGGCAGGCGAAGTACGTGCTGTGCCCGTCCGGCACCGTCTTCGACGTGGTCGTGGACGTCCGCGTGGGATCACCGACCTTCGGCGAGTGGGCCGGCGTCCTGCTCGACTCCGTCGAGCAGCGGGCCGTCTACATCCCCGAGGGCGTCGCCCACGGATTCCTGGCCCTGGAGCCGCAGTCCACCGTGATGTACTTCTGCTCGGAGGGTTGGCGGCCCGGCGCCGAGCACGTCATCGACGCCTTCGACCCGAAGATCGCGATCGACTGGCCGCAGATGGCGCTCGACGGCACCGCGATCGAGCACGTCATGAGCGACCGCGACCGCGACGCGCCGAGCCTGCTCGACGTGGCGGCCGCCGGGCGACTCCCGCAGTGGGACGCCTGCCGCTCGCACGTCGAGCGGCTGCGGGAAGCCACCCCCCTTGTGGACGCACAGTGGCGTCCCGCCGAGGCCTGACCTACTCTCGGCGATCTGCCCCGCCGACCCGCGCACCGACGACTCGTGCACTGTTGGACCGTGCATTGTCGGACCGTGCGCTGACGGCGCGGTCGGCCGATATCCATCCGACGATCAAGGAGATCCCCATGTGTTACCCCGTCGCCTGTCCCGTCTGCGGCAAGACCACCTGGGAGGGCTGCGGCGAACACGTCGACCAGGTCAAGGCGGCCGTGCCCGCCGAACAGTGGTGCGACGGACAGCACCGCGCGGCCGCAAACTGATCGGCGTGGGCCGTTCGGGCCGGGCCGGTGTGGCGTGAGCTGCTCCGGCGGGGCCGACCGAGCCCTGCGGGGGCGTCCTCGCCCGGTCCCGGCCCGCGCGCGCCGATCAGACGGTAGAAAAAGGGGGACCCCTCACCCCTCACGGAGGCCCCCAGTGAGCACCCCGTTCGTCCTCGTCGAGAACACCGGTCCGACCGCCCGCGTCACGCTCGACCGGCCCGAGCGCCGTAACCCGCTGTCCCTGCAGATGATGCGGGAGGCCACCGCGGCGATCCGCGCACTCGGTGACGACCCCGACTGCCGGGTCGTCGTGCTCACAGGCTCCGGGCCGGCGCTCTCGGCCGGGCACGAGATCAGCGAGATGGTCGAGCGCACCCTCGAGCAGGAACGTGAGATCTTCTCGGTCTGCGTCGACCTCATGGAGAGCATCCAGGCCATCCGTCAGCCCGTGATCGCCGAGGTCCAGGGGCACGCGGTGGCGGCCGGCTGCCAGCTCGTCGCGACCTGCGACCTGGCAGTCGCCGTCGACACCGCCCGCTTCGGCACCCCCGGCGTGAAGATCGGCCTGTTCTGCTCGACGCCCATGGTGGCGGTCTCCCGGAACATCGGCCGCAAGCGCGCCATGCAGATGCTGCTGACCGGCGAGACGATCGACGCGACCACCGCCGTCGAATGGGGGCTGATCAACGAGTCGGTCCCCGCCGACCGGCTGCGCGCCCGTGTGGACGAGCTCGCCACGCAGATCGCCGATGCGAGCCCGCTGACTCTGGAGATCGGCAAGCAGGCCTTCTACCGGCAGATCGACCTGCCGCAGGACGAGGCCTACCGCGAGATGGCCGAGACCATGGCCACCAACGCCGTCACGTGCGACGCGCAGGAGGGGATGAGCGCCTTCCTCGAGAAGCGCACGCCTCAGTGGCGCGGTGAGTGAGTCGTATCGTCGCGCAGTGAGTGAGCCGTAGTGTCGCGCGAGAGCCCTGCCACCGGGCTGCGACTCGCATGATCGCTCCACCCGGCACCAGCGGGTAGCCGCTCCTGCCGGTGGCGTCTCGCGCCTGGGGATGTACGCCACGGGCATCGACGCTCCTGTCCATGGCGTCTCGCCTGCGCGCCGGGCGGAGCGAGACGCCATGGTCGCGCGCGGCTGCGGCGGACCGCTGGGTCGGGCATGGTCGAGCGGGAGCGGATGCAGGGGGAGAAGAGGCGAACTCTCCGCCGACTAGGATCGACGCATGGCGCTTTCCGTGATGACGGTGTGTACAGGGAACATGTGTCGCTCTCCGCTGGCCGAGCGACTGCTGGCCGCACGCGCCGCCGCGGCCGGACTCGACGTGACGGTCGACTCCGCCGGAACCCGCGCCGCCAACGGAGCGGAGATCCACCGCGAGACCCTGCGGGTGCTGCAGGGCTACGGCGGTGAGGGCGACGGGTTCGCGTCGCGCTTGCTCACCGCCAAGCTGCTGACCGGGAAGGACCTCGTCCTCACCGCGACCCGCGCGCACCGCGACGCCGTCCAGGAACTCGCGCCCCTGCTGTGGAAGAAGACCTACACGCTCCTCGAGGCCGCGCGGCTGGCCGACTCGGACGAGTCCGTCACGCTGGCGGGCCTGTCGCGCGCGCGGCTGAACATCAACACCGACGATCCAGCGCTCGACGTGGAGGACCCGATCGGGCGGGAGTCCGAGGTGTTCGACCGCACGGGCGCACAGATCAGCGACGCGGTGGACTCCATCGTCCGCCTGCTGGCACGCAGCTGATCGAGGCACCCCACGCGGTCTGCGCGACCGGTGAGCCGGCGACCCGCCCGGCCCGTATGGCGTCAGGGGTCCAGCGGTTTACGACGGTCCAGGTCCCGCAGGAATTCCGGATCGTCGTCGGGAGCGATGACGCGCGGGGGAGCCGGCCGTGAGCCCGGCCCGAAGGCCCGCCACAGCAGAATCGCCACCGTCACCACCCCGATGAGTGCGAAGAGCCAGATCACTCGAACCTCCTTTCCACCACGATACGTATCCTGGGGAGCATGAGCGAGCGAGACGAATCAACACACCCCACGGACGGGTCGACCATGCCGGCCACCAACCCGGAGGGCAGCTCGCCCGGTGCCCGCCTGGCCCGGAACATGGTCTTCTACACGATCGTCCGCCTGCTACTGGTGTTGGCGCTGACGCTGGTGATCATCGGGCTCGGCAGCCTCGCCGGCGTGCAGATCCCGGTCCTGGTCGCGGCGATCATCGCCGTGGTGATCGCGCTGCCGCTGTCGATGGTGCTGTTCAGCCGATTGCGCGCGCAGATCAACTCCGGCATCGCGGAGGTCGACGCCGGGCGTCGCGAAAAACGCGAGGACCTGCGGCGGCGCATGAACGAGGCCTGAGCCCACCCCGGAAGGGGGCAGGCACGGCGGGGAGCGCGGTGCCGGGCGGGCGTGTCAGCTGCGCGGGCCGCCCGGCCAGAACGACCCCGGCCAGCGGAAGTCCGGGATGCGCACGGAGCTCCGCGGCTCGCCGGAGGCGTCCGATCCCGCGGACCCCAGCGATCCGGACTCCCGGGTCGGCGGGACGGACGTGTGCGGAGCCGGCGGCTGGAGTCGACTCGTATCCGCCTCCGTCGGAACGGAGGTCGGATCGGACGAGTGCGTCGTCGAGGGCTCCGCCCCGCCGGGAACGCTCGGGTCGGGCAGCCCGGGCTCGCTCTGGCCCGGCTCCGTGCCGCCCGGTTCGGTCCCGCCGGGACCGGTGGTGGGCGGCGGTGACGTCGGAGTCGTCACATCGGGTGAGGTCCCGGGCGTGGTGCTGCCGGGCTCGTCCGTGCCGGGGGTGCCGCTGTCCGGATCGTCGGTGCCGGGCGCGTCCGGCCGATCGGCGGTCGTCTCGTCATCGCGAGTGTCACGGTCATCGATTCGCTCGGTCTCGAGCGGATCGATGTCGGTGCGCGGCTGGGCGGGTGTCCATTGCTCACCGGTCGGCTGAGCAGTCGAGGTCTCGCTCGGGGGAGCGTAGGTGCCGGCCTCCTCATCGGGGACGTACAACGCCCCGGGCGCCGGCTGGACCCCGATGTAGTAGCGGCTCAGGCAGTGATCGGTGACGTCCTGGGACCCGTCGGTGAAGATGGTCATTCCCGGGGTGCCCCCGTCGGCATCGGTCGCACACCGGGCGATGAACTTCCCCGACTGCTCTTCGCGGTCCGTCGTCGCGGTGGGCGACGTCAGTTCGATCGCGGGCGCGGAGCGTGGCCCCTCCGAAAGCACCTGCGGTTCCGGCTGCGCGCACGACGCCGCAACCAGCGCGATTGCGCCGGCGGAGAGGAGCACCCGATTTCGCATAACGATAGTGTCTCAGTTCTGTCAAAGGATGGCCACCGGATGAGTGCGGCGGGGTCGATTTCGCAGGTGATCAGCTCGTCGTGACCCTGGTACGGACAGCGCCCAGGGCTGCGACACCGGCCGCGAGGAGTGCGGCGAGCACTCCGCCGACCCCCACCATCACCAGATCGGACACGGGCAGGTTCTCGTTACCGCCCACTCCGGTGACGCCGGTCAGTCCGCCGAAGACACCGCCGACCCCGCCACCGGCACCGGTCAGGGCCTCGGCGCCCCCGGAGCCGAAGGCCGCGCCCAGCACGACGCCCAGGGCGGCCGCGCACACCGCGACCAGCAGCGTCTCCAGGACCAGCATGAGCCAGACGCCGGTACGGGTCACGCCCACGCCGCGCAGAAGCGAGATCTCCCGCGTCCGCTCGCGGACGGCCAGCGTGAGCGTGTTGGCCACGCCGACCAGCGCCAGGGCCACCGCCACCGCCAGCAGCAGCGAACTCGACGTGAGCACGGTCCGGACGGACGTGGCGATCTGCTCGCGGGAGGCGAAGCTCTCGGTGACGGCCAGGTCGGGAGCGGCGTCCACGACGGTCGAGCGCACGTCCTGCAGGGCGGCGTCGAGCTGCTCGCCCTCCAGGGCGTCGTCCATCCGCAGCCACAGCTCGGTGCGGGGCACGAACTGGCTGGGCACCTCCACACTCTCAGGCCAGGGCGAACCGTCGGGGAGTCGCGCCACAGGCCAGGCCGGCACGCTGTCCGGAGAGGCGAGGGCCCACTGGTCGCTCGTCCGGCGCACCACGAGGTCGCGGCCGTCGTCGTCGGAGAAGAACGTGAACCGGACGGTGTCGCCGTCGCTGGCGTCCGCGGCCACGGGGGAGGACTCGGGCAGCATGATCTCGCCCGGCCCCGGCAGGTCCACGTCGCGGCGCATGACCTCGCGGATCCGTTCCGGGTCGGCCACCCGCAGCACCGTGCGCTTGCCCTGGGGGTCCTCCGCGTACATGTCCGTCACGACGAGCGACTCGGCCACCCCCCGGGTCTCGGGCAGGGACTCGGGCAGTCCGGCGGGCAGGAGACCATCGGGCGCGGTGACGGCCACGTCCAGGGGGACCCGGTCGACGAGGCGGGCCTGGATCGCGGGCCCGAGCAGTGCGATGCCGGTGGCCATCGTCGCGGTGAGCGTCACGCCCACGAGGACCGCGGACGAGGTGGCGGCGGTGCGCCGCGGGCTGCGGGCGGTGTTGCGCGCGCCGAGGAGCACCACCGGGCCGAGCACCACGCCCACCACCGTCCCGAGCGCGCCCAGGAGGGTGGGCAGCGCCCCGGCGGCCACCGCGAGGACGCCGAGGAACGCCAGGACCCCCCACGCTCCGGCGGAGACCACGTCCCGTGCGGCCACCGCGGCCGACATCGAGTGCCAACCGAACGCCGCCAGCGCCGCGCCCACCACGACCATCGCGAGTCGCCGCCACCACGGGTCGGGTCGCACGTCCGCCGGGCGCATCGCCTCGAGTGGACTGCCGGAGGTGGCCCGCCACAACGACGGCAGCGCGGTGAGCACCGTGACGCCCATGCCCACCGCGGCGGCGAGCAGATACGCGCGGCCGGGCACGGTCACCTCCTGCAGCGGGATGGTCACCCCGAGCCGCGGCGCCTCCCGGGACGCCAGCGAGACCGCGAACCGGCCCAGGGCCAGCCCGGCCGCGGTGGCCAGCGCGCCCACCGCCAGCGCCTCCGCTATGCCCGAGACCCGCAGCTGCAACCGAGAGGCGCCCAGGCACCGCAGCAGCGCCGTCTCGCGCACGCGGGCGGCGAACACCACCGCGAAGGTCGTCCCGATCACGAGCGCGGCCACGGCCACGGCCAGCACGGTGAACGCCAGCAGGGCGCGTGTGTAGACGTCGCGACCGCCCATGAACGACTCGGCGAGCGCGTCGGCCTCGGCGGCGCCGGTGGACACCTCCACCGCGGATGTGCCGGGCACGTCGGCCAGCCGCCGTTCGATCTCCGCGGCGAGTGCGGCGTCGGGCACGGTCCCGTCGGAGGCCACGCGCACGTCCCCGCCGGCGCCGTTCGGCGCCCACTGCTGAACCTGCTCGTCGGTCGCGTACAGCGGGAACGCCGACTTCATGTCGGGCTGCCCGGCCAGGTCGAACAGGCCCACCACCGTGACGGGGGCGGGGTCGCCGCCGCCGGTCGGCTGCACCTCGAACGTGGCGCCCACCGGCAGGTCCGCGTCCGCGCGGATCGCCACCTCGCCAGGAGTGGCGGGAAGCCGCCCGCCCGCCA
>NZ_BCSW01000033.1 GCF_001571065.1 Dietzia cinnamea NBRC 102147
CCCGCCTGCCGATGGCGGTGGCCGTGGCGGGGCGCGCCCGCACGTGCACGGCCGAGCACCTCTCGGAGACGGTCGACGTCACCACCCGCCGCCTGGTAGACGCCGGCGTGAGGTGCCCGGTCCAGGTCGTCGACGAGGGCCACCCCGGCGCCCCCGCCGCCCTGCTGTCGTCGCTGCTCGCCGCGGTGCGTGCGGGCGCCGTGCCCACCGCGCCCGGCGGCCCGGTCCCGCGGCCCGCCGGGCCCGACCCGGCGACCGCCACCGTCGACTGGCTCCTCGCCCGCCGCACCGAGGCCATCACCACGCGCTCCCAGGCGCTGCGCCAGGACGTGCAGGCGCTGCGCATGGAGGTGGTCCAGGACCTGCACCGGTCCGTGCGCGACCTCGGCGGCCGCGCACGCGAGGAGCTCGCCGCCGCGCCGCGCTCCCGCGTCGACGCCCTCGTGCACCGCCTCGCCGCCGACGCCGACGCCGCGGTGGCCGCCACCGTCGCCCGCGCCGACCGCCGCGCCGACGCCCTCGTCGCCCGGCACCTCGGCCCGACCGCCCCGGCCGGACCGCGGATCCCCGCGCCGAAGAGCGGCCTCACGCCGGGCCGCCCGCCCCGCAACACCGGGGAGGAAATGCTCGTCATGATCACCGGCGCCGCCGGCGGCACCGGTGTGGGCCGGATGCTGCTGGCCCCGCTCGCCGAAGTGCCGGGCGCCGCGGCGCTCGTCATCCCGCTCGCGCTGCTGTGCGGCGTGGCGCTGGGGTGGGTCACCGTGACCGTGCGCCGGACGCAGGCGCTGCGCACCCACACCGTCGCCGCGGTGGGCGACAGGCTCGCGGCGCTGCGCGCGGAGACCGAACAGTCCCTCGGCTCGCGGATCCTCGCCGCCGAGGCCACGATCACCGACGGGTTCGCCCACGATCCCGGGCCCCGGGTCACCGACCTCGACCGGCGCATCCGCCGCAGGCGTTCCGAGCAGGCCGCCCGGTCCCACACCATCGCAGGGGGCACGTCGCCATGACCGATCCACTCGCCGGCCCGGACCCGTTCGACCACCACTACGCGCCCGACGTCTGCGGCCTGGAGGGCGCGCCGCTGGCCGAGCCGTCGTCGCTGGGGCTGCACGTCCCCGTCGGTGACGAGGTCCTCGACCTGGGCTCACCCGAGGCGGACCTCGACGGGGACGGCTTCATGGAGGCGGTCACGCGCGGCGATGACCGCGGCCTGACCGTGTACACGGACGTCGACGGCGACGGCACGGTCGACCACGTCTCGACCGTGCGCTTCGACGGCAGCTACGACTCGTGGCGGCTGGCCAACCCCGCCGAGGGAGTACCCTTCGGGGGCTTCACCAACGAGGCCGGCGACGATCCGGCCTCGCCGCCCCCGCCGCCGGCGCGATGGGAGCGCATCGACCACGGCCACATCTGATGGATCCCTCACATTTGGGCGCGATCGGGGCTCGGACGCGGCGATCCGCACCGGTTGGCGATACCCTGTGACCAAGACCATGCACCACGCGCGAGGAGCAGTGATGACCACCACCACCATTCCCGGCCTCGAGGGTCAGGCACCAACCGATCACACCGAGATGCTCGCGTGGATCGCGGAGGTCGCCGAGCTCACCCAGCCGGACCGGGTCGTCTTCGCCGACGGCTCCGACGCGGAGTGGGATCGCCTCACCGCCGAGATGGTGGCGGCCGGCACCTTCGTCAAGCTGAACGAGGAGAAGAAGCCCAACTCGTTCCTGGCGCAGTCGGACCCCAAGGACGTCGCCCGCGTCGAGTCGCGCACGTTCATCTGCTCCGAGACCGCCGAGGGTGCCGGCCCGACGAACAACTGGCGCGACCCGGCCGAGATGCGCGCCCAGATGACCGACCTCTACCGGGGTTGCATGCGCGGCCGCACCATGTACGTGGTGCCCTACTGCATGGGCCCGCTGGACGCCGAGGACCCCAAGCTGGGCATCGAGCTCACCGACTCCGCGTACGTGGTCGTGTCCATGAAGATCATGACCCGCATGGGCTCCGCGGCGCTCGAGAAGATCGGTGCCGACGGCGCCTACGTCAAGGGCCTGCACTCGGTGGGCGCCCCGCTCGCCGAGGGGGAGAAGGACGTCCCCTGGCCGTGTAACGAGGAGAAGTACATCACCCACTTCCCGGAGACCCGGGAGATCTGGTCCTTCGGCTCCGGTTACGGCGGCAACGCCCTGCTGGGCAAGAAGTGCTTCGCGCTGCGCATCGCGTCCGCCATGGCCCGCGACGAGGGCTGGTTGGCCGAGCACATGCTCATCCTCAAGCTCATCTCCCCCACCGACGAGGTCCACTACGTCGCGGCCGCCTTCCCGTCCGCGTGCGGCAAGACCAATCTCGCGATGATCCAGCCCACCATCGAGGGCTGGCGCGCCGAGGTGGTCGGCGACGATATCGCCTGGATGCGCTTCGGCGCCGACGGCCGCCTCTACGCTGTCAACCCCGAGTACGGCTTCTTCGGCGTGGCCCCCGGCACCAACTACTCGTCCAACCCCAACGCCATGAAGACGCTGGAGCCGGGCAACGCGATCTACACGAACGTCGCGCTGACCGATGACGGCGACGTGTGGTGGGAGGGTCTCGAGGGCACGCCGGACCACCTCATCGACTGGCTGGGCAACGACTGGACCCCGACCGGCGACGGCGAGGCCGGCAACGCCGCGCACCCCAATTCGCGCTACTGCGTGCCGATCGACCAGTGCCCCGTCACCGCGCCCGAGTTCAACTCCCCCGAGGGCGTGCCGATCTCGGCCATCCTCTTCGGCGGCCGGCGCGCCGACACGGTCCCGCTGGTCAGCGAGGCGTACTCGTGGAACCACGGCGTGTACATCGGCGCGACCCTGTCCTCCGGGCAGACCGCCGCCGCCGAGGGCCAGGTCGGCGCGGTGCGTCGCGACCCGATGGCCATGCTGCCGTTCGTCGGTTACAACGTCGGCGAGTACTTCCAGCACTGGGTCGACATGGGCGCCCGCGGTGGCGACAAGATGCCCAAGATCTTCCTGGTCAACTGGTTCCGCAAGAGTGCCGACGGTCGCTTCCTGTGGCCGGGCTTCGGCGAGAACAGCCGCGTGCTCAAGTGGGTTATCGACCGCATCGAGGGTCGCGTCGAGGGTGATGAGACGGCCGCCGGCCTCACCGCCCGCGCCGCCGACATCGACATGACCGGGCTCGACACCCCGCTCGAGGACGTCGAGGCCGCCCTGGCCGTCGACCCGGAGGAGTGGCGACGCGAGCTGCCGCTCATCACCGAGTGGCTCGAGTTCTGCGGCCCCAAGGTCCCGGCAGAGGTCCACGAGCAGTTCGCCGCCCTCAAGGAGCGCCTGGGCTGACACTCCCTCACAGGATCGATAGCGGACGGGTCACACATTCTACTCGGAGTGACCCGTTCGCTATTACCATATGTTCGACGCTCTTCGCAGTGGCGCCACCGGGTGTCAAGGTGAACGACTGAGCGGAACACCGTGTTCCCGCGGGAGGAAAGGTATGAGAGCCACCGTCGTCGGACTCATCGCCCTCCCTGCGACGGCCGCCGGGCTGGTCGTCGCCGCCACGGTCATGGGTTCCGGAAACGAAGACGCCCCTCCTGCCGCGCCCGAGCGCACGACCACCGTCTCGACGGGCGGAGGCTCCGACACCGCGGACGAGACCCGGGTCGCCGCCCCCGAGCCCGTCGGCACCGCCATCGAGGGCGTCCGGCCCCACCTCACCGTGATCGACGGCCTGTCCGCCCTCCCCGTGCCGGCACCGATCCCCTCGATCCTGTCGAGACTGTCCGCGCGGCCGGCCGACCTCGTACCCCTGCCGCCGCCGACCGACGGTCGTACCGAACCCGCGCGCTCCGGATTCGTGGCCGGGGACGGCGCCAATCGTGGCCGGAACCCCGACACCGTGGATCGCAACGAGCCGCTCGGCTCGGCGGGGTCGGGCGCGGGCGACATCCCGCCGGGCGTCACAGATCACCGCGCTCCCCGGCCGGGCCGGGATCACCCCGCGACCCCGTCGCCCATGGACGACGGCCCCGAGGGCACGCCCGATCGTCCGGAGCACCCGACCGGCCGGGACGCGCCGGTCGTGATCGGGCCGGTTCCGGGCGCCCGGATCGTCGTACTCACCACGGGCGCGCCCGCGGAGAACACTCCGGTTGAGGGCACCCCGGCCCCCGCGACGCCGACGGACGGTTCGCCCGCCGACGGCGAGCCGGGAGCGGCGCACCCCGCCGATGACGGCTCCGAGCCGAGGTGAGCCCCTCTCTCGGGAGGTCACAACCGGCCCGCTGGTGGCATTCTGCGCGTCTGCGCATCACCGTCAGCATCACCCTGGTGACCGCGGCCGTGTTCGCCGCGATGGTGATCTTCATGATCCAGATGCTGGACCTGAGCACGGAACGCGTCACCGACTCCCGGCTCAACCGCGAGGCGGCCGACTTCTCGACCTTCATGTCCGCCGGTATCCTGCCGTCGTTCGAGTCGGACGACCCCACCGTGGAACAGCTCATCCGGGCGTACCTGGCTCAGCAGTACCCTTCCTCCGAGATGCTGCTCGTCGGCACGGCCAACGAGTCGGGGACCCAGTTCACCCTCTCCCGGTACGGACCGGACGAGGACCGGCTGTTCCCCCCGGGCATGCGCTCGCAGATCCAGCGGATCGGACTGTCCCCCATGGAGGACTCCGGCGTGATCGACGACTCGGTGCGCTGGCGCAAGGCCACCGTCGAGAGCCCCGCCGGGCCGGCCAACATTGTGGTGGCCATCCACGACCGCGGCACGCATGACGAGACCCGCCGCGTCAAGAGCTTTCTGCGCTGGGCGGCCGCCGGGGGCATGGTCGTGAGCGCACTACTCGCGTGGTGGATCGCCGGCCGGATGCTCGTCCCGGTGAGACGGATCCGCGAAGCGGCGGAAACCATTTCCGCGGCCGATCTGTCACGGCGCGTGCCCTCCGACGGGCCCGACGAGATCGTCTCCCTCGCCGACACCGTCAACGACATGCTCGAGCGGGTCGAGGAGGCCTACCGCACACAGCGGGAGTTCCTGGACGACGCCGGCCACGAGCTGCGGACACCGCTGACCGTGGTCCAGGGCAATCTCGACCTCATGCCCGAGGACCCGGAGGGCCGGACGGAGACCATCCGGCTCATACAGGACGAACTGTCCCGGATGACCCGCATCGTCGAGGACCTGCTCACGCTCGCCCGCGCCGACCGTCCGGACTTCCTCCGCACCGCCGCGACCGACGTCACCGAGCTCGTGCTGGACGTCGAGGCGAAGATCGAGGTGGTGGCCGACCGGAACTGGCGGGTGCTGCCGTACGCCGAGGGCCTGGCCAGGTTGGACCAGCACCGGATCACCCAGGCCCTCATGCAGTTCTGCTCCAACGCGGTCCGGTTCACCGGCCCCGGGGACACCATCGAGATCGGGTGCCGGGTCATCGAGCCCGGTGACCCGACCATCGCCGCGGAGCTCGTGTCCGGGGCCGTCCCGGAGACCCCGGAGCGGGAGTCCTACCGTCGCCGGCTTCTGTGGTGGGTCCGCGACAGGGGACCGGGGATCCCGCCCGGCGAGGAGGAGAGCATCTTCGAGCGGTTCCACACCGCGCGCGGCCAGCTCCGTGACGGACGCGGCGGCACCGGCCTCGGGCTCGCTATCGTCTCGACGATCGCCAAGGCGCACGGAGGCCGCGCGTTCGCGTTCAACGCCGCCGGGGGCGGCGCGACGTTCTGCATCGTCATCCCCTTCGTCGCGCCGCCGCCCGCGAAGGGTTCCGGCTCGCCCGCCGGGACCGACCCGTCCGACGCGAGCGGCTCCGAGACCCGCTGAACCCCCCGGTCCCCGGCCGAGCCGCGGACACGGTCGCCCGCCAGCGTCCAGCAGCGCGGTACCCGTGCGATACTCCCAAGTCGGAGAAGGAGGGATGCATGACGAACGTTCTCGTCGTGGAGGATGATGACCTCATCCGCTCGGTCTTGGTCAAGGCACTCGGTGGTGCCGAGTACACCGCACTCGAGGCGGTGGACGGGGAGAGCGCGCGTGCCATCCTGTCGACCATCTCCGACATCGACCTGATGTTGCTCGACATCGGCCTGCCCGACACCGACGGACTGACGCTGCTGCGCGAGGCCCGCGATCGCGGGTTCGCCGCGCCCGTCATCATCCTCACGGCCCGCGACAGCGTCGCGAACACCGTCGAGGGACTGGAATCCGGCGCCAACGACTACATGGTCAAGCCTTTCCGAGTCCCCGAGCTGCTCGCCCGCATCCGGCTGCGGTTGCGCGAGCACGAGGCGACCGAAGACCCGGGCATCCTCGAGCACGCCGGCATGCGCCTGGATATCCGTACCCGCCGCGTCGAGGTGGACGGCCGCATCCAGGAGCTCACCAACCGCGAGTACTCGCTGCTGGAGATGCTGCTGCGCAACAGGGGCGAGACCATCAGCCGCGAGCAGCTCCTCGAGAGCGTCTGGGGCATGGACTTCGACCCGGGTTCCAACATCGTCAACGTCTACATCCGCTCCCTGCGCCGCAAGATCGGCGAGAACAAGGTGCAGACGGTGCGAGGGGTCGGCTACCGCGTGGAGTGAGCGCGCGGGCCGGGGCGCCCGCAGTCGTCAGGTGCCGGACGGCTCCCAGCCGAACGGCATGAGCACGCTCTGCAGCTCGCAGTACGCGTCCAGCCCCTCGGGCCCGTTCTCGCGGCCGATACCGGAGTTCTTGAACCCGCCGAACGGGGCGGTGGGATCGAAGGCGTACCAGTTGATGCCCATGGTTCCGGTGCGCACCCGCTGGGCCACGGCGAGCGCGGCGTCGGGGTCGGACGAGTAGACGGCGCCGGCGAGGCCGAACTCGGAGTCGTTGGCGATCCGCACGGCGTCGTCGACCGTGTCGTAGGCGATGACCTGCAGGACCGGACCGAAGATCTCCTCCTGGGCGATGGTCATGGAGTTGTCGACGTCGCGGAAGACGGTCGGCTGGACGTAGGCCCCTCCCGACACGTGCTCGGGCAGGCCCTCGACCTCGCCGCCACCGTAGGCGATGGTCGCGCCCTCCTCGACGCCCTTGCGGATGTACCCCTCGACGGACGCCTTCTGCTTGTGGTTGGCCAGCGGGCCGAACACGGTGCCCTCGTCGGCGGGGTCACCGACGGGCATGAGCGAGACGTTCTCGACCAGCGCGTTCACCACCTCGTCGTAGCGCGAACGCGGGGCCAGGATCCGGTTCTGGGACACGCACGCCTGGCCGGAGTTCATCAGGGCGGAGAACACCATGGTGCCGGCGGCGGAGGCCAGGTCGGCGTCCTCGAGGACGATGGCGGCGCTCTTGCCGCCCAGCTCGAGCGAGCAGCGCTTGAGGCCCTGCGCGGCGATCCCGGCGATGTGCCTGCCGACCTCGGTCGAGCCGGTGAACGAGATCTTGTCGACATCCGGGTGGGACACCAGGTGATCACCCACGGAGCTGGGGCCGGTCACCACGGACAGCACCCCCTCCGGCAGGCCCGCCTCGCGGAACAGGTCCGCCAGCCACAGCGCGGACAGCGGGGTGGCCGAGGACGGCTTGAGGATGACCGAGCTGCCGGACAGCAGGGCCGGCGCGAGCTTGGCGGTGTTGAGGTAGAGCGGGACGTTCCACGCGGTGATCGCCGCGACCACGCCGACGGGCTGGCGGGTGACGACGGAGGCGCCGAAGTCGCCCTGACGCACCTCGGACCACGGGAAGGTCTCGGCGAGACGGGAGTAGTAGCGCAGTACGCCGAGGGTGGGGGTCACCTGGATCATCGACGCGGCGCTCGCGGGCGCGCCCATCTCGTCGGACAGGATCTGGCAGACCTCGGCCTGGCGCTCCTCGAGCATGTCGGCCGCGCGGGCGAGCAGTGCGCCGCGCTCGGCGGGCGGCGTGTTCCGCCAGACGCCGGACGCGAACGAGTCGCGGGCCCGGCTGATCATCTCGTCCAGGTCGTCGGTGGTGGTCTCGGCGACCCGGCCCACGACCTGGTTGGTGGCCGGGGACGTCACCTCGAGGACGCCGGTGGTGACCGGATCGGTCCAGCGGGTGCCGGAGAAGAGCTTGTCATGGACGACGACCACGGGGGACCTCCGTGCGGTGGGGTACAAGAGCGGTGGGAACCGTCCCGTCAACCGGGAGTGAAGCTAACGAGAACGTGTTCCACCTCACTGTAGCGAGGGTCCGGCCCGCCGTGGGGCGCTACTTCGCGCGCAGTACCAACACGAGATTCGACACGAGCACCTCGCGAACGAGAGGCACGCGCACGAGCCCCCACGCCCATCGAGGGTGGTAGCGGGGGAACGCGGCGAGCAGATCGGCGGCGCCGGTGTCACGTGCCCAGGCCAGGCCGTCGGCGCACCCGACCTCGAAGAGGGACTCGCCGTAGACGTTCTTGGGCGGGTGGCCGTGGCGGCGCTCGTAGAGGCGCCGCGCGCGCTCGCCGCCGAGGTAGTGGGTCAGGCCCATCTCGTGGCCGCCGAAGGGTCCGTACCAGAGGGTGTAGGAGACGACGACGAGGCCGCCCGGTCGCGTCACGCGGCACATCTCCTCGGCCATGCGCCAGGGCTCGGGCACGTGCTCGGCCACATTGCTGGAGATGCACACGTCCACCGCATCGGTCCGCACCGGCAGGGCCATCCCGCTGCCGCGGATCGACCCCGTCTGGTCCAGGCCCGCCGCGGACATCTCACCGACGTCCGGCTCGACGGAGACGTATCGGGCGCCCTCGGCGGCGTACGCGTCGGAGAAGTAGCCGGGCCCGCCGCCCACGTCGAGGACCGTCAGCCCGGGAAGCCTCCCGGCGTCGGGGCCGGGGCCCGGCCGGGCGGGCTGATCGCCGGACCCGGCCCACAGGTCCGCGACCAGCTCGACGGTGTCGCGCGCCAGGCCGGAGTAGAAGGCGTCCGGGTCGGACTGCTCGAGGGGGAACGAGCGCAGCAGCCCGAGCGAGCGACCGAGGGTGGCGCGGCGGGCCACCGATCGTAGCGCGGGCGAGCGGTGGACGGGATCGGTGAGCACGGCGGTGACGATACCGGCGGTCCTTGACGGCCCGGCCGCCCGCGTACAGTGTCCGGGTGGCTCGAATCCTGCTGCTGTGCTGGCGCGACAGTACTCACCCGCAGGGCGGTGGCAGCGAGCGCTACCTCGAGCACGTCGCGGACGGTCTCGCCGCGGCCGGCCACACGGTCGTCTACCGGACCTCTCGCTCGCGGGGCGCGGCCCGCTCCGCGACCACCTCCACCGGCGTGCGGTTCAGCCGGGCCGGCGGGCGCTTCACCGTCTATCCCCGCGCACTGCTGGCGATCCTGTCCGGCCGGCTCGGCCTCGGGCCGCTCGGGGTCCTGCGACAGCCCGACGTCGTCGTCGACACCCAGAACGGCGTCCCCTTCTTCGCCCGCCTGGTCACCACCGCCCCCGTCGTGGTGCTGGTCCACCACATCCACCGCGAGCAGTGGCCGGTCGCCGGGTGGCTGGTCGCGCGGATCGGGTGGTGGGTCGAGTCGTGGGTCTCGCCGCGCGTCCACGCCCGGTCCCAGTACGTCACCGTGTCGCTGCCGTCGGCCGACGAGCTCGCCGAGCTCGGCGTCGCTCCCGCGCGCATCGCGGTGGTCCGCAACGGCCTCGACCCGCTACCGGCCGGTGTCGCACCGGGGAAGGCGGAGCCGGACAGAGCAGTACCGGGCGGAGCGGAGCCGGACGGCGCGGAATCGGACGGAGCGGAATCGGACGGAGCGGAGCCGGCCCCGCCGGACACCCGCGCCACCGGCCCGCGGCTGGTCGTCCTGTCCCGGCTGGTGCCGCACAAACACGTCGAGGACGCGCTGGACGTGCTCGCGACCCTGCGGCCGAGTCGACCCGGGCTCGTGCTGGACGTCATCGGCAGCGGCTGGTGGGCCGACCGGCTCCGCGAATACGCCGCCGAGCGCGGGCTCACCGCCCCCGCCGGCGAGACCGGCGGCGGTGGTGAGACCGGCGGCGGTGGTGAGACCGGCGGCGGCGAGACCGGCGGCGTCGTGTTCCACGGGCACGTCGACGAGGCCACCAAGCACCGCCTTCTCGCCGGCGCCACCGTCCACCTCATGCCCTCGCGCAAGGAGGGGTGGGGGCTCGCCGTCTCCGAGGCCGCGCAGCACGGCGTCCCCACCGTCGGCTACCACCACGCCGCGGGACTGCGGGACTCGATCGACGACGGCGAGACGGGCCTCCTCGTGGACGACGTCGCCGCCATGACCGACGCCGTGGACCGTCTCCTGTCGGACCCCGACCTGCGGGAGCGGATGGGTGAGGCCGCCCGCCGGAAGGCCGCGGGGATGTCGTGGCCCGCCGCCGGCGCGGCGATGGAGCGGGTCCTCGCGGCCGTCACCGAGGGCCGGCGGCTCAGCGGCGTGATCGACGGCCGGGCCGACCGCCAGCCAGCGCCGCGCCGACCAGCGTGAGCAGCCACAGCGCGTGCGCCGCCAGCACCGCCGCGCGGGCCCACGCCGGGGCGCCGGGAGGGGTGACCGCGCCCCATCGCGAGTCCGCATCACCCGGCCCGTCCGGCGGGGCGAGCTCGTGCAGGGTCAGTTCGGGGTCGGAGAACCTCGTCGTCGTCGCCATCAGGGTCTCCTCCGCCGCGCCTCGGGGCCCGGCGGACGTGCGCTCGTCGAGCACCCACCGCACGCCCAGGCCCGCCAGTTCGCGGGGGTCCGCGCCGCGCAGCAGCGCGTCGGTGGCGCGGCGCGCGCGATCCCCCTCGCCCGGCACCGCGGTGGCGTCACCCACCCCGGCTCCGGCCACGAGCAGATCGCCCGCGACGAGGACGCGGGTGTCGAGCAGCCGCGGCGCGGGGTCGAGGACCGGCCGGCCCTCGGCCCACAGCGGCGTCGAGCGGAACGACCCCGCCGGCAGCACCAGCAGGTCCCCTGGCCGACCGTCGACGATGCCCGCCACCTGCTGCCACCCCTGCCCGTACGTCACCGGCCGCAACTGCTGCCACAGGGCGCGCGGGGCGTCCGGGACCGCGGCCACGGCCACCGCCGTGACGAGCACCCCGGCGACGACCGGCCGCACGCGCGCGGAGAGGGCCCGGGCGGCGAAGGCCAGCGCGAGCACGGTCGCCGGCAGCGCCAGAGCCACGAACTTCTGGGTGTCCCGCAGCAACCCCGCGCCCGGTACAGCGGTGACCAGTGCCTCCATCGCCGCGAGACCCGGGCGCGTCGCGGCGGCGGCCACCAGCAGCCATGCGGCGAGGGCCACGGGGACCGTCGCGCGCACCACACGGTCACGTCGCGCCCGCCACAGGCCCCGCGCCGCGAGCACCCACACGAGCAGCAGCGCGAACAGCGCGGCGGCCGCCCACCACGTGGCCCGCGAGGGCGGCACGGCCTGGGAGTTCCATATCCCACCCAGCGCGACGACCGAGCCCAGCGTCCCGATCCCCGGTTCGGCGCGGGCAGCGAACGCGGCCACCCCTACGGCCGCCTCCGCTCCCCCACCGGCAGCGCCGCCCGACCCGGCGTCAGGTCCGATCCCGGCCCGGTCACCCGCCGCGGTGAGAGCGGTCGCCAGCCCCCACGGCAGGGCGGTCACGGCAGCCGTAGCCGCCAGCGCTACCGCAGCCCGGCGCCGACGAGCGCCCCCTCCGCCACAGGCCAGCGCCACCACCGCCGCGACGACCGCCAGAACCCACCCCGTCGGCGTGAGCCCGGCGGCGGCCAGCGCAGCACACGCCGCGGCCACCCGGGGCCGGCCCCGGGCGAGCAGAACCGGCATCGACACCACCGCCGCGACCCCCGCCAACAGCGACCAATGACCCTGGAGGAGCCGCTCCACCACGAACGGATTCCACACCGCGCCCACCACCGCCGCTAAGCGCGCCCACACCCCCGTGCCGCTCTCTCCGGGCAACACCCTCCGCACGAGCGCACCCGCCGCGACCGCCAGCCACACGCAGAACACCGCCGTGAGCAGACCCGTCAACGGCCACATCGGGAGCCCGACCGCGTCCAACGCCCGTGTCGCCCACGCCACCGCCACGTCCTGCGGAACCGCCCGCGCCGCCGACTCCCCCAACCCGAGCGCCGCGTCCGACAGTGGCGGCGTCGGCGTGGCCACCCAGTCCCGCAACAGCGGGAAGCCCGGCCGCGCCACCCCGGCCAGCAGAACGCCCGAGACGACCACACCCACCGCGGCGTCCGTCACGGCCGGCCGCGCGATCACGCGGTAAAACCCGGCAGCGGAGGACATGTGCACATTCCACCACGCGCCCCGGTCGCGCCGATCGCACTGGCGGGGTGGCCGACCCGGCGCCACCGCGTCACCCGACCCGCAGGAGAGACCGCGGGACGGCCCCCTACGATCACCGATGTGGACCATCAGGCGCGCGAGGCGGCACCCGGCTCCGCCGCCAGGCGCGTCCTGACCGGCGCGGGCGCGGTCACGGCCGGGTCGATGCTGGCCAACATCGCCGCCTACCTCCTGCATCTCCCGGCCTCCCGGTGGCTCGGCCCCGAGGGCTACGGCGCGTTCGCCGCCTTGCTCTCCGCGCAGTTGCTGGTGGCCGTGCCCTCGCTCGCGCTGCAGGCGGTGGTGGCCCGCGAGCACGTCCGCGGTGTCCCCCGGGACGTCCTGCGCGCGCTCGGCAGACGGGCAGCGCTACTGGTCGCGGTGGTCGCGGCGTCGGTCGTCGTGCCCATGTCCCTGCTGCTCGACACCCCGGTGTGGGCCACGGCCGCAGCGCTGGCCCCTGGCCCGGTGCTGTGCCTGCTCGCCACCGAGCAGGGGCTACTGCAGGGCGCCGAGCGGTTCCGGGCCCTCGGTGTGGTGCTCGCCCTGGCCGGCGCGGGCAAGGTCGCCCCCGCCGTCGCGGTACTCGCCGTCGGCGGCGGTGTCGGACCCGCGCTCGCCGCCGGGGCCGTGGGCGTGGGCGCGGCCTGGGTCGTGGCGGCGCGGGTGACGTCCGGGCCCGCGTTGGCCCCGTCCAGCCTGCGGACGGGAGGGGACTCGGCCGGCGGGGGAACGCTCGGCAACTCGGCCGGCGGGGGAACGCGCGGAGACGGGGCGGCTCTGACCTCCCCCGGCGTGGCCGCCGTGCTCGCCGCCGGCCAGGTGCAGCTGGTGATGATGGCCCTCACCTCGGTCGACCTGCTCCTCGCCCGGGCACTGCTGGCCCCGGAGGACGCAGGCCGCTACGCGCTGGGGGCGGTCGCCGCGAAGGCCGCGTTCTGGCTGCCGCAGGCCGTCGGCACGGTGCTCTATCCGCGGATGGCCGATCCGGCCGGACACCGGGGAGCCGTCCGCTCGGCAGTGACGGTCCTGCTGGGCATCGGCGCGGTCGTCGTGATCGGGGCCGCCGTGGCCGCGCCGCTGGTGCCGGTGGTCGTCGGCGAAGACTACCGGCCGGTTGCCGGGCTCCTCTGGGCGTTCGCCCTGCTCGGTGTGACACTGAGCGTCCTGCAGGCGTTCCTGCTGGCCATCATCGCCTCCGACCGGACCGTTGAGGCCGGGATCGCGTGGTGCGGGCTGGTGCTCACCGCAATCGCCGTGTGGTCCGCTCCCCGCGATGTCGAAGGCGTCCTGGCCGCCGCGCTCGTCGCCGTCGTCCTCACCACGGTCACGGCCGGCTGGCGCGCGCTCCGGTCGCGGCCGGCCTGATCCGAGGGCGCTGGGCCGGACCGAGCCCCTCCGGCCGAGCCACGCCACCTATCCACTTGCGACTCGCCTACGGGACCCCGTGGGCGGCGCGTGATCCGATAGGTGGCGCGGTTGCCGGCGCGGTTGCCGGAGCGGTCGCCCGGAGCCGGTCGCCGGCGCGGCTGACCGAGCAGGGTCGTCGCGAACCGCGTCGGGCTCGCGGCGCGCGATCTGCTCCTCGGACCTCGATTCACCCCTCGCGCCGCGATTCGCTCTCGGAGTTCCTGGGGCAAGACGCAATCAGAAGCGCAGCGCCCGATCCGAGGGGCAGATCGTGGAAGCCGCGCGGTTGGTGTCGCTGTCGGCCGCTCAGCGGTCGCGTCGGCCGCTCAGCGGTCGCGGGTCCGCCGACGAGAAGAGCGTCCCGCACACGCCCTCTCGGGTGATGTGTGCGGAACGCTCTCGTCGATGCTCCAGGCGGCGGGGCCGGCTCAGCTCAGGCCGCCGCCGGCTCAGCTCAGGCGCGCGCCCGGGCGGCGTGACCGCCCGTGCCGCCACGGCCACCGCGCAGACCGAGCACGATGCCGCCGATCAGCGAGATCAGGCCCAGGATGCCGAGGACGGCGGGCACGACGCGGCCGAACGTGTTGAGCGTGTCCGCGCTCTCCTGCGCACCGGCGAGGGTCACCTGCTGCGTCTCCTCGTTCCAGCCGGACTGGAAGCGGACGGCCGTGCGGGTGGGCTCGGCCCTCTCCTCCTCCATGCGGGCCTTGTCGCCGAAGAACGCGTCGGCCTCGGCCTGGTCCTCGGCGAAGAACTGGAAGATGTCCTCCTTGCCGTTGACGATCTGACCGGTGGTCGGGTTCACCCACACCGTGCGGGTGTTGGTGTAGAAGCGGCGCATGTCGACCGCGCGCTCGGGGTCGCCTCCGAGGCCCCACTGCCCGGCGGTCATGCCCTCGCGACGGTAGCTGGCGAGGACCGACTCGACGGCGGGGTCGTAGCCGTCGGAGATGGAGGCGAAGTGGTCACGGATCGAGGACCACATGTCGATCGGGCCGAGCTCCTGGCGGAACTCGTAAGCGTCGATGCCACCGACGGTGGTCTCGCCGACGAACTCGATCGGGTTGGTGGTGAAGGTGCTGGCGTCGAAGTAGTCGTAGGCCCGCTGCTCGGTGTCGAACGGGAACTTGTACTGCAGCCCCTCGCGGACGAAGCCCGTGGGGGCGTCGTCACCGCCCGAGCCGCCGGCCACGACCTGCAGGGTGCTGGTCGCCTCGTCCACGGGCATCGCCGAGACGCGGTCGACGGTCACGCGGTCGATCGTGGCGTTGATCAGCGCCTCGACGTCGTCGCCGCCCTGCTTGTCCTCACGCAGCAGCGACTGCGCGGCCTGCATGGTGATGACGTCGGCGTCCGACGGCTCGACGGCCTGGACGCGGCGCTGCGAGTAGAGCGGAATGTCGTTGTCGATGAAGCACGTGACCGCGAACTGCACGCCGGAGTCGTCGGCCTCGGGCCCGTCGACGGTCTCGACCGTCTCGCCCTCACCCTCGGCGCCCTCGCCCTCGTCGGCGGGGGCCTCGGGCGCCCGGCACTCGGCGCGGTCGGCGTTCAGTTCGGTGGGCGTGTTGGACGCGAGCGCACTGCCCACGAGGACCGCTCCCGGCACGGTGTCGGTGACGGTGGTGCTGTTGATGTCCAGCGGCGTCTTCTTCTGCGCCGGCACGACGAAGAATAGGAGAGCCAGTGCCATAGTGATGAGAAATGCGCCGAGCCCGACGAGGACCATTGCGGGCACCGACGACCTCCGTCCCGCCGAACTGCTCTGACGTGCCATCGTCTAGTCCTCCTGGTGTCGCGCCCTGGGCCCGCCGGGTTACCACCCGGTAACCACCGGGTTGCCTGCCCGGCCGGACCATCATCAGGAGAAGATTAACAGTGATGAAGAACGCATTCGGCACCCCCGACCCCCGAGTCGGCACTCTGCCGTCCGCGACCGGCTTCGCCCCGGCGTTGGAAGGCCTGCGGGCGGTCGCCGCGTTCGCGGTCCTCACGACGCACGTGGCGTTCCAGACCGGCTCCTCCACGGGCTCGTTCGTCCACCGGGTGTGGGGCCGGTTCGACCTGTCCGTGGCCGTCTTCTTCGCGCTGTCCGGTTTCCTGTTGTGGCGGGCGCACGCCCTCCACGCGCGTCGGAGCGGCCCGGGCACCGCCCGTCCGGCGGTGGATTATCTGCGCTCCCGGCTGGTCCGGATCCTGCCCGCCTACCTCGGAGTGGTCGCGGCGGTCTTCCTCCTCATCCCGCAGAACGTCCGCGCGTCAGCTGCGACCTGGGCGTCCAACGTGACGCTCACCCAGGTGTTCGTGCCCGATTCGCTGGTCGAGGGCCTGACGCACGCGTGGTCGCTGTCAGTGGAGATGAGCTTCTACCTGGTACTGCCGCTGTTGTGGTGGGCGCTGTCGCGGCTGCGTGGTCCGGCCGCGCGGTGGCGGATCCCGGCGATCGCGGCGGTGGGGGTGGCGAGCCTCGGCTGGGCGCTCGTGCCGTGGTATGATTTCGGGCTTTCCGAGCGGATCAACGACCAGATCCTGCCCCCGGCGTTCGCGTCGTGGTTCGCGGCCGGGATGATCCTCGCCGAGCTGGTCGCCGCGCCGCCCGGGCGGGTCGCGGCTCTGGCCCGGCACCCGCGGGCGCGGTGGGCGTGGTGGGCGGTCGCGGCCGCCGCGTTCCTCGCCACCACGGTCCCCCAGTGGTTCACCGAGGGCTTCGTCCACCCGTCGGGCCCGGAGTTCGCGGCCCGCACCGCCCTCGGTGCGGTGGTCGCGTTCTGCCTCCTTGCGCCGGTCGCCCTGTCGCCGGACCGGGAGCGGTTCGCCGTTCTGGGCTCGCCGGCCCTCACCACGCTTGGCCGGTGGTCGTACGGCGTCTTCCTGTGGCACGTCCTGGTCCTGCACTTCGCGTTCCAGATCGCGTCGGTGCCCATGTTCTCGGGCCGGATGCTCACGGTCTGGCTGGTCACCGCCGTGATCTCGACGGTGGTGGCGGCGGCGAGTTACGCGCTGGTGGAGGTCCCGTCCCAGCGCTGGCTGGCGCCCCGACGCGCGCCGCGCGGGCGTCCGGCGGACGGCCAGCTCGCGGCGAGCCCCGCGCAGACGAGCCCGGCAACCGTCGCGACCTGAGGCCCGAGGGAGTCCCCGGCGTAGCCGAGCGGGTCCGGCCACGGTGCGCGGGCGAGCAGCGCGGCGCCGGCGACGATTCCCACGCCGGCGCCGGCGACGAGCAGCCGCCGCGCCCCTGCCGCGCCGAGGTGGCGGCTGGCCGCCAGCGCGCAGGCGGTGAGCCCGGCGGTCACCGCGAGCCCGACCGGCCCGGCGAGAAGGTAGCCCACCGCGGCGGTCGCCACGACGGTGACGGGACCGCGGCCGCGCCACGGCGTCGCGCGGGTCCCCGCCCGGTCGCGGTGGCCGCGCACGAGGAACAGCAGCAGGACCAGCAGCAACGCGAAGGGTCCGGTGAGCAGCGCCCACCGGTACGGCGCGTCGAGCGGGACGGTGAGCACGAGCGTGGCGCCGGTCGTGGCGGCGGGCAGCACCCAGCCCTGCTTCCACCCGTCGACCGTCACGGCCCGCGGATCGGCCAGGGCGGTGCCGTCGTCGGCGACCAGGCGCGCCCGCCACGCCGGCGAGACCGATTCGGGGACCACCAGCACGCGCTCGCGCGGGGCGGCCGGGACGTGCAGCTCGCGGTGGGCGTCGTCCCACCGGACGGTGGTGACCGCCCGGGTGGGCTGCGGGGCGCCGCCGAGGACGCGCGCGGCGCCGGCCGACGCGCTGCCGGCTCCCTCGCCGCCGGTGGTGGAGCCGGGACCGTCGACGACGACGAGGCCCACGGTGTCCACCGAGAACGCCTCACCGGGATCCACGGAGACCTCCTGCGGCCCGGCGGGGAGCGGGACCGGGGACTCGTCGCAGAGTTCGGCCGGAACGGCGCGGCCCTCGAGCAGGGCCCGGCGGGACGCGGTGATCCGCGTGCCCACGACCCGGTCGCCGATGTGCAGCCGGGGCCCGTCCTGGCAGGTCAGCGTGACGGGGTCGTCGTCGGCGGCGGGCAGCGCGCCGATGCGGGCGCCCGAGGCGTCCTGCACCCAGACCTCGGCGATGCCGGCGGGCACGGGCGCCCCGCCGGGGGTGCGCACGTCGCGGGTGCTGTCGACGCGGACGGTGACGCGGTCGGTGTGGTCGGCGGGGAGGTCGACGACGACGGAGCCGTCCTCCTCGGGTGTGAGCGTGGCGACGTCGACGCGCGTGCGCTGGAGGCCGGTGTCGATCGTGACGACCCTCGGCGCCGCCGGCGCGTCCGAGCGGGGCGCCCACAGGCGCAGTGACCCGACGAGGTGGCGCCCGGGCAGGCGCAGGCCGAGCGACGGCGACGGGGCGTCGGTCGCGTGCCAACTGGTGGAGCGGTCCCCGTCGACGGCCGCCGACGGCGCACCCGCGGGATCGGTGACGAGGGAGTCGCCCTCCGCGCGCACCTGCCGGGCCCGCGAGGCCGGGTCGCCGCGCAGGACGTCGTCAAGGGCGCTGCCCGGGCGCGGGCGCACGAGCAACCGGGGGGCGACGGCGGTGTCGGCGGGGACGTCGAGCAGTCGGGCGAACCGGCCCGGTTCCTCCGGGGCGATCGCGAGGTCGGGGGCGCACCGGGCGGCGCCCGTGGCCTCCTCCGCCCCGGCGAGTCCCTCGACGGGGCTGCCGCCGTGGACGCAGTCGGTGCGGCCGGCGAGCTCTTGCCGCAGCAACCAGCCCGACGGCGCGCGGGTGTCGTCGGCCCGCTCGGGCAGGGCGATGGTCCGCAGCAGCGGGATGTCCTCGCCGCCGGCGGCGAGCCCGATCTCGGAGACCTCGAAGTACGTGCCGCGGCCTCCGTCGGCGACGCCGGTGACCGTGACCCGGACCTGCTCGGTGGGGCCGGGCGGCAGGGCGACGGTCGTCTCCTCGTCGGCGCGCGGGTAGACCGTGGTGGTGCCCGTGTCGGTGCGGACCTCGAGCGCGGTGACCTGCGGGCCGACGGCCGGCGCGGGGACGGTCAGCCGCAGGACCGCGCGGTCGACGGGCTCGGGCAGGTCGATGGCGATCCACTCGCCGAACGCCGAGCCGTATCCGCCGGAGCGCCACGCGGTGTCCGGGTCGCCGTCCACGGCCGCGGCCACGGAGTGTGAGGGCCGCACGGGGCCGGTCTGTGCGGAGTCGGCCGCCGAGGACGACACGCTCACCCTGGCGTCCCGCCAGCGGGCCCGGGTGCGCGATGGCTCGTCGCCGGCGACGCTCGCCGAGTAGTCGGGGACCGCGCCACGGCTGCGCCGTGGATCGCCCTCGGCCCGGACGGCGGAGGAGTTGTGGTCGAGCCGGCCGAAGTCGGTCTCGCGGTCGGTCGGCGAGTCCGTGAGCACCGGCGCCGTGGAGGCCAGCGGCCGCGGCCTCGGGAACGGGTCGGACGCGGGGTCGACGCCGGCCGCGAGCGCGTCGGCCTCGAGCAGCCGCGTCACGCGCGGCGGCGAGCCGATGGTGTCCTGCTCGGCGAGCAGGTCGTCCAGCCGGGACAGGGCCTCCGGCCCGCCCGCGACCACGGGCAGGTCGCGAACCTCCACCGTGTACGGGGCGGTCGCCGACCGGGGCGGTCCGGGCGGCGTCGCATCCGAACCCAGGCGGGAATCGACCCGGTAGATCTCGATCGCCGGATACGCCGGCCGGAGCCCGGAATCGTGGACGACCACCTCGTCGTCGTCGCCACCGTCCCCGCCGCGAGCCCCGCCCGCGCCGCCGTCACCGCCCGCGCTGTCACCATCCGCGCCGCCGCCCGTGCCCTCGGCACCGACGTCGTCCCCCCGCGCGGCGACCGGCTCGCCGAACTCGGCGACCTTCACGAGCCCGGGCGAGCCGTCGACGGCCTGGTGGACCAACGCCGGGCGCGGCGCGGCGGAATCCACCGACAGGTCGTTGCGCACCACCAGGTACCCGATGCCCAGCGAGGCCAGCGTGGCGGCCATGCCGGGCGCCGCGCGGCCGTCGGCGAGGCGGCGCTGCACGGCGTCGAGAGCGCGGATCGCGGGGGCGGGCTGCAGCGGCACGGAGTCCCGCACCGCCCACGGCGTCTCGGCCAGCGGCTGTAGCGGCTCGTCGCGGGTGACGCCCCAGACCTGACGGCCGAACGAGGCTCCCGGGACCACGAGCGCGCGGGTCGTGGCCGCCGGGTCCCGGTCCTCGGTGCCCGGGCGGTCGACCGGCGCGTTCTCCGACAGCCACGCGGCGGCCTGCGGCCAGTGATCGGGCAGCTCCTCGTGCGAGCCCACCGGCGCGAGACGCCCGAGCCACGCCGGCGCGACCGACACGCCCGCCGCGAGCACGACGATCATCGCCACGGCAACCGCCCGGTCGCGCTCCGGATGGGCCAGCGCGCCGGGGGCCCGCTCGCGGTCGAGACCGCCGAGCAGACGCGTGAGCAGGTGCGCGACGCCCAGTGCGAGCGGCAGGCGCAGCAGCGGCTCGAACTTGTGGACGTTGCGCAGTGGGGCCCCCGCCCCGTCGAGGAGGGCGCGCACCGTCTCGGCGAGCCCGCCACCGGCCGGACCCACCCACGCCGCCGACATCGCCACCAGGCCCACCGCCGCGATCACGAGCAGACGGCCGCGCGCGGGCATCCCCCGCAGCAGCAGACCCACGACCCCGGCCGCCGCCAGGACACCGGTGGCCAGGACGAACGCGGGCTCGCTGGTGAGATCCGCGCCGGCGGTGCGGTCCGTCGACACGAACGGCACCCACGTCGCGGCCCCGCGCAGCACCTCGGTCACCGACGCCCACCTGGTGGTGACCTCGGCGGACTCGATGTAGTCCAGGAACGGCGGCGACACCCGGCCGAGCAGCACCAGTGGAACCGCCCACCACACGCACACCGCCGCGGACAGCGGCACCCACCACGCGGCCAACCGCGCCCACGTCCGGCCCGGCCGGTGCAGCGCCCACCACAGGACCGCGGGCAGGCACGCCACCGCGGTCGCGACGGCGTTGACGGCACCCATCAGCGCCAGCGCGAGCGCGGCGCCGGCCCCGCCGCGACGCGGTGACATCCGGCCCTGCAGCACCCGGATGACCGGCAGCAGCACCCACGGCGCCAGGGCGACCGGCCAGATCTCCGACGAGATCGACCCCAGGTCGCCGAGCATCCGCGGGGCGAGCGCGTAGAGGACACCCGCGACCGGGCGCGTGACGCGGGTGCCGATGCGCAGCGCGGCGGCCACGCGCACCACGCCCACGTACGCGACGGTGAGCACGACCGCCCACCACAGGCGCTGGGTCAGCCACGCGGGCATCCCCGCCAGGTCGAACAGGGCGAAGAACGGCCCCTGCGGGAACAGGTAGCCGTAGGCCTGGTTCTGGACCTGGCCGGCGAAGGACAGGCCGGTCCACAGGTGGGTGGCCTGGGCGAGGAAGCGGCCGGGGGCCGCGACGAGGTCGTACTTGGTGTCCGGGGCGATCAACCCGGGGGACTGCAGACAGGCCAGCAGCAGGAAGGCGAGGAACGCGACGACCGCGTCACGCGCACCGGCGCCGAGACGGGCCCCGCGGATCACCTACGCCGGCGTGCAGAGAGTCGAGAGCTGCGGGCGTCAGCGCGCGCCGTACTCGACCTGGCCGAGGAGGGCCTGGTCGGCGGGCGGTTGCGGCACGTCCGGGATGGAGTTCTCGGCCATCGTGGTGTTGACCCCGAACGCGACGATGCCGCCGAGGACGATTCCGCCGACTGCGCTGGCGAGCGCTCCGGTGCCGAAGCTCATCGTGGTCTCCCTGGGGTTCACGTAACGGTGGGTGTCCTGCGGTGTCGTCGAGACACCGATGCCGGAAGCGTAACACCCGTCGGGGCGCCGGATCCGGGGAGCGGCTCCCACGAGTCCTTACCGGCGGGTAAGTTGAGTGTGGCACATGACACCGCGACCCGCCGGGAGGAGACCTGTGACGACGGGGACCAAACGCATCCCACGTGCGATCCGCGAGCAGCAGATGCTCGACTCCGCGATCCGCGTGTTCTCCGATCTCGGCTACCGATCGGCCTCGATGGACACCATCGCCCGCCACGCGAGCATCTCCAAGCCGATGCTGTACCTGTACTACGGCTCCAAGGAGGAACTGTTCGCGGCGTGCGTCGTCCGCGAGTCCGGTCGGCTGATCGACCACCTCACCGCCGCCGCCACCGGCAGTGCCGGCCCCCGCCGACGGCTCGAGGACGTCGTCCAGGCGTTCCTCGAGTTCGTCGACGCCCACACCGACTCGTGGAATGTGGTCTACCGTCAGGCATTCGCCGAACCCCAGTTCAGGGAGGAGGTCGAGAAGACCCGGACGGTACTGGTCGACCTCACCACCGATCTGCTCGCGCAGAACTCGGGCGACGAGCGCGGCCGCGAGGTGCTCGAGGTGGTCGCCACCGCCCTGGTCGGTGCAGGCGAGGCGGTCGCGGA
This sequence comes from Dietzia cinnamea NBRC 102147, assembly GCF_001571065.1. Taxonomy (GTDB): domain Bacteria; phylum Actinomycetota; class Actinomycetes; order Mycobacteriales; family Mycobacteriaceae; genus Dietzia; species Dietzia cinnamea. The sequence goes on from NZ_BCSW01000033.1 coordinate 22,145, forward strand.
CCGCGTCGCCCACCGGTCGATCCCCACGTCGGTGGCCGCCGCTGTCGTCGTGGAACTCGCCTGGCGCGGCCTCGCGGGCGATCCGACCAAGTCACTCACCACGCCCACAGAGGAGAAGTCGTGACCGACAAGACCACCGTCACCGGCCGCCGGTCCGGGGCCGCCCGCACACTCAGCCCGGCGGACCTCGCGCGCGGCCTGCCCTCCCTCGCCGCCGACCTGCCGTCCGTCCTCAACGGGCTGCGTATCGTGCGGACCTCCCGCAGCACGGACAAGGTCTCGATCGGGCGCCGTTTCCAGAAGCTGGCCGCCGCCCGGCCCGACGCGCCTTTCATCAAGTTCCTCGGCACGGAGATCAGTTACGGCGAGGCCAACCGCCGCGCCAACCGGTTCGCCGCGGTCCTCAAGGCCCGCGGCGTGACGCGCGGCGACACGGTCGGCATCTGTATGGGCAACCGTACCGAGGTACTGCTCGCGATCCTCGGCGCTGTCAAGGTCGGCGCCTCCGTGGGCCTGCTCAACCACCACCAGCGCGGCGAGGTCCTCGACCACTCGCAGAACATCCTCAAGTCCAAGCTCGTGCTGGTCGGCGCCGAGTGCGTGGAGGCCGTGCAGTCCGTGCCGCGCGAGAACTGGATCGGCGAGCTCCTCGCCGTCAGCTCCGAGGTCGACCTGCCCTTCCGCGACTTCACCGCACGCCACCGCCCTGACGAGCTGGCGGACCTGACGTGGCTCGAGGACGAGCTCGCGACCCTCGGCGACGACGTCGGGGACGTCAACCCGCCGGAGGCCGACGAGACGGTCGGCACGGAGACCGCGTACTACATCTTCACCTCGGGCACGACGGGCCTGCCCAAGGCCTCGACCATGTCCCACTACCGGTGGAACAGGGCGATGGCCGGCTTCGGTCTGTCCGGCGTGCGGCTGAAGAAGCACGACGTCCTGCTCAGTCCGCTGCCGATGTATCACAACAACGCACTCACGGTGGCCCTCGGCTGCGTCCTCGCGGCCGGCGCGTGCCTGGCCATCGAGGAGCACTTCTCGGCGTCCAGGTTCTGGGACCAGGCCCGCGCCGCCGGGGCGACCGCCGCCATCTACATCGGCGAGATCTGCCGCTACCTGCTCAACCAGGAGCCCGGCCCGGGCGACCGGGACCACTCGATCCGCGTGATGACCGGCAACGGCCTGCGGCCCGAGATCTGGGACGAGTTCCAGCAGCGGTTCGGCGTGGGCCGCATCTGCGAGTTCTACGCGGCCAGCGAGTGCAACATCGCGTTCGTCAACGCGTTCAACGTCCCGCGCACCACCGGGTACTGCCCGATGGACTTCGCGATCGTCGACTACGACCCCGAGACGGGCGAGCCCCGCCGCGGCGAGGACGGCCGGCTGCGGAAGGTCGGCAAGGGCGAGATCGGCCTGCTCATCAGCGGGATCTCCGACTCGCAGCCCTTCGACGGCTACACGGATGCCGAGGCCACGGAGAAGAAGATCGTCCGCGACGCCTTCAGCGACGGCGACGCCTGGTTCGTCTCGGGCGACCTCATGCTCGACCAGGGCCTCAAGCACGCCTCCTTCGTCGACCGCCTGGGCGACACCTTCCGCTGGAAGGGCGAGAACGTGGCGACCACCGAGGTCGAGGCCGCGATCAGCGCCCGCCCGGAGGTCGACCAGGCCGTGGTCTACGGCGTCGCGGTCCCGGACGCCGACGGCAAGGCCGGCATGGCGGCGATCCGCCTGCACGACAAGTCGGACTTCGACGGCGCGGCGCTCGCCGAGCACCTGCGGGACTCCCTGCCGTCGTACGCGGTCCCGCTGTTCATCCGGCTGTCCAAGGAGCTCGAACACACCTCCACCTACAAGAGCCGCAAGACCGAACTGCGCGCGCAGGCGTTCGACACCTCGACGTTCGACGACCCGCTCTACGTGCTGTCCAAGGAGAAGGGGTACGTCCCGTTCTACGATGGCGCGGAGAACGACGTCGTCGCCGGCACGGTCTGACCCACAGCCCGGGCCCTTTAGCAGCAGCGCCGCGGGGCCGGCCGGCGTTCCCACCAGGAGGTATCGCCGCCGCATGCCCAGCCGTCCCGCGACCCGCCGTCCCGCGGCCGGCCGTCGCGCACCGGGCCGTCAGGTGCCGGGCCGCCGCATCCCGCGCACCCGGGCAGACCTGTCCCGCCGCTCGCTGCTGATAGGCCTGTCGGCCGCGCTCGGCGGGGCGGCGGGGTGGGCTCTCACGTCGGTGATCGGGCGGGGTGACGACGACGAGGACCTCGATCGCGGCCAGAGCGCCGAGTCCGTGGCCCCGCGCCCGTACGTGCCGCCGGAGGGTGCGGTCCCCGTGCGCGAGCCCCGCCGGTTCCACTACGCCGATCCGGGCGATACGGACGGGCAGTCGTTCGGGGACCTGTACCTGCCCGACTCGGCGAACCCCGCGCTGCCGGTGGTGGTGCTCGTCCACGGCGGGGGCTGGAAGGACTCGCTCGGCCTGACATACATGGAGAACCAGGCCCGCGACCTGGCCTCATTCGACGTGGCGGTGTGGAACGTGGAGTACCGGCGGGTGGACTCCGGCGGCGGCTGGCCCACCACGGTGGCCGACGTGTGCGACGCCGTCGACCACCTCGCCGAGGTCTCCGCGCAGCTCGGCGATCGGCTCGATCTGCGCCGGGTCGTGGTGGTCGGGCACTCCGCGGGCGGGCACCTGGCGCTGTGGGTCGCCGGCCGGGCGCGGCTGCCGTCCTCGCTGCCCGGCTCGAGGCCGGTCGTGCCGGTGTCCGGCTGTGTCTCGCTGGCGGGGGTCGCGGACCTGCTCATGGCCGAACGCGCCGGCGACAGGTACGTCCACGATCTCCTCGGCGGGCGCCCGGGCGACCGCCGGCAGCGGTACGTCGACGCCTCCCCGGTGACGCACCTGCCCGCCGGGGTCCCGGTGGTGTGCGTCCACGGCCGCGAGGACAAGGTCGTGCGTCCCGAGCAGTCCGAGTCCTACGTCCGGGCGGCGCGCCGGGCCGGCGATCCGGCCCGCGTCTCGCTCGTACCCGGTGGCCACGACCCGTGGGGCGACATCACCGGCACCGTCTGGCACGACACCCGCGACACCATCCTCGCGATGGCACGCCGTAGCCCCGACCCCGCGGGCTGAGCGCAGGGGCAGACCCGCGCGTGCAGCGCACCCGCACGAGTCCGACCCGCCTGCTCAGACCCAGCCGGTGTCCACGCGGATCCGCTCGAGCCGGCGGTAGGAGATCAGCCACCGCCCGTCCACGCGGCGGTACCGCTCGTGATAGTGCCCCCAGCCGTGGAGCCGGCGCTCGCGGTCGCCGACGCGCCACCAGAGCCGGTCCTCCATGGCCCAGATCCCGCTCGCAGTGGGTTCGCCGGTCTCCGGGTCGGGGCCGGTGAACTCGAGCAGCGGGGTGTGGCCGTGGTGGACGCTGGTCACCGGGCTGGAGCCGTCGAGGGTCTCGCGAATCGCGGCAGTGAGCGCGTCGCGGCCGCGCACCTCGGCGGCGCCGCCGCTGGCCGCCCACGACTCGCTCACCACGTCCTCGGTGTGGCACGGCCCGTAGGCGTCCCACTGCTTGGTGTCCATGACGTACAGGCGGCGGGCGAACACCGCGCGGATCGCCTCGAGGTCCGCGGCGCCGAACTCGTGCGCGCTCACGTCATCGTGCGCGCTCACGTCGTGTAGTCGGCGTTGATCGAGATGTACTCCCGCGTGAGGTCGCAGCCGTAGACCGTGCAGGAGCCGTCCGCGGCGCCGCCCTCCACGCCCAGGTCGACGGAGATGGTGACCTCCTCGGCCCGCATGATCTCGGTGAGCCGCTCGAGCTCCGCCTCACCGGGGAAGGCGGGATAGGTCTCGAGGTCGCCGAAGACGATCCGCACCCGCTCGGGGTCGATGTCCGTGTCGTCGTGGCACTTGCCGATCGCCATGGCCACGCGGCCCCAGTTGGGGTCGGCCCCGTGGACGGCGGTCTTGACCAGCGGCGAGTTGAGGATCGCCTTGGCCACGCGCTTGGCCTGCGCGCGGTCGCGCGCGCCCGTGACCTCGACGGTGAGCAGTTTGGTGGCGCCCTCGCCGTCGCGGGCCAGCTGCCGGGTGAGGTCCAGGCAGACCGCCTCGAACGCCTCGCGCAGCTCGACCTCGCCGACCGGATCGCCCGCCCCGCTGGCCAGCGCGATGGCCGTGTCGGAGGTCGAGGTGTCGGTGTCCACGGACAGGCAGTTGAAGGTCTCGTCCACCGCGGCCCGGAACGCCGAGTCCAGCACACCCGGCTCCACTGCGGCATCGGTGAACAGCACGGCGATCATCGTTGCCATGTCCGGTTCGATCATCCCGACACCCTTGGCGATGCCCACCACCTGAGCGGTGCCGCCCGTCGTCGTCGTCACCTCCACCCGCGCGGTCTTGGGGTGGGTATCGGTGGTCATCATCGCGGTCGCCAGCGCGACGGCGTCGGCGTCGAACGTCGCGCCCGCCAGGCCGTCGAGGTGCGCGCGCAGCTTGTCCATCGGGTAGCGGCGGCCGATCACGCCGGTCGAGGCGATGAGCAGCTCCCCCGGGGCCACGGCGATGGCGTCGGCGGCGCGCTCGAGCACCTCCCGCGCGTCGGCCATTCCCTGCTCACCGGTGGCGACGTTGGCGTTCTTGGCCACCACGACCACGCCGCGCGCCGTACCGCTGGCGGCGTTCTGTCGGCTGAGCACGACCGACGGCCCCGCGAAGAGGGAGCGGGTGAACACCGCGGACGAGGCCGGGGAGGGGCCGTCATTGACGACGACGAAGACGTCGTCACCGCGCTCGCGCAGTCCCGCGGCCCCTGCGTGCGCGCGGAAGCCTGGCGGGAGCGGGACGGGGTCGTGGGCGGGCTGCGTGGGCGGCGTCATGTGCTCCATTCTTACTGCCGCACCCCGGCGCCCGCCGCCACCCCGCTGGAACTCCCGAGCTCCCTGGCGATGACCGTGCAACACGCAGGCCCACCCAGTGGATGTATTTGTGAACCACATCACAGTAGAAGCCCTGGGTGCCCGGTTCATCGCGACCGCCTTCGGCTCCTGATTCGACCGACCCCCGGGCCAGATCCGGACCGGGGCCACGCACGCCAGACCCCGGTCCGGCCCCCACCCGCAGCGCCGGCGCCCGCCATCCACGGGCGCCGGCGCCGCTGATATCCGTGGCGCACCCCACAGCTCCAGTCACTGCGCACGGCATTCGGCAAAATATGCGTTAGATCACACCATAAATGTTTGCGGACCTCCGACGTCGGTTGATAAAGATTCCGACGTCGGCGCCAGCGCCCACAGGGCAGGCCTGTCACCGATGTCGGGTAACGACTCGAGCCCGGAGCCGGATGTACCTCGCGAGTCCGCAAGCAGGACTGCACTACGGCAGCGGCGCACCCCGGCGCCGCTCAGAGACGAAAGGGTTTCTCATGATCGAGACCATCTTCAAGGGCATCCTCGGCTTCTTCAACAGCCTCATCGAGACCGGCTCCACCGCGGCCGAGGGCTTCGTCAACACCGGCTCCACCGCGGCCGAGGGCGTCTACGGCACCGTCACCGGCTCGCTCGGCGACATCGTCGGCGCGCTCTGAGCTGAGTGATCCCGGACCTTCGGGCCCAGATCTACGCAACGACACCGGCATCCGCCTCGCGCGGATGCCGGTGTCGCCTATTTCAGCCGGCCCTCCCCCTTTTCGCCGGATCACTCGATACATAGTGCGACGCGTGAAGTGATCTAGATCACATTAACCGAGACCGCGACTTCACCTGCAAAAGTAAACGATTCCCTCGGACCTTGGGCCCTCTTCGGCGTCCGAGCGGATGAAACGGCCCGGCCAGCTACGTAGCGTCTGGTGGTGAGATCTTGAGGGACCAACGGTCCGCAGGATCCTCACGCCAGACCGAGCGGCGCATCCGGCGCCGCCCCTGACGAAAGGACCATCACCATGGGTTCCATCCAGACTTTCCTCCCCGGCCTCGCCACCGGCTCCGACGCCGTGAACACCGGCTCGCAGGTCGTCGACGCGGGCGCTGGCCTCTTCGCCGACGTCCTCGAGACCCTCGGTGGCTTCGTCACCCAGATCACGGGCTCGCTGTCCTGATCTGGTTGACTGCGGGCCACTAGCGCCCGCCTTCAACACCCCGGCGCCGGCATTCGTCTTCGGACGGATGCCGGCGCCGTGCATTTCACTACACTCGGGGCCATGGAGCTCGACCTGTCCCGCCACGTCGCCGCCGACCCGGACACCGTGTGGTCCGTGCTCACCGACATCCCCGAGGCGCACCGGACGCTCAGCGGGGTAGTGGCGGTCGAAATCCTCACGACCGGCCCCTATGAGCCCGGCCTGCGGTGGCGCGAGACCCGCAAGATGTTCGGGATGAAGGCCACCGAGGAGATGATGGTGATGGCCGCCGAGCCGCCTCACTCCACCACGATCGTCGCCGAGAACGGCGGGACCGAGTACACGACCGTCTTCACCATCACACCCGACGCCGAGGGCGGGTCGACGCTCCGGATGCGCTTGGGAGCCGAGACTGCCCACGCTCCCGCGGTCTCCCGCGTCGTCATGGGGCTCATGGGAAAGTTCGCCGAGAAGTCCACCCGCAAGACCATGGAGCAGGACCTCGCCGACATCGCGGCCGAGGCCGAACGGCGGGCCTCCTCTTCCTAGCCGCCGTGGGCGCGTACCTGATCTACTCGGCCCAGCCCGCCTGCTCGCCCGCGCGGTCCCACAGCTCCGCGACGACCTCCGCGGCCGGCTGGTCGGCGTAGGCGTCGGCGGCCCGCCAGCGCGATCCCGCCCACAGTGGCGGCACCTCGATGTCGCCCGCCCGCGCGGCGGCCTTGCGCATCGGGCCGGTGAGCAGGTGCAGGTGCGGGTACGCCGCCGGCGCGGCCTCGTGGAACTCCGCGACGAACTCGTTGACGAGCGCCCGCGCGTAGCGACCGGTGTAGCAGCGGGTCGGCCGCGACTCGGTGAACCGGGGGTCGCCGAGCGCGGACCGGTGCAGTGCGCTCGTGCCCGCCTCAGGGGTGCGCAGCAGCACGGTCCCGAGCTGGACGCCGTCCGCGCCCGCTGCGAGCACGGCGGCGACGTCGTGCGGGGTGCTGATCCCGCCGGCGGCGACGAACTGCACCTCCGGCAGTGCCTCGCGCACCGCCCGCACCAGTTCCACCGTCGTGATGTCGTCGGGCTCCTCGCCCACCGTGGTCGTAGAACGGTGCCCGCCGGCCTCCGCGCTCTGGACCGACAGCCAGTCCGCCCCGGCCTCGACGGCCCGCCGCGCGTCGGCGACGCCTGCCACCGTCACGACCACGGCCGTGCCCACGTCCTGTAGAGCACGGACCATGCCGGGCTCCGGGATGCCGAAGGTGAACGAGACCACCGCGACCGGGTCGTCCAGCAGCGCGGCGAGCGTGGCTTCCTGGTCGAAGTCGGTGAAGCCCGGCGACTCCGCGAGGGCCACCTCGAGCCGCCTGGCGACCGGCCCGATCGCCTCGGCGTAGCGCTCGACCGCCTCGGGACCGCCCGCCGCCGCCAGCGCTGCGTCGGAGTCGGCGCGGTCCAGCAGGAACACGTTGACGCCGAACGGCGCGTCGGTGAGCTCGCGGACGCGCCCGATCTCCGCTCTGGTGTCGGCGGCGTCGAGGTAACCGGAGCCGATCATGCCCAGGCCCCCCGCCTCGCCCACCGCGGCGATGAGTTCGGGCGTCGTGGGGCCGCCGGCCATCGGCGCCCCGATCACGGGCCGGCGCAGATGCGACGGGAGCAGGCGGCGGTGGTTCTGGCCCTGCGGGGCCCGGTCGGACTGTGTCTGGTGCTCGGTCATGCCCGTGACGCTACGCCCGGGGTCACCGCCCTGGGGCGGGTGACGGCGTAGACCACACCGCCGACGACGAAGACGACGAGGCCTCCGACGACCGACTGCCAGGGCAGGCTCCCGGCGACGATCACGCATCCGACCGCGCCGAGCACCGGCACCCAGGCCGGCAGTCCGCGGCGCCGTCGATCAAGACGCAGGGCCGCGGTGTTCGCGACGAGGTAGTAGATCAGGACGGCGAAGGAGGAGAACCCGATCGCCTGCCGTACGTCGGCCGCCAGGACGATCACGGCCACCACCACGCCCACGCAGATCTCGGCGACGTACGGCGTCCGCGTGGTGGGGTGCACTGCCGCCAGCGGAGCGGGCAGGTGCCGGTCCCGCGCCATCGCCAGGGTTGTGCGGGAGACGCCGAGCACTCCGCCCAGCAGGGCCCCGAGCGCGGCGATCCCGGCGGCGATCCGCACCACGGGCGCGAGCACCTCCCCGGCCGGGACCCTTTCAGCGGCGTCCAGCACGGGCGCGGCGCTCGCGGCCACGCCTTGCACCCCGAGCACGTGGACCGTCGCGGCGAGAACGATCGCGTAGACGGCGATCACGACGCTGATGGCGATGACGACCGCTCTCGGGATCGTGCGGCCCGGGTCGCGCACCTCCTCCCCGAGCGTGGCGATGCGGGCGTACCCGGCGAAGGCGAAGAAGCAGAACCCCGCGCCGCCCAACACGCCGAGTATGCGCCCGGGCAACGCCTCTCCGTCGACGGCGGGCTCTGCCGCGGGCGCCGCCGCCCCTGGCACTGCCGATGAGCCGGCCGACGAGACGAACGCCGCCACCACGAACACTGCTAG
>NZ_BCSW01000034.1 GCF_001571065.1 Dietzia cinnamea NBRC 102147
CCTAGCGGACCAGAGTTCACGCACGATCACCACAACCAGAATCGGCCCGCCCCAGACAAGGGGCGGGCCGATTCTAGGTCGTTTGGTGTCAGAAGAAGTTCATTCCCGACGAGAACAGGGCCGGTCCGTCACTGACGACGCTACCCATCGGGTTGACCGCATCGCCGGTGGCGATGGTGCGGGTGACCGGGACGTTGTCGCCCGCGCAGTAGGTGACCAGCGAGTGCACCCCGGTCGGGATGTTGTCTGCGGACAAGGTGACCGGGCGGGTAATGATCGGCAACGCGACGGGGCTACCGCTGTCAGTGCGCAGGATGGTGGTCCGCTCGCCCGAGAGAGTGCCGACGATGTTGTCAAGGTTGATGTTCTTGATCATGCCGGCAATGTTGTCCGCGGCGTCGCGCTCGGCGACCACGGCCACGCAGCCACCGATGGGGGCGGTGATGCCGGCCTTGAAGGTGGCCGAGACGGTGTTGCCGTCGACGTTGTAGCTGGAGGTGGCGGCGGAGGCGACGCCGGCGGCGCCGACGGTGAGGGCTGCGGAGGCGGCGGCGACTGCGGCGATGCGGGTGGCGATGCGGGACATGGTCATGAGAACTCCTGTGAGCGGGACTGGTGGGTAGGGGAGGGGGGTCGGGTGGCCGGGTCGGGGTGGCCCGACCCGGCCCGAGGGTGGGTCAGCTGCCGAGGGAGGCCAGCGATCCGGAGCCGTGCAGCACCGAGCCGAGCGCGATCGATCCGATGAACGCGGTGAGGCTCAGCGAGCCCGAGCCCGTCGCCGGGGGATCGGTGACCTCGTTGTCGTCGTCCTCGTCCTCGTCGACCACGACCAGCGTCCCGGTCTCCTCGCTCGGGGCGTGGGCGTGGGGATCGGTCGGGACGAACTCCGCGCGGACCGTGTAGCGGCCGGGCTCGCCGGGGGTGTGGACCAGCGTCGCCACGCCGTCGACCACCGGGACCAGGTGCTCGCGGCCGTCCACGGTGAAGCGCACCTGCCCCGCCGCGTCCGCCGGGGTGACCCGCGCGGTGAGGGTGTTCTCCTCGCCGGCCACGGCCTCGTCGGCGACGAGCTCGACCGACGTGGGCTCCGTGACGGGTCCCGCCTCGACGGTGACGGTGGTCCGGCCGGTGCTGGCGGTGTAGCGCCCGGAGTCGGCGGGGGTGAAGTCGACGACGACGACGTGGTCGCCCGCCTCGGCGAAGGTGTGCTCGACCGTGGTTGTGCCGTTCGTGACGTTCGCAGTGTGGGTCTGCCCGTCGACGGTGAACTCGACGGTGCCCGCGGCGCCGGCCGGGGTGACCTGGGCGGTGAGCGTGGTGGGCTCGCCTGCCGTGGCCGGGCCCGGGGTGACGCTGACCCCGGTGGCCTCGGCGTCGATCTGGACGGTCTCGGTGTCGGTGCTACTGGTGTAGCGGTCTGGGTCGGCCGGGACGAAGGTGGCCTTGATGGTGCCGGTGCCGGCCGTGGCGGCGGTGAACTCGGCGGTGGCCGAGCCGTTCGCGACCTCGATCGTGTGGGTCTGGTCGCCGTATTCGAACCGGACCTGGCCCTGGGCCTCGGCCGGGGTGATGGCGGCAGTGGCTTGGATGATGCCGCCGGCGGTGACCTGGATCGGGTCCAGGGTCAGGTCGGTGGCGGTGGCCTCGGCGTTGACGGTGAACGTCGCGGTGTCGGAGCTTCCGCTGTAGCGCCCGGTGTCGGCGGGGGCGAAGGTCGCCGTGATGGCGTCGGTGGTCGTGGCCTCGAACTCGGCGGTCGCGGTGCCGTTCACCACCTGGACCGTCGTGGTCTGGCCGTCGTAGGCGAACTCGACCGTGCCTGCCGCCCCGGCGGGCGTGATGGTCGCGGTGGCGGTGACGGTCTCGCCGACGGTCACCGCTGCGGGATCGATGCTCAGCTCGGTGGCAGTTGCCTCCGCGTTGACCTCGACGTTCTTGCTGTCCGAGCTGCCGGTGTAGCGGTCCGGGTTGGTCGGGACGAAGGTGGCCGTGACGGTTCCGGTGCCGGCGGTTGCCGCGTCGAATTCGGCGGAGGCCGAGCCGTTCACCACCTCGACCGTGCGGGTCTGGTCGCCGTATTCGAACCGGACCTGGCCCTCGGCTTCGGCCGGGGTGATGGCGGCGGTGGCCTGGATGGTGCCGCCGGCGGTTACCTGGATCGGGTCGAGCGTGAGGTCGGTGGCGGTGGCCTCCGACTCGACCGAGACGGTGGTATGGCCGGTGCTACCGCTGTAGCGGCCGGCGTCGGCCGGGGTGAACTCGGCGGCGACGGTGTGCCCGCCGACGGTGGTGAAGGTGTGGGCAACCTCCGCGACGCCGCCTGAGACGGTTGCGGTGTAGGTCTGCCCGTCGACGGTGAACGCGACGGTGCCCGCCGCGGCCGCCGGGGTGACGGTGGCCGTCAGGGTGGTGGGCTCGTCGACCCGGATCGGGCCGGTCTCCACTGTGACCTCGGTCGTCGTGGCCGCGGCGTCGACGTTCACCGTCTTGCTGTCAGTGCTGCTGGTGTAGCGGTCCGGGTTGGCCGGGACGAACGTGGCCGTCACGGTATCGGTGCCGGCGGTCGCCGCGTCGAACTCGGCGGTGGCCGAGCCGTTCGCGACCTCGACCGTGCGGGTCTGGTCGCCGTATTCGAACCGGACCTGGCCCTGGGCCTCGGCCGGGGTGACGGCGGCGGTGGCCTGGATGGTGCCGCCGGCGGTGACCTGGATCGGATCCAGCGTCAGGTCGGTGGCGGTGGCCTCAGACTCCACGGTCACGGTGCCCTGGCCGGTGCTGCCGTCGTAGCGATCGGCGTTGGTCGGGGCGAACGCGGCCTCGACGGCGTGCTCGCCGGCGGTGGTGAAGGTGTGGGCGACCGTCGCGACGCCCCCTGAGACGTCGGCGGTGTAGGTCTGCCCGTCGACGGTGACGGTGACGGTTCCAGCTGCGGCGGCAGGGGTGACCCTCGCGGTCAGCGTGGTGGGCTCGTCGACCCGCGCCGGTCCGGACCCGGAGCTGACGCTGACGGAGGTGGCGATTTTGTCCAGCACGGTGACGCTCAGCGAATCCGTGCTGCCGCTGTAGCGGCCGGTGTCGGCCGGGAGGAAGGTGGCGGTGATCTCCATCGGGCCGGTTGTGGTGGCGTCGATGTCCGCGACGGCGGTGCCCTCGGCGTTCACCGGGGCGCTGACTGTGGTCTCGCCGTTGCTGAAATCGACCGTGCCGGCGGCTCCGGCGGGGGAGACGGTGGCGGTGGCCCGGACCGAGTCTCCGGGGATGACCTCGTCCTGGTCGACGGTCAGCACCGTCTGGGTCGCCTCGGCGGTCACGTCCACCGACTTTGTGTCGGTGCTGGTGGTGTACCGGTCGGGGTCGGCGGGGTGGAACGTTGCGGTGACGGTCAGCTCGCCGGCCGTGGCGGCGGTGAACTCGGCGCTGGCGGTGCCGTCGTCGGTCACGGGGACACGGATGGTCTGGTCACCGGCCGTGAACTCGACCTCGCCTTCGGCGCCCGCCGGGGTGACCGTGGCGGTGGCCTCGACGATGCCGCCGGCGGTGACCGTGAGCGGGTCGAGGGTCAGGTCGGTGGCCGTGGTCTCGGAGTCGACCGAGATGGTGGTCTGACCGGAACTGGGCAGGTAGCGGTCACCGTTGGTGGGGGTGAAGTCGACGACGACGACGTGGTCGCCCGCCTCCGGGAAGGTGTGCTCCAGCGTGGCGACGCCGCCCGAGACGGTCGCGGTGTAGTCCTGCCCGCCGATGGTGAACGTGGCGGTGCCGGCCGCGGCCGCCGGGGTGACGGTGGCGGTCAGCGTGGTGGGCTTACCGGCCTCAACGGGCTCGTTGCCGGCGGTGACCTCGGTGTTGGTGGCGGTCTGCTCAAAGACGTCGATCGTCTCGCTGTCCGTGCTGCTGGTGTAGCGCTGCGGGTCGGCCGGGATGAAAGTCGCTGTGACGGTCATGTCGCCCGCGGTGTCGGCGGGGAGCTCGGCGGTGGCGGTGCCGTCAGCGGTGACGGGGACGCGGACGGTGTGCTCGCCGGCCACGAACTCGATCTCGCCTTCGGCGCCGGCCGGGTTCACGCTGGCGGCGGCCTGGACGGTGCCGCCGGCGAGGACCTCCACCTTGTCGAGGGAGAGGTCGGTCCGGGTGGCCTCGCTCTGGATGTTGACCGTGCCGGTGCGTGAGGAGGTGCGCCACTGGGCCGAGTTCGTCGGCGTGTAGCTGGCGGTGACCGACTTGGAGCCGGTGGTGTCGAATGTCGTGGTGGCGGTGGCCACGCCGTTGACCACGTTCGCGGTAAGGGTCTTGCCGTCCACCGCGAATCGCACGGTTCCGGTCGGGGTGTTGGTGCCGTGGTTGGCGGTCACGCGCGTGGAGAGGGTGACCGTCTCGCCGACCCGCCCGGTGCTCGGGCTCACGGTGACGGCCTGCGTGGTGGTAGCGACCGCAGGCATGTCGAACCAGATGCGGCTTGGATACTCAATCTGATTCCAGTCGTTAGTTACTTCGGCTCGGAGACCGAGGTTGAAGCGCTGCCCGCCTTGCGCGTCTGCGGGGATGCGCGCGCTCAATTGGTATCTCCGGGTCTCGCCGTTATCGATCCTTGTATCGGCTAGATTTCCTCCCACGAAGTTGCCAGATTCGGTGCGCATGTTCTGCATGGTTTCGCCCGAGTGGGATACGTACCCGAACCCGCCAGGGTTGGTGATGACGCCCCACTTGCGCAGGTTCGACCATCGGTAAACCAAGTTGCCGTTGAACTTCGCGGTGTTCTCGATCCACACATTGCCCCCGGGTACAAAGTTGCTCCCAGCAGTGCGAACGCCCATCGTGAACTCGAATCGATCGTGCGTGATGGTCGCCGGATTTGAGATGCTCAACTGCTGAGCCTGCGCTGCAGGAGCGAGTCCCAGCACCAGCGCGAGTGCTGCGAGGAGCGCGGTCGCGATGCGCGCAGGCCGTGACACCGATGGCACGAGGTGCACGTGAGACGTGGGGGCGTGGGCAGACATCGAGAGACTCCAGAGGGTGCGCAGGGGTCGAGCACCGGTTTGTCCGTGGTTTCGGGCGCTGAATCCGATCAGCAGTGGCGGACAGCCGGGAGAAGGGGAACTGAGCTCATAGTAATGAATCCGTAATATAAGTAAAGCCCCAATCTGATGAATGGTGCCGCGCTCAGAGGTGAACGTCCTGTCGGCGATACAGCGGTGTGACGACGGTAACTCTTCGTGGTCCCGCGCCCCGGAAGACTAGCGCTGACGTCTGGATGAAGTGGAGGTTGAGAGCGCGTGACATTCGGGACAAATCCGCCCAACGTAGGTTTGGTCAGCTAAGTGATGCGCCTGAGAAGTACTGTCGACCTGTTGCGCAACTGAGAATCCCCTATATAGTTTCGTCGTACTCCGACATGTGCCCATGTCCCCTCAGGGCGCACCCTTCAAGTTTTTCGAGGAAGCCCATGCGCCGCGTACTCGCGTGGTTCTCAGCCGTCGTCGTCACCCTCGGCGTGGCCACCGTTCCGTCGGTGGCCACGGCGCAGCAGACGCGGTCGACCACATCGTTTGACACCACCTGCTACATAGCCGCTCCCAGCCTCTTTGGCATGGGCGGGCCGATGGACATCACCCCCAAGAATCCGGTGCAGATCCACGTCACAGCTCCCGAGTCGGTCAACGCAGGAGAGCGCTTCGACGTCACCTTCGACATCGACCCGATCAACGTCGAACTGGACAGTCTTCCTTCCTTGGTGTCGCTCAAGCAGGCTTCACGGCTCAAGCTCGACCTGCAGCGCCCGGCCGGCACGAAGCTGGTCGACTACAGCTTCAGCGGCGGCAACATCCCGATCGCCAACGGTCAGATCATCACCGTGAACGAGAACGGTGGCCCTGACGTGAACGGCACTGTCCTGCGTCTGACCGATAAGGGTCACAACACCATCGGCAACGGCGGGAAGGTCTCGACGAGCAACCACGCCGGACTGAGTATGGACCTGAGCGGGAAGAACGCCCTGGACTTCCGGTTCCCCAAGGTCACATTGACTTTCGAGGCCGAGCGCGCCGGGACCGCGAATATCGGCGTCCGAACCCAGGGCGCGGCCGCGACGTACGGTGCCAATGCGGCCAGTTACCTCACTCTGCTCGCATCGGTGGATGCAGCTGGAACCCGGTGGGTTCCCGGCTACTGCAGCCCCCGCTCGTCGGCAACTGCCCCGATCAACGGCGGCGCCGCGACGATGAAGACCGTCGAGATCGTTGGCCTGCCGACCTCCAGCACCCTCACCGGCCCGGACCAGGTGCTCCTGCGGGAACCGGCCGAGTTCGTGGCCACCGTCGACCCCAAGATCGCCGGCGAGGTGACGTTCACCAGCGGTAGCCAGCGGGTCACCACTCCGGTCAATACGACCACCGGGGAGGCCAGGGCCACGCTGACGTTCACCGATCCGGCCGAGGCCGTGGTCACGTCGCGATTCACGCCCACTGATCAGCGGTACGCCACGGCCACCTCGGAGGTGAGGGTCACCCCGGAGCGGCTGGCGACCGAGATGACGATGACCGCGCCCGCGACGGCCGAGGCCAACACCCGCACCCCGGTCTCGGTGAGCTTGCCGTCCGAGGCGCGTGGCACCGTCACGTTCACCGCCGGCGACCAGGTCCGTGAAGTCGCCGTGCGGGATGGTCAGGCTGCGACCAGCATGACCTTCACCATGCCGGGCGAGACCACGGTAGAAGCTGTGTTCACGCCCTCCGCGACGTCCGCGTACGGCACGGCGACTGCGACGGCGACGATCCTGGTCGAGGAGAGTAGCAACACGACGCTGATCCTCAACGGCCTCGACGCCCCGGGCTACGTGGCCGAGCCGGTCCGGCTCGAGGCCGTGATCAACCCGGCCGAGGGCACCACCGATCCGCAGGGCCGGGTCGAGTTTGTCGCCGGCTCCGAGACCCGCGTCGTGGACGTGGTGGACGGCCGGGCCGCCGCCGAGTTCACGTTCGGTCGCCAGGGCGACGTCGAGGTGAGCGCGACCTTCCACCCCGCGGGGAGCGAACAGACCCGCGCCACGGACTCCGGCACCCTGGAGATCCTCGATGCCGAGGCCACCAGCTCCGAGCTCATCGGGCCCGCGACGGTGGAGCCGGGACGGGCCACCGGGTTCCGGATCGTCACCTCTCCGGCCGGCGCCGACGGCACCGCGGTGGTCCGGATCGACGGCCGCGTCGTGGCCACAGATGTCGAGGTCGTGGACGGCGAGGCCACCGTTGACCTCACCTTCCCGCCCGCGGCGGCGACGGACCGGACCGTCACGGTCGAGTTCACCCCGGACGATCCGCGGGTCCTGCGACCGCACACCGCCACGCACACGGTGCAGGTCGCTGCCTCCGGCCTCGACGAGGAGGCTCTCACCGTTACCGTCGACGGTCCTGTCGACGCGCTCGAGGCTGGCCAGACCGGCCGTTTCCGGGTCACCGTGACCCCCGACGACGAGCTCGCCTCCCGGGACACCCTGAACGGCTACCTCACCGTGGTCAACAACGGTGAACCCGTCCTCGACGGCAATGGACAGCCGGTGCGTATCGCCGTCACCCGCGGCGTCGCTGACGTGGACCTGACGTGGACGAGCGGCTACCCGGAGTCCAAGTTCGTGCAGTTCGTCTACCACTCCGCCGACGGGACCGAGCGCGCGACGGGTTCGACGACCGTCACGGTGATCGGCGGGGAGGGCGACGACGACGTCACCGCCACCCCCGGTTCCGGCTCGTCCGGCTCTCTCGACCTCGGATCCCTCAGCGGTCTCGGCACGGGGAGCCTCTCCGGCTCCCTCGGCGGCTGACGGCCAGGAATAGGACTGACATCTCATGATTCGCAAGCTTCTAGCCGTACTCGCGGCCTTTACCCTCATGGTGGGGCTCGCCCCCGCCGCCACAGCTCAGACCACAAAGACCGTTCCCATCGGAGACTTCGACTTCAAGGCCACCATCAACACCGGTCAGAGCGACCTCCGCCCCGGTGGTCACGTGCGGATCGACCTCACAGCCACCAACGTTCGCGGCTCCGGATTCACTCCGTTTTCCAACCGTGTTTTACATACATATGGGATCACTGTCCCTCCTGGTTACACGCTGAAGGACAGTGGCGGAACTGACCTGACAGGTGTCGGTGATCATGGTCAGTCGTCCTTCTTCGGCGGACAGCCCGGTGGATTCGCGGACATCTACAAGAGTGTTCGAAAGGGTTCCTCCCGCTCGGGATGGATTTCAGTGAATATCCCGTCTGATGCCAAGGGGGGTAGCCGTCACAGCTTCGGGGTGCGCGCGGAATTAGAGACGAATGCGAAGTGGTACCCCACCGTTGAGAACGTCGTGAGTTTCACCCTGGGCGCAGTCGCCACCACCACGACGGTGACCGCCGATCCCGCCACTGTGGAGGAGGGCGGCAAGACCACGCTGACCGCATCGGTGGCGGCAACGGCAGGGTCGAACAAGGTCACCGCCGGCAACGTCGAGTTCTTTGTCGGGGGCAAATCGATCGGCGTCATGCCGGTCGACGCCAACGGCCGCGCCAGCATCGAGCACAGCGTGCCCCTGCTCGACAATCGCACCCCGATCACCCAGCAGGTGACCGCCCGCTACCTCGGGGATTCACCCCGGTTCGCGGCGTCGACCTCCGGGACTACGACCATCACGGTGAACCCCGAGCCCAAGGCCGAGGTCACGAGCACCGTCGGCCTGGCCGCCACCCGCGGCCTCGTCGAGAGCGGTCAGCTGCCCGTCACCCTCGACGTGACCGTGGACACGAGCAACGGCCAGGACCTCCCGGCCGGGGCACAGGTGGAGATCCTGCGGGACGACGTCGTCGTCGCCACCATCCCCGTCACCGGTGTCACGGCCACCTACACCGACCACCTGGACGCCCGCGTCGCCGAGACCACCGTCCACCGCTACACCGCGCGGCTCCTCCAGTCGGAGTCGGACGACACCATCTACCTCGGTGCCGAGTCCGACGAGGTCGAGGTGACCCTCGCCGCCGAGCAGACCCCCGAGCTCACCGTGGCCGTGGACCCGGCCACCGTGCGCGTCGGGCGCGGCGTGGACATCACCGCCACCCTCACCTCCGACGGCGCCCCGCTGCCCGCCGGAACCGAGGTCGTCATCCGCGCGAACGGCCGCGACATCGGGACCGCCACGACCGGCGACGACGGCACCGCGGTCCTGGCCGGGCACGAGTTCACCACCCCCGGCGACAAGAAGATCGAGGCCGTGTTCGGCGGCGCGGTGATCGGTGGCAAGAGCTACCTCGCCACCACCTCCGCTCCCGTCACCCTTACCGTGGAGGCCCTGCCCGAGGCGGACTCGGCGACCGTTATCGAGCTGCAGACCACCGCCACCGCCGGCGACGAGGTGACCATCACCGCCGTGGTCTCCCGCCCCGACGGCGGCGAGCTCACCGACGCCGCGGCCAAGGACCTCGGCTCGGTGTGGTTCTTCTCCGACGGCGAGGCGATCGGCTCGGCGCCTGTCACCGTCGACCCCGTCACCGGCGAGGCCACCGCGGTCTTCACCCACCGGTTCGCCGAGCGCGGCGAGTACCGGATGACTGCCGAGTACTCGGGCACGCGAGGCACCGATGAGATCATCGCCCCGTCGGAGACCGACGCCGCGACCGTGATCACGGTGACCGCCGACGAGATCGTCATCGAGGAGCCCGGGCCGCCGGAGCCGGACCCGATCATGGTCGGCTCGCTCGACATGGGCAGCATCGAGGGTGTGCTCGGTGAGGAGGGGCTGAGCAGCCTCACGGGCATGTTCGGCGGGAACTGACCCCGCCGCACGATCCGCACACGGCACAGGCGGCCCGTCCCCGGGGAGGGGGCGGGTCGCTTCCGCCGTCCGGGCGTGCCGACGCCGGTAGCGTGACGACCATGCCCACACCGCCTGGCCCGTTCGGCCGCGCCCGCCAGAACGTCCTCTACCGGGCGGGGATCTCCGGGATCATGCCGAAGGTCCCCACCGGGCCCGAGCGGCTCGAGGCCGCCGCCCGGCGCGCGCTGCTGCGCCGCCCGGGCGGGAGGAAGGCATGGGCGTATATATACGGCGGCGCCGGGGCCGGGCGCACGATGGACGCCAACCGCGAGGCGTTCGACCGGCGCCGGGTCATCCCCCGGATGCTGCGCGACACGACCGACCGCGACCTGACGGTGGAGCTGCTGGGCCGGCGACTGCCCGCCCCGGTGCTGGTGGCGCCGATCGGGGCGGCCGGGCTCATCACCCGGGACGCCGACCTGGACGTGGGTGCCGCCGCCGCGGTAGTTCCAGCTGTAGTGGAGCAGCGATGAACAGCTCGTCGACAGCTTCCTCTCCCGGCCCGAGGAGATCGACGCCGACGCCGACGCCGTCGTCGTCACCCTCGACACCACCCAGCTCGGCTGGCGGCCGTGGGACCTCGACCTCGGCTCCCTCCTTTTCACCCGGGGCGTCGGGATCGCGCAGTACACCTCCGACCCCCGGTTCTCCGAGCTCGTCGCCGAGCGGATCGCCGCCGACGAGCCCGAGGACCCGGTGAAGGTCACGCCGCAGGCGGTGCGGACCCTGCTCGAGATGGCGCGCAACCACCCCGGCGGCCTACTGGACAACCTCCGCGCGCCCGAGCCCCGCGCCGCCGTGCAGACCTTCCTCGACACCTTCTCCAACCCGGCGCTGAGCTGGGACCACATCACCACGCTGCGGGAGCGCACCCGCCTGCCCGTCGTCCTCAAGGGCGTGCTCCACCCCGATGACGCCCGCCGCGCGGTGGACCTCGGCGTGGACGCGGTGATGATCTCCAACCACGGCGGCCGCCAGGTCGACGGCTCGATCGGCAGCCTCGACGCGCTCGTCGCGGTGCGCGAGGCGGTGGGGACGGAGCCGACGGCCCTCCTGGACTCCGGGATCCGCAGTGGCGCAGACGTGGTCAAGGCGATGGCCTGCGGCGCCGACGCGGTGACGCTCGGCCGCCCGCACCTGTACGGACTGGCGATCGACGGCCGCCGCGGCGTCAGCGCGGTACTGGACAACCTGCTGGCCGAGATCGACCTGACGATGGGGCTGGCTGGGGTGCGCTCGTGGGACGAGGTCGACGACGGGCTGCTGACCTGAGGCGCGCCTCACCTCTTTGTGGGATACCTCACAGAACCGCCGGTAGTGGCCTTCCCGGGTTCTTTCAGGACCACATCATCCCGTAAGGTCACACGGAAGTTCTTCCGGCGGTCAGGCGACACCCCCGTCCGTCCCCGGGAGAGACGCCACAACGGCGGACGATGCACGGGCCACCCTCTTGCCCACGATTGCGTCGTGATACCTGCGCGGACGACCGTCGACGGGCCCCTCGCGACACCTCGACGCGAGCCGTCGACACAAATGGATACGTCTCGCAGACATTACGGACTGAACCGGCGCGTGGGTGCCGGTTCTCATAACAACGCTGTCAAAGGAAACCCTTATGGCCTCGAGCCTTGAAGAGATCCCCGAAGTGACGCCTGATTCCGAAGTCCGGGAGACGGCCGAGGGGCCGTCGGTGATCGGTGTGGTCGCCGAGTCCAATCCGGCCGAGAACCGGGTGGCGGCGACGCCCGAGACGGTGGCGAAGCTGATCGGCCTGGGATACCGGGTCGTGGTGGAGCACGGCGCCGGCAGGCGCGCGGAGTTCGCGGATGCCGCCTATGCGGCGGCCGGTGCCGAGCTGGCCGATGGTGATGCCGCGTGGTCGGCGGACGTGGTGATGAAGGTCGCCGTGCCCACCGAGGCCGAGGTCGGCCGGATGCGCCGCGGCGCGACCCTGGCGGGCCTGCTCGCGCCGGCGCAGAACGAGAAGCTGATCGAGCTGTTCGCCGAACGCGGCGTGACCGCGCTGGCGATGGATGCGGTCCCGCGAATCTCGCGTGCGCAGTCGATGGACGTGCTGTCGTCGATGGCCAACATCGCCGGCTACCGCGCCGTGATCGAGGCGGCGCACCACTTCGGCCGGTTCTTCACCGGCCAGGTCACCGCGGCGGGCAAGGTCCCGCCGGCCAAGGTGCTGGTGGCCGGTGCGGGCGTGGCCGGTCTCGCCGCGATCGGGGCCGCCTCCAGCTTGGGCGCCATCGTCCGCGCGACCGATCCGCGCCCCGAGGTGGCCGACCAGGTCAAGTCCATCGGCGGCGAATACCTGCCCGTGGAGGTGCCCGAGGAGGAGAAGGTCGTCTCCACCGACGGGTACGCCAAGGCCACCAGTGAGGCCTACGACCGGGCCGCGGCGAAGCTGTACTCGGACCAGGCCGCCGACGTGGACATCATCATCACCACCGCGCTGATCCCGGGCCGGCAGGCACCGCGCCTGATCACCGCCGCCGACATCGCGGTGATGAAGCGTGGCTCGGTGATCGTGGACATGGCCGCCGCGCAGGGCGGCAACGTCGAGGGCAGCGTGGCCGACGAGGTCGTCGTGACCGAGGGCGGTGTGACGATCATCGGCTACACAGACCTGGCCGGGCGCCTGCCCGCCCAGGCCTCGCAGCTGTACGGCACCAACCTGGTCAACCTGACCAAGCTGGTCACCCCGGGCAAGGACGGCGCGTGGGCGCTGGACATGGACGACGTGGTCCAGCGCGGCGTGACGGTGGCCCGGGGCGGCGAGGTCATGTGGCCGCCCCCGCCGGTGCAGGTCAGTGCCGCCCCCGCGGCGGCCGCTGCCCCCGAACCGGTCGAGCCCAAACCTGAGAAGAAGAAGATGTCGGCCGGCGCGAAGCTCGGCCTGATCGCCGCTGGCATGGCGTTGCTGCTGCTGCTCACCGCGGTCGCGCCGGGGGACATCCCGCGCCACATCACGGTCTTCGTGTTGGCGATCGTGATCGGCTACTACGTCATCGGCAACGTGCACCACGCGCTGCACACCCCGTTGATGTCGGTGACCAACGCGATCTCCGGAGTGATCGTCGTGGGTGCGTTGCTGCAGGTCGGGATCGACAACACCCTCGGCCTGGCGCTCGCCGCCATCGCGATCCTCGTCGCGTCCATCAACGTCTTCGGCGGTTTCGCCGTGACCCGTCGCATGCTCGGCATGTTCTCGAAGGGAGCCTGAGTCCATGTCACTCGTGACCGCCGCCAACGCGGCCTACCTCGTCGCAGCGCTGCTGTTCATCCTGTCCCTGGCAGGCCTGTCCAAGCATGAGACCGCCCGTCGCGGACTGACCTTCGGTATCGCCGGCATGGCCATCGCTCTGGTGGCCACTGTCGTCCTGGTCCTCGATCACCAGCCCGCCACGATCGGCATCGCCCTGATGGCCGTCGCCGTCATCGTCGGTGCCGGAATCGGCCTGATGCGCGCGCGCAGCGTGCAGATGACCGAGATGCCCGAGCTCATCGCCCTCCTGCACTCGTTCGTCGGTCTGGCCGCCGTGCTGGTGGGCTGGAACGGTTACCTCGAGCCCGAGCTCCACGGTGAGCTGACCGGCTCCTTGCTGGGCATCCACCACGCCGAGGTGTTCATCGGTGTGTTCATCGGCGCCGTGACCTTCACCGGCTCGATCGTGGCCTACCTCAAGCTGTCGGCCAAGATGAAGTCCGCGCCGCTGGTCCTGCCCGGAAAGAACCTGATCAACGCCGGAATCCTCGTGGCGTTCCTCGTGCTGACGGTGTGGTTCGTCATCAGCCCGGCGTTGTGGATGCTCGTCGTCGTCACCGTCCTGGCCCTGGCGCTGGGCTGGCACCTGGTGGCCTCCATCGGCGGCGGCGACATGCCCGTGGTGGTGTCGATGCTCAACTCGTACTCCGGCTGGGCCGCCGCGGCGACCGGCTTCCTGCTCGGTAACGACCTGCTGATCGTGACCGGCGCGCTTGTCGGCTCCTCGGGTGCCTACCTGTCGTACATCATGTGCAAGGCGATGAACCGCTCGTTCTTCTCGGTCATCATGGGCGGCTTCGGTATCGAGGCCTCCTCCGGTGAGGGCAAGGACCACGGCGAGCACACTGAGATCGACGTCGCCGGTGCCGCGGAGATGCTCGCGAACGCCAGCTCGGTGATCATCGCGCCGGGTTACGGCATGGCCGTGGCCCAGGCCCAGTACCCGGTGGCCGACCTGACCCGCACCCTGCGGGACCGCGGCGTGGACGTGCGCTTCGCCGTCCACCCGGTCGCCGGTCGTCTGCCCGGACACATGAACGTGCTGCTGGCCGAGGCCAAGGTGCCGTACGACATCGTGCTCGAGCTCGACGAGATCAACGACGACTTCGCCGACACCGACGTCGTGCTGGTCATCGGCGCCAACGACACGGTCAACCCGGACGCCGCCGAGGACCCGGGCAGCCCGATCGCCGGCATGCCCGTGCTGCACGTGTGGGAGGCGGAGAACGTCATCGTGTTCAAGCGGTCCATGGCCGCCGGTTACGCCGGCGTGCAGAACCCGCTGTTCTTCCGCGACAACACCGACATGCTGTTCGGTGACGCCAAGGACCGTGTCGGCGAGATCCTGACCGCCGTCAAGGAGCAGCAGGGCGCGAACGCCTGACGTTGCGGGCGGGGCGCGACCGATAAGGCGCGTGAGCTCCCTCCGGCCTCATCGACAAGAGGGTTTCGACCACATCGTGCGAGTAGATGTGGTCGAAACCCTCTTGTCGATGGTGGGGGTCACCGCGCTTATCGCGTCGGCGCGGGCCCCGGAGCGCCGTTCGCCTGACCGTCCCGGGTAGAGCCCGACCGAGGCGGCGTCAGGGTCGCGTCGCCGGCACCCCGGTTGCCGTGACGGCCGCGCTGCCGGGCGCCGGCGCGGCCGCATCGCGCTTGCGGCGCACGTAGATCTGCTTGCGCACCCGCGCCACGACCTGGCCGTTGTCATCGGTCAGGTCGGTGCTGAACCACCGCAGTACCTTCTCGCCGCCGGCGGCCGCGTCGCGGATCTCGGCGACCTGCTCGGCGGTTACCTCGAACTCCGCGTGGACGGCCGTGCGCCCGGGTGAGACGAAGTCGATCTCGCCGGCGACGTCCCACACCACGTACTCCGACCCCAGACGGCGCATCAGCAGGAACATCCAGAACGGGTCGGACATGGAGAACAGTGAGCCGCCGAACGCCGTGCCGACGTAGTTGGTGTTCCACGGCCGGCGGTTCAGCCGCACGCGCGCCCGGCTGAAGTCCGGGGCGATGTGCTCGATGCGCACGCCCGAGGCGAGGTAGGGCGGCCAGAGGCTCATCCCGATCTGCATCCCCCGCGCGGAGGACAGCGCCCGCTTGATGGGTCCGACCTGCTGTGACATGCCTGCTCCGTTCCCCGGGGCCCGATCGATGGGTCCGCCCTGTCGTGTCTTTACTATGGCATAGAGCATAGTACGTAGAATGCAGGGCATGCCCACAGGGAGATCGAGTACGCCGGAGGCCGGGCGGGGGCGTCGCGGTGCGACGCGCGAGAAAATGGTCCGCACCGCCGCGGTCCTGTTGCGGGAGAACGGGGTGGCGGGGACGACCATCGACAAGGTCCTGGCGGCCAGCGGTGCACCGCGAGGGTCCGTGTACCACCACTTTCCCGGCGGACGCGCGCAACTGCTGTCGGAGGCGGTCGAGTTCGCGACGGACTCGATCACCGTGCTCGCCGGGGCGGCGGGGGAGGACGATCCGGCTGTCGCGCTGGACGCATTCGTCGCGCTCTGGCGCGAGCAGTTGGTCGCCAGCGACTACCGCGCGGGATGTCCGGTGCTCGCCGTGGTGGTGGACGCCGATCCGGCACTGCCTGAACTGACCGAGCAGGCGGGGGAGGCGTTTGGGCGGTGGCAGTCGGTGTTGGCGCGGATGTTGGAGGAGAGAGGTATGACGACGACGTCGGCGGATCGCCTCGCCCTGCAGTCGCTCTGTATTCTCGAAGGGGCGGTGGCCGTGTCACGGGCACGTCGGGCGATCAGCCCGCTCGATGAGGCCGCGCAGGCCATCCGGACGCTGTACGGGGCCGAAGTGGATCGCGCCGAAGC
Source organism: Dietzia cinnamea NBRC 102147 (assembly GCF_001571065.1). Lineage (GTDB taxonomy): Bacteria > Actinomycetota > Actinomycetes > Mycobacteriales > Mycobacteriaceae > Dietzia > Dietzia cinnamea. The sequence goes on from NZ_BCSW01000034.1 coordinate 15,951, forward strand.
CACCTCCTGACCGGAGCAGCGAGTTTCACGTGGAACTCCGCGGCCGTGCACCGTGCAGTTCGGGCAGCAGTTCCTGCTCGGCCAGCTCGAGGAACGGTGTCTGGTCCCGCGAGACGTGGTGGAGGTAGATCCGCTCGAAGCCGAGTGCCTCGAAATCGCGCAGTCGACCGATGAGGTCGTCGACGGAGTCGGTGACGATCACGGCCTCGGCGATCTTCTCGTCTGACAGGCGGCGTCCGGCGAGGTCGAGTTCCTCCGGGGTGGCCAGGTCCGCGTCGAGGGGCGAGTCGACCGCGTTGTTGCGCCACTGGTCGCGGACGAGGTCGCGGGCCCGCTCGATAGTGTCGGCGATCGAGATGTGGACCTGCAGGGCGAGCGGCCCGCGCCCGCCGGCGGCGCGGTAGGCGCCTACGATCCCGGCCACGGTCTCGAGGTCGGCGTTGACGGTGATGAGCCCGTCCGCCCAGGCGGCGGCCCGCTCGGCGGTGGCCGGGGTGAGCGCGGGCCCGAGGAGAGGCGGCGGGGCGTCGGGCAGGGAGTAGACGCGTGCCCGGTCGACCTCCACGAGTCCGCGGTGGGTGACCTCCTCGCCGGCGTGCAGGCGGCGGATGACGTCGACGCATTCCTCGAGCCGTGCCTGACGGAGGTCCTTGGCGGGCCAGGGGGCTCCGGTGATGTGCTCGTTCATGTTCTGGCCGCTGCCCAGGGCCAGCCAGAAGCGTCCGGGGAACATCTGCGCCAGGGTCGCCGACGCCTGGGCGACCACCGCGGGGTGGTAGCGCTGCCCGGGTGCGCACACGGTGCCCAGCTCGAGGTCGGTGGTGGCCAGCGCGGCGCCCAGCCAGGACCAGGCGAAGCCCGAGTGGCCCTGACGAACGGACCACGGCGCGAAGTGGTCGGAGCACATCGCCATGCGGAATCCCGCTCGCTCGGCCCGCTGCACGTCGGCGAGGAGTCGACCGGGCGAGATCTGTTCGTGGGAGGCGTGGAACCCGTAGTCGGCCATCGCTCAGTCCTCCTTGTGCTGGGCTCCGGGTGCGGAGCGGGCGCCGCGTGCGGCGTCGATGGCGTCCGCGGCCCGGATCAGTCCCATGTGGCTGAACGCCTGGGGGAAGTTGCCCGCTTGACGTCCTGTGTCCGGGTCGTACTCCTCGGCGAAGAGGCCGAGGTCACTCGCGCGGGCCAGTAGGTCGCCCATGAGCTTCTCGGCGTCTGCGAGCCGCCCCCTGCAGGCGTACTGCTCGACCAGCCAGAACGTGCACATCACGAACGGGTACTCGGTGCCGCCGACCCCGTCCATGCCGCTGGCGGTTCGATAGCGGTTGACCAATCCGAACCCGCTGACCAGGTCCTTCTCGATCCTGGCGACCGTGCCGAGCATGCGTGGGTCGTCAAAGGCCAGATAACCCGTGTGGGGAAGCTGGAGCAGGGACGCGTCGACCTCGTCGTTGTCATAGGTCTGGGTGTAGCTGCCCAGCTCCGGATCGAACCCCTTCGCCTCGATCTCCTCGGCCAGCCGGGCGCGCAGTTCCCGCCAGCGCTCGACGTCACCGTCGAGGCCGAACTCCTCGACCGCCTTGATCCCGCGGTCGAAGGCCGCCCACATCATGGCCCGGCCGTGGGTGAAGTGGTGGGTGTCGCCGCGCATCTCCCAGATGCCGTGGTCCTCGCGGTCGACGTTCGCCTCGGCGTAGTCCAGCAGGCTCTTCTGGAGGCCCCAGGTGTACTCGTTCTCGTCCACGCCCGCCGCGCGCAGCTCGTGCAGGGCGATCATCACCTCGCCCACGACGTCCGCCTGGTACTGGTCGGCGGCTCCGTTGCCGATGCGGACGGGGCGCGAGTCCTCGTACCCGTTGAGGTGGCCGAGCTCCTCCTCGCGTAGCTGCCGTTCGCCCGAGAGCCCGTACATGATCCGGACGTCCCGGGCGTCACCGGCGACCGCGCGCAGGAGCCAGTCGCGCCACAGGGTCGCGCCCCGGGTGAGCCCGTGCGCCACCACGACCTCGATGGTGAACGCGGCGTCGCGCAGCCAGGTGTAGCGGTAGTCCCAGTTGCGGCCGCCGCCGAACTCCTCCGGGAGCGACGTGGTGGGGGCGGCCACGATGCCGCCGGTGTCGAGGTTCGTCAGTGCGCGCAACACCAGTAGGGACTGGACGACCTCCTCCCGGTAGGGGCCGTCCACCGACAGCTGGTTGGCCCACTCCCGCCACATCGCGACCGTGGCGCCGAGGGCCTGCTCGGTGTCCGGCGGAGCGGGCGGGTCCTGGTGGGACGGGAACCAGGTGAGGTCCCACGCCAGAGATTCGCCGCTCGCCAGGGCGAACCTGCCCTCCAGTCGGGTGGCCCGCTGCCCGCCGGAGCCACCGAGGTCCGTGTCCGGGCACTGCAGGGTCGGGCCGGTCACCAGGATGGCGTCGGGTCCGGCCAGTGAGAGCAGTGCCCGCTCGTCGCCGTCACGGGCGATTTCCCTGGTCCACGGGGTGGCGCGGGAATAGTCGAAGCGCAGCCGCAGGTCGTGCTCGACCTCCACCTCGCCGTCGACGCACTCCACTTTGCGGATGAGGTCACCCTGTCGGGTGCTGCGAGGCAGGAAATCCGTCATGCGCGCGACTCCACGGGGCGTGCGCCAGGTGGTCTCCAGCACGAAGGTCAGAGGCAGGTAGCGACGCTCCACCACCTCACCGTCGACCACCGACAACAGCCATCGTCCGTCCTCGGGTTCGCCGAGCAGCGCGGAGAACACGGCGGGGGAGTCGAAACGGGGCAGGCACAGCCAGTCGATGCTGCCGTCGCGGGACACCAACGCGCCGGTCCGGAGGTCGGACAGGAGGGCGTATTCCTCGAGGGGAGTCGACATGTCAGAAGATGGGCTTGCCGCCCGTCACCCCCAGCACGGTTCCGGAGACGTAGCTCGCATCGGACGGGGAGGCGAGGAAGACGTACGCCCCGGCGCACTCGCCGGGCTGCCCGGCCCGCCCGAGCGGGGTGTCGCCGCCGAACTCGGGCAGGGTGTCGCCCTTCTGGGTGGCGGGCTGCAACGGTGTCCAGATGGGACCGGGCGCGACCGCGTTGACGCGGATCCCGCGTTCGCCCAACTCATTGGCCAGGTTGACGGTGAGATTGTTGAGCGCGGCCTTGGTGGACGCGTAATCGATCAGCGGCGGGGCCGGCTGGTAGGCCTGCACCGAGGTGGTGTTGATGATCGACGAGCCGCGGCCGAGGAACCGCAGCGCCTCCTGGCTGGCCCAGATCGTGGCGTAGAGGTTGGTCTTCATCACCCGGTCGAGGTTCTCGGTGTCGATGGTCTCTAGCCCCTCCCCGCGAGCGTGTTGGTACGCGGCGTTGTTGACCAGGACGTCCAGCCCGCCCAGGTGGTCGGCGGCATCGCGGACGACCTTCCGGCACTGCGACTCGTCCTGCAGGTCCGCCGGGAGCAGGACCGCGCGGCGTCCGGCTTTCTCGATCCACCCGGCCGTCTCCTCGGCGTCCGGCTGCTCGACCGGCAGGTAGGAGATCGCGACGTCCGCGCCCTCGCGCGCGAAGGCGATCGCGGCTGCCCGCCCGATGCCCGAGTCCCCGCCGGTGATGAGCGCCTTGAGGCCCTCCAGTCGGCCGGACCCGCGGTAACTGTGCTCGCCGTGATCGGGCCGGGGGTCCATCCGGGACGTCAGCCCGGGCGGCTCCTGCTCCTGGGCGGGGAACCCGCCGGAGTCGTTGACCATGTGCTGCGCATTGTGTGCGATGTCGCTCGCGGTACCCATCTCGATCACTGCTGCTTGAGCACGCCGGTGCACTCCACGCACAGTTCCTCCAATTCGCGGGCGTGCTGCTCGGCGCGGTCGAAGAGGTTCTGCAGCGTCGGCGTCGGCAGGCGCGGGTCCTCGATCTCCAGCAGTGCCCGGAACCCCATCTTCTTGCCGGTCACCGCCAGGGTGAGCGCCTCGAGCTCGACCAGATCGCTCAGCGGCGACCGGTCGGCGATGCGGCGGTTGGGCTTGAGCTGGCCGAGCTTCTCGGACGCCTTCGCGGGCAGGTCCTTGAGGAGCGACGGCGACGTTCCCGCCAGCGTCATGAGCTCCTCGAGGGCCTTGAGATCCTCGACGGTCTCGTCGCCGATACGGCTCACGACCTTCCGGACGTGGGGGTCGTTGTGATCCTCGGCGACGCGCCGGAACAGGTCGATCCCGGCGGCTGCACCGGCGTGGTGGTCCTGCATGTACGTGTGCAACATCTCGGTGGCCATGTACTGACGGTACGAGAGCGGGCGCGGGAGGCAACCGATCGGACGGGCGAGAACCTCAGCGCGCGAGGAGCCCTCTGGCGATGTGGGTCACCTGGATCTCGTTGCTGCCCGCGTAGATCATGAGCGACTTGGCGTCCCGCGCGAGCTGTTCGACCCGGTACTCGGACATGTAACCGTTGCCGCCGAACAACTGCACGGCTTCCATGGCGACCTCGGTGGCGGCTTCGGAGGAGTACAGCTTCATGGCCGACGCCTCCGCCAGCGACAGTGGCTTACCGGCCCGCGCACGCTCGATCGAGTGGAAGACCATGTTCTGCACGTTGATCCGCGCGACCTCCATCTTGGCCAGTTTGAGCTGGATCAACTGGAAGCGACCGATCTCCTGGCCCCACAAGGTCCGATCGCGTGCGTAGTCGATGCACAGCCGGCGGCACTCCTCGATGATGCCCAGCGCCATGATCGCCACGCCCGTCCGCTCGGCCGTGAAACTCGACCGCGCCGACTCGCGACCGTCCCCACCGCGGCCCTCCTCGGACTCCCCGAGCAGCCGATCGCGGCCCAGGCGGACGTTGTCGAAGAACAGCTCGCCGGTAGGGGAGCTGTGCAGTCCCATCTTCGCCAGCGGCGGGCCCTGCGTCAGGCCGTCCATGCCCTTGTCCAGAACGAACGTGAGGACCTTGCGGTTACGCTTGTCCGCGTCACCGGTGCCCGGGCCCTCGTCGAGCTTGGCGTAGACGATCATCACGTCGGCGTACGGGCCGTTGGTGATGAACGTCTTGCGGCCGTTGAGGATGTAGTCGTCGCCGTCGCGCCGCACGTAGGTGCGCATCCCGCCGAAGGCGTCCGAGCCCGAGTCCGGCTCGGTGATGGCCCAGGACGCCACCTTCTCCATGGTCATGATCCCCGGCAGCCAGCGCTCCTTCTGCGCGAGCGTGCCGCGGGACGCGATCGTGGTGGCGCCCAACCCGAGGCTCACGCCGAGCGCCGAGACGAGCCCCATGCAGGCCCCGGCCAGTTCGCTGATCACCACCGCCATCATGGAATCGCGGCCACTGAGGGCGTCGCCGGAACCGCCCGCCGCGTCGCCTTCGGCCCGCGCCCGTTCCTTCGCCAGCATCTTCTCCACGCTGTCGCGTGACATGGCGTCGATCCCGAACTCGGCGAACAGCTTCCGGATGATCGGGTACGGCGTGACCTCACCACTCTCCAGGGCGTCCAGGTTCGGACGGATCTCCTTGGCGATGAAGCCGCGCACGGCGTCACGGATCATCAGGTCGGTCTCGGACCACTCGAACATCGACGTCTCGTCTCCTCGGTATCGGGCGCGCCGCCTTGATCTGCAACACGTCGCAGCTCAGTGTGTCGTCGAACGGCCCCGCGGAGGTGGGATTGCCCCGAACGGTCGCGCTCGTCAGGCACACTTTCGGCCATGAGTTCTCTCCAGGACAGTGCGTCTCACCCCGCGGGCCGGGAGCAGCTCGGCCGGATCGGCCTGTGGACCGGCTCGCTGGAGGGACTGACGCCGGCGGCGATTCCCGACGTCCTCGGGGAGCTCGACGACCAGGGCTGGGGCTCGCTGTGGTTCGGTGAGGCCGTCGGCCGGGAGGCGTTCACCGCCGCGCAGCTGTACCTGGGCGCCACGCGCCGGATGGCGATCGGCACCGGCATCGCCGCTGGTCGAGCGCCACCGCGGCCACCACTACGGCCGGCCGCTGTCGGCGATGCGCGAGTACCTCGACGCGCTCGACCGGACGCAGCCCATGGCGGCGGGTGAGGACACGATGCCGCCGGTCGTGCTCGCCGCGCTCGGCCCCAAGATGCTCGAGTTGTCGCGCGATCGCACCGCCGGCGCCCACCCGTACCTGACGCTGCCCGAGCACACCGCGCGGGCGCGCGAGATCCTCGGCGGGACCGCCGACGACGGGCCGGCCCTGGTCGTGGAGCACGCCGCGGTGGTGGCCGAGGGGGTCGACGACGACGAGGTGTGGCGGTCGCGGGCCCACGATCACCTCAACGTCTATACGGGCCTGCCGAACTATCGGAACTCGTGGACCCGGCAGGGGTTCGACGAGTCGGACTACGTGCGCGGGGGCAGCGATCGGCTCAAGCACGCGATGGTCACCCGCGGGGTCGAGGCGACGCGGGCGCGGGTGCAGGAGCACCTGGACGCAGGGGCCTCGACCGTGCTGGTGCAGGTGCTCGGCGAGAACGTGCTGACGCCGCCGGTGGAGGACTGGCGGATCGCGGCCGAGGGGCTGCTCGGCTGACGCCTGGCCCGACAGGTTTTGCCGACTGGAGACGCGTCGGTTGCCAGACGTTGCGGCTGTTACCCGATCACGAACCTGCGAGCTGGCAGGAACTCACCGCTGGCGACGCTCGTAGATCTCCCTAGTGCTACTCAGCAGCAGCGGGATTTGTTCGAGTACACCCGTGCGGGACGGAACGCCGCCAACGATCGCTGCTGTGTCACAGGGTCTAGTTAGCTACTTATGAAACGCCATCCCGTCGGGTCTAGGGTGTATTGATACACAGACCGGGCGAGAGGGACTTCTGGTGGCTGATCGGATCGGGACGTTACTGAACCGTTCGGGTGATGGTGGCGAGGAGGTGCTCATCGTCAGCCGCGGGAGCGTGCGGACTCGGTTCCGGCGCCGGGACGAGCTGGGTTGGAACTTTCGGGTGGAGTCGACGGACTCGGAGAACGTCATCGAGCGGAAGTCGGAGCCACAGCCGGGCCCGAAGTCGACTCGTCGGGCGTCGCGTCCGCGTGGGCAGCGGGTCGCGTACGTGCGGGTGTCGGCCGCCGATCAGAACGAGGCGCGTCAGCTCGAGGCGGTGGGGGAGTGCGACCGGGTTTACGTCGAAAAGCAGTCCGCTCGCTCTCGTGCCGATCGTGTGAAGCTAGAAGAGTGCATCAGATATCTGCGAGACGGTGACGAGCTGGTTGTTGCCTCGATGGACCGTCTCGCACGATCCCTCGTTGATCTCAAGCAGATCGTTGGCGAGATCACCGCGAAGGGTGCGAGCGTGGAATTTGTCCACGAGCGGGCCACTTACGCCGCCGGCGCCCAGGATCCTCGAGCGGATCTGATGCTCTCGCTGCTCGGGGCGTTCGCCGAGTTCGAGCGGGCCATCATCCGGGAACGCCAGGCTGAGGGCATCGCCATCGCCAAGGCGAAGGGCAAGTACAAGGGGCGAAAACGCGTCCTGACGGCCGAGCAGATCGAAAAGGCTCGGGCCCGCGTCGAGGCGGGGGAGGGGCCGTCGGCGATCGCCCGAGATCTCGGAGTGGGTCGATCCACCCTCTACCGGGCACTCCAGCGACAGACATGAGCTGGACTTTCAGGCGAGAATCGTGCCATCTCAAGCGGGGCGATCAGGCAGTGTCACATAGACCGTCCAGAATCTGCCTCTGCTGTTCGAGATACTTCTGGAGATCTACGACTTGGGGGTTCCTGGAGAAATCGATGGGGAGTTCGGTGTCATTCGCTGCGGCGAGGTCCCTGGTGTAGTCGGCAATCGGCTGCATCAACATCAGTAGGTTCGGGTTCGTAATCACCTCGCGCAGGCGCTTGCCTGGCAGGGATTGGACTGCGGACCACGCGGTCTGGAGATCGTCGATCACGACGCCCGTGACGGACCCATCTCCCGTCTGAACGACGTAATGCTGCAGTGCGGACCAGAAGCGCCGGATGCTCTCATCGCTGGCGGCCTTCCTCCTCCGCGCTTCCCGACCGGCGAGGGCGACCGCGCCGACCGTGACGGCTGCGGCGATGCCTACACCGCCGGCTGTGACCGGGTTGGCTCTTGCCAGTGCGAGAGCGCGGTCTGCAGCGGAGGAGCCCGCGGCCGAGCTCTTCTTCACGGCTGCGACAGCTCCGGCCGCAGCGGGTGAGCTTGTTGGACCGTCGACTTCATCGAGGAACGCGAAGAATTGTCCAGCCAAGGTGCGGACAACACTGCCGTTGCGGACCAGTTGCCCGGCCGCGATACCTGCCGCAATTTCCGGCGGTATCGCGAGACGCACATCCACCATCTGAGCTGCCTACTTCCCTTACCTGAAGCGCCCTCTGGTGGCGCTTGATCTTTAAGAACAATAGTTATCAGAAGGGACCGTCACGAGAGGGCGAAGAGAGGGCCATCGACGAGCATTCCGGAAGCCATCCAGCAGCCTGAACGCACGAGGCGATCGCCTCGATGGGCGCAATCGCTCTACCGCTAGCTTGGCGTGCTGAACATTTAGTCGCCAGTTGCCTGGCGTTCTGACAGAGGATCTGAGAGTCGGTGACCTGCGCCTGAGTGGGACGGGATCCACACTGACGGTGATCTCTCACGGCCAAGGAAATGAGAGTGTGTTGTCTGTCGGCGACAGAGCGACCTTCGGAGGACTGAATGCATCGGATCATCAGTTACGCCCCGGAGTACCGGTCTGCGTTGTTGAACCTCTCGCTCCGGGCCTGGGAGCCAGTCTTTCCGGTGGTGAGGAACGAAGTGCCGGGCTTCGTGTACGGCGCGTTCTACCCGAACGGATGGCGCGAGAGGCAGCTCAAGGACTTGTCGGAAGTGCTTGACAATGAACCTGAGAATGTCGATGTCGCGGTTGATGAGGGGCGGCCAATCGGATGGGTGTGCACTCGCTTGCACCCTGACGACAACATGGGCGAGGTTTTTGTCATCGCTGTTGATCCCGACTATCAGCAGCGGGGGGTTGGGCGTCATCTCCTGGAGCACGCGTTCGCCCGAGTTCGCGAGGCGGGCATGGCGATGGTGATGGTCGAGACGGGTGGCGATAGCGGGCATGCGCCTGCGCGAAGAGTGTACGAGTCGCTCGGCTTCGAACCGTGGCCCGTTGCGCGATACTTCAAGCAGCTTGATCGGTAGGAGACACGGGGCTCCTTTAGCGCGGTGTCGGTCGAAAGTGTGGGATGGGTTGTCCACCGGCGACGCACGCGCCTCCGACGTGTGAGTAGACGAGGGCTGGGGCCGATGGTGTGGCGATCAAGTTTGCCCGGGCCGTTGAGCGCCTACCTGCGGTAGGCGAGTAGTGCTGCGTGGGGACGATGTCCAGGATCGTGTCGGTGCTCCTGGTGGATGATCGTGAACCCTGCTCGTTGAACGGTCTCGAGCATGGTTGTCAGGGGCCAGGTGAAGGCGGGTGCCACGGCGTGGGGGAACTCTTCGACTGAACCGCCCCAGGTTTCCCACCGCTCCCTATGTGGGTTGCAGCTCTCGGTTGAGAGCGGCGTAGTAGCTCTGCTCGAACTCGACGGGCGGGACGTAGCCCAGGCTCGAGTGGAGCCGATCATTGTTGTACCACTCGACCCATGCCGCGGTGGCGAACTCGACCTCGGCGAGCGTCTTGTACGGTCCCTCGTGGAACACCGACGACCGGATGCACTCGGCCTTGTACAGGCCGTTGATCGTCTCCATGAGGGCGTTGTCGTACGCTTATCCGACGCTGCCGATCGACGGTTCGATCCCCTCAAGCGCGAGTCGTTCGGTGAACGCTACAGATGTATACTGACTGCCCGCATCCGAGTGGCTGATCAGCGACTTCGGCGCGATCGGGTGCCCCTCGCGGTCGCGTTGCCACAGCGCCATCCGCAGCGGTGTCATCACCAGGTCCGTGGCCATGGTGGTCGCCGCGTTCCAGGCGACGATGCGTTGGGCGAACACGTCGACGATGAACGCCACGTAGGTGAAGCCGGCCCACGTTCGTACGTAAGTGAAGTCGGCGACCCATACCCGGTCCGGGCGATCTGAGGTGAAGTCCCGGTCCAGCAGGTCCGGTGCCCGCACAGCGCCGGAATCCGGGGAGGTCGTGTACACCTTCTTGGCCCTGACCACCCCGGATAGACCGAGCGTGCGCATCGCCCGGTCAACGGCTCCTGGGCTGGCTGTGGGCAGGCCAGCGCGGCGGACCTCGGCGAGCATCTTGCGGCGCCCGTACAGGCCCGCTGGCTGCATCTTCCGGCGTCCCTGCGCATCGGGCTTCCACACCAGCTGGCGGACGACGTCCTCCACTTCGGCGTCGCTGACGACCCTGGCCGCTACCGCCCGCCGGGGGGAGGTCCACTCGCGATAGGTGCGTGCGGCGATCTTCAGGCCTGCTTTGCGCAGGCCTCGGCAGACCGACTCGACCGCGTGCCCCTCGGACCTCATCTGCTCGATGAATTCACAGATCATCGGTTGCGGGGGTCGAGCTCCCCCGCGAAGAAAATCGAGGCCCGGCGCATGATTTCCAGGTCCTCGGTCAGCCGCCGGTTCTCGGCCTTGAGGCGCTTGATCTCGGCGGCCTCCTCGGTGCTGACACCGGGGCGCGCTCCGGCGTCGATGTCGGCCTGCACAGCCCACCTCCGCACGGTCTCCTTGCCCAACCCCAGTCGGCGGCCCACCTGGTCACAGCAGGCCGTCAGCGACGCGTACTCCCCGCGGTGCTCGGCCACCATCCGCAGTGCCCGCTCCTTGACCGCGGGATCGATCTTCTTCGGCATACAACCATCCTCCTCGACTCGAAAAGGAGGCGGCGGGAAACCTGGGGCGGTTCACTCTTCGACCTCGTCCCCGTCGAAGAATGCGAGGAGAAGTTGCCCTCCCGGCGCCATTGATTGGTACATCGTTGTCAGGGCGGTGGGTACCTCTTTGGGGTCTAGGTGGATAAGGGAGTACCACGAGAAGATCCCGTCCAGAGGGCCTGCCAGGTTGGTCAGGTCGTCGATGGACCCTTGGCGGAACTGCACGGTCGGGTAGGTGCGCTTCGCGTGGTCTATGAACTCTTCAATTGGGTCGATTCCTATGGCGTTGATCCCGGATTCGGTGAGGTAGGCGGTCCAGTGGCCGGGGCCGCACCCGATGTCGACTACTCGTCCTGAACACTTGCGGGCCCAGCGGTCAACCAGGTCTCGGTCCTCGGGTGCGGTTGAGCTGATGTGGCCGAGGAGGTTGATGTATTCGTGCGCGCGGGCTGAGTAGGCCGCATGCACGGGGTTGGGGTGGTCTGGAGTGCGTGGTCGGCTGTTCATGCGGGCCATCCGTTCACGTTAGGCCGCGGGTGTCGCACATGGTCCTCGTCAACGCCCGTCGTCTGTGCTGCACGAGCGTGCTACACCGGCACGGGTCGGGTTTAGGGTGCGAACTGGGGCGTGTCCCCGACACGGGGAGAGGGCAACAGGCATCGCGTTAGGCGATCGTCATACGCGACATGGGAACATGGAACCATCTGCTCGGCGACTCCGTCATTCAGTGTGGAGTCTCGTGGTGAGTTCTCCCTCCCGCGGACTGCAAAACCTACGCTTACGCTTGCCTCACGGCCAGTGGACAGGTTTCGCTGACTGACAAGTAATCCGTCTAACAGGCAGAAGGGAGCGGAAATCGCTCCGTAGTCATTCAGAGGCAGACTAAGACGCTTTCGCGGCATTCGATTGCGCAAACGTTCATCGATAACGAAGGGAGTGCACTATGAATCTAGTTCGTCATCGTAAAGGGCAAGGGGCATCTCCTAGGCATGAAATAACTATCCTCTCTGGGGTGCAGAACGGAGACCATCTGGGGGACGGCGAGGCGGTGGAGGACCTGACTTTGACGAGTTCTGCCCTCCTCTATTCGGATCATGTAACTCTTTACTCGATGACTGCCGCACTTCTGCGCCAATTGCGAAGTATGTCGAATCTGCCGGAGGAATATTCTGCAAAACTGCTTGTTGATGTCATGCTGACTAGCGAGCACCCCGCATACAGCACGAGTGAATTATCGGCTATTTCGGAGCAGTTAGGGGCGCTGATTGAACTGAGGGAACGGACCAGTCGACGCGATAGGCGCGTTCCCGGGTCCAAATACAATCTCCTAAAGAAAACACTCAAGCCAATCGCTGAAACGCTGCGCAATCAGAGCTTCGATCTCTGGAACGCGCATGGGGGGGAGCAGCTGGAGGAGGCTGAATCGGCTGGGCAGCTCACGGTGATGACTTCTTGGGTAGACGACCTGTTCAGTGGCGGGGAACTGAGTCAGGACGCCGTCATCAAGATCATTAACGAGCAGGTGTCCGAATCCCGCGGATCAATCATGTTTGATTCGATGATGGGCGGGCTGGTCTCCGCGGCCCAGAAGGAGCATGTGATATCAGTTCCTACGGCTAGCAGATACGGTCTCCGGAGAACCGCGACGGGGACAGCGATGATCACATATCTACCGTCTTTTGCTGGGGCGACAATCTCAGATGTGTTGGAAGCGAAACGGCAGATTCGAACCCCGCTTGGCGCCTATAAAAACGCAGTTAAAGAGCTTGAACAGCGAATTAGTGCAGATGTATTGGACCCAGGGGCCTTCGAGGAAGAAATCGATTACCTTTGGCACGATGTCGTAGAACCCCAACTGGGCGAGCTGACCTCGGCTTTTCAGGACACTAGGTTGCCGCGTGTCTCCGCAGCGGCAAGTGGCTTAGTTAAGGGGGTTCTGCCACCTGGTCTTATATTCCTAGTGGGTTCCCAGGCTGCCGCCCGAGGTGTTTTGACATCAGACGACGTGGAAAGGATAGCTAGCCTTGTCGAAAGCGCAGGCATCGAGCCCTTGCTTACGGTCGATAGTTTTATCGGGGCATCAGTTGCGGGAGGGGTTGCGGGGGCCGTTAACGGTTGGCGGGAGGCGGCCAAGTCCCTTAATGCAATTCGGAACAATAACCTTTTCTACCTCGTTGACACAAGCCTATCTCTGTCGAGACGTAAATAGTCGGTGGGCAGCGTCGTGGGCAAGGAATCGGCGCAGCTCGGTACTCCCCTTTTATAGCTTGTCATAAGCACTGGTTAGCGGAGTCGCAGAAAGGCCCCAAGAATGAGGTGTGGCGGCAAACGTCTCCTTGGCGCAGTGCGCCAAGTGACTGGTTCTGGAAAGATGTCATGAGGAAGCCTTCTCTACGATTAGGCTCGCATCACCGCGAGGAGACCCGTCATGTTTGGATTGTTTGGAAGACCCCCTAAAGGAGATCGTACGCCAGTTCATGAGTGCGGGTATGCCTACCCCCACCACAGTGATCAGCCTCATTACCATGTCGGACATCCGCGTAAGAAGACACAGTCAATGACTAAGGGCACTGGCCCCTTCGACGGTGATACCCGGTACGCGAACACAGGGGTTCCTCCTAGCCCTCCGGGCACTAAGAATCCTCCACTGGCCAGGTAGCAATAGAGGGGATGAGCGTCCCACTTCCAACGGTCGCCTCAGCACTTGCCCAGCAGGGGCAATCCACCACGAACGCATGCTCATGGCCTAAGCCTCCGGCTCATCTGGCTCTCCTTCTCGAAGCGGCTGCAGCACACCGGTCCGTAGATTGGTATGACTCGATGACGTCTTCTCAATGCGCGCATTTAACGCTGACGATGCCGTCTCGCTCGGTTCTCCGGCGTGGTTGTCGAGGTACGCCACGAACATCGCGTCCCATTCGCCTTTGGAGATTGCGAGGTAGGCGGTGGCTCCGCAGGCCAGGTGTGTGCCTTCTACAACGGTGTCGGCCTCGCGTTGCAGGGCTAGTCCTTCGGCCATCCAGCCGAGACGGTCGAAGCCGGGTTGCCATCTAGGTGGTTCGCCCCGCTCGATTGGGAGGCCGACGAAGTTCTCGGTGTACTGGAGTTGCCAAGCGTCCAGCTTGTCCCAGATATCTCCGGCTGAGTCCACCACATGGCCACCGTAGCGCTCCACGTTGGCTTTGATTGCAGCCGACAATGTCGACAGTTCGGGCGGCATCTGGCTACTGCCGAATGGTTGAAACGGCATGGCCCTCCGGTCGATCACGTCTGTCCTACCATCGAGCTTGCGATACCCCGACCGGTCGGGAACTTCGGCGTCGACCCGATCGATGACAGTCTGGGGGACCGAGTCGAAGAAGGTCGCTTCCACGTAATAGTAGGGAAGCTCGTTTCTGATGAGATCGGCCAGGCTGAGTCCTTCGAGAGCGGTGTCGACGAACGTTGAATCACCGACTGCCGGCAGATCGCAGCAATAGGCATGCGCACACCGTGCGAACTCTCTCACCCAGGTACGGATCCTATTGCCGAGGTCGTTGGTGAGGAATAGCGACTCCGAAGTGGGAAACAGTTCCCATCTCGATGGATCGTTGCCCACCCAGTTCGCGAACGGGCTGTTACCTCCGAAAAAGGCGTACTCCAGGGTTATTTCTGATGAGAGCTGGAGCCATGGTGCGGCTCCCGAGAGAATCGATTCGACGATGAAGTTCGCGTCGGCGGCGCGACCAGTGATGCCGTAGTTCATGTACGTACCCCACGCACTAGAGGAGCCGATGGACGAATCCGTCGGGCGCGGGGCTACCTTGTCCGGGACAGTACTCGGCCCGTCGGCAGGAGCGCTACTAG
>NZ_BCSW01000035.1 GCF_001571065.1 Dietzia cinnamea NBRC 102147
TCCTAGCTACAGGCGGCGATCACCAACTCCTTCACGCGAGCCGGATCCGCCTGGCCGCGGGTGGCCTTCATGACCGCACCGACGATCGCGCCTGCGGCCTGCACCTTGCCGGAGCGGATCTTGTCCGCGATGTCCGGCTGAGCGGCGAGCGCATCGTCGACGGCCTTCTGGAGCGCCGAGTCGTCGCGGACCACCTCGAGGCCCTTGTCCGCCACGATCTGATCGGGCTCGCCCTCACCGTCGAGGACCGCGTCGACGACCTGTCGGCCCAGCTTGTTGGTGAGCTTGCCTTCGGCGACCAGCTCGATGACCCGCGCCAACTGCGTCGGCGTGATGGCGAGGGCGTCCAGTTCGACGCCCCTCTTGTTGGCCTGCTGCGTCAGGTAGGACACCCACCACGACCGGGCCTCGGCGGGCGGCGCGCCGGCATCGACAGTGGCGAGGATGAGGTCCAGGGCGCCGGCGTTGACGAGATCGCGCATCTCCTCGTCCGACACGCCCCAGTCCGCCTGCACGCGCGCCCGACGCACCCACGGCAGTTCCGGCAGCGTCGCGCGGATCGACTCGATGAGCTCCTCCGTCGGCTCGACGGGCGCCAGATCCGGCTCGGGGAAGTAGCGGTAGTCCTCGGCCGACTCCTTCGGGCGACCGGCGGTCGTCGTGCCGTCCGACTCGTGGAAATGCCGGGTCTCCAGGACGACCTCGCCGCCCGACGTCAGTACGTCCGCCTGGCGGCACATCTCGTGGCGCACCGCGATCTCGACGCTGCGCAGGGAGTTGACGTTCTTGGTCTCGGTGCGGGTGCCGAACTCGGTGGCGCCCTTGGGCATCAGGGAGACGTTCGCGTCGCAGCGCATCGACCCCTGATCCATCCGGACGTCGGACACGTCGAGGCTCTTGAGAAGGTCACGCAGCGCCGACACGTAGGCGCGCGCGATCTCGGGGGCCCGCTCCCCCGCCCCGACGATCGGCTTGGACACGATCTCGATGAGCGGCACGCCCGCACGGTTGAAGTCCAGCAGCGAGTGCGTGGCGCCGTGGATGCGTCCGGTCGCCGAGCCCACATGCGTGGACTTCCCGGTGTCCTCCTCCATGTGGGCGCGCTCGATGTCCACGCGCCAGGTGGAGCCGTCCTCGAGCTGGACGTCGAGGTAACCATCGTGGGCGATCGGCTCGTCGTACTGCGAGATCTGGTAGTTCTTCGGCTGATCCGGGTAGAAGTAGTTCTTCCGCGCGAACCGGCTGTACGGCGCGATCGAGCAGTTCAGCGCGAGACCGATCTTGATGGCCCACTCCACCGCCTGCCGATTGGCGACCGGCAACGCGCCCGGCAGGCCGATGCACACCGGACACACCTGCGTGTTGGGCTCGGCCCCGAACGCGGTCGGACACCCGCAGAACATCTTGGTGTTGGTGTGCAGCTCGACGTGCACCTCCATACCCATGACGGGATCGAAACGTGACACGACCTCGGTGAACTCCATGCCGAACAATCTAGCCGAAGAGGCAGGCGGCCTCGCGGTAGCGGTCCTCCGGAACGGTCTTGAGCACCGACACGGCCTCCTCGACCGGCACCATCGCGATCGACTCCCCGCGCAACGCCACGATCTGGCCGAAATCCCCGCGGTGCACGGCGTGCGCCGCGTGCACCCCGAACCGCGTCGCCAGGTTGCGGTCGTAGGCGGTCGGCGTGCCACCCCGCTGGATGTGGCCCAGCACCGTGGTGCGGACGTCGCGGTTCATGCGTTCACGGATCGCCGTCGCCATCTGGTCGGCGACCCCGGTGAAGACCTCGTGTCCGAACTGGTCGGTGCCACCCTCGCGCAGGGTCATCCCGGAGCCCTCGACGGGCGTCGCGCCCTCGGCGACCACGCAGATGCCGTAGGCCTCCCCCATCTGGAAGCGACGCTTCATCACCTTGCACACGTAGTCGATGTCGAACGGGACCTCGGGGATCACGATCATGTGAGCCCCCGAGGCGAGTCCGGCGTGCAGAGCTATCCACCCGGCGTGGCGGCCCATCACCTCGACCAGCATGACCCGCTCGTGGGACTCGGCTGTCGTGTGCAGACGGTCGATGGCGTCCGAGGCGATCGATACGGCCGTGTCGAAGCCGAAGGTGTAGTCCGTGCCGCCGACGTCATTGTCGATGGTCTTCGGCACGCCCACGACCGGGATTCCGTTCTCGGTGAGCCACCGGGCGGCCTTGAGCGTCCCGTCGCCGCCGATCGCCACCAGGGCGTCCAGGGCGTGCCTCTCGAGCGTCCGACGGATCTCCGGGAGGCTGGCCGTCAGAACGTCCGGGTTGAGTCGGCCGGTCCCGAGGATCGTGCCACCGCGGAGCAGGATCCGGTCGATGCCCTCGTCGTCGAACAATGGGACCGCACGGTCCTCCACCAGGCCGGACCACCCGTCCTGGAAGCCCAGGACCGGCGAGTCGTACTCGGAGTTGGCGGTGCGGACCAGGGCGCGGATCACCGCGTTGAGGCCCGGGCAGTCGCCGCCGGCGGTGAGGACACCTATACGCACGTCGAGCTCCTCTCGGTTCCCCCGCAGTCTAGGGGCGCACGGCCTCCCGCCGCGCGGGTCACCTCGCCGCGCCGGTCACCTCGCCGAGCGGGTCACCTCGCCGGGCTGGTCGACGGCTCCGCGGGCGACCGATCGCCCGTCTTGAACGCCATCGTGGCGAGGCCGCCGAGAAGGACGACCACCGCGGGGAGGAACATCGAGTCAGCGACCGCCTGTCCGATGTCCCCGTGCGCGACCTGGCGGGCCTGCATGAGCGCGCCGATCGCGGCGGAACCCAGCACTGCGCCGACCTGACGAGTGGTGTTGTACACACCCGACCCGGCTCCCGCGGAGGCCAGCTCGAGGCGGCGCATGGCGGTGGAAGACGTAGGCGCCCACACACACCCGTTGGCCACCCCCATCAGAGCGATCGGGCCGAGCAGGACGAGCACCGGCGTCTGCGAGTCCATCACCAGCGCCAGCCAGAACAGGGAGATCGCGAAGGAGAAGTACCCGACGCCCGTGAAGATCCGCGGGTCCAGGCGGTCGGCCCACCGGCCCACGGCCGGCGCGAGGACACCGGCGACCAGGGCCATCGGCAGCAGCATGAGCCCGGCCCGTGTCGGGGTCAGCTCCTTGACCCCCTGGAGGTAGAACATGAGCGGCACCATGGTCCCCGCGGTGACGAACCCGATCGTCGACACGCCGAACGTGCCGATCGAGAAGTTGCGGTCGCGGAACAACCGTAGAGGCACCAGTGGCTCGGTACGCACGCGCGACTGCCACCACACGAACAGGGCGAGCCCCACGACGCCGGCCACGATCAGCGCCGCGGTCGTTCCGCCCCAGCCGTGCGACTCGCCCTGCTGGATGCCGAACACCAGCAGGAACATGCCGATCGCCGACAGCACGATTCCGGGCACGTCGTAAGAGCGCGTGCGCGTCTCCAGTACCGGCACCCACAGCCACACCAGCACCACGGCGAGCACGCCGAACGGGATGTTGACGAAGAAGATCCACCGCCAGTCGAAGGCGTCGATCAGCACGCCGCCGAACACCGGGCCGACCACCGAGGCGATCCCGGCCACGGCGCCCCACGTGCCCATGGCCGCACCGCGGCGCTCGGGCGCGAAGACGCGCGTGATCACGCTCAGCGACTGCGGCGTCAGGAGCGCGGCACCGACGCCCTGGAACACCCGGGCGACGATGAGCATCTCGACGTTCGGGGCGAGGCCGCACCACAGCGAGGCCCCGGTGAACACCACCAGGCCGGCGATCGCGACCGTGCGCGGCCCGATCTGGTCCCCGAGCCGCCCGGTGAACAGCAGCGGGACCACGTACGCCAGCAGGTAGGCGCTCGTCACCCAGATCACCTGGTTGGTGCTGGCACCGAGCTGGGTGACGAACGCGTCGGTGGCCACGGCGACGATCGTCTGGTCCACCAGGATCATGAAAAACCCGATGACCAGGGCCGCGAGGGCCTTCCAGGCGTCCCGCTCGGGGACCGTGGTCACGCTATCGCGCCTCTCGCGGCCTCGTACGCGGCGCCCACCCGGTAGAGGCGGTCGTCGGCGAGCGCCGGCGCCATGATCTGCAGGCCCGCGGGCAGACCGTCGACCAGACCGGACGGCACGGACATGCCACAGTGCCCGGCGAGGTTGAGCGGCAGCGTGCACAGGTCGAACTGGTACATCGCGACCGGGTCCTCGACCTTGTCCCCCAGCGGGAACGCGGTCGTCGGCGTGGTGGGCGAGACGAGGACGTCCACCTTCTCGTAGGCGGCGTCGAAGTCGCGCGCGATGAGCGTGCGCACCTTCTGCGCCTGGCCGTAGAAGGCGTCGTAGTAGCCGGCGGACAGCGCGTAGGTGCCCAGCATGATGCGGCGCTTGACCTCCGGCCCGAAGCCGGCCTCGCGACTCGCGGCCATGACCTGGTCGGCCGAGCCCTCGCCGGTCCGCAGGCCGTAGCGCATCGCGTCGAAGCGCGCGAGGTTGCTGGAGACCTCGGACGGGAGGATGAGGTAGTAGGCGGGCAGGGCGTAGCGGAAGTTGGGGCAGGAGACCTCGGCGATCTCGGCGCCCAGCTCTCGCAGGGTGTCGACCGCGGCGCGGAATGACGCCTCGACGCCGGGCTGGTAGCCCTCCCCCGAGAACTCCGAGACCACGCCGACGCGCAGCCCGGTCAGGTCGCCCTTCGCGCCCTCGCGGGCGGCCGCGACGACATCCGGGATCGCCACATCGAGGCTCGTGGAGTCGCGCGGGTCGTGCCCGGCGATCACCTGGTGCAGCAGGGCGGTGTCCTCGACGGTGCGGCCACACGGCCCACCCTGGTCGAGCGAGGAGGCGCAGGCCACCAGGCCGTAGCGCGAGACGGTGCCGTACGTGGGCTTGACGCCGACCGTCGCGGTGAGCGCGGCGGGCTGGCGGATCGACCCACCGGTGTCGGTGCCGATGGCGAGCGGGGCCTGGTGGGACGCGAGCGCCGCGGCCGAACCGCCGCCCGAGCCGCCCGGCGTACGGCTGGGGTCCCAGGGGTTGCGGGTCGGCCCGTACGCGGAGTTCTCGGTGGAGGATCCCATGGCGAACTCGTCCATGTTGGTCTTGCCGAGGATCGGGATACCCGCCTCCCGCAGCCGGCCCGTCACGGTCGCGTCATACGGCGAGCGGTACCCCTCGAGCATGCGCGAGCCGCACGTGGTGGGCGCGTCGGTGGTGGTGAACACGTCCTTCAGGGCGATGGGCACGCCGGCCAGCGGGCCGAGCGCCTCACCGGCGGCCAGGCGGGAGTCGACGTCCCGGGCCGCCGCGAGGGCCTCGTCGGCGCCCACGTGCAGGAAGGCGTTGATCTCGCCGTCGACCTCGTCGATCCGGTCCAGGTGCGCACGGGTGACCTCCTCCGAGGACACCTCCCGCGCGGCGATCCGGCCCGCCAGCTCGGCGGCGGTGGCGGTGGTGAGCTCGGTCATGCGTCCTCTCCCAGGATCTGCGGGACCTCGAAGCGCTGCTCGTCGGAGGCCGGGGCCTGGTCGAGCGCCTGTTCCGGGGTCAGACCCGGGGCGACCACGTCGTCCCGGTACACGTTGGTGATCGCGGTGGGGTGGCTCATCGCCGGGACGTCGTCCGCGGCGACCTCGGAGACGGCCTGCACGTGGTCGAGGATGTCGGTGAGCTGCTGTGCGAACGAATCCAGCTCGGCGTCGCTCAGTTCCAGGCGGGAGAGCCTGGCCAGATGCGCGACGTCCCCGCGTGAGATCGAGGTCACGTGCCTGCCCCTTTCCGTGGCGTGGTCGGTACCGGCCCAGCCTAGTCAGGCCGCGGGGGTGCGGCACAATGGGCGTCATGTCTTATCTCCTCCGCGTCATGTTGCCCGACCGACCGGGCAGCCTCGGCTCCCTCGCGGTGGCCCTGGGAACCGTTGACGCGGACATCGTCAGCCTCGACGTCGTGGACCGTTTCGACGGTGTCGCGGTCGACGACATCGTCGTGGACGTCCCCCACGGCACCTTCCCCGACACCCTCATCACGGCCGCCGAGCGGCTCGACGGCGTGGTCGTGGACTCCCTGCGTCCGTTCGGCGGGATCCTCGACGCCCATCGCGAGCTCGAGCTGATCGACGCGGTCGCCGGGGCGGGCGCCGGGGCCGCGCAGATGCTCGCCGACGAGATCCCCGCCGCGCTGCGCGTCGGCTGGGCGCTGGTGCTGGAGGTGACCGGCGACGCGACGTGTCGGCTGGTGGCGCGCGGGGAGTCCGCGCCGATGTGGGAGGGGGGCGAGGTCCCCGTCGTCTGCGGCCTGGCTCGCGTCACCGCACTGGATGACGACGACGAGGTCCCGGCCGAATGGACGGCGATGGACACCGCGCTGGCGGCGGCGCCCCTGAACGCCGGGCACGTCCTGGTGGTCGGTCGGCCCGGCGGCCCGTCGTTCCGGCCGTCGGAGATCGCCCGTCTCGGCTACCTCACGGGGATTCTGCGCTCGCTGCACGCCGGCTGAGGCGCGTCGTCACCGCGATCGCGGCAGAGACGAGGGCGACCGCCGGGAGGATCCACGCGAGGTCGGTCATGAGCTTGATCTGCCGGAACTGCTCGTTCGACAGGAACTGCAGCCCCTCCTCACACGAGTAGAGACAGGCGATCGGGTTCGACATCCCGGCGCCCCAGAGACCCAGCAGGCCGACGAACGCTCCGGCTGCCACCCCTGCGACGGCGGCCGCCAGCGTTCCGACGACGTCCACCGGTCCCCCACCCGGCCGGCCGAGGCGGGAGGCCACCAGCGCGAGTGCGAACCCGACGACCCCTCCGAAGACCAGCGGCCAGGGGAACTGGACGAGGGGCGTCCCTATCGTCACCGGTCGACGTCCTCAGTGTCCGGATCCGCGGTTCCCGCCGGGGCGGGCCCGTTCTCCATGAGCTCGACGAAGCCCGCCTCGTCGAGGATGGTCAGACCCAGCTCCTCGGCCTTCGCCGCCTTCGAGCCCGGGTTGTCGCCCACCACCACGTAATCGGTCTTCTTGGACACCGACCCCGAGGCCTTTCCGCCGCGGGCGATGATGGCCTCCTTGATGCCGTCGCGGGTGAAGCCCTCGAGGGAGCCCGTGGCGACGATCGTCAGCCCCTCGAGCGTGCGCGGGATCGACTCGTCCCGCTCGTCGGCCATCGAGACGCCGGCCGCCGCCCACCGGTCGACGATCTCGCGATGCCAGTCGACGCCGAACCACTCCACCACCGACGCGGCGATCGTCTGACCCACGCCGTCGGTCTCGGCCAGCTCCTCCTCGGATGCCGCGCGGATGGCCTCCATCGTCCCGAACCTGGTCGCGAGGGCCCGCGCCGCCGTGGGGCCGACATGTCGGATCGACAGGGCGACGAGGACCCGCCACAGCGGCCGGTCCTTCGCGGTGGCGAGGTTGGCCAGCAGCTTGCGTCCGTTCTCGGTGAGCACGACCTGCTCGGGCTCGGCCCCCTCCTCGATCTGCTTCCGCGTCGCCTTCTCAATACGGGTGTAGAGGTGCGTGAGGAGGAGGTCGGCCTCGGTGAGATCGAAGAGCCCGGCCTCGTTCTCGAGCACCCCACTGGCGAGGAGGTCGGACGCGCCCTCATATCCGAGTGCCTCGATGTCCAGCGCGTTGCGGGAGGCGAGGTAGAACAGCCGCTCGCGCAACTGGGCGGGGCACGACCGCTGGTTGGGGCATCGCCAGTCGGCGTCGCCCTCACGGGCGGGGGCCAGGACGGTGTCGCATTCGGGGCAGCGCTCGGGGAAGACGAACTCTCGCTCCGTCCCGTCGCGGCGCTCGACCACGGGGCCGAGGACCTCGGGGATCACGTCGCCGGCCTTGCGGATCACCACCGTGTCGCCGATGAGCACACCCTTGCGGATCACCTCGGTCTGGTTGTGGAGCGTCGCGAGCGAGACCGTCGACCCGGCGACGAGGACCGGCTCCATGTAGGCGAACGGGGTCACGCGCCCGGTCCGGCCGACGGAGACCCGGATGTCGAGGAGCTCGGTCATGACCTCCTCGGGCGGGTACTTGTAGGCGATCGCCCACCGCGGGGCCCGGGAGGTCTGGCCGAGGCGACGCTGGACGGCGCGGTCGTCGATCTTCACGACGAGTCCGTCGATCTCGTGCTCGGGGTCGCTGCGGTGCTCACCCCAGTACCGCATCCGCTCGACCACCTCCTCGACCCCGGTCGCGGGCGCGGTGTGCGGTGAGACCGGCAGGCCCCAGTCCGCCAGGGCGAGGTAGACGTCGTGGAGACTCTCGAACGTCGCCCCCTCCACCGCCCCGAGCCCGTGGCAGTACATGCCGAGACGACGTTGGGCGGTGATGGCGGGGTTCTTCTGCCGCAGCGACCCGGCGGCGCTGTTGCGGGGGTTGGCGAACGGCGCCTTGCCCTCGGCCACCAGCCGGGCGTTGAGCTCGGCGAAGTCCTCGAGGCGGAAGAAGACCTCCCCGCGGACCTCCAGAAGCGAAGGCACCGGCCGGTCCGGCGTCGGGGTGAGGGTGACCGGGATGTCCTCGATCGTGCGGGCGTTGAGGGTGACGTCCTCACCGGTCCGCCCGTCGCCGCGGGTGGCCGCGCTGACCAGCTTCCCGTCGCGGTAGACCAGATCCAGGGCCACGCCGTCGATCTTCACCTCGCACAGGAACGGCAGCCGGTCCTCGGGCACACCGGCCTGCTCGACCGCGGAGGCGACCCAGTCGCGCAGCTCCTCCTCGGAGAAGACGTTGTCGAGACTGGTCATCCGCTCCAGGTGCTCGACCGGGGCGAAGTCGGTGGAGAACCCACCGCCGACCAACTGCGTGGGCGAGTCGGCGGTACGCAGTGCCGGGTACTTCTCCTCGAGCGCCTGCAGTTCCCCGAAGAGCCGGTCGAACTCGGCGTCGGAGACGATCGGCGCGTCCTTGACGTAGTAGCGGAACTGATGGTCGCGGACGGTCTCCGCGAGCTCGGTCCACTCCTGCCGGATCTCCGGCGGGATGTCCCCGGTGCCGACGGGCTCGGTGCTGTCGCTCGCTTGGCTCACAGTGACAGGTTATGTCGCACGCGGCCGCGACGCCTCCGCGGTGTCGGAGCGCTGGCCTACGGTGAGCCCATGACCAACGACATCACGCTCCCCGTCACCATCGACCGGAACCGCCTGCTGGCCTTCGACCTCGAGACGACCGGTCCCGACCCGCGCACGGCCCACGTCGTGACCTCGGCCCTCATCGAGATCGACGGGCCGCACAAGAGGGAACGGAACTGGCTGGCCGATCCCGGTATCGAGATCCCCGAGGGGGCGACGGATGTCCACGGCATCACCACCGCCCACGCGAGGGAACACGGTAGGCCCCACGCGGAGGTCATCGCGGAGACCGTGGAGGCCATCCGGCAGGGATGGCGCGACGGCCGCACGCTCGTGGTGTTCAACGCGTGCTACGACCTGACGATCCTGCGCCGGTGGCACCCGACCTTCGAGGTGGCCGGCCCGGTCATCGATCCGTATGTCGTCGACCGTGCCGTCGATCCCTTCCGCAAGGGCAAGCGCACGTTGGAGGCGCTGTGCGGTCAGCACGGGGTGCGCCTCGACGCCGCGCACGAGGCGGCCGCGGACGCGCTCGCGGCCGCGCGCCTGGCGTGGAAGATGCTGGGGACGCAACAGGAGTTGTCCGGCTGTGACTGGCGCGAGTCCAACGCCCAGCAGGCCCGGTGGCACGAGGCCCGCCAGCGGGACTTCGCCGCCTACCTCGAACGCTGCGGGAAGGACGCGTCCGACGTCAACACCCTGTGGCCGATGGCGACCGTGTAGGCCCGGTCGGTCACTCGGCCATGCGGGGAGCGGTGTCCGCGACGAGTCTGACTCCGCGGAGTGCCGCGGCGGCCCCGGAGGCCGCGACGACCTCGTCAGCCGTCGGAGTGAGCACGGTCAAGGGCAGGCCCGACTGGGGTGGCGCCCCGAGCCGGTCGAGCAGTGCCAACAACTCCGCTGCGGGCCGTTCGGCCTCGGCGGGGGTCAGCGGCGGTCCGCCGGCACCGGGCAGACCCTCCAACTGGAGGGTGCGGCCATCCCCCAGCAGGGTGCCGGCGGCGTCCAGGGCGGCGTGTGACCGCGCGGAGTACAGCGGTGAGGCGGCTAGGCACGCGCCGTCGAGAGGCGTCTCGCCCCGGGGCGGCTCGGAGATGACGGACCAGACCGGCGGAGCGCCGGGATCCGATGTCACGGGGACACGCACCATGACCTCGGCGGCGCCGGCGCGGCGCAGGGCGTCCCCGAAGCGGCACAGCGACAGGGCGAGCTGGTCCGCGGGGACGGCCGCGATCGGGTCGAGACGGCTGGGTGACTGCACCGTCCCGGCGGCCACCTTCCAGAGCAGTGGCTCGTCGAGCAGGACGCGGGCGCCCGCGCGCAGTCGGCCCGCGAGCCGCGCGGCGAGGGCTCCCGCGCCCTCGCCGAGGGAGGCCGCCAGGTCGCGTCGGGCACCGCGGTCGGACAGGACCGGCATCCCGCCGGGCAGTTCCACCTGCGCCGCGAGCGACCACGGGCCCACGATCCGCACCTGGAGCCGACGACGGCCGGGCTCGGGGACCTCCTCGGGGTCCCTCGCCAGCTCGTCGGCCTCCTCGAGGGCGTCGCCGTCCCGGTCGAGGTGGTCTGCGGCCCGCCGGGCGAGACGGCCCGGCGAATCCGCGAGTCGCCACCCGCGCGGGGTGACGTCCGTGGGCAGGTCGGCGAGCGTCGCGAGGGTGCGGCCGATCGCGTCCGCGCCCGGTCCCCGGTCCGGCAACTCCGGCAGGAACGGCAGGGAGTGGCACTCCCCCATCACGACGCGGGCCGCCTCACGGGGGTCGGTGCCGGGCATCGGGCCGGGCCCGGTGCTGGTCGGAGCGGGGCCCGCCTCCGGCGTCACACCGCCTCCGTCGCCGGGCGGGAGGCGGAGATTGTGCCGCTGCCCAGGACGCGGTCGCCGTCGGGCTCGGAGCGGTACATAACGGCGGCCTGCCCGGGCGCGACCCCGCGGACCGGCTCGTGCAGGGTGATCTCGAGAGTGGCGTCCGCTCCGTCCCCGATGCGCCGGACGTGGGCCGGGGTGGCCTCGCCGTGCGCGCGGATCTGGACGTGGCAGTCGGTCTCGCGGATGTCGTCGTCGACCAGCCAGTACGGCGAGGTGGCCGTCATGGCGACGGACAGCAGGTGAGCGGCACCGCCGACGGTGACCGTGCCGCTGTCGGCGTCGATCGCGGTGACGTACCGGGGGCGGCCGTCGGCCGCGGGTCCCTGCACGCCGAGCCCCTTGCGCTGGCCGATGGTGAACCCGTGGATCCCGTCGTGGCGGCCGAGCTCGTCACCGGTGTCGGCGTCGACGACCGCGCCGGGGCGCACCCCGATGCGGGCACCGAGGAACGCACGCGTGTCGCCGGACGGGATGAAGCAGATGTCGTGGCTGTCGGGCTTAGTGGCCACCGGCAGGCCCGCCGCCTCCGCCTCGGCGCGGACCTGCGACTTGAGCGAGGCTCCCAGCGGGAACATCGAGTGGGCGAGCTGCTCGGGGGTGAGCACGCCGAGGACGTAGGACTGGTCCTTGGCCGCGTCGACCGCTCGGCGCAGGACGGGTCGGCGGGAGCCGTCGGGGAGCTCCTCGGTCGACAGCCGCGCGTAGTGTCCGGTCGCGACGGCGTCGAACCCGAGCGCCATGCCGCGCTCGAGCAGCGCCTCGAACTTGATGCGCTCGTTGCAGCGCAGGCACGGGTTGGGCGTCTCCCCGCGGGCGTAGGACTCGACGAAGTCGTCGATGACGTCGGCCCGGAACCGCTCGGCGAAGTCCCAGACGTAGAAGGGGATCCCCAGCAGGTCGGCGACGCGGCGTGCGTCTCCGGCGTCCTCGCGCGAGCAGCAGCCCCGGGATCCGGTCCGCAGGGTCGCCGGATCGCTGCTGAGGGCCAGGTGCACGCCCACGACCTCGTGGCCGGCGGCAACGGCTCGGGCGGCGGCCACGGCGGAGTCCACTCCCCCGCTCATCGCGGCGAGCACTCTCATGATGCGCTCACCCCGGCGCGGGCCAGGCCGAGGCCCGCGACGCGGGCGCGGTCGGCGGCGGGGCCCAGGGCGGCGATCGCGGCGTCGATGTCGGCCTCCGTCGTCGTGTACCCCAGGCTGAGCCGCAGGCTGCTCCGGGCCGAGGCGTCGTCGGCGCCGAGGGCGAGCAGGACGTGACTGGGCTCGGCGACCCCGGCGGTGCACGCGGAGCCGGTCGAGCACTCGATCCCGGCGGCGTCCAACAGGAGGATGAGCGACTCCCCGGAGCATCCGGGGAAGGTGATGTTGGCGATCCCCGGGAGGCGCTCGCCGCCCCCGTTGGCGATAGCACCGGGGACCGCGGCGAGCACGCCGTCGATCAGCCGGTCCCGCAGCGCGGTCAGCCGCCGCGTCTCGGTCTCCATCTCGCGGACGGCCTCGTCGAGCGCCACGGCCATGGCGACGACACCGGGGACGTCCACCGACCCGGAGCGCAGATCGCGCTCCTGCCCGCCGCCGAAGCCGATCGGAACGCACTCGGCGCCCCGGTCGAGGATCAGGGCGCCCACCCCGAGCGGGCCTCCGAATTTGTGGGCGGACAGGCTCAGCGAGGTGACGCCGAGGGCGGCGAAGTCCACCGGCACGTGCCCCACGGCCTGGACGGCGTCGGTGTGGACCGCGGCGCCGACCGCGCGGGCGTGGCCGGCGACCGCCGCGACGTCGCCGAGGGTACCGATCTCGTTGTTGGCCAGCATCGTTGCGACGAGGGCGAGGCGGGGGCCGGCCTCCTCGGCGAGCTCGCGGACGGTGTCGGGAACGACGGCGCCGCGAGTGTCGACGGGCAGGAGCCGGATCTCCTTTTCTCCCCCGCGCCCGGTCGCCAGATGGGCTGCGGCGTCGAGCACGGAGTGGTGCTCGGTGGCGCCGACGGCGACGAGGTCGCCGTCGTGCGCGGCGGCCTGGCCGAGGATCGCGAGGTTGTCGGACTCGGTGCCGCCGGAGGTGAACACCACCTCCGAGGGGCGACACCCGAGGTGGTGGGCGAGCGACTCGCGGGCCTCCTCGACGCGTCGCCGCGCGCGGCGACCGGAGCCGTGGAGCGAGGAGGCGTTGCCGACCACCGAGGCCGCCTCGGCGTAGGCGGCGACGGCCGCCGGACGCATCGGGGTGGTCGCGGCGTGGTCCAGATAGTGCACGGGGCGCAAGGTGGGCATATCGCAGGCAAGGATACGCCCGGATGCGCCGGACCCCGGCACCGCAGGGGTGCCGGGGTCCGGGTCGCGTCCGTCAGACACGGTGTGCGGGGCTCACTTGCGGGCGTTGATGGCCTCGGTGAGCTGCGGGGCGACGTTGAACAGGTCGCCGACGATGCCGTAGTCCGCGATCTCGAAGATCGGGGCCTCCTCGTCCTTGTTCACCGCGACGATCGTCTTGGACGTCTGCATGCCGGCGCGGTGCTGGATGGCGCCGGAGATGCCCAGGGCGATGTACAGCTGCGGCGACACGGTCTTGCCGGTCTGGCCGACCTGGAACTGGCCCGGGTAGTAGCCCGAGTCGACGGCGGCGCGGGAGGCGCCGACCGCACCCTTGAGGGAGTCGGCGAGCGGCTCGACGACCTCCTCGAACTTCTCGGCCGAGCCGACACCGCGTCCACCGGAGACGACGACGGTCGCCTCGGTGAGCTCGGGGCGGTCGCCACCGACGATCGGGTTGCGCGAGATGATCTTCGCGGCGTTCTCGGGCTCGGGGACCTGGACCTCGACGACCTCACCCGCGCCCGCGGCCGGGGACGCCTCGACGGAGCCGGGACGGACCGTGTAGATCGGGGTGTCGCCGGAGACGGTGGCCTCGACGGTGTAGGCGCCACCGAAGATCGAGTGGACGGCGGAGCCGTCCTCGCGGATCTCGATGACGTCGGTGAGGACGCCCGAGCCGGTGCGCGCCGCGAGACGACCCGCGACCTCCTTGCCCTCGAAGGTGGCGGCCAGGACGATCGCGGCGGCGCCCTGCTCGGCGAGGCCGGCCAGGACGTCGACCTTGGGGGTGACGAGGTAGTTCTGCACCGCGTCGCCCTCGGCGACGTAGATCTTCTCCGCGCCGGCCTCCTTGAGGGCGTCGGTGAGCGCGGCGGCGGTGCCGGTCTCGCCGAACACGACGGCGGACGGCTCGCCGAGCGCGCGGGCGGCGGTCAGCAGCTCGTTGGTGACCTTCTTGAGTTCGCCGTCGACGTGCTCGACCGCGACGAGGACTTCAGCCATGGTGGGTTCTCCTTGAAAAAGACTGTGATGAGTCGGTCGGGGTGAGCTCGCGTCAGATGAGCTTCTGCGACACGAGGTACTTGGCGATGTCGTTGCCGCCCTCGCCCTCGTCGACGACCTTCTCACCGGCCGCACGCGGCGGCTTGGGGGCGGAGGAGGTCACGGTCGACGCGGCGTTGTCCTTGCCGACCTGGCCGGCCTCGACGTTCGCGTCGGCCAGGGTGAGGACCTCGACCGGCTTCTTCTTGGCGGCCATGATGCCCTTGAAGGACGGGAACCGCGGCTCGTTGATCTTCTCGCCGACCGACACGACGCACGGCAGGGAGGCCTCGACCTCGAAGATGCCCTCGTCGGTCTCGCGCTCGCCCCGGGCCACGCCGTCGGCGATCTCGAGGGTGCGCATGTGGGTGAGCTGGGGCAGGCCCAGGTACTCGGCGAGGATGGCCGGGACGGCACCCATGCGGCCGTCGGTGGCCTCGTTGCCGGCGATGACCAGCTCGGTGCCCTCGATGGTGCCCAGCACGTTGGCCAGGGCCCACGCGGTCTGGACGACGTCGGAACCGTGGAGGCCCTCGTCGTTGAGGTGGACCGCCTTGTCGGCACCCATCGACAGGGCCTTGCGGATGGCCTCGGTGGCGCGATCCGGTCCGGCGCACAGGACGGTGACCTCGCCGCCGTTGGCCTCCTTGATCTGGAGCGCCTGCTCGACGGCCTTCTCGTTGATCTCGTCCAGGACCGCGTCCGCGGCCTCGCGGTCCAGGGTGTAGTCCCCGTCCGAGAGCTTGCGCTCGGAATAGGTGTCGGGAACCTGCTTGATCAGTACGACGATGTTCGTCATGGGCCTGCGTCGACCTCCTGCGAGTCGGGGCGGGGTGCGCCCCCGTCATGACCGGGCGCACCGGATTGTGGTCCTACCTGACACAATAACGGCACCGGCACCACGGTGGCGGGGCCGGGTTCGCCCGCCTCAGTTGATCCGCTTCTCCCAGCCCGCCCACGCGGCGTCGCGCAGTTCGTTCTTGCGCACCTTGCCGGTGGACGTCCGGGGCAGCGCCTCGGTCAGCTCCACCGCGCCGGGGACCTTGTAGCGGGCGATCTTCGTGCGGCAGTGCTCGATCACGCCGGCCTCGTCGAGCTGCGACCCCGGCCGCACCACGACGTAGGCCTTGGGCCGCTCGCCCCACTTCTCGTCGGGCATGGACACCACGGCGCAGTCCACGACGTCGGGGTGGGAGACGATCGCCTGCTCGACCTCGATCGTGGAGATGTTCTCGCCGCCGGAGACCACCACGTCCTTGGCGCGGTCGAGCAGCTGCACGTATCCGTCGGGGTGCATCACGCCGAGGTCACCTGAGTGGAACCAGCCCCCGGCGAACGCGGCGGCGGTGGCCTCGGGGTCGTTGAAGTAGCCCTTCATGACGCCGTTGCCGGTCATCACGACCTCGCCCATCGTCACGCCGTCGGCGGGCACGTCGATCAGACGGGTCTCCCCGGGCGAGGTCCGCTCGACCACGCGCACGGTGTCGGCGTGGATCATCGCGACGCCCTGGCGGGACTTGAGGCCGGCACGCTCGTCGGGGTCGAGATCGGCCCAGCCGGGCTGCGGGGTGCACACGGTGAAGGGGCCGTAGGTCTCGGTGAGGCCGTACACCTGGGTGACGTCGATCCCTAGCTCCTCGAAGCGGCGCAGGATGGTCGGCGAGGGCGGCGCCCCGGCGGTGATCATGCGGATCCCCTCGATCGGCCGGGCGGCCGGGTCGTCCGCGATGGTGCTCAACACGGCGGGGGCACCGGCGAGGCGGTTGATCCCCTCGTCGTCGAACAGTCTCCAGATGTCCTCCCCGCGGACGGCGCGCAGACACACGTGGGTGCCCCGCGCACCGGTCAGCGCCCAGGTGGTGCACCAGCCGTTGCAGTGGAACATCGGCAGGGTCCACAGGTACCGCGAGTCGGCGTCGAGGTCCTGGGTGATGATCTCGCCGAGCGCGTTGAGGTAGGCGCCGCGGTGGGTGTACATGACGCCCTTGGGGCGACCGGTCGTGCCGGAGGTGTAGTTGACGGCGATGACGGAGTCCTCGTCGGCGACGGTCCACGGCACGGGCTGCGGCGAGGCGTTCGCGAGGCCCTCCTCGAGGGCCTCGGCACGCGGGCCGAAGCGGGACGCGTCGGGCTGCGTGCCGTCGGCGTCGGGCGCGACGAGGAGCAGCCGCAGCGCGTCGGGGACCTCGTCGCCCAGGCCGGCGAGCAGGTCGGCGTCGGCGATGAGCACCTCGATGCCGGCGTGGTCGACGATGTAGGCGATCTCGGCCGGGGCCAGACGGGTGTTGAGTGCGACCACGGCTCCGCCGGCCAGCGGGACGGCGAACTGGGCGAGCAGGGCCTCCGCGGAGTTGGGGGCGAGGACGCCGACGCGGTCGCCGCGCGCGACGCCGCGCATCTTCAGCAGCGAGGCAAGTCTGGTGGCCCGGTCGGCGAACTCGGCGTAGGTCTGGCGCCGCGGGCCGTCCACCACCGCGGTCGCGTCGGGTGAGACGCGCGCGGCCTTCTCCAGGAAGCTTAGCGGGGTCAGCGCGGTGTCGAGTCCGGAGTTCGCTGTCATCGGGGTGTCCGCCTTCCGTCGGGCCGGGGCCGGGGCTGGTGCCCTCGCGGGCAGGGTGAGTGTCGTCACGGTATCGGCGGAGCGCGCTCCGCGAGTAGCGGTTCCCCCGGGCGTACCCCTGGGTCGCCGGGCGCTCGGACTACGCTTACGCCCTGATCACTCTTTCGACGGGGGGACCTGTGGCACCGGCATCGTTACCGCGCACCGTGCGGTCCCTGGTCGTGGCCGGGCTCGCCCTGGGCGTGGTCTCGGGCTGCGCGTCGGACACGCCGAGCGGGGGCGCGCGCCTCGGCCAGGCCGCGAGCTGGTCGTCGGTGGCCGGTGGCCCGCCGAACTCGTCGCGGGCGCACGCCGGGGTGTCGGACTCCCCCGAGCTCTTCTGGTCGCGCACGCTGGGCGCCCCGGCGATCGGGGTGGCCTCCTCCGACGGGATCGGCACGTCGTTCCAGGCGACGGTCTCCGAGCGCGGCTGCAACCTCTTCGCCCTGACCGCCGACGACGGCCGCAAGCGGTGGTGCTCCCGTATGCCGACGGACGGCCCGCGCATCACGGCGACGGTCGACGGGCGCGGTTCGCTGTTCGTCCCGGCGTACGGCGGGGTCGCGGCGGTGGCCGCCGAGGGCGAGAACCGGTGGTTCGCCGCCACCCGCGGCGTGCCGACCACCGTGACGTTGATGGACAACCGCCACCTGTTGCTCGTCTCCCACCTCGGGGTCGCGCGTGTCGTCAACGCCCACACGGGTCTGGACGTCACCCCCGAGCTGCGTCTCACCGGTGACGTCGTGACGGACGATCCGGCCTACGGTCTGCCGTGGTGCGCCACCGGCGCGCGGGGGTGCCCGGTGCCGGCGGCCGCGGCCGTGGACACCGACGCGGCCACGGCGTACCTCACCGCGTGGACGCCGGGCGCGGCGGAGCCGGAGCTGGTCGCCGTGCGGTTGGTCGGTGACGACGCGCCCGCCCTGGAGGTCCTGTGGCGCGTCCCTCTGACCGAGGGCCGGCTGGGCGTGCCGGTGGTCCTGTCGGGTGACCGGGACGAGGTCTACGTGCACGCCGCGGACGGCGCCCTCGCCGCGTACCGGGCGGCCGACGGCGCCGAACTGTGGTCGGTGCCGGTCGGGTACCGCCCGGACGCCTCGCCGGCGTTGCTGCCCGACGGCACCCTCGTCACCGCGGGCCGCACGACGACCGTGTGGAGGGGTCCCGACGACGAGCACGACGACGACGCGGGCCCGGCGCCCGTGGTGGCCGTCCGCCCGGTCGACGGGACCGGCCGCGAGGTCTGGCGCCGGGACGATCTGCAGCAGCTCACCAACCCTGCCGCGACCCCGGACGGGCAGGTGATCGTGGCCGTGCGCGCGGGCGGTGGCGGCGGCGAGCCCGGCATCGCCGTACACGTGCTCGACGGCGGCGACGGGCGGACCGTCCACCGGCTCGAGGTGCCCGCGGCGTCGGGTCCCGTGTCGGGGCTCAGCGTCGATTCGGACGGTCGGATCGCGTTGACGACCGCGATGGGCGCGGTCTACATGTTCGGCTGATCCCCGGTGGCCCGGGTCCGGGGCCCGCACACGAACACCACGGCCGACGTGCCGATGCGGGTGACCACCAGCGCGAGCGGCCGCGACCCCGACAGCGACAGCGAGCGACGCAGCACGTCCGGGTCGGTGTCGACGCCGCGCACGAGGATCTCCAGCGACCCGCAGTCCCGCGCGCGCAGGGCGCGACGCAGCTGCTTGCGGTCCAGCCGACACCGCTCGAGCACCTCGAACCCGCTGTGGCCCGGAGGGATCCGCGGGCCGGTCAGGTGCGCGATCCGCGGGTCGAGCTGACGGAGCCCGTGCCTGCGGGCCCAGTGCCGCACGAGCCCCGCCCGGACGACCGCCCCGTCCGGGTCCACGATGAACCGCTCGGGTTCGGGGTGGGCGGCGACCTCGTCGTCGTCGCCGTCGGTCACCTCCTCCACGTGCACGGCGACACCGTCCGCGGTCAGGCGCGCCGGTCCCCACGGGCCCGGCGCCCCGGCGGCGGCGGTGCGCACGACCGTCGCGCGTCTCCGTACGCCCCCGGCCAGGCCCGACGACCACAGGCAGGCCTCGCGTACCGAGCCGTCGAGGGAGACCAGCTCGACCTCGCCCTCGTGGCCGAGGGCGGAGGTGTCGAGTCCGGGCGCGCACTTGATGACGTGGTCGCGGTCCGTGGCCACGGCGAGGAGGTCCGGCAGCGGTGGGCTGAGCTGCGCCGGGTCGTGGATGCGGCGTCCCCCGGCGCGGCGGGCGGGATCGGCCACCAGCACGGCGTCGCGGCTCGGCGGCGCGAGCGCGTCCGCCACACACACCAGCGCCCCGGGGACGTTGTGGGCGGCCATCCGCGCGCGCACCGGGTCGAGGTCCGAGCCGATCACGCGGCCGGCCGTGCGGACGAGCTCGGTGAGCTCGGCGCCGACCGAGCACGTCACGTCGTGGACGTCCCGGCCCGCCAGGCGTTCGGCGCGGAGGGCGGCGACGGGCCAGGCCGTGGCCTGCTGCACCGCCTCGTCGGTGAGAAGCATCGCCCCCGCCCCGCGGATCCGGCCGTGCGCGCGGGCACGGGCGGTGACGACGTCGATCGCCGCGGCCGCGTGCTCGGCGTCCGCGCGGCGCACGGTCGCCGTCGAGGACACGACGTGGGCCCGCGACCAGTCGAGCCCGGCGGCGAGCTCGATCAGGTCGCGGCCGGCGTCGGTGCGCAGGAAGTCGAGGTCCTCGGGGGTCACCGCCGCAAGGTTAGTTCCCGCCGGGCGCGATGGCCCGTTCGGTGGCCAGCACCTCGGCGACGTCCGCGGCTCCCGCGAGGTCGGACAGCACGTCGAGGGTCGGCCGGAGCATCCCCAGGTGGCCGAGGATGCCGGCCTGGGCCGCGTCGTCGGCGCGGATCCACTCGGCGGCCCGTGCTTCGCTCGTCCCGCCGTCCGGTTCCGTCCCCTCCGGCAGTGCGGCCACGAAGAACAGTGTGTCGTAGCGCCGCTGCGGACCGATAGGGGTCGTCCAGCGGTCCCACGGCCGCAGCAGGTGCGCGGACAGCACCAGGTCGTGGGCGGCCAGGAGCGAGTCGAGGTCCCCGTGCCCCGCGTCGAGCGCGCGCCGCTCGGCGACGCCGGGCGACGCCGGGGGCACGGCCGCGGGCGTGGTCGGGCGCGGGGTGGGTTCCGCCGGCTCGGCGAGCAGGACGCCGGTCTCCTCGAACAGCTCGCGCGCGACCCCTCGCACCGCCGCGGCGGCGCGGCCCTCGTCGATGCCGAACCGCTCGGCCCACCACCGCGGCGCGGGCCCCCGCCAGGACCGCGTGCCGTGGTAGTCGCGCGGCTCCACCCCGCCGCCGGGGAACACCGACATGCCCGCCGCGAACTGCATCGTCGACACGCGGTGCTGCAGGAACACCTCGACTCCCCCGCCGACCCGGGCGTCGCGGATCAGCGCGACCGTCGCCGCCTCACGGATCGGGACGGAGTCCGGCGCGTATCCCGCGTGGGTGTCCCCGCCGCCGCCATTCGCGCCCGCCACGCCGGTCACGCCCGTCGGTGCCGGCCCGATCGGCGGGCACGGCGGGCGAAGTAGCGGCCGTCGATCGCGTCGACCGTGATCGACTGCGCGAAGGCCCGGCTGAGGTTCCCGGAGGTGATCACGTCGTCGATGAGCCCCATGGCGGTCACTTCACCCTCCGCCAGCAGCATGGCGTGGGTGAATCCCGGGGGGATCTCCTCGACGTGGTGGGTCACCAGGACCGTCGCGGGGGCGTCCGGGTCCATGGCCATGTCCCCGAGCCGGGCGACGAGGTCCTCGCGGCCGCCGAGATCCAGCCCGGCGCCCGGCTCGTCGAGCAGTAGCAGTTCGGGGTCGGTCATCATGGCGCGCGCGATGAGCACGCGCTTGCGCTCGCCCTCCGAGAGTGTGCCCCACGTCCGGTCCGCGAGATGTTCGGCGCCGATCGACTCCAGGGTGTCGGCGGCGCGGTCGAAGTCCTGCTCGTCGTACCTCTCCCGCCAGCGGCCCAGGACCGAGTACCCGGCGGAGATGACGAGGTCGCTCACCACCTCGTCGCCGGGGATCCGGCCCGCGACGGCGACCGACGACAGGCCGACCCGGCTGCGCAGCTCGGTCACCTCCGTCCGACCGAGCTGCTCACCGAGGATGACGGCTGTGCCGGTGCTCGGGTACTCCAACGCCGAGGCGATCCTCAGGAGCGAGGTCTTACCCGCACCGTTGGGGCCGAGCACCACCCACCTCTCGTCGAGTTCGACCTGCCAGGTCAGTGGCCCCACGAGGGGCTTGCCGTCCCGCCGGAGCGAGACGTCACGCAGGTCGAGGACGAGGTCGGGGTCGATGTCGATGGCGGTGCTCACGACGCCCATCTAACCGGTTATCGCGGCCCCGGGTGCGGAGGAACACGACTCGCGCGGGTTAACCGGAGATGACGGCCCTGAAGGATCGGCCCGACTTCGCTAGCGTCGACGGTGACGGACGTCGCCACTTCGCGGCGCCGACCCGCAGCCGGAAGGAGCACCGACGTGAACGACCGTCTTGCCATCGACGAGGTCCGTCCCCTCGTCTCCTGCGGGAGGTTCCCGTCGAAATCGGTGGTCGGCGAGATACTGCCGATCTCGGCCGTCGTCTGGCGGGAGGGGCACGACGCCCTGTCCGCCAGCCTCGTGGTACGCCGACCCGGCGGCCTCTCCTCGCGCACCACGATGGCGCCCGGTACCGAACCCGACACCGTTCACGCCCTGTTGCCCACCGACGTGCCCGGCATGTGGTCGTTCCGCGTGGAGGCCTGGTCCGACCCCTTCGCCACCTGGCGCAGCGGCATCATCAAGAAGATGGACGCGGGTCAGGACGCCGACGTGCTGGGCAACGAGTTCGAGGTGGGCGCACGCGTGCTCGACCTCGCGGTCGCCCGGGCCACCACCGCGGGGGAGACCGACCGCGCCGCCCTCCTCTCGGGGGCCGCCGACGCGCTGCGCGGTGACGGAGACGCGGCCACCCGCACGGAGCGCGCCCTGTCGGCGGAGGTCGCCGCGGCGCTCGCCACCGACCCGGTGCGCGAACTGGTCACCGTGGGGCAGACCCACCGGGTGTGGGTCGATCGCCGCGAGGCTCAGTTCAGCTCCTGGTACGAGTTCTTCCCCCGATCCACCGGCGGCTGGGACGCCGAGGGCAGACCCGTCCACGGCACGTTCGCCACCTCGCGGGCGTACGTCGACCACGCGGTCGACCTCGGGTTCGACGTGGTGTACCTGCCGCCCATCCACCCCATCGGGGAGATCAACCGCAAGGGTCGCAACAACACACTGACCCCCGACCCGGACGACGTGGGGTCCCCGTGGGCCATCGGTTCACGGGACGGCGGCCACGACGCCGTGCACCCCGACCTCGGTACGACCGAGGATTTCCGGCGTCTCGTCGAGTACGCGGGCGAACGCGGCGTCGAGGTGGCCCTCGATCTCGCGCTGCAGTGCGCGCCCGACCACCCGTGGGCCGCCGAGCACCCGGAGTGGTTCACCGTCCTGCCCGACGGACACATCGCCTACGCCGAGAACCCGCCCAAGAAGTACCAGGACATCTACCCGATCAACTTCGACAACGACCCCGAGGGCATCTACGCCGAGGTGCTGCGCGTGGTCAGGCACTGGACTTCACTGGGCGTGCGGATCTTCCGTGTGGACAACCCGCACACCAAGCCCGCCGACTTCTGGAACCGGCTCATCAGCGAGGTCAAGCGCACCGAGCCCGACGTGTTGTTCCTCGCCGAGGCGTTCACCCGACCGGCCCGGCTGTTCGGGCTCGCCAAGCGGGGGTTCTCGCAGTCCTACACGTACTTCACGTGGAAGACCAGCAAGGCCGATCTGGTCGAGTTCTGCGAGCAGCTGCTGGCCCACGTCGACGAGGCGCGGCCCAACATGTTCACCAACACCCCGGACATCCTGCACGAGTCGCTCCAGCGCGGCGGCCCAGCGATGTTCGCGATCCGCGCCGCCCTCGCCGCGACCCTCTCGCCCGCCTGGGGCGTGTACTCGGGCTACGAACTCTACGAGTGGCAGCCGGTCGCCGAGGGCAGCGAGGAATACCTCGACTCGGAGAAGTACGAACTGCGGCCCCGCGACTTCGCGGCCGCCGAGGCCGCCGGACAGTCGCTGGCGCCCTGGCTGCGCGCGCTCAACCGGATCCGGCGCGAGCACCCCGCGCTCCAGCAGCTGCGGACCCTGCACTTCCACGACGTCGACAACGACCAGATCCTCGCCTACTCCAAGATCGATCCCGCCACCGGCGACACCGTCCTGACCGTGGTCACCCTGGACTCCCTCGGCGCGCAGGAGGGCACCCTGCACCTGGACATGGCGGCGCTCGGCTACGACGACGACGCCCGGTTCAGCGTCCGCGACGAGGTGTCGGGCACCGAGTTCCACTGGGGGTCGAGCAATTACATCCGGCTCGAGCCGTGGTCCGCGGTCGCGCACATCGTCTCGATCCCACCCTGCTCCGAAGCACGTAGGGTCGAACTGTCCTACCGAACGCACACCGTGGATTGAGGCGAACGACCATGGGAAAGCACAAGAAGCAGGACCCCGCGACCGCCCGGCGCCGGCCGGAGAAGACCTCGTCGTCGTCGCCGTCATCCCCGGCGGCACCCGCGACACCCGGGCCGGCCGCGAGCCCCGCTCCGGCCGCCGCCCCGCATCCCACGCCTCTCACCGACGAGGTGCTCGGTCGGCTGCGCGCGGGCACCCACCACGATCCCCACTCGGTGTACGGGACGCACCGCGACGGAGACGGTTCCGTCGTGCGCACCATGCAGCCGGGTGCGGTGTCCGTCGAGATCGACTTCGGTGACCGGACGGTCCCGATGGAGCCCGTCTCCGACGGCCTGTTCCAGGCCGCGCTGCCCGAGGCCGAAGTGCCCGACTACCGCTACCGCGTCGCCTACGCGGACGGCCACACCCGCACCGTCGCCGACGGCTACCGGTTCCTGCCGACCCTGGGCGAGGTCGACCTGCACCTCATCGGTGAGGGACGCCACGAGCGCCTCTGGGACGTGCTCGGTGCGCACGTCCGCACCTACGACTCCCCCGGCGGGCCGGTCACCGGGACGTCCTTCGCCGTGTGGGCGCCCAACGCCCGCGGCGTCAGCGTGGTCGGCGACTTCTGCGGCTGGAACCCCGTGGCGCTGCCCATGCGCTCGATCGGCTCCTCCGGCGTGTGGGAACTGTTCGTCCCCGACGTCGGCGACGGCGCCGTCTACAAGTACCGCGTCCGGGGTGCCGACGGGCGGACCGTCGACCACGCCGACCCCATGGCCGTCGCGACCGAGGTGCCCCCCGCCACCGCGTCGAAGGTGTTCACCTCCGCCTACGAGTGGAACGACGACGAGTGGATCGCCGCCCGCGCGACCCGCGACCACTCGCGCTCCCCCATGACCATCCTCGAGGTCCACGTCGGCTCCTGGCGGCCCGGACTCGACTACCGCGAGTTCGCGCACCAACTCGCCGAGCACGTCCTCTCCACCGGGTTCACCCACGTCGAACTGATGCCCGTCGCCGAGCACCCGTTCGGCGGCTCGTGGGGCTACCAGGTCTCCGGCTACTTCGCCCCCACCAGCCGGTTCGGCTCCCCGGACGACCTGCGCTACGTGATCGACCACCTGCACTCACTCGGCATCGGCGTCCTGGTGGACTGGGTCCCCGCGCACTTCCCCAAGGACGAGTGGTCCCTCGGCCGGTTCGACGGCACCCCGCTGTACGAGCACGGCGACCCCCGGCGCGGCGAACAGCCCGACTGGGGCACCTACGTGTTCGACTTCGGCCGGCGCGAGGTCCGCAACTTCCTCGTCGCCAACGCCCTGTACTGGGCCGACGAGTTCCACGTCGACGGCCTCCGTGTGGACGCCGTCGCCTCGATGCTCTACCTCGACTACTCCCGCGACGAGGGACAGTGGACGCCCAACATCCACGGCGGCCGCGAGAACCTCGAGGCCATCTCGTTCCTCCAGGAGGTCAACGCCACCGTCCACCGCAAGCACCCCGGCGTCCTCACCGTCGCCGAGGAGTCCACCTCGTGGGGCGGCGTCACCGCCCCCACCTACACCGGCGGCCTCGGCTTCTCCATGAAGTGGAACATGGGTTGGATGAACGACACCCTCCAGTACGTGGGCCTGGACCCGATCTACCGCGGCTACCACCACGGCGAGATCACCTTCTCGCTCATGTACGCCTGGAGCGAGCGCTTCGTCCTCCCCCTCAGCCACGACGAGGTCGTCCACGGGAAGGGCTCCATGTGGGAGCGCATGCCCGGCTCCTCGTGGGACCGCGCCGCCGGGATCCGCAGCCTCTACGCCTACATGTGGGCCCACCCCGGTAAGAAGCTCCTCTTCCAGGGACTGGAATTCGGCCAGACCACCGAGTGGAACGCCGAGCGCGGGGTCGCGTGGGACGACCTCGAGGGCTGGGAGGGCGAGTACCACCGCGGCATCCGCGACTGCGTGCGCGACCTCAACGCCCGCTACGCCGAGAACCCCGGTCTGTGGGCGCTCGACGACGACCCCTCGGGCTTCTCGTGGATCGACGCCAACGACTCCGAGCACAACACGCTGTCGTTCCTGCGGACCGACCACGACGGCAGCACCATCGCGTGTGTCGTGAACTTCTCCGGCGCGCCTCTCGGCGACTACCGCATCGGCCTCCCCGAGGGCGGGTACTGGGAGGAGATCCTCAACACGGATGCCGAGGCCTACGAGGGGTCCGGCGCCGGCAACTACGGCGGCGTCCACGCCGAGCAGATCTCCCACCACGGGCGGCCCTACTCCGCCGCGATCACGGTCGGCTCCCGCGCGACCGTGTGGTTCCGCCACACCCCCACCGGATAGCGGAGAGCCGTCGGCGGCCCCGGGCAGGGGCCCGCCGACGGCTCGACGCGGGGCACCGGCGGCCCGACGCGGGGCCACCGGTG
The DNA here is from genome assembly GCF_001571065.1 of Dietzia cinnamea NBRC 102147. Taxonomy (GTDB): domain Bacteria; phylum Actinomycetota; class Actinomycetes; order Mycobacteriales; family Mycobacteriaceae; genus Dietzia; species Dietzia cinnamea. Next base: position 25,835 of record NZ_BCSW01000035.1, read on the forward strand.
ATGCGTCAGTACAGGGCGCTCGCCAGGTCGCGGCGCGCGGCCAGCACCCGCGGATCATCCGCCGGCAGCGCGTCGAGGAGCTCGAGCAGCCTCGCACGCAGGGCGGCACGGTCGTCGCCGGTGGTGACGCGGACGGCGCCGACCAACCCGGAGAAGGCGGTCTCGTACTCGCCGGCCACAAGCGCCGCGTCCGCGGCCCGCAGCGCCTCGGGCACCGCACCCTCGCCCGCGTCCGCGTCCTCCGACACGCGCCGCGCCGCCCGGACGTACCGCAGCGCCTCGACGAGCGTGTGATCGCCCGGGCGCGCGTCCACGAGCGCGGTGAAGCGCTCCTCGGCGGCCGCGAGATCCCCCTCTGCCAACGCCTCCTCCGCGGCGTCCCGCTCGGGATCCGACGCCTCGTCCGGCTCGGTCTCCCCGGTCTCCGGGGCCGGCCCGCTCAGCTTGCCTTCGGTCGCGCGGAGCACGGCCGCGAGCCACTGGCGGAGGGCGTCCTCGGGCTGCTCGCCCTCGAAGTCCGCGAGCGGCCGCCCGGCCGCGACGGCGTAGACCGTCGGCACCGCGCGCGCCTGGAGGGCCTGCGCGATGCCCGGAGCCACGTCGACGTCGACCGTCGCGTGCACCCACTGGCCCCCGGCCTCCTCGGCCAGGGCCGCCAGCGTCGCCGTCAGCGCGGTCGGCGCCCGCTGCGACACGAGTTCGAGTATCACCGGCACCTGGGCGGAGCGGACGAGGACCTCCTGCTCGAAGGAGGCCTCGTCCACCTCCACCCGCACCCGCGACCCCCCGTCCTGCGGCGGACCGCCCTGACCCGGGGCGCGACCGGGGGCGGCCGCGTCCCGGCGGGTCTCGGCTCGCTTCTTCAGGCCGGAGAGATCGACGGCGCCGGCGAGCGACGCCGCGAGCTTCTGCTCGGCGGCGGACGGGGGTCGGTTACCTGGTCTCGTCACGTCTCCGATCCTTCCACGATGCCCGGACGGGGGTGTCAGCCGGCCGCGGGCACCCGGATGAGCAGGGCGTCACCCTGGCCGCCGCCGCCACAGAGCGCGGCCGCGCCGAGTCCGCCGCCCCGCCGGGCGAGCTCGAGCGCCAGCGTGAGGACGACGCGGTTACCGGACACACCGATCGGGTGGCCGATGGAGATGGCCCCGCCGTTGACGTTGACCTGGTCCGAGCTGAGCTCGAGCATCCGGGTCGAGTGCAGCCCGACGGAGGCGAAGGCCTCGTTGAACTCGAACAGGTCGATGTCCTTGACATCGATGTCCGCACGCCTGCAGGCGTCCAGCACCGCGTCGGCGGGCTGGTGCTGAAGCGTCGAGTCCGGGCCGGCGACCGTCCCGTACCCGACGATCTCGGCCAGGACGGTCCAGCCCTCGGCCTCGGCGCGCGCGGCGCTGGTGACGATCACCGCGGAGGCACCATCGGAGATCTGCGACGACGATCCGGCCGTGATGGTGCCGTCCTTGGAGAAGGCAGGCTTGAGCTTGGCCATCGACTCGGGCGTTGAGTCGGGGCGCACCCCCTCGTCGGTGTCCACCACGGTCTCGCCCTTGCGGCCCTTGACCGTGACCGGCACGATCTCGTCGGCGAACCGGCCCTCCGCGGCGGCGGCGGCCGCGCGCTGGTGGGAGATCGCGGCGAACTCGTCCTGGTGCTCACGGGTGATCTCGAGCTCGACGTTGCGGGCCTCGGTGAGCGCGCCCATCGGCTGGTCCGTCGGCACGTCGTGCAGGCCGTCGAAGGCCATGTGGTCCAGGACCTCGATCGAGCCGTACTTGTAGCCGGCCCGGCTCTTGGGCAGCAGGTGCGGGGCCTGCGACATGGACTCCTGGCCGCCCGCGACGACGACCTCGGAGTGGCCCGAGCGGATCGCCTGGTCGGCGAGCGCGATGGCGGTGAGCCCGGACAAGCACATCTTGTTGATGTTCAGCGCGTCGACGCGCTTGGGGATACCGGCCGCGAGCGACGCCTGCCGCGCGGGCATCTGACCGTTACCGGCGGACAGAACCTGACCCATGATCACCTGGTCGACGGCCTCGGCGGGGACGTTCCCGCGCTCGAGGGCGGCGCGGATCGCGATGCCGCCCAGCTCGGGAGCGGACAGGGAGGACAGGCCTCCCTGCAGGCGGCCGAACGGGGTACGGGCACCGGAGACGATGACGGTGCGGGTGGGGTCGGCGGTCATGGGACACCTTCCGATCGAGGGGAAACGACTGTACTGGCCAAACTACCGGGAAGGGGGAACGGATAACGTGGCAGGTATGACCACTACCCCAACCGGCCAACCCCTGCTGCCCTCCGAGCTCGTCGTGGCGATCGACCACGTCGGCGTGGCGGTGCCCGACTTCGACGCCGCGGTGGCCTGGTACCGCGACAACCTGGGCATGGAGAACCTCCACGAGGAGGTCAACGAGGAGCAGGGCGTGCGCGAGGCGATGCTCGGATCGCCCGGTCGCCCCGAGGGCAGCGCCCTCCTCCAGGTCCTGGCACCGCTCGACGAGACCTCGACGATCGCCAAGTTCATCGACCGCAACGGGCCCGGTATCCAGCAGATGGCGGTCCGTGTCACCGACATCGACGCGATCACCGAGCACCTCACCGGCCGCGGCGTCCGGGTCCTGTACCCCGCGCCCAAGCGGGGCACGGCCGATTCCCGCATCAACTTCGTGCACCCGAAGGACGCGGGCGGCGTGCTGCTCGAGCTGGTCGAGCCCGCCTCCGACCAGCACTAGGAGGCTGCTGAACAAGGCGCCATTGGGGGTTGCGGTGGTGTGAGCGGCTTGCGGATCGGTCTCGGTGGGCCGTCAAGCGGCGATTCAGGTCAGCGCTCTGGGTACGGCGACTGGGAGCGATGCGCCCGCCTGTGGTCCTCGTGTGGCTGACCGGCCTGCAGCAGGGAGGTTCATGAGGCCCTGGTTACTGGGTCAGGCCAGGGCCCAGGTCCCGTTCTCCATGGTCAGCCCCATGGCGAGCAGGCGTCGTAGGTTGAGGGCGGCGGCGCGGTGGTGGT
>NZ_BCSW01000036.1 GCF_001571065.1 Dietzia cinnamea NBRC 102147
GCCCTCCGCGTCGGCGGTGATATCGCCGGGTTCCGACACCTCGTCGCGGACCCGCAGCCCCTCCTCGGTGAGGAGATCCGTCAGGCACAGGTCGATCGTGCGCGCCGACGCGCTCGCGGCCGACGGCGTGCTCATGGACCTGATGCCGTACATCGCCTGCGCGCTCAGCCCGTCGATCGCGGCCCAGAGCGACAGTTCGTCGTTCACGACGGTGCCGCCCACGAACGTGCCCGCCTCGACGCCCCGGTCGATGAGGGACTGCAGGACCGCGTTGATGTCGTCGGCCCGGGCCCGGACGACCTCGGAGGTGCCCAGGTTCTCCATCATGGTCCGCGCCCACGCCGGTTCCTCGGTCGAGAACTCGACCACCGCGAGCGCGGCGCAGCGCAGCTCGAGATACGACGCGCGGACGGTCCCGGCCTCGTCACCCGCTCTAGCGGCGGCCGCCGCGGCCTCGACACGCTCGATCATCTCGACGAACCCGCGGGAGGCGACCTCCTCGACGAGCTGCTGCCGGTTGGCGAAGTGCCGGTACGCGGCGGTCGCGGACACGCCGATGTGCGGCGCGATCTCGCGGAGGACGATCGCCTTCTCTCCTGAGACCCGGGCCCGCGCGATGGCCTCCTGGATGATGGCGTTGCGGAGGTCGCCGTGGTGATAGGCCTTCTTCTTCACCGCGCCCTCTGCTGGCGCAACACTTGCCTCGACCATGTCGATGCTCCTTCGCGTGAGTAGAGGGCCCGATGCCGTCCGACGAACGGCGGACACTCTATTAGATCACTTGTTACCACTCATCCACCGCAAAGCGCCGAGACGAATCCGTAGTCTGGTGACATGTCGACGGTTTTCAGCAAGATCATCGCCGGTGAACTACCGGGTCGTTTCGTGTGGCAGGACCCCGATGTGGTGGCGTTCCTCACCATCGCGCCGGTCGCACCGGGCCACACCCTCGTCGTCCCGCGGGCGGAGGTCGATCGGTGGACGGATCTCGAGCCCGCACTCCTCACGCGCCTCAACGAGGTCGCGCAGGCCGTCGGCAAGGCGGTCCTCTCCGGCTTCGGGGCGAAGCGGGCCGGCTACCTCATCGCCGGCTTCGAGGTACCCCACACCCACATCCACGTTTTCCCCGCCAACGACATGTCGGGTTTCGACCTGTCGCTCGCGAATCCCGACACACCGGCCGAGGAGGCCGACGCGGCGGCCGCGACCCTCCGACAGTCATTGCGGGATCTCGGTTACGGGCAGTTCGTCCCCGGGGACTGACCCGTATTTCCGGACCGGGTCACCGACCCCGACTCAATGCCCCAGAGCTCGCGTGACGACCCGCATGTCCTGGTAGTCGGTCCACTCCGCGACAAGACCGTCACGAACGACGAAGAACGACCCGACCTCGAGGTGGATCCGCTTACCACCGATCGTGAGATGGGTGGTCCGGTTGATCGCCGCGGTGTTCCCTGAACCGAGGACGTGGTGGATATCGACACCGACGTCCCGGGAGACCTCGGCGTTGAACTCCATCACGTGTCTCAGGCCCTGGTGTCCGTGAACAGTCTGGATTCCCTCCATCGTCAGGACGAGATCAGGAGCGCAGCATGCCCTGGCGGCCTCGAAGTCGCCGGAGAACGCCGCCTCGACCAGCGCCTTCGCCACCTCCCCGGGGCACCCGTAGCGTGGCCGTCGCCCGCCCGTGCCGGCCCCCACCCCGTCATCCGATGACGGCATCGATCGTCTCCATACTCTTGTAGTCCGCCCATCGCGTGACCACCCCGTCCTCCACCTCCACGAAGGAACACCCACGGATCTCGATCCCCCCGCTGGGCAGCGTGAACCGCTCGATCCGACGAAGCGCGACCACACCCTCGGATTCCAGGACCTCCCCCTCCACCCCGATCGTGAGGAAGCCTCCAAGCCGCGCCAGATCGGACACGATGTCGTGGATTCCGTCGTGACCGACGTAGCGTCTGACCTGGCCCGTCGTGTAGACGATCGAAGGGGACGACAATGCGATGGTCCGCTCGGCGTCACCGGCGGCGAGGGCGGCCATCCATGCGATGGCGGTATCTGTGGCGGACTCAGTCATCTCGGCGGCGTCTTCCTGGCGGCGGAATTTGAGAACATTCTACTCACCGGCGTTAACACGCTGACGTTGTCCACTGATCTGCGAATTCTCGCCCGGGGCCGGCATTCCGCGGCCACAACCTTGGCGTGTCCTCTGCATCCGACCGGGCTGCCGGGACGGGCTCGAGAGCTGGAGACGAGACTTGAACTCGCAACCGCCCGATTACAAGTCGGGTGCGCTACCAATTGCGCCACTCCAGCACGGGTCACCGCGCCGTCGCGGGACCCGGCACACATCCTAACCCGGCCACCGTGGGGGCTCTTGACTACGGTGTGCATCGTGGAGACCCGCGACGCACCCGCACCGTTCACCCGCCCGCTGGCGTGGCTGAATCTGCGCAAATCCACCATGGATCTGGCGGTCGAGCCGCCCCTGTCCCCCATGGCGCCGGTCGACCTCGACGACGACGGCGCGGTCACCGACGTGCTCAACCTCGCGCTCGAGATCGGCGGGATCCTGCTCTCGTCCGGTGAGGGCGCCGCGGACACCGTCGCCCAGGCCGAGTCGGTGGCGGCCGCCTTCGGTCTGCCCGGGGCCACGGTCGAGGTCACCTTCACGTCGCTGACCATCGGCGTCAACCGCCGCCGCGGTAGGCCACCGATCTCGGTGATCCGCGTGGTCAACTACCGGACCGTCGACATGACGCGGGTGACCCGCGTGTCGCGGCTGATCGACCTCATCGTGCGCCGCCAGCTCACCGTCGACCAGGCCACGGCGGAGGTCGACAAGATCGTCGCCTCGCCGCACCCACACTCGTTCCGGGTCGCCGTGCTGGGATGGGCGATGCTCGGCTGCGCGGTCGTCATCCAGCTCGGGGGCAGCCCGCTGGCGGGGCTCATCTCGATGGTCTCGACGTTCGCCCTCATGTACGCCAACCGGTTCCTGGACGGCCACCGGCTCCCGTCCTTCTTCCAACAGGTCGTGGGCGGGTTCATCGCCGCGGGGTGGGCGTTGGCCGGGTATGCGGCCCTGAGCGACAACTTCATCGAGGTCCAACCGTCCCAGCTGGTGGCGGCGGGGATCATCGTGTTGCTCGCCGGCCTGACCCTCGTCGGCGCGATCGAGGACGCCATCACCGGGTTCCCCGTGACCTCCGCCGGGCGAGGGGTCGAGACGATGGTCATGACCGGAGGGGTCCTCGGCGGGATCACGATCGCGCTCGCGGCATTCGACCGCCTGGGTATGTCCCCTCCCCCGATCGATCCGGCCATCGCCGGCAACGCCGCTGTCCACGTGGCGGTGCTGGCCGCCGGTGTGGGCGCCGCCGGGTTCGCCGTGGCCAGCTACGCGACGGTGCGCGCGACCTGGCTCGCCGCAGCAGTCGGGGCGATGGGCATGCTCATCTACCAGGGCGTCATCGCCACCGGCCTGGGTGTGGTCGTGGGGTCGGCACTCGCCGCCTGCTTCATGGGTCTGTTCGGCGGAATTCTCGCCCGTATCGCGACCGTCCCGCCGCTGGTCGTCACCATCGCCGGCATCACCCCGTTCTTGCCGGGTCTGTCGGTGTACCGCGGCCTGTCCGCGCTGACGAGCGATCAGACGGGTATCGGCCTGGGGCTGATGTTCCAGGCGTTGGCGATAGCGGTGGCGTTGGCCGCCGGGATCGTGTTCGGTGAGTGGGTCACCCGCAATCTGCGTCGGTCGGCCGCCGCCGACCAGTGACGTAGAATCGGCCGCGGACGACGCCGCCACCCGGCGTCCCCCACCGACCCCAGGAGGACATCGATGGCATCCGCCGCCGCCAGCAAGGAACCCGAACTCGACGATCTGGAGCCGGTCGCCGACGAGACGGCCGATCAGGCCCGCCGGGTCGTGGCCTCGTACTCGGCCGACGCGGACGAGTGCCGGATGCTCCTCGACATGCTGGGGATCGGCCCGGAGCCGCAGGTGACGGCCGACGCGGAGTAGGCAGAACACGACGACTCGAGACGAGGGCACACGGATGACGAGCGGTACCGGGCAGACGTCGACCGGAGCGGGAGCCGACTTCGTCGTCGTCGCCAACCGCCTCCCCGTGGACCTCGTCATCGATCGGGACGGCACCGAGCACTGGAAGGCCAGCCCCGGCGGCCTCGTCACGGCGCTCGAGTCGATCCTCAAGGCCAACGACGGCGCCTGGGTCGGGTGGCCCGGTGTCCCGGACGTCTCCCCCGAGCCGTTCGACGCGGACGGCATCCGTCTCCACTCGGTCACACTGTCCGCGCGTGACGTCGAGCTCTACTACGAGGGCTTCTCGAACGCCACGCTGTGGCCGCTGTTCCACGACGTCGTGGTGCCGCCCGAGTACCACCGCGAGTGGTGGAACGCCTACCGCGAGGTCAACACGCGCTTCGCCGAGGCCACGGCCGAGGCCGCCGCCGAGGGCGCCACGGTCTGGGTGCAGGATTACCAGTTGCTACTGGTGCCCGCGCTGCTGCGTGAGCTCCGCCCCGACCTGACCATCGGGTTCTTCCTCCACATCCCGTTCCCGCCCGTCGAGCTGTTCATGCAGTTGCCGTGGCGAACCGAACTCGTCGAGGGCATGCTGGGCGCCGACCTGGTCGGTTTCCACCTGTCCGGCGGGGCGGACAACTTCCGGATCCTCGCCAGCCGGCTGCGCGGCCATCCCTCCGTGCGGCTGCGCTCCGCCCGGGGCCGTGCCTCCGAGATCCGGGTCGGAGACCGTATGGTGCGGGTCGGCGCCTTCCCGATCTCCATCGACTCCGCGTCCGTCGACGCCTCCGCGCGCAGCCGCGAGACCCGCGACCGTGCCTCCCGCCTGCGCGAGGAGTTGGGGTCTCCGCGCGTGCTGATGCTGGGCGTCGACCGGCTGGACTACACCAAGGGCATCAACGTGCGCCTGCGTGCGCTGGAGGAGCTGTTCGAGGAGGGCCGCCTGGAGCCCTCGGACGTGACCCTGCTCCAGTTGGCCACGCCGAGCCGCGAGCGCGTCGAGCAGTACCAGATCATGCGGTCACGGATCGAGGAGTCGGTCGGCCGCATCAACGGGTCGTTCGGCGAGATCGGGCACCCGGTGGTGACGTACATCCACCGGCCGGTGCCGAAGTCGGAACTGACGGCGTTCTACGCGGCCGCCGACGTCATGCTGGTGACGCCGGTGCGCGACGGCATGAATCTGGTGGCCAAGGAGTACGTGGCCTCGTGCACGGACGGCGACGGCGCGTTGGTCCTGAGCGAGTTCGCCGGGGCGGCCGCGGAGCTGCGCCAGGCGTACCTGTGCAATCCGCACGACCTCGACGGCGTCAAGGACGCCATCATGACCGCGGTGAACGACTCCGCCGAGGAGCGTCGCCGCCGCATGCGCACCCTGCGTCGCCAGGTGTTGGGCAATGACGTCCACGCGTGGGCCCGCCGCTTCTTCCAGACGCTCGACGCGACGTCCGGCGACTAGCCTCCCGCCGCGGCCGTCGTGCCGGCCGCGAGGCCTCTACAGTGCCTCGAGTTCGGCGAGCTTCCACGTCCCGTCCTGACGCTCCATGGCCACGCTCAGCCGCGACGCCGAGCTCGCGGCCTCGGGGTTCTCCTTGGTGGAGACCATGCGGTTGAGCATGACCAGCACGGTGACGTGATCGGCGTCCACGACCTCCTGCGGGGCCGCGGCGGCGACGGTCGCGTAGACGGTGGCCTCCTGCTGCTTGGCGGCCGAGGCGACGGTCGGCATGGATTGTTCGACGAACTCGGTCAGGGCCGGGTCAGCGAGCCGGTCGCGCACGGCGGCGAGGTCGGCGTCGACCGTCCGGTGGTCGTAGGTGAACATCTGGGTGGTGATCTCGCGCGCCGCGTCGGTGGCCGCGCGGGGCGCGTCCGCGATCCGCTGTTCGGTGGCCGTGGCCTCACGCGCCTCGACGTACTGCCAGCTCGCGAGACCGGCGACGACGACGAGGAGGACCGACACCACCGACAGGGCCGTGATCAGGGTGCGCCGGCGGGCCGGGTCGAGCGGGGTCCGGGCGGCGGCCGGTGCAGGGGCGGCCCCGGTGGCTCCCGAGTCCTCGGCCGACCCGGCGGACCCGGTGTACCCAGAAGTGTCGACGGCCTCGGAGGTCTCGGTCCGGGGCATGGCCGACATCCCCTCGAAGAGACCGCCGGCGCGGGCGGCTTCGAGTGCGCGTTCCCGCGCGGCGTCGGCCTTGCGCTGGGCGCGCGCGGCGCGTTCGGCTTCACGCTGGGCGCGGCGGGCGGCGCGCACGTCGGAGTTCGGGCTGCTCATGGGATGAAGTTCACCCCCGACACCTTCATCGTGCCGTCGTCGTGCCGGTTGACGGTCACGCGGACGCGGTACTGGCGGTCCTGGTCCTCGTCGGACTTCGGATTGCCGATGGTCTGGTCGATGGCCATGATCACCTCGGCCCGGTCGGGGTAGGAGTGCTCGACCGCCGCCGCCGTCACCACGCCGTCGGCGACGACCTTGGTGGTGGTCACCACGTCCTCATACGAGTCGCGGCGCGGGGCGAACTGCTCCGAGAAGTCGCCCTCGATGAGGCCCACGATCTCGTCGACGTCCTCCGACAGGGTCTCCTGCCGGATGGTCATCAGCTTGGTCATGACGTTGACGGCCGTGTCCTGGTACGCGGCATCGAGCTCGGCCTGCGAGGCCCGGTCCGCCCGGACGTCCGACGCCTGGTTGCGCTCGCCGAGCCACAAACCAGTGGCGACGAGCGCCAGGACCAGGCAGATCGCGGCGATCACCGCAGCCGTGATCAGCCCGGCCCTCCCACCGTCGGTGGAGGCCTGGTCTGGTTGTGGCACTACGCGACTCCATTCGTCATCATGGCGGCCAGGTCGGCGTCCTTGTCGAGCCGACTGTCGGCGCCCAGGTCCAGCTGACGGTACGCGGCGCCGTCCGCGCCAACGTACTCGCCCGTAGACGGGTCGTACACGGCCGCCGAGGTGGTCCCCTCCTGACCTGCGGTGGCGCCCGACGGCACCACGTTCCAGGCGTTCGGATTGTCCCCGGGCGGTCCCACCTCACTGGTGTTCGGCGGGTTGATGCCCTGGGGGACGAAGTCGTCCGCCCGGCACTCCTCAGGGGAGGCGCCGGTGCGGCCCGGGAACTCCATGCATGGCAGGTTGCGCGCACCACGGACGGTCATGGTGGAGTCCTTGGCGATCTTGCAGTAGATCCCGTTGATCTGCGCCGGCACCGTGAGATCCGCCGGGCTGCGCCGGTCCTCGGCGGGCAGGAACCCCGTGGTGCACGGAGGGGGCTCGTTGATCTGCAGGTTGAAGTCAACCTTGATCTGCCCGGTGTCCCTGGCCCCGTCGATGGCGGTGAGCAGCGCCGACACCAGCGCCGGGTAGATCACCAGCAGCTGCTCGATCGAGCGGTTGTAGACCACGCCCACCTCGCCGACGCTCACCAGGTTCGCCACCAGCACGGGCAGAGTGGGCTGGAGGTCGTTGAGCAGTTTGGTGGCCCGGCCCAGTGCGTCGGGTCCCCGCTGGATGATCGAGGTCAGCTGGGGCTCGTTCCCCCGCAGCTGGTCCGTGATGTCCGCGACGTTGCGGGTCCACGCTCGGATCGAATCCGCGGACTCCAGCTGCGAGTCGAGTACCGGCTCGGCGTCGGCGATGAGCCTGCGCGTCACGTCCTCGTTCGTCCTGGCCTCCTCCAGCAGGAGCTGGGCGGAATCCAGGAACTGTTGCAGGTCGCGCGCCGACCCGTTGAACGCGTCGAACGACTCCGAGATCACCCGGCGCATCTTGGCGTCATCGATCGACGCCATGAGCACCGTCGCCTGGTCGAGCACCGGGCCGATGCCCTGCGGCATGTCCACCCTGTCCTCGCCGAGCACCGTGCCGTCGGCGAGCCGGCCCTCGGGGGCCCCCTCGGGGACGAACTCGACGAACTGCTCCCCCACCGCCGAGACGCTGCGGATCTCGGCGCGGACGTTCTCGGGCACATCGGCCCGCGAGTCGAAGTGGAGCTTCGCCATCACCATGCCCGGCTTGAGCGTCACCGAGTCCACCCGGCCGATCGTGTTGCCCAGGTAGGCGACGTTGGCGTTCTCGTACAGCCCGCCGGTGTCCGGCATCTCCAGCGCCACTTCGGTGCGCTTCCAGCCGAGCGCCCGCGGCAGCTGCAGGTAGACCACGGCCATCACGGTGAGCGCCACGACCGTCACCACGGCGAAGACCGTCAGCTGGATCTTGACCAGTCGCGTCATCGGGGGGCCTCCTCGGTCGGTGCCGGGGACTGGTCCGGCGCGGGCGCGGGTGCCTCGCCGGCCGGCGGCTCGGCGGGTTCGGCCGGTGCGACGTCCAGCGCGAACGGGTCCGGCTCCATCGACGAGCCGGGCGCCAGTCCCACGTAGCCCTCCAGGCCCGCCATGCGGTTACCGAACTCGGTACCCAGCAGCAGCGTCTCGCTCAGACGCGGCATCGACATGTCGGCGTGGATGTACAGGTTGGCGTAGTCGCCCCGCAGGAAGTTGTCGATGCCCGACTGCGGGAACGGGAACGTGATGAGCGTGCTCAGCACCTGGGTGAGGTCACGCCCGGAGTTGGCCAGTGCCTCGAGGACCGGGACGAGGTCCTCCAGATTCGCGACGAGGTTCTGCCCGCCGCCGGCATCGATGATCTGGTTGGCCTTGTGGCCGAAATCGCCCAGCGACACCAGGGCCGTGGTGAGCTCCTGTTTCTGGTCGTTGATGAGCTCGAGCGCGGCGGGCATCTGCGAGAGCGCCTTGGCCAGAGTGTCGTTCTGCTCGTCGATCTGCCGGGCCAGGCGGTCCAGGCCCTCCATGGCCGCGATGATGTCGGCCCGCTGGTCGTCGAGACCGCTGACGGTGGTCTCCAGCTGACCGATGACCTCCTTGGCCTCCACCTGCCGTCCGTCGAGGGCGGTGTTGAGCTCCTCGGAGATGGTCGAGAACTGGGCCAGGCCGCCGTCGGTGAGCACCACCGACAGGGCCGAGAGGGTCTGCTCCGTGGTCGGGTAGACGCCCGCCCGCTCGATCGGGATCACGTCACCGTCCGCGAGCGTGCCCTCCGCCCCTCCGTCCGGCGGTGGGAACAGCTCGAGATGCTGCGAGCCGAGGAGGCTGGTCTGCCCGATCTTGGCGTGGGCGTTGGCCGGCAGCCGCACGTCCCCGTTCAGGGTCACCGTGACGATCGCCGTGTAGTCCTCGACCTCCATGTGGCTGATCGAGCCCACGTTGACGTCGTTGACGCGCACCGGCGAGTTACGCGTGATCGTGGTGACGTCGGGCATCTCGATGGTGACCTGGTAGGCCCCGTCTCCGTGGCCCTGCGCCCCGGGCAGGGGCAGTGAGTTGAGCCCGTTCCAGGTACAGCCGGTCCCGGCCAGCAGGACGGCCGCGCCGAGCGCGCCGCCGACCAGCAGCCGGGAACGCCGCGGCCCGTTCCGCTGCGCGCGGTCGCGGGAAGTCGCCTCGGCCATCACGCACCTCCCGTCGGAAGCAGGGTGTCGGTGAGGTTGTCACCCTTGTTGACCACGTTGACCAGCGGATCCGGCTGCGCCGAGGGCGGCTGTACGCCGGGCGGGGTCTGGGTGCCCGGACGCTGCGCCTGGATGATCTGATCCGGCTCCGCGGTCGGGGTGATGGGCGGGGTCACCTGACCGTACGGGTAGTTGGAGGTCAGCGAGTTAAACAGTGGCGCCATGTACTGCGCGCACAGTGCGGCGTCGGACTCCGACGTGTTGTTGTCAAGGCCGGCGATCGCGCCGCAGAGGAAGTTGGCCGGGTTGGCCATCTGGTTCATGGCCAGGATCCCGTGCAGCGTCCCCTGGTACGGCCGGTAGATGTTGTAGAAGTTCGACATCGCGGTGGGCGCCACGTGCAGCATGCCCTCCACATCGGCGCGGCGGTCGCGGACCACCTTGGTGGCCTGGCCCAGCTTGTCCACGCCCACCGACAGGCGGTCGCCGTTGTTCTCGAGGAACCGGTTGATGTCCATGATCGCCAGGTCGAGGTCGCGCAGCGCGGCGTCGATCTGCTCGGTCTGGCCGCTCAGCACCTCCGAGACGCTGGCGAGCTTCCCACCGAAGGAGACGATCTGCTCCTCGCTCTGCGAGAGCGCGGTGACGAACAACTGCAGGTTCTTCAGGGTGGTGAAAAGGTTCTCCCGCCCGTCGGACATGAGCGACATGGTCCGCGAGACCTCGGACAGCGCGTCGCGGATCTCGGCACCGTTGCCCTCGAACATGGAGTCCGCCGAGTCCACGAAGTCGCCGAGCGGGCCGGTCTTCTCGCCCTTCTCCGGGCTCAGCGCCGTGGAGAGCTTCATGAGCTGCTCCTTGACGCCGTCCCACTCGACCGGAACGGCCGTCCGCTCGATGGGGATGACCCCGTCGTCCGGCATCTCGGCCCCGCCGGTGTACGCAGGCGTGAGCTGGATGAACCGTTCGGCGACGAGGGACTGCGCCACGAGCAGCGCATTGGCGTCCTCCGGGACGGCCACGTTCTCGTCCACCTTCATGGTCACCCGCGACATGCCGTCCTCGGTGGTGATGTCGGAGATCGTGCCGACGCGCACCCCGAGCACCCGGACCGTGTCGTCCTTGTAGACCCCCTGCGTGGTGGGGAAGAACGCGGTGATGGTCTTGGTGCGCGAGGAGAACCACCACACCCCGCCGGCGACCAGGGCCACCACGGCGATCAGCGCGATCACCTTGGGGACAGTCGGAGAAAGGAGTCGTCTCATCCCGGAATATTCCCTTCGCCCCACCCGGGGAACTCGTCCAGCAGGGTCGCCTCCGGGACACCGGGCATCGTGGGCTCGCGGACCAGCCCGGGCTCGGGCTGGACACGGTCGTCGATGAGCGGCATGAGGTCACGCACGAGCGTCTGCTGGTAGTGCCCAAGCGAGAGGTTGACCACGTACGCGTTGAACCACGGGCCGGAGGCGACCGCCTCGCCGAGCGCCGTGGAGTACGGCACGATCCGACGCAGGCCCAGGTCGATGTCCTCCCGGTTGCGGATGAGCAGGTCGGAGACCCGCTCGAGCTTGTCGAGCGCGGGTCCGAGCTGCGCCTCGTTGTCCTGGACGACGCCGGACAGCTGCTGGGCGAGCGTGTCGATGTTGGTCACCAGCTCGTTCAACGCCCGCTTGCGCAGGTCGAGCGCGGTGAACAGGGTGTTGCCGTCCACCATCAGCTGGTTGATCTGCTCGTTGCGGCGGCCCAGCACGTCCGTGGTCCCGGCCGCCTTGTCCAGCAGGTCCAACACCGCCTCGTCGCGCTTGTTGAGCGACTGCGACAGCCGGGTGATGCCTTCGATCGCGCCGGCGACCTCCGGTGAGGACTGCTCCATGGTCTCGGACAGCACGTCGAGAGCCTCCTGGACGGAGTCGGTGTCCATGGCCTCGACCGTGTCGCTGAGGTCCCCCAACGCAGAGGTCAGCGAGTACGGCACCGAGGTCCTGTCGAGCGGGATGGTGCGGTCGGCGAGCTCGCCGCGCCCGTCGGAGAACACGGCCAGGGCCCGGCGGCCGAGGATCGAGTCGGTCTTGATCTGGGCCGAGGTGTCGGTCCCCAGGTCGACCTTGGTGCTGATGTCGAAATGCACACGCACCTTGTCGCCGTCGAGCTGGATCTTGCGGACGCTGCCGACCTTCATCCCGGCCACCTGGACCTCGTCGCCGGTGTTGAGCCCGGCGGCGTCGGCCACGTAGGCGGTGGCCCCGTGCATGCCGTTGATGTACGGGATGCGGTCGTAGTTCAGCGAGACGGCCATGAGAACCACCACGCCCGCCACGCCCCACACGCCGATGGCCTTGGGATCGCGGTCGCGGAAGCGCAGCTGCCCCCGGGGTGGCTTGTTGTCCTTGTTCTTACTCATCGGGGAACGCACACCGTCCCGTCTTCTGCTCATACTGCGGCATGAACGAGCTCTTGCCCGTGACCGGGTTGGTGAACTCGACGATCACGCCACAGAGGTAGAACTGGAAAAAGCTGCCGTAGACGCCGAGGCGGCTCATCTTCTCGAAGTCGGACGGCAGCCGGTTGATGACGCCCTCGACGAACTCCTCGTCGTCGTTGATCAGCGTGGCCACGCGGTCGACCTGGGCGATGTCCTGCTTGAGGGAGGGCCGCACGTCCGACAGGAGGGTGGTCATATTGGCGCTCGAGTCGTTGAGCCTGGACACTGACTCGGCGAGCGGCTCCGAGTTGGTGGCCAGCCCGGAGACGAGCTGCTGCAGATCGTCGACGATGGAGTCCACGTTCTCCTGGTTCTCGGACACGGTCGTGAGCACGGACGTGAGGTTGGTGATCACGTCCCCGATGAGCTGGTCGCGGTCGGCGAGGGTCTGGGTGAGCGACGACGTCGCGGCCAGCAGGTCCTGGACGGTCCCGGCCTCCCCCTGGAACACCTTGACGATCGACTCCGAGAGCTGGTTGACCTGGGCCGGGTCGAGTGCCTTGAACAGCGGGCGGAAGCCGCCGAGCAGGGCGTCCAGGTCGAGTGCGGGGGCGGTCTGGTCCAGCGGGATGGTCCCGCCGGGCTCGAGCGGGGTCTGCAGGCCCTCGCCGCGCTTGAGCTCGAGGTAGCGGTCGCCGGTGAGGTTCTCGTACCGCACCACGGCCTCGGTGCTCTGGTGGACCACCTGGTTGCCGGCCACAGTGAACGACACGTTCGCGGTGTTGGCCTCCTCGAGGTCGATCCCGCGGACCTGCCCCACCTCGATACCGGCGATGCGAACCTTGTCCCCGGACTCCAGGCCCGAGACGTCGGCGAAGTGGGCGTTGTAGCGCTCGAAATCGCCCGAGCGGTATTCGCTGAACACCACGATCAGGCCCACCAGGACCAGGATCATGACCGTGGCGAAAATCCCGAGCTTGACGGTGGTCGCTTTCAGCTCGCGCGCGGCGGCGCGGGCGGCGCTCACGGGTTACCTCCGTCCATGCCGAGCATGAGCTGCAGCAGCGTCGGCGGCGCGGGGACGCCCGGCTGCGGCTCCGGCAGCGGGCCCATCAGCGGCTTGTCTCGGGAGGTGAACACGTTGGGCTGGCCCTCCATGACGTTGGTACCGGTGTCGGTGACCACGAACGGGGCGTGCGTCGCCGAGTCCGGGAACGGCAGCCCGTAGCAGTTGGGCCCGGTACTGGCGTTCACCTTGGGCAGGTCCTTGGGGTACTCGTACGCCTTGACGCCCTGCTGGAACCCGGCCCGGAACGCGAGTCCGGACTGGTTGGTCGCGCCGAACGCCTGCCCAGCGCCGGCGACCCCCTGGTTGAGCCCCACGATGAGGCAGGTGAGCATGGGCGAGTACTCGGCCAGCAGGCTGGTGGACGCACGCAGGTCGGCCAGCGTCTTTACCAGCTCGTCGCCGTTCTCCGCCAGCAGTCGCTTGCCTGTCTCACCGGTGCCGATCGCGGAGGCCAGAAGTGCCTCGAAGCGGGCCTGGTTGGCCAGGATGTTTGTGCTCACGTCGGTGCCCGAGTCGAGGACCCGCACGACGTCCGGCGTGACGTCCGCGTACAGGTGGGCCACGCGCGAGCCCTTGGACAGGTCCCGCTGCAGGGTCTCGATCTGCGGGTTGATCTCGTCCAGGTACTCGTTGAGTTCGGTGATGGTCTGGCCGATCTGGTCACCTCGCCCGTCGAGGCCGCCCGAGATCGCACCGAGGGTGGCGTTGAGCTTCTCGGGCTCGATCGCCGTGAGGGTGTCGGTCAGCTCCTCGAACATGGTGTTGACCTCGGTGGTGACGCTGGTGGTCTGCACCACGGTGCCCTTCTCGAGGTGGGTCGGGGCGGGGTCGGCCGGGGGCTCGAAGTCGACGGACTTGGCGCCGAAGATCGTGTTGGACCCGATGGTGACCGGGGAGTTGGAGGGGATAGCCTCGAGCGCGGCCGGGTCCACCTCGATCTCGAGGGTCGCCCCGTCGAACTCCTGCGTGATCCGGGTGACGTTGCCGATCTCCACGCCGCGGGAGCGGACCTTGGCGTCGGCCTCCATGACCAGTCCCGCGCGGTCGCTGCGCACCGTCAGCGGCACGCGGCTGTCGAATGCCCGGACGAACAACAGCAGTGACAGCGCAACCACCACGACGATGACGAGCGCCAGTCCCGCACCGGCGATCCGCCGGGGCGTCGTGTCGCTCCGACTCACCGTCCTCGCCATATCGTCTCTCCTATCCCGACAGATTGAAGTTGCCGTCCCCGCCGTAGATGGCGAGCGAGACGAGGAGGGTCACGGTGACGACGGCGATGAGCGACGTGCGGACGGCGTTACCGACCGCCGAGCCGACGCCCGCGGGGCCGCCCGCGGCGTTGTACCCGTAGTAGGTGTGGATGAGCATGATCGTGATGGCCATCGCGATGGCCTGGACGAAGGACCACAGGATGTCCGTCGGGATGAGGAACGTCGCGAAATAATGGTCGTAGACGCCGCCGGACTGCCCGTAGATGTTGACGGTGGCGAACCGGCTGGCGATGAACGAGGCGATCACCGCGAGCGAGTAGAGCGGCACCACGGCGATCATCCCGGCGACGATGCGGGTGGAGACCAGGTAGGTGATCGAGTCGATCGCCATGACCTCCAGCGCGTCGATCTCCTCCGACACGCGCATGGCGCCGAGCTGGGCCGTGGCCCCGGCGCCGATGGTGGCCGCCAGGCCGATCCCCGCGATCACCGGCGCCGCGATGCGGACGTTGATGAAGGCGGCGAAGAAGCCGGTGAGGGCCTCGACGCCGACGTCGGTGAGCGAGGAGAAGCCCTGGACGGCGATCACGCCGCCGGTGGCCAGGGTGAGGAAGGCGACGATGACGACGGTGCCGCCGATCATGGCCAGTGCCCCTGTCCCCATGGCGATCTCGGCGATGAGCCGGAGCGTCTCCTTGGGGTACTGGGTCAGCGCGCGCGGCGTCGCCACCAGCGCGCGCCAGAAGAACAGCGCGTGGTCGCCGAAATCGTCGAAGCTCTTGACCGCGGAGTTCCGGGCCCGTGACAGGCGCGGGAACCGGGCGGTCTCGATCACCGCCATGTCACGCCCCCAGGACCTTGACGCCGACAGCGGTGATGACGGTGTTGACCACGAACAGGCACATGAAGGCGAAGACGACGGTCTCGTTGACCGCGCTGCCGACCTCCTTCGGCCCGCCGCGGACGTAAAGCCCCTTGTAGCAGGCGACGAGCCCCGCCAGCAGCCCGAACACGCCGGCCTTGATCTGGGCGAGGATCAGCTCGCCGAGCCCGGTCAGCAGGGTGATGCCGTTGACGAACGCGCCCGGGTTGACCCCCTGCAGCAGCACGGAGAACAGGAATCCACCGAGGATGCCGATCGTGCACACCAGTCCGTTGAGCAACAGCGCGACGAACGTCGAGGCCGCCACTCGCGGCACGACGAGCCGCTTGACCGGGTCGATCCCCAGCACCTCCATCGCGTCGATCTCCTCGCGGATGGTGCGCGCGCCGAGGTCGGCACAGATGGCGGTCGCGCCCGCGCCCGCGACGATGAGAACGGTGACCATCGGCCCGACCTGGGTGACGGCACCCAGCGCGGCGCCGGCTCCCGACAGGTCGGCCGCGCCGATCTCACGCAGCAGGATGTTGAGGGTGAAGCTCACCAGGACCGTGAACGGGATGGCCACGAGCACGGTGGCCATGGTCGACACGCGAGCGATGAACCAGGACTGCTCGATGAACTCGCGGCCCTGACGGACGATCGAGGGGAAGGAGACGAACGTGTCGAGGGTCATGGCGAAGAACTCGCCGACGCCTTTGAGCGGAGCATCGAGGACTCTCGCCATTGGTGCCCCCCTCCCGTCTGTCTTCCCTGCGGACCACGCGACACCGGGTCACGAGAGCCGATCCGCTGAACAAGTGACCATTTCTGTGTGATCGCGGTTACACGATATCTAGAACGCGTTCTATCTGGCAAGGGCTTCCCCCCACCCCCGTCCGGAGGCCCCGCCTGCGGTGTCCGGGGAATCTAACACGGCAGGTGGGGCGCTCGAGTCGTCCCCGGTGCGGTCAACTCGCGACCACACCGGGGACGTCACACAGGACGGGGCCCGGGTCAGAGCCTCATGATCTCCGCGGCGGAGAAGGACTTCCCCTCCGGGCGGTCTGACCAGTGCCCGGAGACCGCATCGGCGAACCCGCGGCGATCCCACACACCGCCGGCGGCGTCGAACCGCTTCTCGACCACGGGCGCCTCGACGAGGGCCACCATGCCGCCATATACCACGAACAGCTGGCCGTTGACCTGTGCCGCCGCCGGCGACGCCAGGTACGACACGAGGTCGGCGACACGATCCGGGGAGAGCGGGTCCGGCCCCTCGGACTCGTCCCACGCCTCGAATACACCCTCGGTCATGCCGGTGCGGCCGCGCGGAGCGATCGCGTTGGCCGTGCACCCGATGCGTTCGAGCACCCGGGCCGCGGACAGGGTCAGGGCCGTGATACCCGCCTTGGCCGCACCGTAGTTCGCCTGCCCGGGAGGGCCGAAGAGCCCGGCCTCGGACGAGGTGTTGACCAGTCGCCCGAAGACGGGCCCCTCCGCCTTCTTGCTCTCGGCCCGCCAGTGGGCGGCTGCGTTACGGGTCAGTAGGAAGTGCCCGCGCAGGTGCACCCTTATCACCGCGTCGAAATCCTCGTCCGACATGTTGAACAGCATCTTGTCGCGGGTGATGCCCGCGTTGTTCACCACGACGTGCAGCCCGCCCATCCCGAGCGCGGCCGCCACCATCGCGTCCGCGGTCTCCCGCTCGGAGACGTCGCCCACGACGAGCTCCGCCCTGGCGCCGGCGGCCTCGATGTCCGCGATCACCGAGTCCGTGGCCTCGGAGGACCGGACGTCGTTGATGACGACCGCCGCCGCGCCGGAACGGGCCAGCTCGACCGCCTCCGCGGCACCGAGACCGGAGCCCGACCCGGTCACGACGGCGACCCGCCCGTCCAGCGACAGATCGGCATCCAGGGACTGCTGCGTCATAGTGATGTCACTCCTTGATCTCGAGTGCCGCCATCGGGCACTTCTCCACTGCCTTGCGGGCCCGCTTCTCGAGCTCGGCGGGCACCTCGTCCACGACCACGCGGACGATCTCGTCGTCGTCGCCCAGCTCGAACACCTTGGGCGCCAGGCCGACACACACGGCCTGTCCTTCACAGCGGTCGGGATCGACTTCGATCCTCATGCCGTCCTCCTCGGTCGCACCCACGGCCACCATGGCCGCGAGATGGTTGGATACTATGTGAGTCACGCCACTAGAACGTGTTCCACTCACCGATGAGCTTAGGGCATATGGACATCACCTACACCACCGACCAGGAGCGTCTGCGCGGAGAGCTGCGCGAGTACTTCGCCGCGCTCATGACGCCTGAGCGGCGCGAGGCCTTCACCTCCACCACCGGCGAGTACGGACACGGCGACGCGTACCGCGAGATCGTGGCGGAGATGGGCCGCGACGGCTGGCTCACGCTCGGGTGGCCCGAGGAGTTCGGTGGGAAAAACCGGCCGATGATCGACCAGCTCATCTTCACCGACGAGGCCGCGATCGCCGGCGTGCCGGTCCCGTTCCTGACCATCAACTCCGTCGCGCCGACCATCATGGCGTTCGGCTCGGACGGGCAGAAGAACTACTTCCTGCCCCGGATCAGCCGCGGCGAACTGCACTTCGGTATCGGCTACTCCGAGCCCGACTCCGGAACCGACCTGGCCTCCCTCCGCACGCGCGCGGTGCGCGAGCCCGGCACCGGCGGGTTCGAGGGGCAGGATGTCTACCGGATCAACGGCCAGAAGATGTGGACGTCCCTGGTGGCCTACGCCGACTGGATCTGGCTGGCCGCGCGCACGGATCCGGACGCTCCGCGCCACAAGGGCATCTCGATGATCGTCGTACCCACCGATGCCGAGGGTTTCTCCTGGACCCCCGTGCACACGATGGCCGGCCCGGACACCAGCGCCACCTACTACCAGGACGTGGTCGTCCCCGCGAGCAACCTCGTGGGCCCCGAGCACGGCGGCTGGCCGCTCATGACCAACCAGCTCAACCACGAGCGCGTCGCCCTCACCTCCGCCGGGCCGCTTCAGGCCTCGCTGCGGCGGGTGGTGGCCTGGGCACGCACGACGCCCGGCGCGGACGTGGGTCTGCCGGGCGACGGTCCGGTGATCGAGATCGAATGGGTCCGCGCCCACCTGGCCCGCGTCCACGCGATGGCCGAGTACCTGGCGCTGCGCAACTGGGAGATCGTCTCCGCCGACACCGCCGCGCCCACGCGCATCGCCGCGTCGGCGACCAAGGTGTACGGGACGGAGACGGCCTGCGAGGCCTACCGCCTGCTCATGGAGGTGCTCGGATCGAGCGGTTATCAGCGCGCCCACTCCCCCACCGCCGCCCTGCACGGGCGCATCGAGCGGCTCCACCGCTCGGCGCTCATCCTCACCTTCGGCGGCGGCACCAACGAGGTCCAGCGCGACATCATCGCCACCGCCGGCCTGGGTCTGCCACCGGCGCCCCGGGTCTCCCCCGCTGCCACCGGCGCCGGACCCCGGAAGGAGCTCTGACATGGACTTCTCCGTCGACGACACGACCTCCGAACTCACCGCCCTCGTCCGCGACATGGGCGAGCGTCTGGTCACCGACGAGTCGCTGCGCGAGCTCGACGCCCGGTTCGGCCCCGGCACCGAATCCGGCGGAACCGACCGCGACACCGCCCGGTTCCACGCCCGCTACTGGGAGGAACTGGCCCGGGCCGGCGTCCCGGCCGCCCTCGCCCCGGAGTCGCTCGGCGGCGCCGGACTGGGGGTGATCGGCGAGGCCCTGGTCCTACGCGAGTTGGGCCGGGTCGTCGCCCCGGTCCCCCTGTCCCCCGCGATACGCGCGGCCCACCTGCTCGAGGCGGCCGGGCAGACCGACCGCGCCACCGCCGTGGCGGAGGGGCGCGAGATCGCCGCTGTCGCCGACGGATGGTCCGGCTCCGCACCGGAGGTGGACTGGGCGCCGATCGCCGATGTGATCGTCCGGCCTTCGGCCGACGGCCTACACGTGGCGGACGGCGCGGCGGTCACCGTGGAACGCACGGTCCCCGTCGACTACTCGTGCAGCGGGCTCGTCACCGATGACCCCGGTGACCCCACCGCGCTCGCCGCCGGGGCGCTCGAGTTCGATGCCCTGCGCCGCCGCGTCCACCTTGCCGCCCACCAGTGGGGCGTGATCGAGGCCGCGCTCGAGCGCACCGCCGCGTACTCGAGCACCCGCCACCAGTTCGGTCGCCCCATCGGCACGTTCCAGGCTGTCGCCGCCCGCCTGGCGGACGGGTCCATCGACGTCGACGCCGTCCGGTTGAGCACCCTGCGCGCCGCCTACGAACTCGACGCCTGTAGCGGCGACCCCGGCCCGACCGCACACGCGGCGGTGGCCTCCGCCCACTTCTGGGCCTGCGACGCCGGCCACCGCCTCGCCCACACCACCGTGCACGTCCACGGAGGCGTCGGGCTGGACCGCTCCGAGCCCGCCCACCGCTACTTCCTCGCCGCGAAGGCCGGCGAGTTCCGCCTCGGCGGCGCCACCCGGCAACTGCTCGACCTGGGCGACCTGCTGGCCACCGCGGGCGACCCCTGGGAGTACTCGGCGTGAGCGGCGCGGTGAAGACGATCGCGGAGGTCGCCGCCCAGCCGTTCACCTCCGTCGCCGACGCGGTGCACGCCCTGCGCGCCGTCGGCGACCGCGGAATCTGGTCCGAGGGTCGGCTCACGCCCTGGTCGGAGGCCGTCGGTGCGGTGGCCGTGCGGATCGCGGCGCTACGGGAACTGATGACCTCGTCGTCGTCATCGTCGTCGTCGTCACCACCGGCACGTCCCCACGTCGGCCTCCTCCTGGCCGGCACGCCCGAGTACCTCCACCTGCTCGGCGCGGCGGCATGCTCGGAGCTCGTCGTGGCCGGGCTCAACCCCACGCGGCGCGGCGAGGCCCTGATCCGCGACGCGGCCCTCGCCGACTGCGCGCTCATCCTCACGGACACCGACAACGCCGCACTGCTGGACGGGCTCGACCCCGGCGTGCCCGTGGTCTCCGTCGACTCCCCCGAGTGGACCGCGCTGCTGGGCCGGCATGCCGGCGCGGCGCTCCCCGAGGTGGCGGACGTGCCAGCCGGCCCCGACGACCTCGTCGCGCTGGTGTTCACCTCGGGCACGAGCGGCGACCCCAAGGCCGTCCGGATCACGCAGAGCAAGATCTCCGTGCCCGGCCGCATGCTCGCCGAGAGGTTCGGGATCGGCGCGGACGACTGCGTGTACAGCGCGATGCCGCTGTTCCACTCCAACGCCGTGATGGTGGCGTGGCCGATCGCCCTGTACTCCGGATGCTCGATCGCCCTGCGGCGTCGCTTCTCCGCCTCCAACTGGCTCGACGACGTCCGGCGACACGGATGCACCTTCGCCAACTACGTCGGCGCACCACTGTCCTACATCCTGGCCACCCCCGAGCGCCCCGACGACGCCGACAACCCGATGCTCGTGGTCTACGGCAACGAGGCCCCGGCCGACGTGCGCCGCGAGTTCGCCCGGCGCTTCGGCGTCACCGTGGTGGACGGGTTCGGCTCCAGCGAGGGCGGCATCTCCGTCACCCGTACGCCCGGGACCCCCGACGCCGCGCTCGGCCCACTGCCGGACGGGGTGCGGATCGTCGACCCGGAGTCCGGCGACGAGTGCCCCCGCGCCCGCTTCGACGACGCCGGTGTCCTGCTCAACGCCGACGAGTCCGTGGGTGAGATGGTCGCCGACGGGCCGGGCCTGTTCTTCGGGTACTACGGCGACCCCGCCGCCGACGCCGAGAGGATGCGCGGCGGCCGGTTCCACTCCGGTGACCTCGCGTACGTCGACGACGAGGGGTGGGTCTACTTCGCGGGCCGGTCCGGTGGCTGGATGCGCGTGGACGGGGAGAACCTGGCGGCGGCACCGATCGAACGCGTACTGCGCCGTCACCCCGATGTGGCCGAGGTCGGCGTGTACGCCGTGCCGGCGGAGACGGTGCGCGGCCCGGCCGTGATCGGCGACGCCGTCGCCGCGGCCGTGGTGCCACGCGAGGGTGCAGACGCCTCGGCCCTGGCCGACGGATTCGGCGATTTCCTCGCCGCCCAACCCGACCTCGGGCCCAAACAGTGGCCGTCGCTGCTCCGGATGACCGCCGCGCTGCCACGGACGGCCAGCTTCAAGTTCCGGGCCCGCGACCTCAGCTCGCTGGGCGCCGAATCGGCCGGGGACAGGGTCTGGGTCCGCGCCGACGGCGGAGGGGCCTTCACCCCCGGGTGAGGTCGTCGGTAGGTTTGGCGTGTGGACCACGCCGTGAACCCCGACCTGCAGAATCCCGCCGGCGACGGCATCAATGACGATGCCGTCGCCGCCGACGACGACTTCGGCATCTCCGCGCCCGTCCCGCCCAAACCGCTGCTGCGGGGGTGGATCCACGCCGGCACCCTGCCCGTGGCGATCGCGCTGGGCGTCGTGCTCACCGTGCTCGCCGAGGGGACCGCGCTGACCTGGGCCTGCGCCGTGTTCCTGGCGACCTCGACCCTGCTGTTCGGGATCTCGGCCCTGTACCACCGGGTGAACTGGGGGCCACGCGCCGCGGCCCTGATGCGCCGTCTGGACCACTCCAACATCTTCCTGCTCATCGCCGGGACGTACACCCCCATGACGGTGGCGGCACTCGAGCCCCCGACCACCCAGATCCTGTTGACACTCGTGTGGTCGGGCGCCCTGCTGGGGATCCTGTTCCGCCTGTTCTGGCTGTCCGCGCCGCGCTGGCTGTACGTCGTCCTGTACATCGGCCTCGGCTGGACCGCGGTGTGGTTCGCCGGCGACCTCATCACCGCCAACCTCGCCGCCATAATCCTGGTGATGGTCGGTGGCGTCGCCTACACCGGCGGCGCGGTGGTCTACGGCCTCAAGCGACCGGACCCGGCCCCCGGCGTCTTCGGTTTCCACGAGGTGTTCCACACGTGCACCGTGATCGCGTTCGCCTGCCACTGGGCCGCGATGCTGCTGTTCGTCCTGACCAGCTGATGACCTGCTGGCCAGCCGCGCAGCACAGAAACGAAAATCCTGCCCGGCCGGTCAGGCCAGGGTCGCGCGCAGTCGCTCGACGGCGGCGGAGTATTCGGCCACGATCTGGGCCATTGTGTCGGCCACTGGCACCACGCCCTCGAGGGAGCCGATGATCTGCCCTGCGGGCATCGCCACGACCTCGGGATCCTGCGCCTCGGAAATCCGCTGGTGGGCCTCCGCGACGAGGATGTTCTGCAGCGGCATGGGCAGCGGGTCCGGCGCGTCGGCGGCCGCCCACGCCTCCGTCCACTTGCTCTTGAGCAGCCGCGCGGGCTTGCCCGAATAGATGCGCGTGCGGACGGTGTCGCGGCTGGTGGCGGCGAGCAGTGCCTGCTGCATGGCCTTGGAGCCGCCGTCCTCGGCGTACTCGAGGGCGGTGAGCCAGCGCGAGCCCATCCAGGCACCCTGCGCGCCCATCCCGATCACGGACGCGACCTGGGTTCCGTCGCCGATGCCACCGGCGGCCAGCACCGGGGCCCGGCCGTCGAGGGCCTTGACGATCTCGGGGACCAGCACCATCGTCGCGACATCGCCGGTGTGACCTCCCGCCTCGCCGCCCTGGGCGATCACGATGTCCACGCCGTTGTCGACGTGGGCCTGGGCGTGCTTGGTGGCGCCGGCGAGGGCGGCGACCTTCATCCCGTTCTCGTGGGCGAGGTCGATGATGTGCTTCGGCGGCGAGCCCAGGGCGTTGGCGATGAGCACCGGCCGGTGCTTGAGAGACATCTCCACGTGCGACTGGGCGACCGAGTGGAGCCACCCGATGACCCCTGCGTTGTGCTCGGCGTCATCACCGAGCGGTGGGACGCCGAGGTCGTCGAGGACACGGGAGACGAACGACTTGTGCTCCTCGGGGATCATCGCGGCGATGTCCTCCGGGCTCCCCTCGGTGAAGACCTTGTTGGGCATGACGATGTCCACACCGTAGGGCTTGCCGTCGGTGTTCTCGTCCATCCAGGTGAGGACCTCGTCGAGTTCCGCGGCATCGTTGTACCGGACACACCCGAGCACGCCCATGCCGCCGGCACGGGTCACGGCGGCCGCGACGGCCTTGGACGGGGTGAACGAGAAGACGGGGTACTCGATCCCGAACTCCTCCGTGAGGGAAGTGCGAATGCTCACTTGCTGATCTCCTGGCTGTCGTCTGCGGGGCGGGACGCGGCGATGTCCGCGGCCCACCGGTAGTCGGGCTTGCCCGCGGGGTTCCGCTTGACGGCGGGTTCGACCCACAGTGCGCGCGGGCACTTGTAGCGGGCGATCTCCATGCGGGCGCAGGCGTTGAGTTCCTCGATCGGCGGGCACGTGCCGTCGCGGGTCTGGAGGACGGCGGCGACCTGCTGGCCCATCCGCTCGTGCGGGACACCGATCACCAGCGCGTCGTACACGTCCGGGTGGGTCTTGAGCGCGGCCTCGACCTCTTCGGGGTGGACCTTCTCGCCGCCGGTGTTGATGGACACCGAGCCGCGGCCGAGCATGGTGACGGTGCCGTCTTCCTCGACGCGGGCGTCGTCGCCGGGGATCGCGTAGCGCTTGCCGTTATAGGTACGGAAGGTCTCGGCGGTCTTGGCCTCGTCCTTGTAGTAGCCCAGCGGGATGTGTCCGGTGCGCGCCACCTTGCCGATGACCGGCGATCCGGGCTGGACCTCGTTGCCGTCGTCGTCGAGCACGGTGGTCTCGCCGTCGATCATCACGCGCGGCCCACCGGTGTGGTTCTTGCCCTTCTCGGCGGTCGCCAGGCCGGAGAATCCGGTCTCGGAGGAGCCGATCGCGTCGGAGAGCATGAGGTTGGGGAAGGCGTCGACGAACTGGTCCTTGACGGATGGCGAGAGCAGGGCGGCGGACGAGCCGATGTAGAGCAGGCTCGAGGCGTCGTACTTCTCGGGGTCCCAGGCCTCGATCATGGGGCGGGCCATGGCGTCACCGGTGATGAACATGAGGTTGATCTTGCGGTCGGTGATGGTCTGCCACACGGCCTCGGCGTCGAACTCGGGGACCAGCACGCTGGTGTGGCCGGCGAATAGGGCCATGAGGATGGCCCACTGGGCGCCGCCGTGGATGAGCGGCGGCAGGGCGGCGCGGACCAGGACGCCGCCGTCGACGGCATTGTTGGCGAGCTCCCACTCGTCGGCGACCTTCTCGCCGGTGAGGAAGTTGATGCCGCCGCCGAGGACCATGAACACGTCCTCCTGCCGCCAGACGACGCCCTTGGGGAAGCCGGTGGTTCCGCCGGTGTAGAGCATGTAGGTGTCGTCGTTGGAGCGTTCGCCGAAGTCGCGTTCGGGTGACTGGGCGGCGAGCGCGTCCTCGTAGTGGGAGACGGTGACGCCGGCGGGAACCTGCGGGTCGGGTCCGTCGGTGCCGTCGGAGACCACCACCACGTGGGTGACGCCCGGCGTCTGCGGGAGGGCGGCGGCGAGGACGTCGGTATAGCGACGTTCGACGACGACGACGCTGCTGTCCGAGTTGTTCAGCAGATACTCGAGTTCTGCCGGGACGTAGCGGTAGTTGACGTTGACCATGACGGCGCGGATCTTGAAGATTGCGACCATCGCTTCGACGGCCTCGATGGTGTTGCGGCTGTAGACCGCAACCTTGCCGTCGGTGGCGACTCCGACGGACTGCAGATGGTGCGCGAGGCGGTTCGCGCGGTCCTCCAGTTCCTGAAAAGTCTGGACACGGTCCTCCTGGATCAGGACCTCGCGGTCCGGGACCCGGTCCACGCTGTGCTCGACAAGATCTCCGATGGTATAAGCCATGCACCCAAACTAGAACGTGTTACCGTTCCGTGGGGCGGGTTACACGGATTCCGCCGTAAGAAAATCTTTCAGGAGGCCCGATGTCGAGCGCTGTCACGCCCGAGGACCAGCACCTGCTCACGCAGCGACGCGGGCATGTCCTGATCGTCACCATGAACCGGCCTGAGACCCGCAACGCCCTGTCCGGGCCGATGATGCGGGGCATGGAGGCGGCGTGGGACCTCGTCGACTCCGACCCGGAGATCCGCGCCTGCATCCTCACTGGCGCAGGCGGTTTCTTCTGCGCAGGCGCCGACCTCAAGACCATGAACACCGACGCTCCGGGCGATAAGTTCGCCGGCGGAGGCTGGGATCTGACCAAGCTCCCCGCGCTACTAAAGGGCCGCCGCCTATCCAAGCCGCTCATCGCCGCGGTCGAGGGTCCGGCCATCGCCGGCGGCACCGAGATCCTGCAGGGTACTGACATCCGCGTGGCTGGACGCTCGGCCAGGTTCGGCGTCTCCGAGGCCCGCTGGGGCCTGTACCCGCTGGGCGGCTCGGCCGTGCGACTGGTGCGCCAGATCCCGTACACGGTTGCGATGGAGGTCCTGACCACCGGACGCCCCCTCACCGCGGAGGAGGCCGAGCGCTTCGGGCTGATCGGCCACGTGGTGGAGGACGGCGTGGCCCTGGACAAGGCCCTCGAGATCGCCGAGCTCATCGCCGCCAACGGCCCGATCGCGGTCCAGGGGATCATCGAGACGATCCGTCGCACCGAGGGCATGCACGAGGAGGAGGCCTTCAAGGTCGACGCCGAGGTGGGTGGCCGGGTGTTCGCGTCCAAGGACGCCAAGGAGGGCCCCCGCGCCTTCGCGGAGAAGCGCAAGGCGGAGTTCCGCGGGGAGTGACCGCGCGCCCGGACTAGAGCTTGAGGCGCGTCCGCGCGCGCATCGCCCCGAGGTAGATCGACGCCATCCGCTTCTTGCCCTTGATATACGGCGGGGCCACGAATTCGGAGACGTTGGTGTTGAACGAGTGCAGCGCCACGGCCCGCTCGTGCGTGAAGGTCCGGAAGCCGTAGTGACCGTGGTAGCCGCCCATCCCCGAGTTGCCGACGCCGCCGAACGGGATCGCCGACGAGACCATCCCGATCCCGAAGTCATTGCCGTAGATGTTGCCTGAGCGGGTGCGGTCGGCGACGGTCTCGAAGCGCTCGTTCTTGTCCCCGTACCAGTACAGGACGAGCGGGCTGGGACGGGCGGTGATGTAGCGGATCGCCTCGTCGACGCTCTTGTAGCCGAAGACCGTCAGGACGGGGCCGAACACCTCGTCGTCGTCGATCTCCATCTCCGGGGTGACCCCGGTGAGCAAGGTCGGCGCGATCTTGCGCGTCACCGCGTCCGGCAGCCGCTCCCCCGCCGGCGTCGCGTCGCGCTTGACGGCGCCCTTGGCCACGGCGTCGTCGACGAGCCCGACGATCCGCTCATAGTTCGAGGTGTTGATGACGGCCGTGTACTCGGGGTTGCCGACGATCGCGGGCAGGCTGGTGCGCCACTGGTCGAGCACGATGTCGCAGAACGCGTCGACCCGGTCCTCGGGGACAAACACGTAGTCGGGGCACATGCACACCTGGCCACCGTTGACCAGACGGGAGGCGGCGACACTGCGGGCGGCGCGCTCGATGTCCGCGCTGGAGTCCACCACCACGGGGTTCTTGCCGCCGAGCTCAAGCGTGACGGGCGTGAGGTTCTCCGCGGCGTCCTTGGCCACCGACTTTCCGACGGCCGGCGAGCCGGTGAAGAACAGGTGGTCGAACGGCAGGACGGAGAAATCTGAGCCGCGGCCGTGCTCGGGCCCGATCACGGCCAACTCGTCCACGGCAAAGTAGTCGGGCGCGCGCCGGGCGAGCACCTCGGTGGTGTTCGCGGTGACCGACGACGGCCGCAGCATCACGCGGTTGCCGGCGCCGAGCCCGGAGCCGGCCGGGACGATCGTGAGGTACAGCGGGAAGTTCCAGGGGCCCATGATCCCCACGACTCCCTTGGGGTCGTGCCGGACCTGCTGGTGGAACCCGACCCGGTCCAGGACGCGGGAGATCCGGGTGGGCTTCATCCACTTCTTGAGGTGGGAGCGCTGGTGGTTCAGGTCCGGGATCGACGACGCGATATCCGTCAGCGTGGACAGGGTCTCGGGGCGGGAGCCGTAGTCCTCGCGCATCGCCTCGGTGAGCTCGGCGGCGTTGTCCAAGACGAGTCGCTTGAGCCGGGTGATGCGGTCGCGGCGAACCTTGGCGCTGGGCTGCGGGTCCGCGAGGAACGCCTGCTGCTGACGCTCGAGAATCTGATCGAGCGTGAGCTCGCGGGCGGTGGGGGTGGTGATGACCATCCGTCCAGGATAGAACGTGTTCTCATCTGATGCGAGGTCGATGACCGAATGGTGTCGGTGGCGGGTGCCTCCGCGGCAGCGAGGCCCGGCGCGTGTGTGCGCCGGGCCCCGCTGCCCCATCGTCAGTCGATCGCGCAGGTCGCCGCGTCGACGGTGCGGGTGCGTCCGTCGACGGTGACGGTGAGTCGGCCCGCTGCGCTGGGGATCCTGGTGGCGCCGGGCAGGTCGGCGGTGCACACCTGCGTCCCGCCTGAGGTGCTCACAACCAGCTGGGGTTGCCCGTCGACCTCGTCGAGTCGGGCGAAGTTCGTTCCCACCCTGACTAGAATGCGACTCGAAGCACAATGCCGTCGAGGTCAGTTCACATGGTCGGCGTAAAGGTAAACGTTGTCCTCATAGTCACCGATGCCATTAATATATTCCAAGTCTCCACCGCAGGTCACAACCGCTAATCTCCGTGGCCCCTCCGGCCCGTCCAGCACACTCTCTTCGACGCCGTCCGCCTTCGGGCGCTCGACCACGTTCGTCACGCGCCACGTTGTGACGGCCCCCTGTTCATCGGAGGTGTGCACAAACTCTCCGGGGCGGATACGCGCCAAGTTGAACAACGCACCGTTGCCCTGGCCGCTCATATTCACGTGTCCGGCGATCAGCACAGTGCCACTATCAGATTCCAATCTTGCACCATCGACCCACTTTCCAACCTGGGTCACATCCAACGGGGGCGTGAGAACCCCGTTCAGCACCGTTGCGTTCAGAATGGGGGCCGTCACACCCAGCGGCCCCAGCGACAGCGTCTCGGGAGGCAACATTGGCGGTGCAGGCTGATCGCCATTTGCGAGCGGCGCACTATCGACGGTGCCTTGCGCAGACGGGCGGGGAGGGTTGGGGTCAATCACGGGAGATGCCGGCTCGTCTGTAAAGAACAACATCGCGCCCACGGAGAGCATCGCCACCGCCAGCAGAAGTCCGAGGACGCCCGAACCGCGCCGCCATCCGCTCTCGCCACCGCGTTTCACGCGAGATCGCTCAACCATCTTCGTCCTCCCGAGTTCTGCCTACCACGGTAGCCACAGCGAAACGCCCGTTGTTGGGGGAAATTCCCCAACAACGGGCGTCGCGCCTGCTTCACATCACTGCACTTAGCGCACCCGGCGGATGGCCAGCACAGCGCCAGCGCCACCGAGAGCAAGCAGCAGTGCTGCTAGACCAATCGCGGGCGGCGAGGTAAAGACAGTAGAGGCTCCACCACCGTCGATCGCGTGCGGACGCTCACCCGAAGCGCCTCCCGACGTGCCGGGAGCCGCAGGGTTAACGGAGGCACCGGGGGCCTCCCGCTGACCGGGGCTACTCGGGACATCCGGGACACCAGGGACATCCGGGGCGCCCGGAGCGTCAGGAACATCCGGATTGCTCGGATTCAGTGAACCCAACGAACCGAGATCC
>NZ_BCSW01000037.1 GCF_001571065.1 Dietzia cinnamea NBRC 102147
CGACCACGACGACCACGACGACGACGAACTCCGCCACCTCCGACCGGCCCGCCACCACCGGCACCGCCGAACCTGAACCCGATTCGACGGCGTCAGGCGCCGCTTCCCCCGAGGAGTCCCGATGACCCCGTCCACCGCCTTCGGCATCGGTGCCGCGCTGTCGGCCGGCACCCTGACCGGCGCCGAGATCGGCCTGCCCGGCTCCGGCGCCCGCAAGAACGCCCGGGCTCGCTCCGGGGAAGGAGGCGCAGGCACCTACCTCGAGGTCCGCGACCTGACGGTGACGTTCGACGGCTTCAAGGCCGTGGACGGCGTCGACCTCACCCTGATCCAGGGCGACCTGCGGTTCCTCATCGGCCCCAACGGCGCCGGAAAGACGACCGTCGTCGACGCGATCACCGGGCTCGTGCCCGCCACCGGCACCGTCGACAAGTCCGGCCAGCCGGTGCTGGGGCTCAAGACGCACAAGATCGCCAAGATGGGCATCGGGCGCACGTTCCAGACGGCGTCGGTGTTCGAGGACCTCACCGTGGAGCAGAACCTCGACATCGCCGCCGGTGCCCGCCGCGGCCCGCTCACCCTGCTGCGGCGTCGACACGGGCGGGAGGACAAGGTGACCGAGGCGCTGGAGACCATTGGGCTCGAGCACCTGGCCGGCACCGAGGCCGGGGTGCTGGCGCACGGGCAGAAGCAGTGGCTGGAGATCGGCATGCTGCTGGTGCAGGACTCCGACGTCATGCTGCTCGACGAGCCCGTCGCCGGCATGGGCGCCGAGGAGCGGCAGGCCACCGGGGAACTGCTGCAGCGGATCGCCGCCGACCGCACCGTCGTGGTGGTGGAGCACGACATGGATTTCATGCGGGCCTTCGCCACCACCGTCACCGTCCTGGCCGCGGGCAAGGTGCTCGCCGAGGGCACCGTCGCCGAGATCCAGGCCGACCCCAAGGTGCAGCAGGTCTACCTGGGCACCGCCGCCGCGACCGGCACCGAGCTGGCAGACGAGACCGAGGAGACCCCACGATGACCGCACTGCTCAAGATGACCGGCGTCCGCGCGGGCTACGGCGGCTCGGAGGTCGTCCACGGTGTCGACCTCGAGGTCCCGGCCGGGGGAGTGGCCGCGATCCTCGGTCACAACGGCGCCGGCAAGACGACGCTGCTGCGGACCGCGGTGGGGCTGTTGCCATGCAAGGGCGGGACCATCACCTTCGACGGCGAGGACATCACCCGCTTGCGCCCCCACGCGCGGGTGGCTCGCGGGATCGGTTACGTCCCGCAGGGACAGCAGTCGTTCACCCAGCTCACCACGGCCGAGAACCTGCAGCTGGTCGCCGACGGCCGCAGGCGCGGTAAAGCGCTGATCGACGAGTCGCTGGACCTGTTCCCGGCGCTGCGCGAGCTGCTCGATCGCAAGGCCGGCCTCCTCTCCGGCGGTCAGCGTCAGCAGCTGGCGATCGCCCGGACGCTCATCACCGAGCCGCGGATGCTGGTGCTGGACGAGCCCACCGAGGGCATCCAGCCCAACGTGGTGGCCGAGATCGAGCGGATCATCGTGGAGCTCGCCTCCCGCGGCGACCTGTCCGTTCTGCTGGTCGAACAGCACGTCGGCTTCTCGCTGCGCGCGTCGGACGTCTACTACGTGTTGGAGTCCGGGCGGATCTCGCACTCGGGCGCCTCCGACGCGTCCGCCGCCCACGACGTCTCGGCGGCACTGGCGATCTGACACCGCGCCCGCGCGCCTGCGCCGGCGCCTGCATCCGGACCGCCGCCCGCCGATACCGCCTCTGACCTGGAGTGCCCTGCTCAGCCCGTTCAGGGCGCCCCAGGTTAGAGGGCTCATGGGTGCAGCAGGGCGGTCGCTCGGCGAGGGGGCAAAGCCTTCTCATCAAGTGATCAGCTCCGGCGCCCTGCAACGTCCCTGCAGGGCACCGCAGGTCAGCGACCTCCGAGGCTGGAGAAGCGGTTGCTCTCGGCCCGCAATGGTGCGCTCTCGCTAGCGAATGTTTAAGATCTTGAGCGTCACCCTGGATGTGAACAGGGTTCCCCTCACTGCCGCGCGAAAATCGGGCGGCCGTTCCATTGGCTAGAGAGGAATGCCATGGTTCTACCCCTCATCCCCCTTGCACTGATAGGCGCTGGCGCTGTCAGTGGCATGGGAGGCGCCGCCCTCGGTCTCAAGGGCGGGCTCGGTATCAAGAACGCCAAGGAATCGATCCGTGTGGCGATCGAACAGTACGAGGCGGAGCGCGCCGAGTTGGAGGAGTTGGGGGATCAGACCAACACCTCCCTGGTGGCGCTTGGTGCACAGCAGGAACGCGCGCTGTTGCTCGTTGTTGAGCGATTCGCGGACTTCATGCGCCGAAACCAGAAGCAGATTAAGGAAAGCGAGAAGCTGCTCTTGGATGGTCTCGACGTGAGCACCGGCCAGGTGTCGATCGGTACTGGTCTCGATCAGAAGTCGATTGATTGGGTCAAGGGCTTGGCAGGGTCGGCGGCTGCGGGCATGGCTGCCAGCGGTGGGCTTACAACAGCGGTGAGTGCGCTTGCCAGCGCGAGCACGGGGACCGCGATCTCATCGCTCTCCGGTGTTGCAGCCACCAACGCCACGATGGCTGCCCTGGGCGGCGGAAGCCTCGCTGCCGGGGGCGGGGGAATGGCGGCAGGAGCTCTCGCGCTGAACTTCGTCACGATCGGGCCCGCGCTTCTGGTCGGCGGTTTCGTAGTTGCCGGGCAGGGCGAGAAGGCAAAGACCAAGGCTCGAGCCAGCGAAGCGGAAGTGGCTGAAGCTATTGCTGAGATGAACCTGGTCAGGGCCGAGTTCGAAGCGATAGTGTCGAGGGCTACCGAGCTGGGGGATGTGCTCGACGCCCTGGTAGATCGCGCAGTGGCAGCTCTGGACTTGCTCGAGGCTGAAGCTTTCGATCCGCAGAGGCATGCCGTTCTTTTCCAGGAAGCGCTTCACCTGACCTTGGGCGTGCGCGACGTAGCGTCAGCTGCCCTGGTGGACGAGGACGGACACTTGGACGAGGAGTCGGCTGGGTTCGTCGTGAAGTACAAGACGTGGGTAAAGGAGCCGATCGCGTGAGTACAAAACCAATACCGGGCGAGGTCGTCGGGAAGGCCATCGGCTCGATCGAAGTCTTCGACGCCATGAAGGCTCTGAATACGGTTATTGCGGCGGCGCGCGAATACGGCGAGATCAGTCAAACCGAACAGTCGAGGCGTGCAGCGATTGCCGCAGCGGAGGCGGTTCAGGTCGGCAGGCTGCAGGCCGCAGAAAACACGCTGCGGATGTATTTCGACCGGGTCTTCGAGGAGCGCCGCGAGACCAATCAGGCAATGTTCGAGCGCCTCGATCAGGCGATGGAGACGGGCGATCCGCGCTTGGTTCAAGCAGTCGTGAGCGGAATTGTCGAGCTCGCGCAGTCATCTCCCCTGTCTGAACTTGAGGACTTCGGAAAGTTTTGGTCGGATTTCGGCACCGACGAGAACCCGCTGGAACTCTGACTGCCGCTGACCAGTGGTGCCCTGCTCGGCCCGTTCAGGGCGCCCCAGGTCAGAGGGCTCGGTCCGGCCAAGCCGGATTCCGTGGCTCGGCTCCGGCGGCTTGTGCGACCGAGCGCCGTGGCGTTCACGCCCCCCGCAACTCCGCCAACCGCAGCGCCAGCCGCAGCTCCAGCGCGCGGTCGCCGCGGCGCCAGCCGGTGCCCAGCACCTGCTCCAGCCGGTCGAGCCGCTGGTACACGGTGTTGACGTGCACGAACAGCCGCTCGGCGGTGGCGGAGGGGCTGCCGTCGGCGCCGAACCACGCCTCGAGTGTCTCGAGTAGCGCGGTGCCGCGGGTGCGGTCGAAGTCGCGCACCGGGCCGAGGTTGCGCTCGATGAGCTGCGTGACGGTCTCGCGGTCGACTTCGCTAAACAGCAGCCCGTACAGTCCCAGCTCGTCGGTGGCGGCGCCGTCGCCGGCCCGGTCGAGCGCGATGAGCAGTCGCGCGGCGCGTCCGGCCCGCTCGACGTGGTCGCCCAGCCCACCGGCCCCGGCCACCACGGCAAGCCCGGCCAACCCGGCGATGGGCCCGGACGCGCCGACGGTCGCCCGGTGCGCGGCCAGCCGGGCGGCGACGTCGCGGGCGGTGGCACCGGCGTCGGTTCCGGGCAGCAGCATCACGCCGCGGTCGCCGTAGGTGGTGACCAGCCCGTCGTCGGCGCGGGCGAGAGAGCGGCACTCGGTCTCCAGCGCACGCGTCATCCGGGCCTCGGCGGGCGTGATCACCAGGGCCACGAGGTCGGCGTCCACGTCCACCCCGAGCAGGGCGGCGCGCCGGGCGATGGCGTCGAGGTCGTGATCGCCGGGGGCCAGGACCTCGGCGAGCAGCTCGCCGCGGACGCGATTGTCGGCCTCGTCGCGCGCGCGGTGCCCCAGCAGGATCAGCGCGATCACCGAGCTCACGCGCGCCAGGACGGGCCGGATGGCGGGCACGGAGCCGCGGCTGGCGAACGTGACGTACCCGAGGTGGTCGGGTCCGGTGACGACAGGGGTGACGACGACGAGGTGGCCGTCCACAGACCGGGTGACCGCACTGGTCGATCGCTCGGATTCCGTGCCGACCTCGGCCAACACCTGCCGCAGCAGGTCGGCGGGCGGTCCCTCGGGGGAGCGGGCAGAGCCGATATCCCGGTGAGCGAGGTCGAACACGGCGGCGGTGCCGCCCTCGAGGTCCACCACGAGGTCGACGATCTCGGGGACGGTCGTGCCGGCGATGACCAGCCGGGTGAGCCGTTCGTGCAGGTCGACGGTGGCGGACAGGCGGGCGGTCTCGGCGTGGGCGATGTCGAGGGCGTCGCGGGTGGAGTCGAGATCGCGTTGGCGGCGGGAGGCGCGTTCGGCGGCGGTGAGGGCGGCGGAGACCTGGTCGGCCAGCAGAGCGACGAGGGTGATCTCGTCCTGGGAGAAGGCACGTTCGCGCCGGTCGGAGGTGAACAGTGTCCCGGTGAGTCGGCCGTGGGTGCGCACGGGGACGCCGAGGATCGCCTTGACGCCCTCGTCGCGGATGATCGGGTCGATGACGTGCGTGTACTGCTCGTCGGCCAGGTAGTTGCGGGTCCAGCGGGGTGCCATGGCCTCGGCGACCTGCCCGCCCAGCCCGAGGCCCATGCCCAGGCGGATGGTGTCGAACCGGGGGCTGGTGGCGCCCTCGGCCATCCGCATGTAGGTGTCGCCTCGTTCGGGGTCGAGCAGCATGACGTACGCCAGGTCGGTGCCCACGAGTTGGCGGGCCCGGCGGATGGCGATGTGCAGCACGGCGTCCTCGTCCTCCGCCGAGGCGAGCTCGGCGGAGGCGTCGAGGACGTCGCGCAGCCCGAGGGCGAGGTCGACAGCCATGGGTCGAGCGGGGTTCAGCGGCCGGTGAACTGCGCCTTGCCGGGGCCGGAGTCCATGAACGACTGCATGCCGATCTCGCGGTCCTCGGTGGCGAAGAGCCCGGCGAACAGGGCGCGCTCGATGGCCAGGCCGGTGTCGAGGTCCACCTCGATGCCGCGGTCGACGGCCTCCTTGACGGCCCGCAGGGCGATGCGGGGTCCGCCGACGAACTGCCGGGCCCACTCGAGGGCGCGGGTGGTGGCCTGCCCGTCCGGGACGACCTCCTCGACCGCGCGCAGCTCGAGGGCCTCGGCGGCGGTGAGGGTGCGGCCGGTCAGGCACAGGTCCTTGGCCACGGCCGGGCCGACGAGCCGGGTGAGGCGCTGCGTGCCGCCGGCGCCGGGGATGATGCCGAGCAGGATCTCGGGCTGGCCGAGCTTGGCCTTGTCCTCGGCGATGCGCCGGTCGCAGCACAGGGCGAGTTCCATGCCGCCGCCCAGAGCCGCGCCGGTGATGGCGGCGACGGTGGGCTGGGGGATCGCGGCGACGGCAGTGAACGCGGACTGCAGCTCGCGGGCCTCGGTGACCATCTGCGCGTAAGGCATGTTCCGCATCTCCTTGATGTCGGCGCCGGCGGCGAAGACGCGCTCGCTGCCGGTGAACACCACGGCGTCGACGTCGTCGCGGCCGGAGACCTCGCCGGCCACCGCGCGGAGTTCCTCCTGCATCGCGCGGGACAGGGCGTTGACCGGCGGCCGGCCCAAAGTGACCAGCGCGATGCCGTCGGTGACCTCAAGGGTGACGAACTCGTAGGTGGTCGAGGGGGATGGAGATTCAGACATGAGCACACTCCGAAGCTAGGGGGAATCTCCATTGTATGTGGTCCAAGCCACTCCTACGGTTCAGGGCATGCGAGACGACGTGAACGAGATCACAGAGCGGCGCCCGTGGAGTCCGCCACTGCGGCCCGAGGGCTTCCACTGGGAGATCCCGGAACGATTCAACATCGGCGCCGCGTGCATGGACGCCCATCCGCAGGAGGCACCCGCGATCGTGGTGGACCGCGGCGACGACCCGCCGGAGATCACCACCTTCGGCGAACTCGGCGAGCGCGCCCGCCGGCTCATCACGTTCCTGCGGGAGCGCGGGGTCGGCGAGGGCGACCGCGTCGCCGTGATGTGCGCGCAGTCCGCCGAGACCGCCCTGGCGCACATGGCCGCCTACCTCATGGGCGCCATCGCGGTGCCGCTGTCGGTGAAGTTCGGTCCCGAGGCGGCGCTGTTCCGCATGGGCGACTCCGGAGCGGTGGCGGCCGTGTTCGACGCCGACTGCTACGCCCGCCTTGCCGACGAACTCGCCGAGCTGCCCGAGCTGCGCACCGTGCTCGTCACCGGCGATCCGGTGCCGGACGCGACGTCCCCGGCCGCCGGAGCGATGCACGCGGCGGGCACGGCGCCGGCGGTGGGAACCGGTGCGAGCCCAGCGGCAGGGGCCGGCACGCTCACCGTGCTGCCGCTCGCGGTGGCGGAGGAGGCGGACCTCGCCGTCGTCGTCGCGGACACAGGACCCGACGACCCCGCGCTGCTCATCTACACCTCCGGGACCACCGGCCAGCCCAAGGGCGCGCTGCACGGGCACCGGGTCGTGCTGGGCCACATGCCCGGCGTGGTCCGTGCGCTCGATGGGTTCCCGCGCGGCGCCGCAGCAGGCGAGCCCGGAGAGTCAGGCGAGTCCGGCGACGTGTTCTGGACGCCCGCGGACTGGGCGTGGGCCGGCGGGCTGCTCGACGTGCTGCTGCCCAGCCTCTACAGCGGGGTGCCCGTGGTCGCGTCGACCCGGCGGCCCAGCCCCGAGGCCGTCGAGCACATCCTGCGGCGGCACGGCGTGACCTGCTCGTTCCTGCCGCCAACCATCCTCAAGATGATGCGCGCGTCCGACGTGGACTACACGCGCACCGGACTGCGAGCCGCGTTCTCCGGCGGCGAGGCGCTCGGCGAGGCCGTCGCCGAGTGGGCGCGCGAGGCACTGGGCGTGCGGGTCAACGAGATCTACGGCCAGACCGAGTGCAATCTCATCGTGGGCACCTGCCACGCCGAGTTCCAGGCCCCGCCCGGCTCGATGGGCCGCCCCACGCCCGGGTTCGACCTCGTGCTGCTCGACAGCCTCGGCGAACACCTCGGCGAGCCGGTCGCGGCGGGGGAGGTCGGCGAGATCTGCGTGCGACTGCCCAGCCCGAACGCCTTCCTGCGCTACTGGAACGCGCCCGAGAAGACCGCGGAGAAGACCGCCGACGGCGTCCTGCACACCGGGGACCTCGCCAGGGTCGACGACGAGGGGAACTTCTGGTTCTCCGGCCGCAACGACGACCTCATCTCGTCGGCCGGCTACCGCGTGGGCCCCGGCGAGATCGAGGACCAGATCCTGCGCCACCCGTCCGTCGAGATGGTGGCCGTGATCGGCGTGCCGGACGAGCTACGCGGAGAGGCGATCGTCGCGTACGTCGTCCCCGCGGAGGGAGTCGACCGCACGGGCGAGCACGCCGCCGACCTCGCCGCCGAGATCCAGGCCTTCGTCAAACAGCGCCTGGCCTTCTACCAATACCCGCGGGAGGTCGTCTTCCTCGACGAACTCCCCACCACCAACACCGGCAAGATCCGCCGCGCGCACCTGCGTGCTCATCATCCAGCGCACTCCGTGACACCCACTGAAGAGGACACGAAATGAACAATCCCGTAGTGATAGGCGTGGTCATCGTCTATTTCGTGCTCATGTTCGCCATCGGCGCCTGGGCCAACACCAAGATGAAGTCGGCCAAGGAATTCCTCGTGGCGGGCCAGTCGCTGGGCTTCTTCGTGATGGCCATCGCCAGCTTCTCGTCCATCCAGTCCGGCTGGGGCATGGTCGGCGGCACCGGGCAGACGTACGCGTGGGGCTTCCAGGCACTCATCGCCGTCGGGCTGTTCGCACCGTTCGGCTTCGCCGTCGCCTGGTTCCTCCTCGGTAGCCGCCTGAACTGGATCGGCAAGAAGCACAGCGTCTACTCGGTGCCCGACCTCATCCGCATCCGCTTCCAGGACCGCACCTCCCACGCCACCATGTCGGTCGCGGTGTTCATCGCCTCGGTCGCCTACATGACCGCGCAGGTCACCGCTATCGGCGTGATCATCTCCCTGCTGCTGGGCACGTCGGTGTCCACCAGCGCGTGGATCGGATCGCTCGTCGTGGCCGCGTACACGATGGCCGGCGGCATGCTCGCGGCCGTGTGGACCGACCTCATCCAGGGCGTGCTCATGGTGGTCATGTCCGTCGGGCTGTTCTTCTTCGCCGTCCAGATGGCCGGCGGGTGGGTTCCCATGCTCGACACCATCTCCACGACCAGCGCCGAGATGCTCGCGATCGAGGGCGTGAAGTCGCCCACCTACATCTTCGCCTTCGGCCTGCTGATCTTCGTCGGTGCCGTGGGGCAGCCGCAGCTGCTCACCAAGTTCCTCATGCTCCGCGACATGACGCAGCTCAAGTGGGGTGCCGCGGTCGCCGGCATCGCCTACGCGGTGACCACCCTGTTCTCGGTCGGCATCGGCCTGGCCACCCGCTCGATGACCATCACCGGCGACGCCCCCGAGCTGGAGAACATCGACGACACCGCCATCTGGTTCCTCGACTCGGTCACGCACCCGATCGTCGGCGGCATCGCCCTCACCGGCCTGCTCGCCGCGATCATGTCCTCGGCCTCCAGCTTCATCACCATCGGCGCCTCGTCGATGATGCGCGACCTGCCCGCCGCGTTCGGCGTCCGCGTGGTCCGTGAACTGCTATGGAGCCGGATCGCCACGCTGACACTGGTCGTGCTCTCGGTGCTGCTCACCCTGTTCCTGTCGCAGGTGGTGTTCCTGCTCGGCGCGCTGGGCTGGGCCGCGTTCGCCGCGGCGATCGTCGGCCCGGTGGTCATGTCGATCTACTGGGAGCGCGCCACCGCGACGGCCGCCACCGTGACCGTCGTCTTTGCGATCCTCGGCAACCTCATCATCAGCTCCCTGGCCGCCCGCGACATCATCTCGCTGCCGGAGTACATGCAGGTCGGCGGCATCTCGCTGCTCGTGTCGATCCTGCTGTTCTACGTGGTCTCGCTGGTCACCTCCAACCGCCACCCCGACGCGACCCTGGCGTTCCTCTACGGCGGCCCGGGCACCGGCACCGACCGTCCGCTCGCCGGCTCGACCGCCGCTGCTCCCGCGACCAGCCCGGCTGCCCCGTCCACCGAAAGGCCCGACCATGTCTGATCTCGCCGCACTCGACCGCGCCGGCGTCCCCATGCCCGAGCACAAGCGGGCCGGCACCCTGATCCACGTGTTCGTCGGCGTAGCCGCCTTCGCACTGCTCGGCATGATCTTCGACGTGTGGCAGATGGTGTTCCTCGCCGTCCCGCTGTTCGCCGTGACCACCATGCTGCTCGGCTCACTGCGCTCCAACGGCACCTGGGACAAGGCCTCCTCGATGGCGATCGTGGCCTACTGCGCGGGCCTGGCCGTGCTCGTGCTGTGGTCGGTCCTCGCCGAAGCCGGCGACTCCACCCTCTGGGGCCTGTCCATGGCGATGGGCGTGATCGTCTACTTCGTCTGGCCCTACACGGCCGTCGGCGCGGGTCTGCTGTACGCGTTCGTCTTCGACCGCACCATCGACGAGAAGCGGCTGGCGGCGGTCGCCGGCTGACCCGGCATCCCGGCGGACCCCGCATCCCGGCGGACCCTGCGCTGGTCGGGCGGCCGCCTCGGGACCGCCCCGCCCCCCATAACGCACGCTCGTCCCGGCAATTGCCGGGGCGAGCGTGCGTTATGTGGGGCGATCATCTGGGGCCCGCGGCGCGGGCCCGAGACGACCTGGAGCGCCCTGTTCGGCCCGTGACATGCGGCACACAGCAACCTGCCAGCGAATTGGCCGGGAACTCGCGGGAACACTCGCCATACTGAGGGCCGTGAAGACCGCCCCCACACCCCGCTCCGCCCCCACACCCCGCTCCGCCACCAGTGCCGCCGACGCGCGTGCCAGCAGCGGACCCGTGTCACCGGAGGCCAGGGTTCTGGTGGTGG
This sequence comes from Dietzia cinnamea NBRC 102147, assembly GCF_001571065.1. Lineage (GTDB taxonomy): Bacteria > Actinomycetota > Actinomycetes > Mycobacteriales > Mycobacteriaceae > Dietzia > Dietzia cinnamea. The sequence goes on from NZ_BCSW01000037.1 coordinate 10,449, forward strand.
ACGACGAGGAGAACATTGTCGAGCTGCTGTCGGTCTCCCTGAAGTTCCAGGGGTTCGAGGTGGCCACGGCGCGGACGGGTGCAGAGGCTATCGACAGGGCCCGGTCGTTCCGCCCGGACGCGGTGATCCTCGACGTGATGATGCCCGTCATGGACGGGTTCGATGCGGTCACACGGCTCCGGGCGGACGGTTGCGACTCGCCGGTGCTGTTCCTCACGGCTCGGGACGCGGTCGAGGATCGGGTCGCCGGCCTCACCCTGGGCGCGGACGACTACGTCACCAAGCCCTTCAGCCTCGAGGAGGTGGTGGCGCGGCTCCGGACAATCCTCCGGCGCACCGGAACGCTGTCCGCGGCGGAGCGCAGCGCGCGGTTGACGTTCGCGGACCTGGAGCTGGACGAGGACACCCATGAGGTCCACAAGGCCGGCCGCCCGGTGGCGCTGTCGCCCACGGAATTCACGCTGCTGCGCTATCTCATGCTCAACGCGGGGACGGTGTTGTCCAAGGCGCGCATCCTGGACCACGTGTGGGACTACGACTTCGGCGGCGACGGCGGGGTGGTGGAGTCGTACGTGTCGTACTTGCGCAAGAAGATCGACACCGCCGAGCCGCGACTGATCCACACCATCCGCGGCGTGGGTTACGTGCTGCGCGAACCGCGCTGATGGCAGACTGCGGAGAGCCGACGATGGCGCCGCGCCGCCGCCTGCCCCTGCGGGTGAGCCTGGTCCTGCTGGCGGTGGCGCTTACGGCGCTGGCGCTGGGGGCGTCGGGCGTGGCGGTGACCCGCGCGCTGGACGCCTCGATGCTCGACCGCACCGATGCCGCGCTGCAGGAGGCCGAGCGGGGCTGGGCCCGGCCGCTGGGCGACCTGCCGGCGAACCTGCCGCCGCCCCCGCCGCGGGCGCCGGGGCCGGAGAGCCCGCCCAGTCGGTTCTACGTGCAGGTCCGTGACGCGGGCGGGGCCGTGGTGGTCGAGATCAACGACGAGGAGACCGCCCCGGCACTCGACGGCATCGCCGCGGGGGAGCCGGCGACCGTCCCCTCGACCGATGACAGCTCTGCGCTGTGGCGGGCCCTGCGTTTCGACGGCGCCGGCGGGGAGACCGTCACGGTGGCGACCCCGCTGACGGAAAACCGCGAGGTGGTGCAGCGACTCGTGCGCCTGCAGGTCGGTATCGGTGCAGCGATTCTCGCGGCGCTCGCGCTGGCCGCCTATCTGACGGTCCGTCGCAGCCTGCGGCCGCTGCGGGAGGTGGAGCACACCGCGGCGGCAATCGCGGGCGGGGACCTCTCACGACGAGTGCCGGAAGGCGATCCGCGCACGGAGGTCGGCACCCTCGCGGTGGCGGTCAACGAGATGCTGGCACGCATCCAGACCTCGATGGCCGACGCGGCCCGGGCGGAGGACGCGGCCCGCGGGTCAGCGGACGACGCGCGGGAGTCCGCGCAGGCCGCGCGCCGATCGGAGGCCGCGGCGGTGCGCTCGGAGGCGGCGATGCGCCGCTTCGTCGCGGACGCCGGTCACGACCTGCGCACTCCGCTGACCGCGATCCGCGGGTTCGCCGAACTCCACCGGCAGGGCGCGACCGACGACGTTGACCGGCTCATGCAGCGGATCGAGTCGGAGGCGCGGCGGATGGGGGTGCTCGTGGATGACCTGCTCACGCTGGCCCGGATGGACGAGCAGCGGCCGATCGCGCGGGACCGAGTGGACCTGCTCGCGCTGGCGGCGGATGCGGTCCATGACGCGCGGGTGCTCGCCCCGGACCGGGCGATCGGGCTGGAGGTCATCGACGGACCCGGCACCCCCGAGGTGCTCGGCGACGAGGCGCGGCTGCGGCAGGTGCTGGGCAATCTCGTGGACAACGCGCTGCGCCACACCCCGGATGGTGTACCCGTGACGGTGCGCGTGGGCACCGACGCCGACGACGCGGTGCTGGAGGTGGCCGACACCGGGCCGGGGATGACCGATGACCAGGCCGCGCGCGCATTCGAGCGTTTCTACCGCGCCGACGCCTCGCGGACCAGTGCGACCGGCGGCAGCGGGCTGGGGCTGGCGATCGTGGAGTCCCTGGTCGGGGCCCACGGTGGGTCGGTCGCACTGGACACCGCGCCCGGTCGGGGAGCGACGTTCCGCGTGCGATTGCCGCGCGTCCGGGACTGACGCGGCCGGACTGCCAGCCGACTGCCAGCGTCACCGAAGCGTTACCGGAGGTCGGGCGACTGTACTGACGTCACAGTCAGACAGCGTCCGGTCGTGCCCGCGGGTTCCCCCGCCGGCGCGGTCGGGCGGGAAAGTGATCGATCGCCCATGGCTCATGCGTTCAACAGATACGAGATCAAGTACCTCATCGACGAGATGGATGTGCCCGCCCTCCGCGAGGAGCTGGCCGCCCGGATGGACACCGACCCGCACTCGCCGCTCGGCGGGTACCCGGTGACCTCGCTCTACTACGACACGACGGACCTGCGCTTCTACTGGGAGAAGATCGAGGGACTGCGGTTCCGGCGCAAGCTCCGGATGCGGCTCTACGGCGACCCGGCGGACTGCACCGACGACGCGACGGTCCACGTGGAGATCAAGCAGCGCGTCAACCGGGTCACCCAGAAGCGCCGGGTCTCGCTGCCGTACGGCGACGCCCGCAGTTGGCTGGACGACCTGCACCGGCCGGACCTTCCGGACCAGCACCGCGGGTTCGTCGGCGAGGTCAGCGGCCTCATCGCCGCCCTGGACCTGCGTCCCGTCGCGACCACTGGATACCTGCGGGAGGCGTTCGTCGGCCGCGGGGTGGACGCCGGCCTGCGCGTGACAATCGACCACCGCGTCCACGGCCGGGACCGCGACTTCCACTTCGGCTCCGGAGCCGAGAACCGGTCGATCATCCCGCCCAAGCTGGCGATCGTCGAGCTCAAGGCCGACGAGCGGGTGCCGTACTGGGCGACCGATCTGGCCGCCCGCATGGACCTGTCCGTCGCACGCATCTCCAAATACTGCCGGTCCGTGGAGACCTCCGGGCTGGCCCCGCGGTCGATCCACGGCGCCGCCCACTCCATCGAACAGGACGCTTCATGAACCTCGACCTCCAGGACCTCAGCGGTACCTTCACCGCGTTTGACGTGGCGGCGTCGCTGACGCTGTCCTTCGTATTGGCCTCGCTCATCGGCTGGGTCTACCGCTACACCCACCAGAACGTGGGACTGCTGCACGGATAGGTGACATCTGATCTGTGGTGCCGAGAAGTACCGCTGGAAGGATGTGCACTGTGCCGAAGCCGTATCCCAAGGAGTTCCGCGACGACGTTGTCCGCGTCGCGAGGAACCGTGAGCCGGGAGTTCACCTCAAGCAGATCGCTGCCGACTTCGGTATGAGCGTGTCGTGCCTGACGAACTGGATGAAGACCGCCGACGTCGAGGACGGCGTCAAGCCCGGGACGACAGCGGCCGAGAACGCCGAGCTTCGCGAAGCCAGGAAGCAGATCCGGCTGCTGGAGCAGGAGAACGAGGTCCTGCGCCGGGCGGCCGCGTACCTGTCCCAGGCCAACCTCCCGGGAAAAGGCTCTACCCGCTCGTGAAGGAGCTCGCCGCTGACGGGATCCCCGTCACGGTGACGTGCCGGGTTCTCAAGCTCGCCCGCCAGCCTTACTACCGCTGGCTGGCTGCGCCGGTCACCGACGCCGAACTCGAGGAGGCGTACCGCGCGAACGCGCTGTTCGACGCCCACACCGACGACCCCGAGTTCGGCTACCGCTTCCTCCTCGACGAGGCCCGTGACGCGGGTGAGCCGATGGCGGAGCGGACCGCGTGGCGGATCTGCTCGTCCAACGGCTGGTGGTCGGCGTTCGGCAAGCCGAAGCGCGGCAAGGCGAAGAAGCCCGGGCCACCAGTCCACGACGACCTGTGCGCCGTGGTCGACAAGCACGGCGTGATCCGGCACGAGTTCACCGCCGATGGGCCGAACGAGCTGTGGATCGGCGACATCACCGAACAGATCGTGGGCATGGTGATCGCGATGATCATGCTCGTGGTGGGCTCCAACATCGCCCGGGCATTCGCACTGGTGGGGGCGCTGTCGGTGGTGCGGTTCCGCAACGCCATCAAGGAGACCCGCGATGTGGGGTTCATCTTCCTCGTGATGGCCGTGGGCATGGCCGCCGGCACCCGCTTCTACCTGCTCGCCGCCGTGGCGGCCGTGGCGATCTGCCTGGTGATCGTGCTCATGTACCGCTTCAACTGGTTCAAGCTGGACGTGCAGCGTCAGGTCGTCAAGGTACAGGTCCCTCCCGGCGCGGAGTACCACTCGCTCGTCGAGGACGCACTGGTCGCGCACTGCTCCGAATTCGAGCTCGTCTCCACCGACTCCGCCCGCGGCGGCGCGCTCGCCGAGCTGAGCTACACCGCGCAGCTCAAGAAGGGCAGCAGCTCGGCGGACCTCATCGCCGCTCTCAACCAGGTCAACTCCGGTCAGCGGGTCACCGTTCTGACCGGGTACGACCAGACGGACCTGTGATGGCCGCCGACCCCGCCGGCCCCGTCGACTCCGGCGTCCCCGCCGACGCGTCCCGTCGTCGGCTGAGGCACCGCGTGCCCCTGTCCGTGCGGCAACACTGGAAGCTGCTGGTGGGTGCGGTGGCTGCGTTCCTCGTCGTCGTCGTGGTCTTCGGTGACACCCGAGTGCGGCCGTACATCACCGGGGACACCAGCGTGATCGCGTCGGCGGTCACGCAGAACATCACGGGCACTGAGGACCTGTTCGACGACACGGTGGCGCACGAACTGCACCTGGAGATCGACGACGCGGAGTACGCACGGATGATCGACGCGTTCGAGCGCAACGGCGACAAGGACTGGGTGACCGCGGACCTGACGATCGACGGCGAGTTCGTCAACGACGTGGCCCTGCGGCTCAAGGGCAACTCGACGCTGCAGGGGCTGCGCGGCGAGGGCACCGGGCTCGGCGGCGGCGAGGGGCGCGGCCCGGGCGGTGGGGACGGCGAGCGTCAGGCCGGCGAGCGACCCGTGCCGCCGGAGGGGTTCGAGCCGCCGGAAGGGATGGCGCTCCCGGAGGGATTCGACCCGCCCGCCGGAATGCAGCCGCCCGCGGGGATGGGTACGGAGCCGCCGGCAGGGTTCGCGCCGCCGGGGCTGGACTCGGGCATCTCAGCCGAGGATCCGGCGTCGCTGCCGCTGCTCGTCAGCTTCGACGAGAACTACGAGGGCCGCGCGTACCAGGGGATGACCGAGCTGTCGGTGCGGCCTGGGACGCCGGTGCTCAACGAGGCCGTCGCGCTGGAGCTGACCGAGGCGACCGGGCAGGCCACGCAGCGGTATGCGTACAGCGAGTACTCGGTCAACGACGGCCCCACCACCTCGCGGCTGGTGCTGGAGCACCCAGACGACGGGTACACGTCCTCGGCGTTCGACGGCCCCGGCTACCTGTACAAGGCGGACGCGAACTCGCGGTTCGCGTACGTGGGCGAGGACCAGTCGGACTACTCCGACCAGTTCTCTCAGGTCAACGCCGGGGGCGACGGCACCATGCAGCCGATCATCGACCTGCTGCAGTGGGTGGACTCGGCGAGCGACGAGGAGTTCGCCGGCGAACTCGACCAGTGGATCGACGTGGAGTCGTTCGTCGAGTACGTGGCCACGCAGAACCTGCTGTCCAACTTCGATGACATGTCCGGCCCCGGCCAGAACTACTACCTCTGGTACGACCTCGGGACCGAGAAGTTCACCGTGGTGTCCTGGGACCTCAACATGGCGATAAGCGGGGATGCGACCGCCGGCCCGCACGACACCGTGTCGATGGGTGGGCCCGGCGGGGCGGGTGGCCCCTCCGGCGCCGAGCCTCCTGCCGGGATGCCGATGGGCAGCCCGCCCGGCGGCGGCGGGAACGCAGGCGGCCAGGCTGGTGAGAACCAGTCAGGCAAGAACCCCGACGGCGAGCGCGGCGGCCGCGGCGGCCCGTCGATGGACCACCCGCTCAAGACGCGGTTCCTCGAGTCCGACTCGTTCACCGAACTCTACGAGCAGACCTACTGGCGGCTGTACGACCAGATCTACGGCAGCGGCCTGGTGGCACAGACGCTCGACCGCGTCCGGCAGCAGTTCCCGCTGAGCGACGAGGTCGACAGCGCCACGCTCGACGAGGACGCGGCGACCCTACGCGCCTGGATCGACCAGCGGACGGCGGCGCTGGCGGAGAAGCGGCCCGCGTAACCTCCGGAATCGAGGGCCGAGAGCTATCTGACGGCGTCGAGTGCCTCAACCCCTGGGGCTCATAGCTGCCCCAGCAGCTCCTTCCACACGGGCCGCCAGTACTCGATGGCCTCGGCGGAGTCGAGCTTGGAGTGCACCACGCCGACGCTGCACTTGCCGCCGGCCTTGTCGCTGAAGTTCAGGGCCACGCGCGTGCCGTCGGCCAGCGGAACCCGCCAGTAACGCCACTTCTCGGTGCTTGACGTGGATGGCGCCGCCTCGATCTCGACCCCGCCGAACTCCTCGCGCGCACCGACGAGCGCCATCCACGCCTCCAGCGCCGCGTCCTTGTCGCCGGCCACGGTTTTCGAGGTGGACAGCTGGAAGTCGCCGTCGCAGGACTGTCCCGGGACGCGCAGGCCGGTGTGTTGTTCGTAGGCGACGGCCGCCGACTGCGCCCACCATTCGCGCTGCTCCGCAGACTCGGGCATGTGCTGCAGCGTCAGTCGCGCGATCGCGGTGTGCTTGAGCTCGCGGGCGCCCTCTCGGTCGAGCAGCTCGACCCAGTCCTCCCACGAACGGCCGGTGGCGGCGGCGACGGCGGCGGTACTCGACGACTTGACCATGCCTTCATGCTGCCCGACCCGCCGCCCCGCCGCGCGCCGCGCTTCAGGGAAGAGAGGGTCGACGACGACGAGGTCCGCCTACCCGCCTGCGCCGCCATCACCCGGCGAGTCGAGTCGGTCCCGGCGGGCCGGCGGGGAACTCCGATTCCCGGCGAAACGCCCTTCGACGCCGGCGGGCCGGGGAACGATGAGGGTTCCGCGGAGAGATGAGCGGCATGGACGTGGACCGACCCCGGGAGCGCGACGAGACCGAGGCGCAGCGGATCGACCGCAACTGGATCGAGCTGCTCCAAGAGCTGCGCATCGTCCAGACCGGCGGTCAGGTGCTGATCGGTTTCCTGCTGGTCGTGCCGTTCCAGGAGCGGTTCGCGGAGATCAGCTGGGGTGCCAGGGCCCTGTATCTCGTCGTCCTGTCGCTCACCCTGATCTCGTCGGTGATGCTGCTGGCCCCGGTGATGATTCACCGCGCGGTGTTCCGCTCGCACCGCAAGGACCGCGTGCTCCGCTTGTCCGCGACGTTGGCCCGCGCCGGGTTGGCGATCTTGTCGGTCGCGATGGTCGGTCTGGTCGCGCTCATCTTCACTCTGGTGACGGGCACAGCGGGCGGCCTCACCGCTGCGGCCGCGATGGCCGTCTTCGTCGTGGTGATGCTGTTCGTGATCCCGGCCCGACTACGGCGCGGTGCGGTGACGAATCCGTATGTCGCTGAGCTGTGACCGCGGCCGCGGGTGGGGGAGTAGCCCGGCAGGCCGCCACCCGCCTTGACCTGCGGTGCCCTGCGGCCCGTGTTCAGGGCACTGCAGGTCAGAGCTAATGCATAGTGGCAACCGAGGCCCTGGCGACGGCGGGAGCCCGACCAACATTGCTCTTCGCACTCTGTACCCACATTGGGAAACTGATTGGGACTCATTGCCACTCTGGACTGAAAAGTCGCGATCTAGTGCCAATCTGCGGACATCGCTGTCCCTGGACACCGGACAGAGGTCGAGTGCTGGTGCTACAGGTCTCCGGGCAGCTTGTCGCGGCGGATGTCGCGCCAGGAGGGTTGGCGCATGTTGCCGTCGTCGGTGAAGCCCTGGTGGCGAACTTCCACGACGATCTTGGGCGTCACCCAGACGGCGTCGCGGCGGGCGTCTGCGGGCAGTTGCTCGACGAAGGGGCTGGTCCTGCGGCGCAGCGGCTCGAGCGCGTCGAGCAGGGCGCGGGCCTGTTTGTCGGTGAACCCGGTGCCGACGCGGCCGATGTAGGCGAGGCCGGTTTCGGCGGGCAGGCCCAGTAGGAGGGAGCCGAGCGAGCCGGAGCGTCCGCCCTTGCCGGGCCGCCATCCGCCGACGACGGCCTCGGTGGTGGTGAGCAGCTTCTGCTTGAGCCAGACCTTGGAACGGCGGCCGGATTCGTACTTCGAGTCGCGGCGCTTGGCGACGATGCCCTCCCAGCCGCACTTCTCGGCCTCGGCCAGGGCGCGGTGACCGGGCCCGTCGAGGACCTCGGGTACGTGCACTCGATCGACCTCCCGCAGTGCCGGCGCGAGCAGGTCCAGGACCTCTCGGCGACGCTCCCACGCCTGTTTCTGCAGGTCCACGCCGTCGACCTCGAGCACATCAAAGACGAACAGCTCGACCGGCGGCAGTGACGAGTCCTTGCCCTCGGCGGCGGCCTGCTTGGCCAGCGACGCGAAGTCGGGGACGCCGTTGGCGTCGAGGATCACCAACTCGGCGTCGAGGACGGCCCGCCGCTCGAGCGCTTCGGCCAGCCCGGGGAAGCCGTCGGCGAGCCAGTCCATGGAGTTGCCGTTGCGGCTGACGAGGCGCGTCTGTGCGCCGTCGGTCGCGAGGGTGACGCGGTAGCCGTCCCACTTGCCCTCGAACGCCCACGTGTCGTCGGGCAGTTCGGTCACCTCGGCGGCCGTGGGGATCATGGGCAGCGGGGGAGCGTCGGGGCGGCTGGTGCTGTCGGACCGGTCGGTGGAACGCGAGCGCGCCTTGCCGTCGGAACCATCGGAGTCGCCGGAGCCGCGCGCACGCTTGTCATCGTCCGGGTACGACGACTTCGGATTGTCGCGGCCGCCGTAGAAGGAGTCGGGCGATTGGTCCTTCATGTACTGCACGATCCACTGGTTCTTCTCGGCGCTCGTGCGCACCAGGACGTACCGGCCGGAGACCTTCTCGCCTTCGAGCCACACGATGATCTCGTCCTCGTGCCACTTCTCGCACTCGTAGGTGCCGCGGTCCCAGACGGTCATGTGGCCGGCGCCGTATGCGCCCTTGGGGATGGTGCCCTCGAACGTCTCGTAGCCGAGCGGGTGGTCCTCGGTGTTCACCGCGAGCCGCCGGTCCTTGGGCTCGGTGGGCAGGTTCTTGGGCACAGCCCACGAGGCCAGGACGCCGTGGTGTTCGAGCCGCAGGTCGTAGTGCAGGCGGCGCGCGTGGTGCTCCTGGATGACGAAGATGGGTCCGTCGCCGTCGGAGCGATCGGTCTCGACCTCACCCTCGAACGGCTCGGGCGTCTTGCGGCGATCCCGCTTGCGGCGGTACTCCTCAAGACTCGTGACCACGGCGTCGCCGCTGGTGGGCTCGGCGTCGCAGCCCTCGACGTCGGTCGAGCTGGTGTCGGCGGGCTCGGGGTCCTCGTCAGCGGACGACGACGAGCTCTTCTTGCCCCCGGACGACTTCTTGGCCCGCGACGTCGGGCCGGACGAGGACGCCTTCTTCTTGGCCGACCCGCCCTTCTTGGCCGTGCCTTCGAGGCCGTCGAGGAGGTCGCCGTCGGAGTCCAGTCGCTTGAGCACCTCGTCCCAGTGCAGGTGCGTCAGGCCGCCGTCGCCGAGTTCCTCCCACGAGCGGGGCGCGGCCACCCACGGCTCGGCCCGCCCGCGCAGGGAGTACGGCGCGACGGTGGTCTTGGCGCCGCTGTTCTGGCTCCAGTCGACGAACACCTTGCCGTCGCGGATGGAGCGCTTCATGGTGGCGGTGACCAGGTCGGGGGTCTGCTTGGCGAGGGACTGCGCGATCTCCTTGGCCACCTTGGAGGCGCTGGCGGCGGTGACGGCCTTGTCCAGGCGGGCGTAGAGGTGGATTCCCTTGGAGCCACTGGTGACCGGGAACGACTCGAGTCCCGCCTCGGACAGCAGGTCCCGGACGCGGAGGGCGACCTTCGCCGTCGTATCCAGTTCCACGCCCTCACCCGGATCGAGGTCGATGACGATCCGCCGCGTCCTCCCCGGCTCGCCGCCGGAGAGGGTCCACTGCGGCACGTGCAGTTCGAGGGCGGCCTGCTGGGCGAACCACGCGAGAGTCGCGGGGGAGTCGAGCACGGGGTAGGTGACGGTGCGCGAGGAGTGCTCGATGGTCACGCGCGGCACCCAGTCGGGCGCGTGCTGGGGCAGGTTCTTCTCGAAGAAGGAGTCGGCGTCGGTGCCGTCGGGCCAGCGCTTGCGGGTGACGGGCCGGTTGCCGGCGTAGGTGATGAGCAGCGGCGCGACGGCCGTGTAGTACTCCAGCACGTCGGCCTTGGTGGTGCCGGTGGCCTCGTAGAGCACCTTGTCTGGGTGGGTGAACCGCACGGTCCGCCCGTCGACCTTCACCGACTCCTTCTGCCCCTTGGTCGCCATGGGACCACTCTTGCATCCGACTCGGACACTGGCGACCGGCTCGGCGGGCGGATCGGGTGGCGACGACGACGAGGGCCCGCCACGCAGACGGCCGGCCCGCGCATCGTGTGCGGGACCGGCCGAAGGGGCGAGGGCGGCTGTGGTTCGTCTACCGAGAGCCGGCCTCGGTGCGTGCCTGCAGAGGGTGGCTCATGCCTCGGCGGTGGCCACCGACGTCTCGACGCTGGGCTCGCTCGCGTCTGTGGTCGGGCTCGCGGTGGTTGCCTGGCTGGTCGTCGCGGCATCCTTGGGCCGCGGCGGGAGGTCGAACACCCACCCGGCGGTGCTGTCGGGTCGGAGCATGGCCCGCTGCGCGGAGTCGTCGAGCGCGATCGCGATGACGAATTCGTACTCCCGGCCCGCTGACAGCGCGGTGACTCGAGAGTTCGCCGACCGCTCGCAGTCCGAGCTGACGCGACCGGCCTTGCGGATCGATCCGCCGGGGCGGACTTCGGCGAAGTCGCCCGGGCTGATGGACGCCCACCGGTCGGGGCCCGCCTCGGCAGCAGTCCGGATGGTCAGGGTGAGCTCCACGCCGCAGCCGGGTGTCCGGACGATGTCGTCGATCCTCGCGGTTCCGAGTTCGACGCCGTTGCGGGTGACTACGGCGAACTCGCAGCCGACCCTCACCTGCTCGGGGTCCTGGGGGCCCTCGGTCGGGGCGGCCGCTTCCGGCGGCGCACTTTCGCTGGGGGAACTCGGCGACGTAGGCGCCGGCGGTTCTTGTACGCCAGACAACGGAGCGTTGGTGACCGAGGGAACCGGCGCGCTGGTTCCCGTGGGCATTGCGTCTGCGAGGTCGCCTCTTGCCCCGTCCGCGAGAGTGGGGAGGCTGGTGTCAACCGAGTCGAGCGGGTCATTATTTAGACCGGATTCGGAACTCTCGCTCTCCGCTCGAGCCTCCGCACCGTCAGCTTGGTCGACCAGCGGTTGGCGACCAGCGGACTGCTGAGCCATGGGTGTCGAGATGCGGCTCGACCGCGCATTAAGGGCGGGCCACGCGCCGGTAGTCGGGCGTGTGGGCGAATCAGTTAAGGCCCGGTCCACACCGCACTCAGCGTGGGCGAGGATCAAAGTGAGGTTCCATCGCTCGGCTCCGTCCGTGCCGGTGGCATTGACACGCAGACGCAGCTGCGACATCGCGTACCCAGGCTCTTCCTTGCGGACGTGCTGCATGGTAGCGGTGTAGTCGTAGCTGCCCCAGCTCCTGTTGTTGGAGGACTCGGCGTTGGGGCCGGGGACGGGGACTTCGATTTGGTCGGAGAGGAGGGTGTCCCGGCCGAGGATAATCGAGCCGGCTGATGTCATGGTTGCGGCGCCCCTCGCCGGCGAGCAGGTGGCTGTAGCGCGGATCGGGGTCGAGTTTTGGTACGTGACGAGATCGAGGCCCACGAAAGCAGTTCGTACCTCGAGGTTCTGAGTCTCGGAAACAGCGCTCGCGGTGGGGTTGGAGAAGTTTTCAGGCACCCCGTTAGCGCACTCTGCCTTCTTCACATCGACGGTTGAGCAGGAGAACCCCACGGTATTGAGGTGCAGGAGATAGAGCGGGAAGGCGCCGGAAGAAGAATGGGTAGATGGCCCGGTAATGGCGCGAGGTTCCTTGTCCGTAGAAACTCGGAGAGCGCTGACGGGACCGACGTTGTGGTCCTTAGCGGCTCGGTCCATGAAGCCATAGGTTGACATCGCGCGGGCAAAGCGGTTGCCCGCGTGGATATTCGCCATCCCGAACTGGGAAGTTCCGTGAACCTGCTCCGCCCATGACGCCTCGGTCGGTTCTACGTTCTGCACGACGGCGCCGATCCCGATAACCATGACCAGGGCGCTGAGAACGGTGACGACCCTTCTCACCTGGGAGGTGGTCGCGTTCACTGGGCACCTCCCTGGGTATCACTCCCGGCGCGCGTCTCGGCGGCGTCGAGGCCGTTGGTGGGATCGGACTTATCGTCCGTGCGGGCGCCATCGGCCGCGTCATGCGACTCGACTTCGCCGATCTGGTCCCGGCCTTCCCTCGGCCAGAACGCCCAGAGCACTCCGAGGGCGGCGAACAAGCTGATACCGCCCAGCACATACGGGTTGCCGAACCATACGATCACTTTGGCGAGCTCCGGAACGGACCAGAGCACTTCGCGTACCGTCTCGACGCGATACATACCGGGGTCGACGTCCGGGTTGGCGTCGCCCTTCATCTGCAGGAGGGCTTCGCCGGGGGCCTGGGGGTAGATCTCCACCACGCGATGGGTGACGGGGAGTTGGCCTTCACCGCGGTCAACGGTTACCACGTCGCCGATCTCGATCTCGTTGGCGGAGATCTGCTTGACGACCGCGACGGATCCCGTGGGGATCGTCGGCGACATCGACCCGGTCTTGAACATGATGAGCGAGACGTTCATCGTCACCGCGAGGATCACCAGCACGATGCAGACCACACCGGCGGCGGCGAGGAGGTTACCGATGCCGCCCGCGATGTAGGACCACACCGAGCGGCGTGCGGGGTCGCGACGATGACGGGCGGGGGCCGGGGCGCTCATGGGGTGCTCCAAGGAGGGGGGAGGGGAGGAGGAAGTGGGCGGCGGTGGTCGCGGGCGGTCCCCGCGACCACCGCGGGTGTCACTCGGCGGTCTGCTCCGCTGCGGGGGCGACCTTCTCCTTGCTCTCGGCGTCGAACTTCCACTGGATGTTCTTGCTCGCGGTAGGAGCGGTGTTGGCAGGAGTCTTCGGATCGAGCGTGGCGCTGAAACAGAACCACCGGGTCTGCCCGCCGGCGAGGTCGAAGGTGGCCATCTGGGCATCAGCGCTCTCGAGCAGGGTGGTCTTAGCCACCGGGACCGTCGAGCAGTCGCTGGGATTCTCGGTGAGCGGGGCGCTGACGCCGAGGGTGATCCACTTGCCCAGCGGTCCGGTGTCAGAGGTGACCTTGGTCAGCGTGACTTTGGCGTCCATCTTGTTGTGCTGCTCGCGGAGGCCCACGGCCGCGTAGACCGTCTCGTTGGGGATCATGCCCGCGGCCTCCGGACCGAACTGCATCGTGCCGGCCTTGTCCTGGGTCATGAACTCGTTCCAGCCGTCGGCCGCGCCGGTGAAGTTGCCCTTTCGCGAGACAACCGGCTTCTGCCAGGCATTATGAGGATTGCCTCGGGTGTTCCGATGAGCGGTACGTGAGACTGGCCTTTCTGATCGCGCGACTTGAACGGCCGCCCTGTTTGTTAGGCAACGCAAGTAATGCACGCCGTCAACAACGGCGCGCGTACCCCCGGAGTGGCCCTCAGCTCTCGCCGCCTCGAGAAGCGTGGCGCCGGAGGGGAAGTGGACGGCCCGAACACTTAGCGAGTGTCCGGGCCGTGCCCGTTGTCGAAGGGTGCCGCCGGGCGGGGCTCGGCGTCGTGGGTGTGGGCGTGGCTATGTGACGACGACGAGCGCGCCGATTTCCCGCCAGAATTCCGCCTGCGGGCTGGGCTTACCCGGCCCCTCCCGCCAGCCCGGCCAGCTGCCGCAGCGCGTCACGCTTCTCCTACTCCTCCGCCACGTCGGCCACGCTCACGGCGAGCACCGCAGGTCGCGTTTGCCGTTGCCCTGATACCACCGCACCGTCGCCCCGGTGGATGCGGCGATGTCGTCGACCCCGCGCGGGACGGCGGGGACGTGGGTGTGCCTTTCGTCGAGTGGTCACACCTGGGCGGTGGTGGACGAAGCCACCTGGGAAAACGCGAACGGATTCGACCACTCGACAGCGGACTCGGACCCCTACACCGGTCGGACCCCTCGCCTACACCGGTCGGACCCCTCGCCGGCCCCTCGCCGGCCCCTCGCCGTCCCCTCACCGCCCGCCCGCCTCCCCGCACGAGGCGGCCCTCACCGCCCGCCCGCCTCCTCGTGAGCCGACGGTTACCGACTACTGCCGCGGCGAAACGGCCACGACACAATGCGCGTTCAGACTCGGTCCAGTTCATTAGCGCGGCTACCGCAGAGCTGGAGGAGACGACGTGTCCTACGTTCAACCAGAGGACTTCACCCGGGCGATGATCGACGCCGGGGCCAAGAAGGTTCACATGTCCACCCGAGACACGCTGATCCGCGGCTTCATGGCCGGGGCGATCCTGGCGTTGGCGGCGGCGTTCGCCGTGACGGTCACCGTGCAGACGGGCAGCGCCCTGCTCGGGGCGGTGCTGTTCCCCGTCGGGTTCATTCTGCTGTACCTGCTCGGCTTCGACCTGCTCACCGGCGTGTTCACGCTGGTGCCGCTGGCCCTGCTCGACAAGCGCAGAGGCGTCACGGTCGGCGGGATGCTCCGCAACTGGGGCTTGGTCTTCGTCGGCAACTTCGCCGGCGCGCTGACGGTGGCGTTCCTCATCGCGTTCATCACCACCTACGGGTTCAACGTGGCGCCCGACGAGGTGGGCCAGCGCCTCGGGGAGATCGGCGAGGCGCGGACCCTGGGCTATAAGGAGTACGGCGCGGCCGGGATGGCGTCCCTGTTCTTCCGTGGCGTGCTGTGCAACTGGATGGTCTCCACCGGCGTGGTGGCGGCGATGATGTCAACCAGTGTGAGCGGCAAGGCGCTGACCATGTGGATGCCGGTGATGCTGTTCTTCTACATGGGCTTCGAACACTCGGTGGTCAACATGTTCCTGTTCCCGACCGGACTCATGCTGGGCGGTGACTTCTCCTGGAGCGACTACCTGGTGTGGAACGAGATCCCCACGGTCCTCGGGAACCTCGCCGGTGGCCTGCTCTTCGTGGGCCTGACCCTTTACGTCACCCACGCCCGTACCAAGGCGCGGCGGCCGCTGCAGGCCGAGTCCGCCCAGGCCGACGTGGAGCCCGCCGGCGCCCCGGCCTGACCCGGTCGTCCCTCACCGATCCGCCGCCCGTCCGGCGCCCCGGCCTGACCCGGTCGTCCCTCACCGATCCGCCGCCCGTCCGGCGCGCCCGGCCCGACCCGGCCGACCCCCACCGCGACCACACCCCACCAGGAGGAATCCCCCGTGAACCCGATCATGTCCAAGCGCGACGCCGCTGCCCTCGTCGACTCCGCCCGTATCCGCCAGGGGCGCACGTGGGCGGAGCTGGCCGACCACCTGGGCGCCCCGCTGGTGTGGACCACCGCCGCGCTGCTCGGCAACCATCCGATGACGGCCCAGCAGGCCGCCTCGACCTGCGAGCTGCTCGGCCTGGGTGAGGACGTCGCCGAGAGCCTGGCCCTGCAGCCGAGCCGCGGTACGCCGCCGGAGCAGATGGCGGACCCGACCATCTACCGGCTCATCGAGGCGCTGGCGGTCTACGGCCCTGCGCTCAAAGCGCTCATCCACGAGGAGTTCGGGGACGGCATCATGAGCGCGATCAACTTCCAGGTCGACTTTCGGCGTCGGCCGGACCCCGATGGGGACCGGGTGGTGATCACCCTCGACGGAAAGTTCCTCGACTATCGGTGGTGACGACCAACAACAAAGACGACCAACAACAAAGACGACGACCGCCCGGCGGCCGCAGCCGCCGGGCGGTCGCCCGAGCAGACCAAGCGTGCGCGGTCAGTGCAGCTAGCTCCACTTCTCGACGAAGGCCAGGGTGGCCGCGTTGGCGGTCTCGGGGTCCGAGGCGGTGAGGAAGTGCTGGCCGCCCTCGACGATCTGGAGTTCGGCGGAGGGTGAGCCGGTGAAGCGGGCGATGCCGTCCTCGGCGTTGGCCACGGAGTACACGGAGTCGGCGGTGCCCTGCAGCCAGAGGACAGGGCACACCACGTCGCCGAGGCGGGCTTCGAGGCCGTCGCGGTCGCGCAGGTTGACCGAGGCTGTGCGGAGGCGGTGCCGGCCGTCGTCGCCGGTGTAGTTCTGGCGGTACGTGTCCAGCCAGAACTGCTTCTCGGAGTCCGACACGTCGTCCCCGAGGCCGGCGGCCAGGACGCCGAGGACGAACTCGTCGTCGACAAGCCACTCGTCCCCGACGGGGGCGGCGAGGGCGTCGATCGCGGGTGTGCAGAAGCCGGAGCCGTCCCAGCAGCCGCGCTCCATGCTGGCCTGGCTCTCGTAGTCCATGGAGGTGCCCACCACGACGATGCCGCGGATGGCGTCGGGGTCGAGCAGTGCCATGCGGGTGGCGATCCAGCCGCCCTGGGAGGTGCCCAGCGCGAACGCCATGTCGATGTCGAGCGCCTGCATCACCTGGAGTGCGGCGATCGCGCTGTCCCAGTAGGTGAAGTGCCGGTAGCGGGAGCGGGTGGCGCCGTGCCCGTAGGGCTCGATCGCGAGCAGGTTCATGCGGGAGCCGAGCTCGTCGCTGGCGAACTGCGGCCGGTACAGCTCGACTGAGGTGGTGAAGGAGTTGATCATCACCAGGGTGGGCAGGGAGGGGTCGTACTCACGGCCGAACCGGTAGCCGATGGTCGAGCCGCCGAGGTGGGGGACGTCGATGGTCTGGGTGGTCATGGCGCTCCTAGTGAGGGGAACTAAGGGGTTCCTCGACAATAGGAGGATCGCCGCGTGTGTAGTAGACGAATCAGCGAGGCGACCTCTCGCTACCGCTCTCCCGAGGGGGCGCCAACGTCGCGCCAGGGCGGACCCGGCCTACGGAGAGCTATCCGCGACCCCGCCACGCCGACCGACCGGAGGATGGCTCAGCCGATCACGCCCGCCAGTCCCCGCCCGAGCAGGCTGAGCGCGCCGACGGACACCACGACGATCGCCACCTTCCGCCCCACGGCCGCGGGCACCCGCCGCGCGACCAGGCCGCCGATGACGATGCCGACCGGCACCATCGCCACGACCAGCCCGACCACCGCCAGCGGCAGTTCGGACACCGGCGCGGCCCCGAGCCCGACCTTGACCAGGACGGACACCAGGCCCATGGTCCCGAAGATCGGCTGCAGGGTCGCGGCGAACGAGCGTTGCTGCCAGTTGGTGGCCTGCGCGTAGACCAGCATGGCGGGCGCGGCGACGCCCACGGCGGTGTTGAGGAACCCGCCGGCGGTGCCGGCCGCGGCGGCGGGGAGGCGACCGCTCATGGGCGGGATCCGCACCAACGCGGTCGTCAGCAGCGTGCCGATCAGCGCGACGCCGATGATCACCTCGAGCCAGTGGCGGTCCGCGGCGCCGACCAGGAGTGCGCCGGGCACGGAACCCACGACGATCAGGGGAGCGAGGCGGCGGTAGCGGTGCCAGTCGATGTCGTGGCGCAGCGTGATCCCGATGAGCACGGCGGAGACGACGGTCGTAATGTTGGTCAGCAGCACGCCGGTGACGGGCCCGAGCAGCAGCGCGAGCGTCGGCGAGACCACGAGCCCGACCCCCATCCCGCTGACCCGCTGCAGCACGGTCCCGAGGATGACGGCCGACGCCGCCACGAGCAGGAGCAGGGGCGCGACGTCGGCGGGCATGGGGAACAGCATTCCAGGTGCCTCCGGCGGGGCCGCCGGCCGATCGGTGGGCTGGCGCAGCCTGGCACGTCGATGGGGGTCGCCGTGGGTATGTGACGACGACGAGGTTTTAGCCCTCGTGGACAATGGGACGGTAGTCGAGCTGCCGTGGCATCGGCGCGGAGCAACCTCCCTGGGTCGTGACGAATCCACCGAGACGTCGCCGAGCCCGGGTGATTCATGGGAATCTGCGGATCGCTGGGCGAAAATAG
>NZ_BCSW01000038.1 GCF_001571065.1 Dietzia cinnamea NBRC 102147
CCCTCAGGGACCGCGAACAACGTCCTCGCCGTCGTCACCAACCCCCACCCCCCGCCGAGCGCCACACCGAACAATGACCACCAATGTCGAACTATAGTTCGATCATACCGGCGCGCCGACAGGTGCACAAGGGTTCGAATGGCGCAGATCCACGCGCTCCGAGCGTGCGCACACGTAGGCGAGCGGCGACCTCGTCGTCGTCGCCCCCGTCATACCCCCCTGGAGAGATGCCACGGTCCCGCGCGGGCGACCCCGCGCGGCGGACACGGTGTGCGCCATTTACATAGTGTGCGTCGCACACTATGGTGTGAGACATGGACGACGAGGTAGACGCAGTACAGGGCACCCACCTCCAGGAGATCCGGCGGGGATCCGTGGTGCTGGCGAGCCTCATCGCGTGCCGGACGCCCAAGTACGGATACGGACTGCTGACCACGCTGGCCGACGTCGGCATCGTCACCGAGGCCAACACCCTGTACCCGCTGCTGCGCCGCCTGGAGGGCCAGGGCCTGCTCACGTCGACCTGGCGCACCGACGACCCCCGGCCCCGCAAGTACTACGAGACCACCGCCCTCGGCGCCGAGACCGCCGAGCGGCTGCACACCGAATGGCTGGCGCTGGGCGCCGGTTACGACGATCTGCGGAAGGCGGATGCGTGATGCCCCGACTCACCGATCGCTACATCGCCGAGGTGGTCCGCCACCTCCCCGAGGGCCAGCGCGGCGACATCTCGGAGGAGATCGCCGCGACCATCGACGACATGATCGCCGCCGAACTCGACGCCGACACCGGCCCCGACGGCCGGATCGATACCGCCACCGCCGAGCACACGGTCCTGCGTCGCCTGGGCGACCCCGCGCAGCTCGCGCGCCGGTATTCGGGCGTGCGTCAGTACCTCGTCGGGCCCGACGTCTACCCCGTGTGGTCTCGCGTTCTGCGGTGGCTTGTGCCCGTCGTCGGCACGATCGCCGCGGTGGCCGGCGGCATCCTCTACGTCTCCACCACGCCTGTCCCCCAGCTCGGCGACCTCATCGCCCAGCTCATCACCTCCGCGTCCGCCGCCCTCCTCTGGACCTTCGCGGCGTGGACACTCGTGGTGGTGATCATCGAGCGAACCACCCCGGAGGGCGCACGCAACGCGCTCTCGCGGACGCCGACCTGGGATCCGGACGACCTCGACCGCCCGGGCAGCGGAACCGACACGCGTGCCGACGCGATCGTCTCGCTCGTGATGCTGGCGCTCCTGGCCGGCGTGCCGTTCATCCCGTCGACGTTCCTCTACATCGGCCACCTCAACGGGGGCGAGCCGCTGATCAACCCGGGCATCCCGACCGGCTGGGTCGTGAGCTACCTGGTCCTGATCGGCGCGCTCGCGCTCATCCAGGTGTGGCGCCTGGCGCGGCCGGGACGGTCGCGCGGCCGCCTCGCGCTCGAGATGGCCACCGACATCGTGTTCGGCGTCTTCCTCACCGCCCTCGTCCTGAGCCAGCAGACCGTGCTGCACCCGGATCTCCTCCCCGCGGACGGCGACGGCGGCCCGGCCACCGCCATCCGCTGGGGGCTGGTCGCGGCCGTCTGGGTGATCGTGGTGTGGGACCAGGTCGAGACCGTGCGGACGTTCCGGCGCCACTCTGTGAACGAGTGACGCCGGCCCGGGCCGTCCCCCACCGCCGACGAGAAGACCCCGCCTCCTGCATCTCTGCCGGTGGCGGGGTCTCCTGCACTTGTGCGCCCGAAGGGACTCGAACCCCTAACCTCTTGATCCGTAGTCAAGTGCTCTATCCATTGAGCTACGGGCGCATATTCATATTCTTCTGTCGTGCCAGAAGTCCGGTCTCCCGGGCTTCCGGCATGGCGGAGGCGAGAGGATTTGAACCTCCGGTCCCCTTTTAGGAGGACAACTCATTAGCAGTGAGTCCCATTCGGCCGCTCTGGCACGCCTCCTGGAGGCTCTGCGAGCCAACGAGGATTTACAGTACACACACGTCCCGCCGGTTCGCAAAACGGCCGGACACCGGCCCGAGAACCGCTGGTCCTACTCTGTAGGCATGTCCCCTGACGTGCGCAGTGACCTCGACGCGATCCCCGCCTACGTGCCCGGTGCGTCCGTGCCCGGCGCCGTGAAGCTCGCGTCCAACGAGACCACCGCCGGCCCGCTGCCGAGCGTGGCCGCGGCGATCGCCGACGCCGCGGCGGCGGCCAACCGGTACCCGGACATCACCTCCCGCGCACTCGTCGAGCGCCTGGCGGACTTCCTGGACGTGGGCGCCGAGAACGTCACCGCCGGCTGCGGCTCGGTGGCCCTGTGCCAGCAGCTGGTCCAGGCGGTGTGCGCTCCGGGCGACGAGGTGATCTTCGGCTGGCGCTCCTTCGAGGCGTACCCGATCATCTCCCGCATCGCCCACGCCGTGCCCGTGTCGATCCCGAACCGCGCCGACGGGTCGCTGGACCTCGACGCGATCGCGGGGGCCGTCACCGACCGGACCCGCCTGATCTTCGTCTGCACCCCCAACAACCCCACGGGGCCGGCCGTTCCGCGCGCGGAACTGCGCGCGTTCCTGGACCGTGTCCCCGAGCGGGTCACGGTGGCGCTGGACGAGGCCTATGTGGAGTACGTGAGGGGCGACGACGACGACAAGGTGGACGGTGTCGCGGAGGTGATGGCCCGTCGCAATGTGGTCTCCTTGCGCACCTTCTCCAAGGCATACGGGCTCGCGGGTCTGCGCGTCGGTTACCTCGTCGGCCCCGTCGACCTCGTGGTGCCGGTCGCGAAGATGGTCGTGCCGTTCTCCGTGAGCTCGCTGGCCCAGTCCGCGGCGATCGCCTGCCTGGAGGCCGGGGACGAACTCCGCGCACGCACCGACGCGGTCGTCGTCGAGCGCTCGCGGGTGCGCGACGCGCTGCTCGACATGGGCCACGCGGTCCCGGACACCCAGGCGAACTTCGTCTGGCTCCCGCTCGCGGAGGCCGCGTCCGACTTCGACGCCCACTGCCGCGACCACCGTGTCGTCACGCGGTGTTTCGCCGGCGACGGGGTGCGGGTGACGATCGGCGACCGGGACGAGAACGACCGGTTCCTCGCGGCCGCCCGAGAATTCGTGTCCAGAATGTGATGCTTCCGGCGGGGTCCCGTGACCTCGCGGCGGCACGATGGGTCGGGTTTGGACGCGACGCCCCGGTCGTCGCGCCCGTCCCGCGAGAGCCGCGGGTCACGATCCCCCAGGAGTCGGTGTGCAGCTGCGAGGTCCCCGCCGTGAGGCGAGTCCCGCAGCCCCATCCACGCCCGGGTCCCGACGCCCCGCCCGCCGGGCGCTGATCCCCCTCGCCCTCGCGCCCCTCGTGTCCGCGCTGGTCGCCGTACCGGGTGCCGACGCCCGGACCAGCGAGACCGGGCGTCCGTGGAGCCCGGCCGCCGAGACCACGACCGTGCGGGTCCTCGGGATCGGCGAGTTCTCCGGCGCGCTCTCCCGTCCCGTCGGCTTCCAGGGCGAGCTGCGGGACGGCTCCGGGAACGTCCGACCGGCCGGCGGCGGGCCCCACCTCGCCGCCACCATCGGTAAGCTCCGCGCCCAGGCCGAGAACACACTTTTGCTCGCCACGGGCGACTCGATCGGCGGGACCGCGCCCGAGGCCGCGCTCCTGGGCGACCGTCCGACCGTCGAGTTCTTCAACCGGCTCGGCGTGGACGGGGCCGGCATCGGCCGGCGCGAGCTGGAGAAGGGCGCCGACCACGTCCGCTCACTGGTCAAGCCGGGTTGCCTCACGGAGGAGGACTGTCGGGTCGACCCGCCCCTGCCGCCCTTCCGCGGTGCGGCCTTCCCGTTCCTGGCCTCCAACGTCATCCCGTCGCACGACGCGGCCCCGACGTTCCCGTTCGCCATCCACCGGGTCGGTGACGTCCGGGTGGGGGTCGTGGCGGTCACCGCGCCGTCCGAGTCCGTCCCGGAGACCACGACCCGCCTGACGGACCCCCTCCGGGCGATCGACGAGACGGTGGAGTCGCTGCGGTTCCTGGGCGTCGAGACGATCGTCGCCCTGGTCCAGTCCGACAGCGCCCACGGCAATCTCGACCCCGGCTCCTGCCCCGAGGCCCTCACCGACCTCGAACTCGTCGAAGAGCTCAACCCGGCCGTCGACGCCCTCATCGTGGGCGCCTCCGGCGGCCCGGCCACGTGCCGCGTCTTCGACTCGGAGAACGACGAGCGGATCGTCGTGGCGCCGGCGTCCCACGGCCGGTCGGTCACGGTCGTCGACCTCGCCGTGGACACCGCCACCGGAGACGTGGTGCGCCCGCAGACCTCGGCGTTCAACCAGACGGTCAACCTGGATATCGAGCCCGACCCCGGGACCGAGGAACTCGTCCGCCAGGCACAGGCCGCCGCGGCGCCCGAGGCCCGCGAGGTCATCGGCACCGCCGACGAGACCATCGGCCGGGCCATGAACGCCGACGGGGAGTCCCCGCTGGCCGACCTCATCGCCGATGCGCAGCTCTCCGCCACCCGCGGCCGGGGCGCGCAGCTCGCCGTGTCCAACCCCGACTCGCTGCGCACCGATCTGCCCGCGGGCCCGCTCGACTACGCCACACTGCACACCGTGCAGCCCTACGGCGACCGCCTGTACCTGGTCACCGTCACCGGCGAGGAACTCCGCGCCGCGTTCAACCACTTCGCCGACGACATCGGCCGCAACGGTCCCGCCGTGTCGGCCAACGTGCGCTACACCGTCGACGCCGGGCGCCCCGCGGGCGACCGGGTGACGGAGATAGAGGTCGACGACGAGCCGATCGATCCCAGGCGGGAGTACACCGTCGTGGTGAGCGAGTTCCTCTCCTCCCCGGAGTGGGGCGGCTCGGTGCTGGCCGAGCGCGGGGACCGCCGAGAGGCCGGCCTGACCGATCTCGACGCGGTGATCCGCTACGCGACCGACGAGGGCCCGCTGCGGGCGCCCGAGCCCGGCCGCGTCCGCGTGATCGACTGACACCCGAGGTCGCACACCCGATTCAGCGCACTGGGGTAGCCCTGGACAGCGCCCGGATCAAGCCGTGGTGGCGATCGACGCGCGTCCTCGCGGTCGTGGCCGTCGTGGCGCTCGTGGCCGCGGCCGTCTTCGCCACCCTCTGGGCCACCGACGACTCGGACGCCCGGCTCGCGCAGCTGCAGGGACGGCTCGACACCGAGGCGGCGACCGAGGAGGCGGCCTCCGAGTACGCGATGGCGGTCTCCGCTGTCGACTACGAGGACCTCGACGGGTGGCGCGACGCCCTCTCCGAGGGCGTGAGCGATCAGCTCGCCCCCAAGCTCGAGGCGGCCGTCGACGTGGTGGGCCCCTGGCTGACGCGGATGGAGTACACCTCCACCGCACGCCTGCTCGCCGCGGAGGTCTCGGAGACCGACGGGGACACGTTCGTCGTCCAGGTCTTCGTGGACATGACGTCCCGGAGCAAGCAGACCCCGGAGGGCGTCGCGGCGACGGCCACCTACACGGTCACCATGGACCGCGCTTCCGACTGGACGATCACCGACGTCGGCGGGGTCGGCGCGGGCCTGCCCGGGGCCGACGGTGCCGTCGCGGAGGACGGGGCCGAGCCGGGAGGGGACGAGCCCCGGGCAGGTGGCCGCTGACGGTACGTGACCGGGCGTGGAGGATCCGGGGACACCCGGAACACCGAAATCCTCCGAAAATTTGTAAGATGGGCTTCACTCTCCGAACTTCCGGCCACACCTCCGCGCTTCGCTGACGTGTCCACATGGAGAAAAAGGATTTCCAGCCTTATTTACTCCTGAGGAAGCGGGCACCATGTCAGGACGAGATCGCAGCAGGCACAGACGGTCGGCCGTGCTCGGCGCGGCCCTGACGGTCGGCTCGCTGTTCCTCGCCGGATGCATGACGACGAGCGCGGCCCCCGTGGTCGAACCGACGTACGCCGGCCCGGTGCGGCTGGACGAGGTGACGGTGCAGCGCTTCGAGTACCCCACCCGCTACCCCGCTCCCGACCCGGAGCTCAACTGGGCCGACCTCTACCTCCCGGCAGGTGACCAGAAGGTCGACTCCATCCCACTGGCCGTGCTCATCCACGGTGGGGCCTGGCACAAGGAGAGCGGGGCGGGCTCGTTCGATCACCTGGCCCGCGATCTCGCCAGCCGCGGGATGGCGGTCTACAACATCGAGTACCGACACATCGGGTCGGGCGGCGGCTGGCCCATCACCTTCCGCGACGTGGCCGACGCGCTCGACCACGTCACCGAGGTCGACAGAAGGTTCCCGCAGATCACCACCGACGACGAGGTGGTGGTGGGCCACGGAGCCGGCGCACAACTCGCCGTCTGGGCCGCGACCCGACACCGGCTCGAGGACGGGGAGGTGGGTTCCAAGCCCAGCTTCCGCCCCACCCGCGCCATCTCGATCGCCGGGCCGCTGGACATGACCTACGGGGCCACCCACGGGGACGACAGGATCGTCACCGTGCTCGGGGGCACACCCGACGAGGTGTCGAGCCGCTACGCATCGGTGGATCCCATCCAGAACATCGACACGGGGACCCCGGTGATCGCGCTGCACGGCAGGCAGGACGTCACCGTGGCGCCGGAGAACTCCCAGCGCTACGTGGACGAGGTCAATCGTCGGGGTGGCAGGGCCAAGATCGTCATGTTCGAGGACGAGGACCACACCTCGATCGTGTCGGGAAAGTCCCGCTCCTACACGCGGGTCCTCGAGATCATCCGCTACGTCTCGGCGTCCGATCTGCGCGAGACCACCGCCTGACCCGCCCCTCGAGAGCCGGGCCCTGTGCGGAAGTGGAGGGATTTGAACCCCCGGTGCTGTTCAGGCACGCTCGCTTTCAAGGCGAGTGCATTCGGCCGCTCTGCCACACTTCCCCGCCGCCGGCCACGACACGCGCGGCCCCGCCGGTTCCACGTGGAACCGGCTGTACGACGTCGCCCATGCTAGTTCACCTCGCCCGCCCTCACGCAGTCCGGCTACCGTCGAGGGCATGAAGGCCATCGCGTACGACAACGGTCCCGACTCCCTGTATCTGACCGAGGTCGCCGACCCGGTCCCGGCCGCGGGCGAGGTGCTCATCGACGTGGCGGCGTCGGCCGTCAACCGTGCCGACCTCCTACAGACCAAGGGGCACTACCCGCCGCCGCCCGGCGCCTCGGAGATCCTGGGCCTGGAGTGCTCCGGGCGCATCTCGGCGGTCGGCGAGGGCGTGGAGGGCCTTGCGGTCGGAGACGCGGTGTGCGCCCTCCTGGCCGGCGGCGGGTACGCCGAGAAGGTCGCCGTCCCGGCGGGCCAGGTCATGCCCGTTCCGGCGGGGGTCTCGCTGCACGAGGCGGCGTCGCTCCCCGAGGTGGCGTGCACGGTGTGGTCGAACCTGGCGATGACCGGCGGGCTCGGACGGGGCGTCCTCGCGGCGGACGCGCACTGGGGCCGGATCGAACTGGGCGCGCCGCGGGTGCTTATCCACGGCGGCGCGGGCGGCATCGGCTCCCATGCGATCCAGGTGTGCCGCGCGCTCGGCGCCCGGGTCGCCACCACGGCCGGCGGGCCGGAGAAGGTGGCCATGTGTCGCGAGCTGGGCGCTGAGCTGGTGATCGACTACCGGGACGAGGACTTCGTCGAACGGGTCGGGGAATGGACCGACGACGACGAGAGGGGCCGTGGCGTTGACCTGGTCCTCGACGTGATGGGCGCGAAGTACCTCGAGCCGAACATCGCGTCCCTGGCGCCGGACGGTCGCGTGGTCGTCATCGGACTCCAGGGCGGGGTGAAGGGGGAGCTCAACCTGGGCAGGTTGTTGCCCAAGAGGGCCGGCGTCCTCGCCACGAACCTGCGGGCGCGGCCGGTGGACGGCCCCGGCGGGAAGACCGGCATCTGCCGGGAGGTCGTGGATCACGTGTGGCCGATGATCGCGGCCGGCGACGTCACCACGAGGGTCTCGCGCGAGATCCCCCTGGAGCGGGCCGCCGAGGCGCTGGCCCTGCTGGAGTCCGGGGAGTCGCACGGGAAGATCCTGCTGACCGTCGACGGGGTCTAGTCTCAGGGTCACGACACGGGGTGCCGCCCAGAAGGGGGCGGCTGAGATGAGACCCGTCGAACCTGCTCCGGGTAATGCCGGCGAAGGGATGTCCCATGCTGCATATCAATGCGTTCCTGTTCGGATGCGGCCATCACTCGGCCGCATGGCGCCGACCCGACTCCCCGGTGGAGCGGCTGGGCGACATCGCCTACTGGGAGGAGCTGGCCCGGACGGCCGAGCGGGGCTGCCTCGACGCGGTGTTCTTCGCCGACGGCCACTCCGTCGGAGATCCTGCCAGCGGCTCGTGGTGGTTCCTGGAGCCGTTGACCGCACTGTCGGCGATGGCGCGCGCGACCCGGCACGTGGGGCTGGTGAGCACCGTGTCCACCACGTTCTTCACGCCTTTCCACGCCGCCCGCATGCTGGCGTCGCTCGACCACATCAGCGGAGGGCGGATCGGGTGGAACGTGGTGACCTCCATGTTCGACGCGGAGGCGCGCAACCATGGGATGGCCGCCCTGCCGGGGCACACCGAGCGGTACGAGCGGGCCGAGGAGTTCGTGCAGGCCGCCCTCGCCCTGTGGGATTCGTGGGACGCCGACGCGCTGGTCCTCGACCGCGGCGGGCTGTGGGCCGATCCGGCGAAGGTGCGGACGGTGCACCACGCGGGCGAGCACTTCCTGGTCGACGGACCACTCACCGTGCCGCGGTCGCCGCAGGGTCGGCCGGTGCTGTTCCAGGCCGGGTCGTCGGATCCGGGCCGGGACCTGGCGGCGCGGCACGCCGAGGGGATCTACGCCGTCGCGTACGACGACGAGTCCGCGTCGGCGTACGCGGCGGACCTGAGGCGGCGGGCGCGGGCGGCGGGCAGGGACGCGGACTCGCTGGTCGTCATGCCCGGGCTGGTGACGTATGTCGGATCGACGGTGGCGGAAGCCCGTCAGAAGAAGGCCGAGCTCGACGCCCTGCTGCCGGTCGAGGAGTCGTTGGCCCAGCTGTCGATGTTCACCGGGCAGGACTGCTCCGACTGGGAGCTCGACGCGCCTGTTCCGGAGTTGCCGCCGCCGGCCGAGTTCGCGGGACCGCAGGGCCGCTACGAGACCATCCTCCGGATCATCAGCAAGGACTCGCCCACCGTGCGTGAGCTGCTGGGCACCCTCGCGGCGGGCGGCGGGCACTGCACGATGCTCGGCACGCCAGAGTCGATCGCGGACGAGATCGAGCGCTGGTACCGGGCGGGCGCGGCCGACGGGTTCAACCTCATGCCTCCGAGTTACCCGGACGGTCTGGAGGATTTCGTGGATCTCGTGATCCCGGTCCTGCAGCGCCGCGGACTGTTCCGGACGAGCTACGACGGGGCGTCGACCCTCCGAGAGCTACTCGCCCGGTGAGCCGGCGGCGGCAGCCGGTCCAGCGCCTCCAACGTCTCGTCGCACCACCTCAGCCAGGCCCGCTCCTCCTCGATCCCCAGCGAGAGGACGCGGTGCTGGAGGACGCCCCGCGGATCGGACGGGTCGACGGCGGAGAAGTCCCGCTTCTCGATTTCGCGGTACCGCTCGAGATTGTCCTGCCGCCGGGCGCGGTGGTGCTCGAGGGCGCGACGGACCTCGTCGGTCCGGCCCGTGGCGGCGGCGGCCCGGACGCGGACGGCGAGGGTCGACCGCGTCACGTCCGGGGCGTCGTCCTCGCCGATCCACTCGACCAGCGATCGGCGGCCGTCGTCGGTGACCGCGAACCGCCTGGGTTGTCCGCGCCGGGGCGGGCCGTCCCGTGGCAGTTCCCGGATCAGGCCCGCCGAGGCCAGCCGGTCGAGTTCGCGGTAGATCTGCTGGTGGGTGGCGGGCCAGAAGTACCCGATCGACCTGTCGAAGCGTCGGGCGAGTTCGATCCCGCTGCCCTCCCGCTCGGTGAGCGAGGTGAGGATCGCGAACCTCAGCGACATCGGCTCAGCGCAGCGCGCCGACGCCGGCGGTGAGGGCGTCCAGCGCCTCGTCGTATTCGCCCCGCAGGCGGTCGACCAGGTCGCGGACGGTGCCGGTGGAGCGGACGGCGCCCACGCCCTGTCCGGCGCCCCAGATGTCGCGCCACGCCTTGGAGTCGTTCGACCCGCCGGAGCCGAAGTCCATGGCCGACGGGTCCGACTCCGGTAGGTTGTCCGGGTCCAGGCCGGCGGCCTCGATGCTGCCCCGCAGGTAGTTGCCGTGGATGCCCGTGAACAGGTTGCTGTAGACGATGTCGTCGGCCGTACTGTCGACGATCATCTGCTTGTACTCCGGCGTGGCCCGCGATTCCTCCGTCGCCAGGAACGCGGAGCCGACGTAGGCGAGGTCCGCGCCCGCCGCCTGCGCGGCGAGGATCGACCGCCCGTGGGCGATCGCCCCGGACAGCAGCAGCGGCCCGTCGAACCACTCGCGGATCTCCTGCACCAGCGCGAACGGGGACTGCGTGCCGGCGTGGCCCCCGGCCCCGGCGGCCACCGCGACGAGCCCGTCCGCGCCCTTCTCGACGGCCTTGCGGGCGAACCGGTCGTTGATCACGTCATGCAGGACGATGCCGCCGTACGAATGGACGGCCTCGTTGACCTCCTCGCGCGCACCGAGGGAGGTGATGACGATCGGCACCTCGTGCTCGACGACGGTGGCCAGGTCCTGCTCGAGCCGATCATTGGAGCGATGGACGATCTGGTTGACCGCGAACGGGGCGACGTACCGGTCGGGATTCGCGGCGGCGAACGCCTCGTTGCTCTCCCGCACCTGCTCGATCCACTCGGCCAGCGCCGACTGCGGCCGCGCGTTGAGCGCCGGGAACGACCCGATCACCCCCGCCTGACACTGCGCGGCCACCAGCTCGGGGCCGGAGTAGATGAACATCGGCGAGGCGACCACCGGGACGGTGAGCGGGCCGGCGAGCACGGAGGGAAGGGCCATGAGCAGTCCTTTCGAGAGCGGGGCGGAGCAGACTTCTCCCCCGACCGTACGGTCGCGCCGGCTTTTGTGCAACTAGTTGCACAAAAGACGTCCGCCTCGCGTCAGCGACAGAACCCACACCTCACGGACGGGAATCGCGGTCTAGGACAGCTCCGCGAAGCGTTCGGTGTCGCGCACCTTTCCGGAGACGATGATGGTGTCCCCCGGGTGCAGGATCGTGTCGGCGGCGGCGTAGGTGAAGCCCTCCCCGGGACGCTTGATCGCCACCACGGTCACGCCGTGGTCCGTGCGGATCGAGGTCGCACCGAGACTGCGACCCGTCGCGAACGCGGGGGCGGTCGTCTTGACCATGGCGAATCCGTCATCGAACTCGATGTAGTCGATCATCCGGCCGCGGACCAGGTGGGCCACCCGCTTGCCCATGTCGTGTTCCGGCCGCACGACATGATGCACACCGATCTGCGTGAGAATCTTGGCGTGAGAGTTGCTGATCGCCTTGGCCCACACGTTCGCCACGCCCATATTGATCAGGGCCGAGGCGGTCAGCAGGCTGGCCTCGAGGTCGGAGCCGATCCCCACCACCGCGCGATCGAACTCGTGCACCGACAACTGACGTAGGGACTCCTCGTCCGTGGTGTCGGCCACCACCGCGTGCGTGAGGCGGTTGGCGATCTTCTGCACGACCGCATCGCTCGCGTCGACGCCCAACACCTCCGCGCCCTGGGACATCAACTCCAGAGCGAGCGACTTGCCGAACCGACCCAGACCGAGCACTGCCACGGCGTCCGGCGCTGATTTCCTAGCCAATGAGAGGCCTTTCTGCGGGAAGGTCGTACCGTCGTCCGCGCTGGCGAGCGGCCAGGGCACTGACCATGGTGATCGGGCCGATCCGGCCCAGGTACATCAGTCCGATCAGTATCCACTGACCCCACTCGGGAAGCTGCGCGGTGATGCCGGTGGACAGCCCCACCGTGGCGAACGCGGAGGTGACCTCGAACAGCAGTTCATTAAGCCCGAACGGCGTCCCCGCCAGGAGCACGATGGTCGAGACCGTCACCAATCCGATACCGATGAGGGCCACGGCCAACGCCTGGCGCTGGACGCGGGTGTCCACACGACGGTCGAAGATCGTGACCGTCTTCTCGCCCCGCACCTCGGCGACCATGACGAACAGCAGAAGTGCGAAGGTCGTCACCTTGATCCCGCCCGCAGTGCCTCCGCTGCCGCCTCCGATGAACATCAACACGTCGGTCACGAGCAGGGTGGCATCGTCCATCTGCGCGTAGTCGACGCTGTTGAAGCCGGCGGTTCTGGGCATCGTCCCCTGGAACGCGGCCACCAGGACCTTGTCGGCGAAACCGAACGATTGCAGCGTGCGGGTCCACTCCAGCGCCAGGACCGCCGCGAACCCCGCCAGCAGCAGGATCACCGTGACGTGCACGGTCAGCCGGGTGTGCAGGCTCCACCGCGGGTGCTCCCTGGCCGCCGACCCGGACCGACGGATGCGCCGCCCCACCTCGAACAGGACCGGGAAGCCCAACCCGCCCAGGATCACGGCCACCATCAACGGCACACAGATCCACGGATCGGTGGCGAAGCCGATCACGTTGTCGCTGTACAGCGCGAACCCGGCGTTGTTGAACGCCGAGACCGAATGGAACACGCCCAGCCACAGCGACCGCAGCACCGGCTCGTCGTACCCGACCGCGAAACGAATCGCCAGCGCCGCCGCGGTGACCGCCTCGATCAGCAGACTCATCCGGACCACGCCCACGACCACGCCCCGCACGTCGCCGAGTTCGGCCGCCCGGGCCTCGGCGGCGGTGTTCAACCGTGCCTTGAGTCCGATCCGGTGCGCCAACATCAGCCCCACCAACGAGGCCATGGTCATGATCCCCAGGCCACCGACCTGGATCAGCCCCAGAATGACCGCCTGACCGAATCCCGACCAGTGCACAGGGGTGTCCACCACGATCAACCCGGTCAAGCACATCGCCGACGTCGCCGTGAACAGCGCTGCGGTCACACTGGTGGCGCCGCCGGACGCCACCGCCGCGGGCAGCAGCAGCAACCCGGTCCCCACCGCGATCGCCGCAGCGAAACTCAGGGCGACGACCCGGACCGGACTCAACGTCGCCCAGCCCGCCCACCGCCGCATCACAGACGGTGACACCCGCCCATACGCAGTCACGAGGTCAGACAGTAGACCTCGGCGCCCCCGATGAACAGTAGGTGTTCGCGCCCGGTGATCCGCCTGCGTATCACCGCAGCGTGCGGCCCACGACCCCCGCGTAGATCTCCTGCGCCAACCGCTCCGCGCCCTCCACGAGCGCGGCGACGGCGGCCGGATCGACGCCACCCGCCGCGGGCACCCCGGAGACGACGGAGCGCGGGTCCTCGTCCGCCGCCACAGAACTCCACCGCGACCCGGCGGCGAGCAGCGACCCGTGCTTGACGTCGTAGTAGGCCGACCCCGACCGCAATGCCACCCCGGAGGCCCCGCGGGCCGCCGCGAAGAGATGCGGATGGAAACGGGTGGTCAGCCAGACTTGCCCAGGCCGGGCGGGCAGACCCGTAGCCCACAGTTCCTGGAACGGTACGAAACGCGCACGGGCCAACCGCAGGTCAGCCAGGGCGCGGCCCACCTCGTCGTCGTCGCTGTCTCCGCCCCGTCCACCGTCGGCACCGGACGCGGCCGCGGCGCGCGCACACACCCTGTCCCACACCACCCGGTCCCCACCGGGGATCGACTCGACGACGGTGATCCGCTCGCCCGGCACCGCCCACGCGGCGAGGATCCGCGCGACGGTGGCGGCGAGGACCTCCGGCTCCACCAGGTCGGACTGGGCGCAGAGCACCAGGTCGCGGCACGCGTCCGGGTCGGGCGAGTAGACGGGGTGGTCGCCGGCCTCGACGACACCCGCCGCCGACAGGGCGAGCCAGCCGTCGTCGGCCACGTGGCGGACCGGCACCCCCGTGCCCGCGAGGAGCTCGAACGAGTCGGCGTCACGGACGGTGACCAGGTCGTAGTCGCGCAACGCCCCCGCCAACCGTCCGGCGTCCCCGCACGGCACGAACCCCTGACCGGTGGCCACCACGCGCGCGCCCGCCGCCCGGCCGGCCTCCCCCGCCGCCGCGACCACGCCCAGGTGATGCGGCCACAGGTCGTTGACGAAGCCGCCGCCGATGAGGTGGACCACAGACGCGCTGCGTAGCAGGTCGATTCCCGTGGCCAGCGCCGGACGCAGCCCGGGGTCGCCCATCGCGGCGCGGCAGAACCCGATCGCCTCGTCGGCGCCGGTGTGCTCGGAGGCCAGGCGCCACAGGGTGTCGGTGAAGAGCACGTCCGGGTGCTCGGAATGGTGCAGGACCGCCGCCTGGCCGGGCGTGTGGCAGTCCACCACGACGGGCGTCCCCGGCAGTGCGTGCCGCAGGTAGCGCAGCCACCCCGCCAACAGCTGCTCGTCGCCGTGGTTGGGGTGGCCGGCCGGAGCGACGAGGTACACGGGCCGGTGGCCCTCCCGCGGCCGGCCCCACCGCGCGTCCGCGGTGGCGCGCACGGCGTCGAGCCGGCGTCGGGCCCGTCGTCTCAGGCGGGCGGCGGGCGCGGCTCGGCGAGTCGGCGTCATGACGTCAACCCTGCCGCACCCCCGTGGGGCCCCGCCGCCCGGGTCAGACCGCCGCCGGCCGCCGGACCGGACTGGGGGTCAGATCGGTGGGATCAGATCCGCACGAGCATCTTGCCCACGTTCGCGCCCTTCATCAGATCGAGGAACGCGTCGACCGAGTTGTCGATGCCGTCGACGACGGTCTCGTCGAACACGATCTCGCCCGAGGCGACCCACGGGCCGACCTTCTCCGCGAACTCCTTGAACAGATGCATGTACTTGTTCACCGTGAAGCCCTGCAGGGTGAGGCCGCGGGTGATGGCCTGCCACATGTTGTCCGGCCCCGGCGCACGCTCGGTGGCGTTGTACGAACTGATCGCGCCGCACAGGGCCAGTCGGCCCCCGTCGTTCATCAGGTCGAGCGCGGCCTCGAGGTGGTCACCGCCCACGTTGTCGAAGTAGACGTCGATCCCCTCGCCGTTCTCGCTGCCGAAGTGCTCGCGCAGGAGCTTCCGGACCGGGCCTTCCTTGTAGTTGATCGCCGCGTCGAACCCGTAGCGCTCGACGCACGTGGCCACCTTCTCCGGGCTGCCGGCCGAGCCGACGACCTTCGAGGCGCCCATCAGCGTGGCGATCTGCCCCACCGCCGAACCGACCGACCCGGCCGCGCCGGAGACGAACACGCTCTCGCCGGCCTGGAACCGGCCGATGTGCAACAGCCCGACGTAGGCGGTGAGGCCCGTGGCGCCCAGGACGCCGAGGTAGGCCGAGATCGGCACCCCGTCCATCTCCTGCACCACGCGGAACTGCCGGGCGTCACCCTGGGCGACGTCGCGCCACCCGTCGTTGTGCAGGACCACCGCGCCGACGGGGTGGTCGTCCGAGCGGGACTCGACGACCCTGCCCACGGCCGCGCCGGTCATGGTCTCGTCGAGCTCGAACGGCGGGATGTAGGAGCGTCCCTCGTTCATCCGGCCCCGCATGTAGGGATCCACCGAGATGAACTCGTTGGCCACCCGGACCTCGCCCTCGGCGAGCTCGGGGAGGTCGACGGTGACCGTGCGGAAATTGTCGTGGGTCGGCCATCCGGTGGGACGGCTCGCGAGCTGGATCTGCGTACTGGTCGTCATCTCTACTGTCTACGCGCCCTCGCGGCGGGGCTGCCACCGGCAGGACCTCTAGTACGCTGAGCCCTCGTGCAGGACCAGTCCCTTCCCGATCCGACCTCGGCGACGCTCCCCGACGAGCGCGTGCGGGGCGAGATCGTCAACGACTCCCACACCTTCCGCCGGGCCGTGGCCGACCTGCGCCAGGGGCTCGGCCAGCGCGAGCTGTGGCTGTCCCTGGGCTGGCAGGACATCAAGCAGCGCTACCGCCGCTCCACGTTGGGCCCGCTCTGGATCACCATCGCCACCGGCGTCATGGCCGTGGCGCTCGGCCTGCTGTACTCCATCCTCTTCCAGATCCCGCTCGCCGAGTTCCTCCCCCACGTCACGGTGGGCCTCATCATGTGGGGCTTCATCTCCGGCTGCATCAAGGAGGGTGCCGAGGTCTTCATCGCCAACGAGGGCCTCATCAAGCAGCTGCCCAGCGCGCTGAGCGTCCACGTCTACCGGCTGGTGTGGCGGCAGTTCCTGTTCCTGTGCCACAACCTGGTCATCTGGGTGATCCTCATGCTGGTGTTCCCGCGGCCGCTGGGCTGGGAGCTCCTGCTGTCCGTGCTGGGGCTGGCGGTGCTCATGGTCAACGGTGTGTGGGTGTCCATGCTTTTCGGCATCCTCGCCACCCGGTTCCGGGACATCGCCCCTCTGCTGGACTCGATGGTGCAGCTGCTGTTCTACATGACCCCCATCGTGTGGACCACGCAGACGCTGTACGAGCAGGGCGGGCAGATCGCCGACCGCGCCCGCATCGCCGAGATCAACCCGCTCTACCACTACCTGGAGATCGTCCGCGCGCCCATGCTCGGCCAGTCCGTCGACGCCTACCACTGGTGGATCGTCCTGGCCTGCACGGCCGTCGGGTTGCTCCTGGCGTTCGTGGCGCTGCGCCGGTTCCGCTCCCGAGTCCCGTACTGGGTGTAGGAGGTACATCCCATGAGCTCCGTCGCGCCCACCCCCGGCGGCGTGTCCATCGACTGCGTGGACGCGTGCGTGGATTTCCCGATCTTCGACGCCAAATCGCGCTCCCTCAAGAAGGCGGTCCTCGGCTCCGCGGGGGGCGCGATCGGCCGGAACGCGTCCAACGTCGTCGTCGTCGAGGCCCTCAAGGACATCACCCTCTCCCTCCGCGAGGGGGACCGCGTGGGCCTGGTCGGGCACAACGGTGCCGGCAAGTCAACGCTGCTGCGGCTGCTGTCCGGCATCTACGAACCCACCCGCGGCGCGGCGCGGATCCGCGGCCGCGTGGCGCCCGTGTTCGACCTGGGCGTGGGCATGGACCCCGAGATCTCGGGGTACGAGAACATCATCATCCGCGGACTGTTCCTCGGCCAGACGCGCAAGCAGATGAAGGCCAAGGTCGACGAGATCGCCGACTTCACCGAGCTCGGCGACTACCTGGACATGCCGCTGCGCACCTACTCCACCGGCATGCGCGTGCGGCTGGCCATGGGCGTGGTGACCTCGATCGACCCCGAGATCCTTCTGCTCGACGAGGGCATCGGCGCCGTGGACGCGGAGTTCATGAAGAAGGCGCGGGTCAAGCTCGCCGACCTCGTCTCCCGCTCGGGCATCCTGGTCTTCGCCTCCCACTCCAACGAGTTCCTCGCGCAGCTGTGCGACTCGGCCATGTGGATCGACCACGGTCGCATCCGCCAGCGCGGCAGCATCGAGGAGATCGTCACCGCCTACGAGGGCCCCGAGGCCGGCCGCTCGATCGGCGAGTACATCGGCAGGATGCGTCATGAGAGCTGAGGGCGGGGCCGCCGCGGGAGACGCGGGCCGAAAAGCGGCCGACGCCCGCCGGGTCGTGGCCGTCGTGGTCACCCACCGCCGGCTCGAGCAGCTGCGCGAGTCCCTGGCCGTCGTGTGCGGCCAGACCCGCCCGATCGACCACCTGGTGGTGGTGGACAACGCCGACGAGCACGCCGTACGCGAGCTCGTCGAGTCGCAGCCGGTCGAGGCCACGTACATCGGCTCCAAGCACAACCTCGGCGGCGCGGGCGGCTTCGCACTGGGCATGCTGCACGCGCTGGCCACCGGCGCGGACCTCGTGTGGTGCGCGGACGACGACGGCCGCCCCGAGGGCCCCGACGTCCTGGCCACGCTGCTGCACTGCATGGACCGCCACGGCCTGGCCGAGGTCTCGCCGGTGGTGTGCGACCTCGCCGACCCCGACCGACTGGCCTTCCCCCTGCGGCGCGGCGTGGTGTGGCGGCGTCGGCGCTCGGAGCTGTTCACCGGAGCGGGCGCGGCCGGCGACGGGGAGACCACCGAGGACCTGCTGCCCGGCATCGCGTCGCTGTTCAACGGCGCCCTGTTCACCGCCGAGTGCCTGGACCGCGTGGGCGTGCCCGACCTGCGCCTGTTCATCCGCGGCGACGAGGTCGAGGTGCACCGGCGCCTGGTCCGCTCGGGGCTGCCGTTCGGCACGTGCCTGACCACCGCGTACCTGCACCCGCAGGGCTCGGACGAGTTCAAGCCGATCCTCGGCGGCCGCATGCACACGCAGTTCCCGGACGACCCGGTCAAGCGGCACTTCACCTACCGCAACCGCGGGTACGTCCTCACCCAGCCCGGCAATCGGCGCCTCATCCCCCAGGAGATCGTGCGATTCGGCTGGTACTTCCTCGTCTCGCGCCGCGATCCGGCGGGCTTCCGCGAGTGGCTGCGCCTGCAGCGGATGGGCGCGGGCGAGCGGTTCGAGAAGCCCGGCGCCTGATTCCGGCAGGATGGGGGCATGACCGACTGGATCGCCCTGCAGTCCCGCGCCGCCGACCTGTACGACGAGGTGCTGCCCGCCGTCACCGACTGGGACGCCGCAACCCCGTGTAGCGGCTGGACCACGCGCGAGGTGCTGGCCCACGTGGTGGACGAGCAACTGTGGGTGCCTGGCCTGCTCGCCGGCGGCACGGTCGACGAGGTGGCCGACGACCTCGAGGACCGCCTGCGTCGCCTGCGCGACGCCTCGGGGCCGGAGCTGGTGGCGGACTGGGAGTCGGTGAAGGCGCCGGTGGGTGCGGCGTGGCGGGGGACGTGCGCTGGCGGCGCGGACACAGAGGTGCACCTGTCGTACGGGCTCGCGCCCGTGAAGCACTACCTGGCCCAGCAGGTGTTCGACCTGGCCGTCCACGCGTGGGACATCGCCTCCTCGCAGGGCATGGACCTGCGCTGGGGCGACGATCTCGAGCGGGCCGTGTTGGAGTTCGTGCGGACGGACCTCGCCGAGAACCCGGCCCCGGAGCTGTTCGACCCGGCGGTCCCGGGCTTCGACGGCCCGGACGTGTCGGCGCGGGACGAGGCGCTCGCGCTCACCGGCCGCGACCCCTCGGCCTGGCCGGCCCGGTAGCCGCGGGGCCGCGGCGCCGCGGTCGTCAGGCCTCGCGCAGAGCCGCCATCGGACACTTGGCGACGGCCTTGCGGGCGCGCTTCTCGTGCTCGGAGGGGATGTCGTCGACCAGCAGGCGCACCACCTCGTCGTCGTCATCCAGCGCGAACACCGCCGGCGCCAGTCCCACGCACACGGCCTGTCCCTCGCACCGGTCCGGATCCACGATGATCCTCATGTCACGCCTCCCCGCCGAGGGCCAGGGGCCCCGTAGTCGATGGTCGTGGCCCTGAAAGTAGACAAAGGTTGTTCCCGTGTCCAGAGATTGCGTGGGATTGCCGGGTGCGCCGAACTGACTCCCCGGTAAGTTACTATCGGTCGATGCCCAAGACCCTGCTGCACCGCTACACCTCGAGCCCCCTGGCGTTCCCCGTCCTGGCCTCGCTCTACCCGCCGCTGCTGGGGTCGGGGATCCGCATCAGGCACGTCGCCCCGGACTGGACCCGCGGCGAGCTGAACATGCACGTGGCGCCGTGGACCGCCAACACCAACGGCACCGCGTTCGGCGGCGCGCTGTTCGCCGCGACCGACGTCCTCTACGGGGCGCTGCTGTCCGGGCAACTGGGCGGCGGCTACCAGGTGTGGACCAAGAGCGCGACGATCGACTTCCGCTCCCCCGGCCGCGGCCGACTCCGGTGCGTCGTCGAGGTGCCGCACGCGGAGGCGGACTCGATCCGCGAACAGCTGACCACACGGTCCAGCACCAGCGTGGTCCACACCGCGGTCGTGACCGACAGCCGCGGCAGGACGGTCGTCGAGGCCCGGCACACGATGTTCATCCGACGCCGCAAGTAGCGCCGCCACCTGCGCGAACGTATCCGTGCCGACGGGCGGCGAGCATCCGTCGGGGGGTCGACACCGCCGCGCGCGGGTAGGATGATCCGGTCAACCGGCCCTCCCCGGAAAGGAAACCCCGTTGGGAGCCACCCCGCTCGCATGGTCGTTGTCAGTCGGCCTGATCGTCGCACTCCTCCTGTTCGACTACTTCTTCCATGTGCGCAAGGAGCACATTCCCACGATCAAAGAGTCGGCCATCTGGTCCTCGCTCTACGTGGGCGTCGCGGTCCTGTTCGGCTTCGCCGTGTGGATCTTCGGCGGCACGGACATGGGTATCGAGTACTTCGCCGGGTACCTCACCGAGAAGGCGCTCTCGGTGGACAACCTGTTCGTGTTCCTCCTGCTGTTGACGAGCTTCAAGGTGCCCAAGGCGGGTCAGCAGAAGGCGCTGCTGTTCGGCATCGTCTTCTCGATCATCGCCCGCACCGCGTTCATCTTCGTGGGCGCCGCACTGCTCAACCAGTTCAGCGCGCTGTTCTACGTGTTCGGCCTGTTCCTCATCGTCACCGCCGGCCGCCTGCTGGCCGAGGATGACGAGGACGACGACGAGGTCGACAACGTCATGGTCCGGTTCGCCAAGAAGGTCATCCCAGCGACCGATCACTACGACCACGACAAGCTGTTCACCGTCGAGAACGGCAAGCGCGTCATGACGCCCATGATGATCGTCATGGTCGCCATCGGCGGCACCGACATCATGTTCGCGCTGGACTCGATCCCCGCAATCTTCGGCCTCACCCAGAACGTCTTCATCGTCTTCACCGCCACCACGTTCTCGCTGCTCGGCCTGCGCCAGCTGTACTTCCTGCTGGAGGGCCTGCTCGACCGGCTGGTCTACCTCAAGTACGGCCTGGCGGCGATCCTGGGCTTCATCGGCGTCAAGCTGGTGCTGCACGCCCTGCACGAGAACAACCTGCCGTTCATCAACGGTGGCGAGCACGTCGACGTGGTCGAGGTGCCCACGCTGCTGTCGCTGGGCGTGATCGTGGTGGTGCTCGTCGTGACCATCGTGGCGTCGCTGGTCAGCCCCGCCGGCAAGGCCCTCACCGTCCTGGGCAACCTCAAGCGTTACTCGCGGGAGTACCTCAACAAGGACTTCACCGACGACCCGGTCGAGCGCGCCCGGCTGTGGAGCAAGATCCTCGAGAACGAGGACAAGCTCGGCACGATCGACCGCAAGTACTTCGGCAGCGAGGGCGACGTGTGGGAGCTCGAGCAGCTCCTGCGCCGGGTCTGGGACGAGCAGGGCCGCTACGAGAAGGCCACCGACTACACCCGCTGATCCGCCGTACCCACGGCATCCCGGCCCGCGGCCTCAGCGCCGCGGGCCGGACCACATCCCGTGCGGGTCGGCCGCGGGGTCATCGGCCGGCGGGTAGCGGACCTCGGACGACGGCCACCGGGCCCGCAGCACGGCGGCCGCGCGGCGGCCCGCGCCGGTGTCAGTCGCGCTGTAGTCATCCGCGGCCGGGGCCGCGATTCCCGGGGCGGCGGCTCCGTGGACCACGATCACCGTCCACCCTGCGTGCGACAACTGCTCGCGGTACCGCTCGGCGCCGCGACCCGGGTTCGGTGGCGTCGCGGAGTCCGCGGCGGTGAAGACCACGCAGCGGGCATCGGGATCGGCCAGCGGCAGCTCCACCGTGAAGTGCCCCATCCGCATGGTGTGCCCGTGCCGGAAGCCTTCGAGCCCTGCCGCTCGGAGCTCCAGTCGTACCCGCGTCGAGACGGCCGAACCCGACCGGGGGTCCGCCGCGCGGGCGACGGCTACGAAGTCCCGGGCGCCGCGGCCGGAGGGGTGCTCGAGCGCGCCCGCCAGCTGGCCCGGCAGCTCGGGCACCATCGCGCACAGCCGCTCCACCGACACCACCGCATCCTCGAACCCGAGGTCGCCGGCCAGGTCCCGGCAGGTCCGCAGCGGGGTGGTGACCCGCAACCCGTCGATCTCGGTGACAGCCGACGGCGGCAGGGTGCCGTAGCGGTAGATCCGCCCCGGACGGGACCGACGCGTCGACGGCAACCAGATCTCGGGCGGCGCGTCCACGGGCACCGAGTCGTCACCCCACAGCAGGGCGGCGCTGCGGCCGCGTAGCACCCCGTCCGGCCAGGTCCGCGCCAGGGCGATGCTGCGGAGCCGGAGATCATCGGGCTGGTCGTCGCGTCGGTACAACCCGTGCCAGATCCGCTCGTAACGGTCGCGGTCCCGGGCGTCGGGGACGGCGGCGGCCAGCTCGGCCGCGGTCAGCGGGCCCGGCGGCAGCGCGAGGATGTCGGCCGGGGTCGTCGGCGCGGTCGGGGTCGAGGTCGGAGTGTCCATGCCACCTACTCTGCCCCGACGCCCCGCCGCGTTCCGGCTGTCCGCGGGTCCGGGGCTGGCCAGATGTGGAATTCGGGGCGGCTGTGGATCAGCCACCGCGATGCCGGTCTGAGGGGTCCGCTCGGAACCTAGGCTGGACCGGTGATCGAGTTCGCGCTCTTCTGCGCTCCCGCGGTGCTCTACGTGGTCGTGCAATCGCGTCGGGGCGACCGGTCACCCGCGGCCGCGCTCGACCGGATCGGTGCGCGATGGGGCGCGCCCTCGGCGTACGGGTGGGCGCTCCTCCTGCTCATCCCCCTGGTGGCGGCGAGCTGGTCGGCGATCGCGCTGATGCCCGCCGAGGTGGTGGACGATCCCGGCGTCACGGTCGCCCGGGTCACCTCGGCCGGGGCCGTCGTCGGCGTCGCGCTGCGGGCGGTGGGCGAGGAGGTGTTCTTCCGCGGGCTCCTCGG
The DNA here is from genome assembly GCF_001571065.1 of Dietzia cinnamea NBRC 102147. GTDB lineage: Bacteria > Actinomycetota > Actinomycetes > Mycobacteriales > Mycobacteriaceae > Dietzia > Dietzia cinnamea. The sequence continues at coordinate 22,710 of NZ_BCSW01000038.1, forward strand.
CGGCGTCCTCGTGCGTCGACTCGGGTTCGCCCGCGGCAACCTGCTGCAGGCGGCCGCGTTCGTCGTCCCACACCTCGCGCTGCTCCGGATCGACGCCGGCCTGTGGCCGATCGTCGTGATCCAGTTCACGGCGGGCTACGCACTGGGGTGGCTCCGGCACCGGACCGGGACGTTCGTGCCCGGTGCCGTCGTCCACGTCGTCGCGAACGTCGTGGCCGGACTCGTCACCGCCTGAACGCGGCGGCGCCGCTACACCCCGTAGAGCCGCGCCCAGGTCTCCCGGGTCGTGAGCTCGGCCTGCGCCTTCCGCCACCGCTCCTGCGCGGCGGGCGCCTCGCGGACGAACCGGGCCAGCAGCGCCGCGAGACGCTTCTGCAGCTCGGTGGCGCGCGCGGGGTTCACCTTCCGGTGGTGCACGCCGGTCTGCGAGGCGTCTGTCACGTAGACCTCGTCGAACAGCGACACGTGCCACCAGGCGGCGTCCTCGTACGGGATCGCCACCACGCCGCGGCGCTGCCGGCCGAGTTTCTGGGTGAGCAACCGCTTGCCCAGCACCTGGTCCTCGCGGTCCTCGCGCGGGATCCCGACCTTGCGCTCGACTCTGATCCCCGCGGGGAGCGCCTCCACGGCGAGCTTGGCGGTCTCGGGATACTCGGCGCGCTCGGCGCGGATCGCGGCGAGCGCGGCCTGCCCGCCGTCGCCCACCCCGTGGGAACCGTCGGGCCCGTCGAGGAACGCCTCGATCCCCCGCATCCGTGTGGCCGCCAGGCCGTACTGCATCCCCACCATGGCCCGCAGGACGCTCCGGCCGAGGTTCTTGGCCATGCTCTTCGGTTCGATCCCCTGCCGGATCGCGGCGGTGACCAGCGAGTTGCGCTGGGAGAAGAACTGGCCGAAGTCGTCGCCGTCCTTCCAGTAGAAGTCGGCGTGCCACACGGCCGCGCCCTGCAGCGTGCACGTCGGGATCCCGGCCTGGCGGCACCGGAGGCCGTACTCGATGTCGTCCCACTGGAAGAAGTACGGCATCGGCAGGCCCACCTCCTCCACCGCCTCGCCGGGGACGAGGCAGGACCACCAGGCGTTGTACTCGGCGTCGATTCGCCGCTCCTGCCGGTTCTCGACCACCGACTCGTCGCGCAGCGCGTACTCGTCGGCGTCGAGGCCGCCGCGGAGCTCGTCGAGCTGCGTGCGCTCGGCCGAGACCAGCAGGTAGTCGGGGTTGTACAGGTACAGCATCTGCGCCCCGACCAGCATCGGCTCGCGCGTCACGGCGGCGAAGGCGAACAGGCGCAGCACCGTCTCCGGCTCCACCCGGACGTCGTCGTCCATGAGCAGCACGTCCACCGGGCCGGCGGCGCCCGGCGCGGTGGCCTCGTACAGCCCGCGGCTGAAGCCCCCGGCACCGCCGAGGTTGGGCTGGCGCAGGTAGTGCAGCCGGTCGCCGAACTCCTCGGCCGCGTGCCGGAACGCCTCGCGGGTCTCCACCAGATCGGTGCCCTGATCCGTCACGTAGAGGTCGTCGATGAGATCCGCGACGAGGGGATCCGAGGCCAGCGAGTCCACCGTGGCCGCACAGTCGTCCGCCCTGTTGAACGTGCAGATCGCCACGGCAGCGCGGCGGGCGGGCCTCGTCGTCGTCGTACTCCACACCACCTCCGACACGGTCGCCGGCGCGTCCACGGCGTGCAGCTCCAGCCACATCGCGCCACCGTCGGTGAACGCGTCCACCGGCACGTGCAGCACCGCCATCCCGTCACCGTGGTGGTGGACCACGTCCACCGTCCGCACGTGGGAGCCGATATCGGAGGCGCGGACCAGCACGTCCAGCTGCCCGGTCGTCTCCACGGACACGCGCACGGTGAGCTCGGTGACCGAGGTCCACCGCTGCCAGTAGGAGGCCTCGAACCGGCCGAAGTAGGTGTTGGTGTCGACGATCGCGCCGGCGTCCATGTGCAGCTCGGCGCGGGTACGTCGCACGACCCCGCGCACGATGCGCGAGTACAGGTCGTCGTTGACCCACCGGCGCGGGCCCGAGAACAGCGTGCGCTGGAGCAGCAGGTCGCGCTCGGGCTGCGGGGCGGCGGTGTCGGGGCCCGCGGCGGTCACGGTGGTGGCGTCCATGAGGCGATGCGCTCCTGGTGGGGTCGGTGCGGGGACACGGCCCGTCGGGGCCGCGCGGCGGCGGGCCGCTCAGGGCCCGGTCGCGCCGTCCAGGCTAGTCGCCGGCCCGGCGGCGGCCGCGTCGACGACCGGTGAGTCGGTGTTCGGGGGCTGCACGGGCGGGGTGAACGGGGGGATCCCCGGCGGCGGCAGGAGCGGCGGGTGGTCCGCGGGCACCGGCAGGACCTCGTACAGCCGGGCGCCGGGGTTGCCCTCGACGAGCCGCAGGTGGGGGTTGAGGTCGAGCCCGATGAACCCGCCCGGCCGACCCGGGCCGCCCACGACGCCGGTGCCGACGATCACCCAGCGCACGTCCTGCCGCAGTACCTCGTGCGTGACGGACGGGTCGAAGCCGTAGCGGTTGATCGAGGTGTACAGGATCATGCGGTCGGCGCCGACCTGCGCGACCGGGTCGTCGGCGAGCGGCGCGCCGAACACCACGGGCACGCCGTGCAGCGCGTACGCCCACGCGGTGCCGTCGAACGGATCATTGAGGACCACGCCGCCCTCGTGCCGCTCGGCGAGCGCGTCGAGCACCGCGCGTTCGCGGGCGTTGACCGCCGGGCCGTCGCCGTAGCCCCACACCCGCAGGTCGCGGGCCAGGACCGCGTGCCCGGAGACCGTGAGCAGCCCCAGCACGGCCACCACCACGACGCCGGTCCGCGCGGCCGGGCGGCGGGCCGAACCGAGCGGGACGAGCGCCCGCACGCCCGCGCCGGCCAGCACGGCCGACGGCAGCACCAGCAGGGAGGCGAACCGGTAGAAGTCGTCCCACCAGAAGCCGGTGAACACCCGCACCCAGTCGCCGTCCACCGCCGCGGCCAGCACGTACAGCGCCCCGTAGACCACGAGCGCGGCGGCGGGCGCGGCGAGCGGGCGACGGCGCCGCGGGTCCACGACCGCCACCGCCAGGCCCACGAGCACCGCGATCGCCATCCCGATCGAGGACAGCGCGGTGGGCCCGAGGTCGAACACGCCGGCCACCGCGCGCGGCACGCCCACCTCGCGCGGCCACGAGAACCCGGCGAGCGACTCGGTGGTCCCGGCCGAGACCATCGTCGCCGACCACAGCACGTACGGGGCCGCCGCGACCGCGGCCAGCGCGAAGCCGCCGAGGACCGCGAGTCTCGGCCGCGTGCCGGGCGCGGCGACCAGCCCGGCGACGGCCTGGGCCGCCAGCGGGATCGCCGCCGCGAGCGCCACCGACGGGTGCACCGACCAGGCCCCCGCCATCCCCGCCCCGAGCAGCGCCGCGTGCGCGAGCATGCGCGGCCGCCGGGCGGCGAGCTGCTCGCCCAGCAGGACCAGGCCCGGGATCACCGCCACGCCCAGCGCGAACGGCAGCACCGGACCGCGGCCCAACGCGAGGTACGGGAAGGTCCACGCCGCGCCCGCCACGACCGCCGCGCCGACCGCCGCGAGCCGCGACCCGCCGCACAGCCGCCCCGCCAGGACCGCGACGCCCAGCGCGAACACCACGCCGGTGACCGCCGACACCGCGTTGAGCGCCTGCGGCAGCCCGCCGCCCACACCCAGCAGCAGGGAGGCCAGGGCGTGGTAGGTGTCCGGGTAGAAGAAGTGCGGGTTGGCGGGCTGGCTCACCGGCGCGAGATCGGTGAGACCGGCCCGCCCGGTCTCGGCGATGAACCGCGTGGCGCCGCCGTGGAAGATCGCGTCCCAGCCCTGCGGGATGGCCGTGAGACCGCGGGTGGCGACGAGGACCTGGACCGCGGGGATGAGGGCCAGGGCGACGACGATGAGGTCGACCACCCCCGGGCCCGGCCCGCGACCGCGCACCTCGTCGTCGTCATCGGACCCCTCGCCCCGCCGCCACGTCCCCCGGTCGGTGACCCGGGCGGCGATCCCGAGCGCGGCGGCGGCGAGCAGCCCCACCAGCGCGGTCACCCCCGCCGACGCGAGGCCCCACCGCACGTCGGCGGCGGCCGTGACCGCGCACCCCACCGCCGCCACCGCGGTGGTCAGGGCGGGGCCCGCGGCGAGCGCGTCCCGCCACCGCGCGCCGGCGGCCAGGCAGATCAGCGCGCCCGGCACGACCAGCAGCGCCAGCGCGGCGGCGAGCAGGAGCGCGACGGACATGCCGGTCAGCGGACCCGGAAGATCACAGTCCGCTGGACGATGAAGTTGGTGACGGTCGCGACGCCCTGGGCGATGACATACCCGATGGTCGTGGCCCAGAAGGTGCTCCAGTCCAGTCCGTGGAAGAACGGCACGAGGACCATGAACAGACCCCACTGCACGCCGAACATGAGGGCGTACAGGCACATCGTGGCGATGAACCGCGCCCGCGACGGCTCGGCCCGGAACGTCCACCGGCGGTTGATGCCGTACGCGGTGAGCGTGCCCGCGACGAACGACAGCGCCTTGGCCGGGCCGTAGCCCAGACCGGCCAGCATGAGCAGCTGCAGCAGGCCGTAGTCGACGACCGCCGAGAGCACCCCGGTGAGGAAGAACCGCACGATCTGCGTCTTGAGATCGGTGCCCTCCCGCGGGTCGGACTCGTGGTGCGACTCCAGCGGGTCCACCGCGCCGCGCAGGGAGTCGAGGACGGAATCGACGGGATCGACCGGGTCGGCGGAATCGGCGGAATCGGCGGAGTCGCTCCTGGCGCCGGCGTCTCTCGGGGAAGAACTCACCAGCACAGGGTAGGCCGCGGCTCCGACACGTGAACATCCACACAGGGGGCTTGTGCGGCCCCGGCGGGCGTGTCATCCTTTTCTCCATCGCGGGCACACCAGCCCGTTCCCGGTCGAACCGTCCGGCGACACCTCCGCCGAGACCGTCCGACCCCGCTGGAGCGATCCGCTCGCGGCACACCCCATCTCTTCCCGGCGCCCACGCCACGAGGTCCGCGCCTTCTCCCCGGGTGAGCCGCCGTCGCCTCCACCCCCACGCACGCGAACGACCCCCGTCGTCGTCCCGCCCCGAGCGGTGACGCGCCGGGCCCGTCGTCCTTCCACGACCAGGAGTGAGTCCCATGTCGCAGTACCGCAGTCCCGCCATGAACAACGCCCCGACCGCGTTCTCCTACACGCCCACCGGGCGGGCGATCCCGCCGTCGTCGCCGCTGCGCACGCCCAACCATCGCCCGGCGTCGCCGTCGTACACGCCCACCGGCCGCGTCGTCCTGTCGACGCCCACCACCCGCGGCTCCGC
>NZ_BCSW01000039.1 GCF_001571065.1 Dietzia cinnamea NBRC 102147
AAAACCCCTGTTCACAGGCATTCCCCACGTATTCCACACCGATTTGTCTGGGGGGAGTACAGGTCATGCCGCTTGTGTCGGGGGGTGCCCTTAAACTGGGCGCGCTTCCTTCAATTGGGGGTGCGGCTCACTCATCCGGAGCCGTTGCCTAGATGGAAGGAGGTGATGTGATGGGAACTCGTCGAAATGGCGAGAAGCCGACCTTCTGGGTCGCTGTGGTAGGAGCCACGGCCCAGGTCGGTCGACTTCTCTTGGATCTCATCCGCTTCGGAACTGACACCTAGGTGCTAGTTCCGGGAAGGCGTCGGGGCTGCAACCCCGGCGCTTTCCTTGTGTGGTGATGTTATGTCTGGCCCACCGCCGTGTGCAATAAATCCGGGCCGAGTTCTTCCGCTGTGGCTGTTTCTACGCTGCGGGTCCGACACTCGGGCCGGCTTAGGGGGCGACGGGCAGGGCCTCGGAGCGGATGCTGATACCGAGGTTGCGAGCTTTGGCCCCGGTGAGCAGGGGGTGGTCCTGGCCGTTGCTGTCGGTGTAGATGGTGGCGGCCAGGTCGTGTTCGTCGGCGTCGATGATGACGTCGTCACCGATTGACAGGCTGGCGTGGGCGTTCTCGGCGAGTTGCTTGCGTAGCTCGACGTCGTAGACGACCTGGCCGGTGAACTTGCGGGCGGTGGGGTTGTAGGCCCGGTGGAGGACTTTGATCGTGAGCACGTTCGAGCCGGACTTGAGCTGGTTCAGCGAGCCGATTTCGATGACGTTGCCGTCGATGACCATGGTGGGGTCCTTTCGGGTTCGGGGTGACTGCGGTCGAGAGCCCAGCGTAGTCGGCCCTGACCGCTGCGCCGTGGGCTGAGCTCGGCCGGGTCAGCATCTGGGGGGGTTGGAGACTGTGGATAGGGCGGGAAGAGCTGCCCCGGTCTCGGTGCTAGCTCGGTAGTTCAGTGCCCCATGCCCACCCCGCCGTCGACGTTGAGCACGTTTCCGGTGATGTAGCTGGCTTCCTCGGAGGCCAGGAACGCGACGGCGGAGGCGATCTCCTCGGGCCGCGCGAATCGGGCGAGCGGGATCATCGAGGTACCGAGTTCTTTGGCTTTGTCGTCCATGGCGTCGGACATATCGGTCTCGGTGAATCCCGGGGGCCACGACGTTCGAGGTGATGCCCTTGATGCCGAGCTCGCGGGCGAACGAGCGGGCCATACCGATCACGCCGGCCTTGGAGGCGGTGTAGTTGACCTGGCCGGGGACGCCGGACAATCCGGATGCGGATCCGATGAAGATGATGCGGCCGTACTTCTGCTTGAGCATGTTGCGGGTCGCTCGTTTGGCGATGCGGAACGCGCCGGCCAGGTTGGTGTTGACGACGTCGAGGAACTGCTCTTCCTTCATCCGCATCACCAGCGTGTCCTTGGTGATGCCGGCGTTGGCCACGACCACGGAGACAGGGCCGAAGGTCTGCTCGGCGTAGGTGAACGCGGCATCGACGGACGCGGGGTCGGTGACGTCACATTCGACGCCGTGGATGCCTTCGCCGACGCCGCTGCCTCGGTGGGTGCCGACGACCGTGAAGCCGTCGCGGGCGAGTCGGGCGGCGATAGCCGCGCCGATCCCTCGGTTGGCACCGGTGACCAGGGCTACGCGTGCGTCGGTCATGTGTGATCCTCCTGGGGTCGTCGTGCAGAGAACAGCGCGACTTGGCCGACCCGCCGGGTGCTGACCTCGGTGTAGCCGCGGAGCGCGTTCTCCAGTTCGTCCATGGTGTCGTCGGCGTTACCGAACACGCCGAGCCTGTTGTAGGTGCTATTCAACGCTCGAGCTGCGAGCGTCGCGGTCTCGGTATCCGGGATGAGGGTGGAGCCGAAAATGGTCCCGCCAGGCCGGAGGTGGTTGCGGAACTGGGAGAGGCGGTCCCACTTCTCGTGACTGGGGATGCAGTGAAGCAGGAAGTTCAGACCGATTGAGTCGAAGCTGTGCTCACGGGGGAGCGGGTCGAAAAAGGACTGCTGGAGGGAGGCGACGGATCTGCCGTGGCCAACTCTGTCGGACGCGGCTGAGAGGCAGGAGGCGTTGAGGTCGAGCAGGGTGAGCGAGGGGGAGTCGATGCGCTCGAGGAAGTAGCCGGTCCCGGGGCCGACATCGAGGTGACTGCGGCCGGCGTGGCTGCGGTAGTGCTCGACCATTGTCGCTGTCGGGCAACGCCAGATCAGTCGATTGGTCAGCCCGAGGACGCCCGCGTCGTAGAGCCTGAGAGTGACGGGGTTGTAGATACCTCCGCTGGCGCCGCGATCGCGTGATTCGCTCATGCAGTTCCTCTTCTACGCAGCATTACAGTGGCCGCCCCGCCTTCCATGTCTGCGATTGGGACCACCTTGGCATCGAACTCGATGCCATCTAACTCGACGGGGAAGACGCCGGCTTCATAGAGGTCGTACTCGGTCACGAGACTGCACAGCGCCTCGTAGCTCAGCGGGGCGTCTGCACCGACACTGGTGACGGCACTTCGCGCAAGGCGGTTGACCAGTGCAAGCGTGATGGAGGCGAACTCGACGAGTGGCCCGAGGAGGTCCGGAGGTTCCTGCGTGCGCTCGGCGAGGACCACGCTGGTGCCGATGATCCGTCGCTGCTCACCCTCGACGCGGAGTCGGCCTCCGCTGAACATGTGCAGTGGGGGAGCGTCCGGCAGGTTGAGAGTCCACTCATATCCGACCCACGTGTTGTCCGGGTCGAGCACCGCCGCTTTGTAGCGCGTGACAAGGGTGGCGGCGTCGGACGGGGTCAGGAATCGCCACAGATCTTGAATCGGCCGCTGTTCGCCGGCGACACGCCCGTCTGCCATGAGGGAAACGTCGTCGCCGGCAGTGACAGTGGTGAGGTCGGCCAGGTCCATTACCCACGAGTTGAGCACGCAGCGCTCAACCGGCGGGGTGGGGTGGAGCCAGACGGCGATTCCGGTCGGGCCGCACTCGGGATGTTCGACCAGGTGGTAATCAGCGTGCAGGCCGGGAGTCGAGCATGTTCGGGTGCGGGCGTAGTCCGTGATCAGCCTTAAACCGTCACGGTCGAGGTCGAGCAGGTTGCTCTTGACGGCCCGTCGGAGCGTGCGCTGGCAGGGGACTCCACCGATGGAGTGAACCATCAGATCTCCATCGCCTCTGTCTGCGAGATCGAAGACGATCCATCTCGGATCAAGCCGCACGTGAAGCCTCCTGACGTGGTCAATGACGGGCACAGCCTATGGTTTCGAGCTCAATCTCGGGCGATCAACCTTCCCCCGATCGCCACCCTCGGGCGTTACCTGGCGAGGCCGAAACGGTCGTTCTCCGCCGACCTGCGCTGCCGTCGTCGCAGGATTGAACGGATGGCGTCCATGTGGCGTGACACCTGCTCAGGCGTAGCCGCGCGTTCTTCAGCTGCGGCGGCGGCCTCGGCCCGTCGGCGCTGCTCTTCGAGGGCTTGCTGTCGGTGCTGCTCAGCCACCTGACTAGGTGAGGGGCCGGCAAGCACGTCCCGGAGCCGGGAGAGGCGATGCCGCAGGAACCCCGACGGATTGGTGATGGTGGAGGGCCAGTCGCGGGGGTTTTTCCTGGCGTCCTGGTTGAGGACCGCCACCAGATCGCGGCCTGTCCAGCGGTCGCAGTCGACCAGCTCGGCCACTACGTCGACGAGGGAGCCCAGATGCTGGCCGTTGTCGAGGCTTTTTGCTGCGGCGACGAGCTGGGCGGTGACGATGTGTGCCTGGCGAGGCCGCTCTCTCCCCTGGGGTCTTGGTGAGCGCCCGGAGGGCGCCGTCGCGCGCTTGCGCGCGTGTGTGGGGGAACGCTTCTTACGGGGAGTTTTACTCCCCGTAGAACCGCTACGCGGTAGAGACGATTTTGTGTACCACCTGCGGGGAGTCGTCAGCGCCCATGTGGATGCAGCTCGGATCTGGACTCCGTCGTGATGCACGGCTGCCTGAAATCGTTCCTCGACTGTGAGGTACCGCCCCCGCGCGACCTCGACCGCGAGTTCCAGCGCCGCCAGGACGGCCCGAGCTTTCAGGACAACATCGTGGCAGTACGGACGAGCGCGACCCGCCAGCTCAGCAGCGACCCGGCCGATAGTGGCGTTGGAAGCGGTGACGCCGCGCCCGGTGCTGGAGTCTGCAAAGTGAGCGCACGCCCGAGCTACGAGCAGCACGGTCCGCGAGGACACGCCCCACTTCCGGCACAGCTGCCGGCCCGGAGCGCACGCCAACTCCGCCGCGGCGGCCGTGAGCCACTTGGTGCGACTTTGCCACACCAAGGCCGGCTGCCGGCCGTCGAGTGCCCAGGAATGGCCGCGCTGGCCGCGCAGCATGTTTTCTTTCTCGGCATCCTCGATCCGCTGGCGGATCACGTCGCCGAGGTTGGGTTCTTGCGTGTCATCGAGGTCTATTGGCGCACCCTGCGACTCGCCCAGCATTGACATGCTGGACACCGCATTTGGGTGTGCGCTACCCTCGGAGCTGTCTCGCACGACAGTTCCTTCCATTGGGAGGGAGCGCAGATCAGAAGCAGGTTTGGTCGCCTGTCCTGATCTCAAACTTCAAGGACGTCACCCGATTCCCGTCGGGTGGCGTTCTTTTTTGTTTGTGAACGCTCCGCTGTGCAGTTGTCACGCAGGTACTCGGTGGTCAGTCGATACCCGCGTCAGTGCATGGTGAGAGGCGTCCTCCTGTTCAGTCGTGGTCGGTTCTTAACCGGCTTGGAGCAGCTCCTGCTGCCCGCCCCGGTGGTCCTTGGGTACGGCTTCGTACGCTTCGACGCCCAGTCGGACGATCTCTTCGACAACCTGCCAGCGTTTAGGGTTGCCGGATTCCCGCCAGAGGCGCTGCACGTCGGCGAACAACTTCTCGTCGATGAGCGCATTGAGTTGAGTGCGGCCTTCAGTGGTACGAGGAGGTGCCATGTGGATATTGCTATCACGGGTGTAGTTTCAGGTGTGTTATTTCCTAGGCGGGGCGGCGTGTCGGGCCGGTAATACTTAACGATACAGATGCGCGCTATTGGGTGGAACCCTTGAGCGTGTCGTTGGCGCGCTGCCATGCGTCACGCACGGCCTCCTGGGGCTCCCCATAGAGGTCGGCCAGGCTGGTGCACAGCGCCTCGGACAGTGGCGAGCCCCCCTGCTCGATGGTGGAGAAGGCACTTTGGCTGAGGCCAACGCGCTCGGCGACCTCGGACTGATTGAGCGCTGCGTGCACGCGCATGTCCGAGAGGGTTTCGCGGCCCGGGAGTACGCCTGTGAGGTCTCGAACGTTCAGCTCGAGGACTTGGGCTAGCGCGGCGAGTTTCGCTGGGGCTGGTGCCGTTCGGCCGGCTAGCCAGTTGCGCACGGTCGAGGGGTTGACGCCTACGCGAGCGGCGACCTGGAGGCCCGTAAGGCCGTGTCGAAGCATCGCTCCGCGAGCCACGGAAGGGCTGACATAGCCGGGCCTGCGAGCCACGCAACCTCCTGCATCTGGCGTGCAACTCGCATCATCATCGCAGTCCATTTCGGCCCCCTCAGCCCTTGCGCCGGTATAACTTAACGTTATAACCTAGCGTTGCCGACGCGATAGACAAGCTGGTCTATCAACTAAGTAGAGGCTCACCGGAATCGAGAGAGAAGCCCTTGAGCAAGCACCCAGCGTTCGCATACCGTGCCTTCTGCGCCCGTACCGCCGGTACGGCTCCGCACCGGTTGATTCTGTCCCGGTGCGATGAAGCGCAATCCCCACCACACGCGTGTGCTCTGCCGACTGTCGGCGCCCCCCTGGTCACGGGGCGCTGCCTCCTGCCGAGCGCCGCCCTCAGTGATCCGAGGATGCGATGAGCCATACCCAGGGAGACCTCCGTTCGGCCGTTCGCGGAGCAGCCATCGGCGCCTGTACAGCGCTGATCGCGTTCGCCGGCGTGTACGCGGCATCGGCCGCGACACAGTCAGGAATTGAGGAGGCGACTGCGCCCGCAGCTCGACCCTCGAACACGCAGGCCGGCGTGGATGTGGCCCAGAAGACGAGCGCGCCTCAGCGGTCCGCGAAGGCCGCTCAGGCGACCTCATCCCGGACGGCTGCGCAGCGTCCTGCCCAGGCGAAACAGGCCGGCCTAGCGAAGGCGGTCCAGCCAGCCCGTGAGGTGAAGAGGGAGGACAGGCGCGACGAGCCCCAAGAGGCGGCCTCTGAGGTCGACACCGCTCCGGCGCCGCAGGCTCCAACGCGGCAGGTTCGCTCTTCGCAGCCTGCGCCGGTGCAGCAGGCCCCGTCGTACCCGGTGCAGCAGGCCCCGTCGTACCCAGTGCAGCAGGCCCCGTCGTACCCAGTGCAGCAGGCTCCGGTTCGACAGGCTCCCGCTCCCGCTCCTGCACCCGCTCCGGCTCCCGCTCCTGCCCCGGCACCCGCGCCGCAGGGGATCACGATCGACCTCGGAGGTCGCGCGCCCGTCGTGCCGCAGGCCCCGATCCTTCCGAAGCAGCTTCACATCGGCTGACGGCCGCCCGGTCGTCGGTCCCACCCGTAGAGAAAGAGGAACAACCATGCTCACCGCCGCTTCTGCCATCTCCGGTGCGATCATCGCCGCGCTAGCGACCCTTGGCCCGATCGCTGCCCCCGTCATTGGAGCGGCCACCGCCGCCGGTCCGATTGCCACCGCTGGTACCGCGATCGCCGGGCTGGCTGGCACCGGAAGTGCCGCCGGTGGTGCCGCCTCGCTCGGTGCCGGCGGGGCCGCGGTCAACGCCAACCCGCACGCGGCGATGGGCGTGCAGAACGGGATCAACGACTCGATCAACCAGGCCAAGGACCACGTTGCCGGGTCGATCAACAACCTGAACATCCCGGGCGTGCCCCCGGTCCACTTCAACTGATCCCGCGTACTGAGCGCCGCACCGATCGAGGGGAGTGGAAATGAGCCGCGACGACGATCTGCCCGAGTGGTTTTCGGAGTCGTCAAATTCTGCTGACGACCGCGACGAACCTCGCCACTTAGAAGCCGTGGCCGGAGGCCCGGAGTCCGACGACGAGTGGTTCGACCAGGCCGAGGGCACCCCGTCGGCTGTCGAAACCCCGCCCGCGCGAGATAGCAGCCGGAAGCGGACCAAGCTCCTGTTCGGCGGCACGGTCGCGGCGGTACTGCTAGCGATCGGGGGCGGCGCGTGGATGCTGTCGTCGCTCTTGTCTGGCTCCGAGACGTCGGCCTCCCCGACGTTGACGGTCCCCACGACGGCGACCACCGCACCACAGGGCGGCGACGAGGTGGTGGCCGAGTCGGAGTGCGAGTCCTCCGAGTCGGCCACCACAGTGACGGGCAACGGCCGAGGCGACCGAGAGTCGGCCGCCGGCGTGGTCCTGGCCTTCCAGCACGCCTACTACGTCGCCAGAGACGCCGACGCCATCAAGCCGCTGTTGGCGAAGGATTCACCGATCACCAATCTCGATGCTCTTCAGGAGGGCATCGACTCAGTGGCCCGCGGGACAACGCACTGCCTGCATATCGAGCGCGACGGCGACGACGCCGTGGTCGAGCTGACCGAGACCGCTCCTGACGGCAGCGAAACGACCTACTACCAGCGCGTGACGACCACCCGTGAGAACGGGGAGGTCCGGATCGTCTCGATCGAAGAGAACTCTGAAGGAGCCAGCGAATGAAGCCGGGGAACGTGGCAAGGATCGGCGCTGTCATCACGGCGTCATCGTTGGCAGTGGTGGCCCAAGCGGGCGGGGTCCAGGCGCAAACCACGGCTAGCGCTACCCCCTCCGCTACGACGGCTCGACCGTTGACCTCAACCGCTACGGTCCCGACCTCGTCTCGAGGGACCTCGGAGGTGGCGTTGCCCGAGGGTGATGAGTGCCCGCTGGTGCAGCTCGTGGCGATCAACGGCACGACGGAGTCAACGAGAAACTCCAAGACCGACGCGGACACGGGATGGATGGCTCGCGTGGTGAGTCCCACCGTCAGAGCGGCTAACGCCGATGGCCAGGCGCGTATGAGCCGCACCTACGTGCCGTACCCGGCATCCTTCGGAGGCTTCGTCCCCTCAGAGGATCAGTCGAGTTATGCCGAGAGCGTCACCGTCGGTATAGAGAACGGGCGAAAGCTCATCGCCGAGACGGTCGAGCGATGCCCGGAGACCAAGATCTTCGTCTCCGGCTACAGCCAGGGCGCCCAGGTCGCCTCGGCGCTGGCTCGAGAGATCGGCGCCGGCTCCGGGCCGGTCGCTCCCGAGCAGTTCGCCGGTGCGGCGCTGATGAGTGATCCCACCCGTGCTCAGGGCGCTCCGATCTTCCAGGAGGGCTCGTCCCGGACGACTCCGGGGGCGGTGCCGGGCACGGAGGGTGCGGCGGTGTCGGCGATCAGCGTGGGCGAGGGTGCTCCGCGGCCGGAGGGGCGCGGAATCTCCCCGAACACGTCGGCCCCGGATTTTGGTGCGGTGGCCGATCGAGTCGCCTCGTTCTGTGTCCCGGGAGACCTGGCGTGTGACACCCCGCCCGACTCTGATCTGTTCCAGGTCGTAGCCAACATCGCCGGACAGAGCGAGACCGGGGGAGACCCGATCCGTGCGCTGGTCAACGTCGCCACCGTGGCGGGGCAGTCGGTGCTGTTCACGGCCGCTGAGACCATCGCCGAGGACGTGGAGTACTCCGACGGAAGTGGGTTCACCATCGCCCCGGCCAGCCGGGGCAACACCACGCTGTCGCGGATGGCGCGCTACTCCGATCCGACCCAGGTGCAGAACCCGACCGATCCGACCGCACTGCTGGTGGAGGCCGGGACCAAGCTGGCCGGGATGGCGCTCGGAGCGTCGATCACCGTGGCGAAGAAGACCCTGACGCCGGAGAACATCGCGCAGATCGCGGTGGCCGGCGCAGCGAGCCCGGCAGCGGCGGCAGCGGTGCTGGTGGGCCAGCTCGCTGTTGCGGCGTCTGAGGTCATTACTCCCGCAACCGTGGACTCCGGTTTGCAGCGGGTGATCGGCGAGATCGAGCACACGGTGTCGGATACGACGGGCCTGGTCGACTTGGCGACCCAGACCCAGACCTGGAACGCGATCGACGCCCACGGCATGTATGACCGCGCCCCGTTTACGGCATCAGGGCAGTCTCCGGCGGCGATTACCCAGCAGTGGGCGTTGGCCGTGGCCAATGACCTCGCCGTTGCCCGGGGGATGGAGCCGGTCAGTCAGATCAGCCAGTCCACGGATGCCGACCGCATGTCCCTGATCCGGTCGGGAGCTGGGGACGACCAGCTGTCCAAGCTCTCGGCGACGTCGCAGACCGCCGACATCGCCGGACTCTCCGAGGCCCTGGCCTCGGTGACCGCGTGACGCCCGCAAGGGACAAGACGAAGGAGGCGAGCATGACCAGCGCCCACAAACTTCCACGCCCATCATCGAAGGCGGTTCCCGGGTGGCTGGCGGTGCCAGCCGAAGGAGACCGCGCTCCGGTGTGGGACACACCCGTTCCTCGCCCCGCCGACAGTCGAACCCCGGTGATCTGGTTGCTCGGCGCCCACGGAGGGGCCGGGGTGTCGACCTTGGAATCCATGTGGGCGCCGGCTGCGGACAGTCAGCGAGGCTGGCCGTCCGCCGAGAAAGCGCCGTTCGTCGTCGTAGTTGCTCGGATGCACACGGTCGGCCTGAACGCAGCGCACCGGCTGTGCCTTCAGCACCAGGCAGGAGAGGTCGGTGGCTGCTCGCTGCTGGGCCTGGTCACCGTCGCCGCAGCCCCCGGCAAGCCGGACCTGACGCTGTCCCGTCGCCGCGAGCTCGTCGCCGCCGCTGCCGGGGCGAGCTGGCACATCGACTGGGTTCCCGAGCTGCTGGCCTGCGAGCCAACCGAACTGGCGCAGTGGACCCCGGACTACACGCCGCCGCCAGCAAAGCGCTTCGCCCGTCCGCTAGCGCCCACCGACGCGGTCCCGGAATCGGTCGCCACCGCTGCCGCAGAGATCTTCGCCGCGGCAGGCGAGCAGTGGCGCAACCGCCCTGGCAAGCCCTGACTCCATCTTCAACCGCATCACTTCACCACAAGGAGCACCACCATGATTGTCGAGACGATTCACGCCGCCGCCCCGGTGGCCGAGCAGGTCATCGCCGTCGGAGAGAACCTGTCCCCGATGGAGATCCCCGGTGCCGGCGAGAAGGTCGACACCGCCCTGGCGTACTTCATGTGGGGCTGCATCGCGCTCGGCGTCATGGGCGTGATGGCCGCCGGCGCCTACTTCATCATGGCTCGCCGGTCCGGCAACGGCGACGAGGTCCAAAGCACGGTCGCACGGATCATCGGCGGCTGCCTGCTGATCATGCTGGCCGGCCCCATCGTCAACGCCCTGGTCTCCTAACCGCCGTGCTCACCGACGTGGTGACCGTTCTGGCGCAGGACCCGGCGGTAGTTCTGCCACCGACCAGCCCTGTCGGCCCTCCAGCCGAGGCGATGACCCGGTTCACCCAGGCGGTCGGCTGGGTCAAATGGGGAGCCACCGCCGTCGTAGTCGCCGGAGTAATGGCAATCGGGGCGCTGCTGACGATCGACAACCGCCTAGTCGACCAGTACGGCCCTTCGATCCAGGCCATCACGATCAAGGTCATCCTCGGCTGCGTGATCGTGGCCTCCGCCGGACACATTGCCGACGTATTCATCTAGAGGGAGTTCCTGTTGTCCAAGATGCGACGCGCTTTCACCGCTGCGGCGGTGACGCTGCTGCTGACGGCGAGCACCGCCTGCTCAAACGATGAGCAGGTCGAGCAGCCGCCAGTTGTGGACACCGCTTCTGCCCCGGCTGATCTGACGTGGCGGAACGTAGCCGGGCTCAAGGTGCCGACCTCCCGCGCCGACGGGCCGGCGCGAACGTCTCCGCCCCAGGGGTACAGCCATACCCCGCAAGGCGCGGCTCTGGCGGCGGCGAACGGGCAGGCGGCTTTGGCCACGGCGCCCGACTCCACGTGGCCCGAAGTGGTGCGCACGGTCACCGCTCCCGGCCCCGGCCGGGATCAGTGGGCGCAAGCCCGCGTGCTGATGAGCGTGTCGGGTGCAGTCGATCCGTCGGTGGCCGCCACCTTCACCGCGTTCAAGGTCACCGACTATTCGCCCGAGAAGGCGATTGTCTTGCTGGCGACATCGACCCCGCCGGCGCCGGGAGAACAGGAGCCCCTGCTGACGGCCTACCCGGTGCAGGTGGCGTGGACAGGGGCGGACTGGAAGCTCGTGCTTCCGACACAGCAGGACGACATCGACGCGGCCGAGATCCAAGCCCTCGACGGCTTCACGACCTGGGATGAGGACAGCAAATGACGAAGAAGGCATGGATCAGCGGCGCAGCGGTGCTGATCGTCGCTCTGACGGTGCTGGTCCTGGTCATCGCCATGAGCGGACGCGATGAGCAGAGCGGCCAGGCGGCACCTGCGCCGGCCACGCCCACTGCGCCGTCGAGCCCGGCGCCTGCGGAGCAGCCAGGTCGGGTGGTCAGCGACCTCGTGGGCCGGCAAGTGACGGTCGTGGAGGCTCCCGAGGGTGAGCCTGTTGCACAGACCGGCCAGGCGGGCGCGTTTCCCGGCGGGACCGAGCCGGTCGCGGCTCCGGCGGGTCTGGCGCTTCAGCGTGTCCCGAGCGGGACCACGTTGATGGTCTCGTCCTCGGATGGCCCGACAGCGGTGGAGCGAGGCGTGATGACCGGGTACGCCCGTTCTCCCGTTGGCGCGGCGCTGCTCACGGCCAACTACATCGGTCTGGGGCTGGAGATGGGGCCGGTCTACGCCGACTTCATGCAGCGATACGCGCCTGATCTGGTCGCGGAAGATCCGGAGCTGCTCGAGGAGCTGCGCGCACGCGGCGCGGCAGCCCAGGGGCGGGCGATGCAGGCAGCCGAGGGGTTTCAGGCGCCCCGGTGGTTCCGCTTCAGTCACTGCTCGCCCGACTTCTGCACGGTAGAGGCGGCGATGCCGTCGGTGTCTGAGGCTGTCGGCCAGGTCGACACCATCGACGTCAGCGCAACAGAACACCCGGTGATGCGCGTGTCCCTGTCGTGGACTGGCGAGCAGTGGGAGATCGTCTCCGGGCGCTCGCTGCCGCCCGTGGAGGAGCTGGATCGGTCGTGGGTTCTGTGGATCTGACACGCCTCAAGCGACTCGCGATCGCGCTCCTGGCCGCGGTCCTGGCCTCGGTTGCCTTCGCGGCACCGGCTGCTGCTCAAGACACGGATCAGAATGAGTTTCAGTCGTTTTATGAGGACTGCCGCAACGGCGATCTCGACGGTGATGTGTTCGACGGCGGATTGTTCGCCGGGACCGGCGCCCATGAGTGGTTGAGGGAGTCGGCTCAGGCCGGAGGTCTGCGTGAAACGCTCACCGCGCCCGCGCGCGGCGTCGTCTCTGGCGCATGCAACACCGCCGGTGCAGCTCTTCATCCGACCGATGCGATCGAGGCAGTGACGTCCGGCTTCTGGGGCGACCCGATCGGAGACTTCGTCAAGTCCCTCCTGGAGGGCAATGCTCAGGCGTTGTCGCTGATCATGACGATGTGGATTAAGGAGTCACCCTTCTCGAACGAGGACCTCGAGCAGTCGGTGGCGGACGTTGAATCCCCCTCCACTGCACCAGATTTCCGGTCGTCGGTGGCGGGCGTGTTCAACCTGACGCTGTGGGCGCAGGTACTGCTGTTCGTGGTGTCGCTGATCATCGCGGGGGCACGGATGGCGGTCGCCCGGAACCGCGGATTGGGTGATGGGTTCGAGGACGTCGGACAGCTCGTTTTCAACTTCATCCTCGCCGGGGCCGCGCTTCCGGCGGTGATCATGTCGCTGCACATGGCCACCGACCTGGTCTCGGTTCAGTGGCTCACCGACGGTCTGGGCGGGGATCCAGAGGCCAAGATCAACGCGGTCGCGCTCATCGACGAGGAGACCGGACTCGGGCCGGCCGCGGTGTTGATCATGGTGGTGTTCGCGCTGCTGGGCGCCCTGGCGCAGATGGTGGCGCTAGTGATCCGCGAGGGCCTGCTGGTGGTGGTGGTGGGTCTGTTGCCGCTGGCGGCAGCGTCGTTCGCGCTGAGCACCGGCAAGCAGGCCTTCAAGTCGATGATCGGGTTCGTCGTCGCGGCGCTGCTGTTCAAGCCGGTGGCGACCCTGCTGTACCTGGTGGCGTTCTGGCTCAGCTCGGGAACAGAACAGCCGTCGGTGATGGAGGCGGTCTCGGCGATGCTGCTGCTGGCCGCGGCCGGTCTCGTGCTGCCCGCGCTGATGCGCGTCGTCGCTCCGGCGGTGTCTGCCTCGGTGTCCGGTGGCAGCGCCGCAGGCATCGGCGCCGCCGCTGCCGGAGCTACGGGCGCTGTCGCCGGCGCCGCCGGCGCTGCGTTGGGCAACGTCCAGCAGAGCCTTGGCGGTGGAACGTCGTCGTCCGGCTCGGGAGGCCAGAGTGCTGCGAACGGCGCGGCCTATCTCGGCCCGCACTCCTCGGGAGGCTCGTCGTCACCGCCGGCGGCCAGCCCGTCAGGACCGACTCCGTCGGCACCCTCGGGGGGCGGCGCACCAGCCGGAGGCACTAGCTCCCCAGGCACGGGCCCCAGCTCGTCGGGCCGTGTCGGCGGGGCAGTGGCAAGCGCGGCCCGCGGCGCCGGCACCGTAGCGGGCTTCGCCGCCGCCGGCGTGGGCGCGGTGGCGACGGCAGCCCAGATGACGGCTCGAGCGACACAGACGACCGAGCAGATGATCGACGGTGCGCTGGCAGCTCACCCGACACCCCACCACTACCGCTGACGGCAAGGAGATAGCTGGTGTCTGCATCAGGTGAGCAGGCGGACCTTCGGCTCTACACGCTGGGCGAGAAGTCGCAGCGCACCGGCATGTTCGGCCTGCCGCTGCGGGCCACGATCATCGCCGGGATCGCCTTCATCGTGGCGATGTTGGTGCTGATGCAGGGCGGACTAGGCGCGGGAGCGCTCATTGCGGTGCTGGCGGTGGCGTACCTGGCCCCGGCAGTACTGCGTATCGGCAATCGAACTCTCTACGAGGTGGCTCAAATGCGTTGGCAATTCTGGCGGGCACAAGCCGCTGGTTCCACGGTGTACCGATCCGGACCGAACTCGCGGGTACCGGGAGGCCGATACAGGCTGCCCGGTGCCCTGGCCAAGACCGAGCTGCACGTCGGCCGCGACGTGGCCGGCAACGATTTCGCGCTCATCAGGGACCGCGCGCTCAACCAGTACACCGTCCTGTTGGACGCGGCCTCACGTGGCCAGGAGCCGCTGACGGTGGCCGACCGCAACGACATGACCGCCGAGTGGGGCGCCTGGCTCGCCGAGCTGTCGCTCAACGACGACGTCGTGGCGGCCACGGTGACCGTCGAGTCGTACCCGACGACGGGGCAGGATCTCATCGCCGCGGTGAAGGACTCGGTCAGTGAGTCCACCCCGGAGATCGCCCGCCGCATCCAGGCGGAGTCGGCGGTGGAGTTCGCTCGCGGCAAGCTCGTCACGCGGTCGTGGATCGCGGTCACCTTCAAGGCTGCCACCGCGATGCAGCGCAAGGACCCCGAGGCGATGGCCACCGATCTGGGTTTCCGGCTGCCCGGGCTGTACCAGCGGCTCGAGTACGCGGGAGTGTCTGCCACACCGATGAACCCGGAGGACGCGATCGGGCTGGCGTTGCGTTGTTACCGCCCCGACCTGGAGGAGACCATCAACAGCGCTCGCCTGTCTGGCGAGCCGCTCGGAGTGGACTGGGATGACGCCGGCCCGGCCGAGGCTGTGGCGAGGTGGAATCACTACCGCCACGAAGACTGGGTGTCCCGCTCGTTCGAGATGGCCGCCCCGCCGGCCGCCGCGTTCCCGGACCACGTGCTGCGGCCCCTGTTGGAGCCGAAGTCAGACATTCCCCGCAAGCGCGTGACGCTGATCTACCGCCCGATCGCCGCTGGGGACGGGGTGAGGCAGGTCGAGAAGGAGCACCTCGACGCGGTCAACGCTGCGAACAAGACCCGCTCGATCGGCAAGGCTTCTGCCGGCCTGCGCTTGGAGCGCACCGAGGCCGCGCGGCAGGCGCTGGCCCGGGGCGGCCAGCTCGGCGAGTACTCGCTGCTGGTGACGCTCACTCTGCGCGATCCTGAGCTGCTCGACCAGGGCTCGGCGATCATCGGCCAGCTCGGCAACCGGTCTCAGCTTCGGCTGCACGCTACCAACGGCCAGCAGGATGCGGCGTTCGCCGCCGGGCTGGGTCTGGGCGTGCTTCTCGATCAGAAGTCCACGATTTCCTCGTTTGCGAAGGCGGAGTGATGGCCAGGCGCACCAAGACCCCTGTCGGGCCGGCCGAGCTGGAAGAGCTGCACGCCCGTATCACCGCCGGCGATCAGCTCCCTCCCTGGCCGCACACACGAACCGGCCGTGCGTACAAGCGGTGGTGCGACGAGCACCCCGAGCGGGCCGAGCAGGCGCGCACCGCCCGCCAGGCACCGCAGCTCCGCTACGGAAAGCCCCGGTTCACCCATCGGTATGCCTCCCTCGACGGCCGCGGCTTCAAGGGAGCGTTCTCGGGGCGGATGGCGGTGGTCTCTGCCCCGGCCGCCACCCAGACCTCCACCAACTACGGCTGTGGTTTCAACCCGTGGGTGGTGGGGGCGACCGCTCCGGCGGTCGGCGTCCCTCTGGGGGTTCATGCCCAGACCGGCCAGGACGTCTCCGGCGACGTGTTGTCGTGGTTCCGCGCCGGCATCATCGGCAACCCGTCGGCGTTCGTGCTTTCCTTGCCCGGGCTGGGCAAGTCCACGATCATCCGCAAGCAGTTCATCGGCGCGGTCGCCCAGGGCCATGTGCCGATCGTGGCCGGGGACATTAAAGGCGAGTACGTGGCGGTGACCGATGCGATGGTCACCCCGGCCGGAAAGCGCGGGCAGGTGATCCGTCTCGGACATGGGCACGGGCACCTGAACCCGCTGGCCGCCGGCGCTTTGGGCGAGGCGATCCCGGTGATGCAGGCCCATCTGGACGAGCTGCGCGACCGGGGCGAGGACAGCACGCGCCTTGCCGAGGCCATCACCGAAACCGAGGAGTCAGTGCACTCGCGGCAGGTCACGATGGTCGTGGCGCTGGCCGAGCTGATCCGCGGTCGGCCGCTGGCTGACTTCGAGGGCCTGGTGATCTCCACCTCGTTGCGGGAGATGCGTCAGGGCGGCAGGTTCTCCTTCGCTTCCCCGCCGCTGCTGCGGGACCTGATCGACTACATCCGATCCGGAAACACCGACCTGCGGCGGGCGCTGTTCGTCGCCGACGAAGCGGAGTACCGGCGCACGGTCCGGACCCTGGTCCAGACGCTGGAGTCGCTGACCGACGGCGTGATGGGCCAGGTGTTCGCCGAGCACACCACCACCAAGATCGACCTCGACGCCCCGGCGATCTGCATCGACGTTTCGGCGATCGCTCGAGGGGACCAGTCGCTCAAGGCGGGCGTGCTCCTGGCCTGTTGGTCCGATGCCTATGGGGCGATGGAGGCCGCGCACGTGCTGGCCGACTGCGGTCTGGCGCCGCAGCGCTACTTCTTGGCGATTCTCGACGAGATGTGGGCGACCCTGGGCGTCGGGGCGGGGATGGTGCAGCGCGTCGACGAGCTCACGCGTCTGAACCGCACGGACGGCACCGGATTGTTGATGATCACCCATACGGGCCGAGACCTGGAGACGCTGCCCAATGAGGTTGACGTCAAGACCGCGATGGGCTTCATCGAGCGGGCCGGCATGGTCATCTGCGGCGGTCTGCCCGCCGGTGAGCTGGAGCGACTTAAGGGCGTTCTCCAGTTCACCGACGCTGAAGCGGCGATGATCACCGCCTGGTCCAAGGGTGCGCCGATCGAGCGAACCGAAACCCGCGAGCGTAAGAAGCCACCCCTGGGGCGAGGCAAGTTCATGCTCAAGTCGTCCAAGGACGGTACCGCTGGGATCCCGGTGCAGGTTCTGCTGACCGCGACCGAGCGTGAGACCAACATCCACGACACGAACGTGCGCTTTCGCGAGCTGCTCGATGGCGTGCCCTCCGGGCAGGCGGTGCCGGCATGAGCTCAACTGCGTACGACGCCGATTTCCGCAACCAGGTGGTCGCGCGGCTGGCGGAGCTTGAGCCCCAGTTCCCCTCGACCTCAGCAGCCGCCGAGGTCGTCGCCCGCGAGTTCGGCATCAGCCGCGACTCGGTGCGCCGCTGGTCGGTCGCCGCGGGGACGTGGCAGGCGCACAACTCGTCCACCCTGCGGGCGCTGCAAGCCGAGAACGCGGCCCTTCGAGCGCAGCTAGGGCTGTAGACGGATGCGGTCGGCCAAGCTCGTCGTGGGCATCGTCATCGGGATCATCCTGCTGTCGCTGGTGGTCGTGGTGATCCTCGGAGACGGCAGCGACGATCGGTGCCGCCCGAACGGGGCCATAACCGGCGGCGGGGGAGTGCCCGCCGGCGAGCTCAGCCTGCCGATCGCCGAGGGCGATTACGTCGTGTCCTCGACCTACAAGAGCGCAGACCGGCCCGGCCACCGAGGCATCGACCTGGCCGCCGCCGACGGCACGCCCATGTACGCGATGGCCCCAGGCGTGGTGACCGCCGCCGGCCCCGCGAGCGGGTTCGGCAACTGGATCGTCATCGACCACACCATCGACGGTCAGCCCTACTCGACCGTCTACGGCCATATGTGGGACGACGGAGTGGCCGTGCAGGTGGGCGACACCGTTGCCGCAGGACAGCACATCGGTGAGGTCGGAAACAACGGCCAGTCCACCGGCGCCCACCTGCATTTGGAGGTGTGGCAGGGCGGGCGCCTGACCGGTGGGAGCGAGACCGATCCGCAGCCGTGGCTCGACCGAGCGGCGAACCCGGGCTCGGGAGGCGGTGCGCCGCCCACCGACGAGTCAACGACCTCCCGTCAGCCGTCTCCGCCCTCGAGTGGGGAGATGCCCGATTCGGACAAGATCGCCTCCAAGGAGAACTTGCAGGTCGACTCGATCCGGGTGGCCCGGGCCGTGGCGCAGCGCTTCCCGGAGGTGCAGTCCATCGGCGGGTGGCGGCCTGTTGATGCCTACCCCGATCACCCGTCGGGCCGCGCCGTGGACATCATGATCCCGGACTACTCCTCGAGCGAGGGCCGCGAGCTGGGCAATCGCATCACGAACTACCTGCTGACGCACCGCGAGTTCTTCAACATCGAGTACCTGATCTGGCGGCAGCAGTACATCCCCGCCACCGGGCAGCCCTACCAGATGGAGGACCGGGGCGATGCGACCCAGAACCATTTCGACCACGTGCACGTCACCGTCGCCGGCGGCGGAAAGCCCACCCCGAACCAGCGCTACGGCGCCGCCCCCACCGACGGTGCCGACGATGACTCCGAGACCACCGGCGCCGCCGGGGGCGACGACTGCGCCCCGGACTTCGGGCATCGCAGCCTGAACGCGGGCGAGATCCCCGCCGAACTGCGCAAGTGGATCGACCTGGGAGGCCAGGTCTGCCGCGAGGTCGACTCTCCGCTGCTGGCCGGGCTGCTGTACCACGAATCGGCCGGCTTCCAGGCCACGGCGGTCTCGACGGCCGGAGCGCAAGGGTACGGGCAGTTCATGCCCGGCACGTGGGCGGCCAAGGGCGCCAAGGTCGACGACAACGGCCAGATCGCCGGACCTCCCGGCTCGGGTTCTCCGTCGGACCCGGCGGACGCGACGATGGCCGCCGCCCGCTACCTGTGCGAGATCGCCGAGGGCCAGCGAGAGGGCATCGCCTCGGGCGAGCTCAGTGGCGACCCGCAGGCGTTGATGCTGGCCGGCTATAACGCCGGCCCCGGCGCCGTGCAGCAGTTCGGCGGGGTACCGCCGTATGCCGAGACGCAAAAGTACGTGGTCATCGTGCCGCAAGAGGCCGCGAGGTTCGCCGCCGCATGAGCACCGCCGACGAGTAGGAGACAGCGATGAACACCAAAGGCGTAGCCGTGGTCGCCGCGGCGGTGGTGGCGGTAGTGGTCGCCGCCGTCGCGATGGCTCTGACGCTTGGCCGCGATGATGAACCGGGAACCGATGCGCACGTGCACATCGACCCGATCACGACCGCCGACGAAGTGGCGGTGGCGGTGATGGCAGGGATTCACACGTGGACCCCCGCGCAGCAGCAGTCCCCGTGGGATGCGATGCACGCGATCTCCGGCCAGCTCACCGGCCAGATGGCGGACGCGGCCACCACCCGCCCGGACCCAGATCCCGCCCCTGGGCAGTGGTCGGCATGGGCGCGCTCGGGTGACCGCGTGATCGGGGCCGCAAGCCTGGCCGGAGATCAGGACCCCGTCCCGCAGGACGCGAGCGAAGCTCGGCGCCTGGTCACGGTGCAGCAGAAAGTGCTGCACCCCGACGGAGCAACGACCCCGCTCGAGCGCATCACCGCGACCGTCGAGCTCAAGCGCACCGGCGAGACGTGGAAGGTCGCCAGCTACCAATACCGATCTGTGGGCGAGTAACCGCGCACATCACACCAGGGAGGCAACTATGGCAGGTAAGGACCTGGCACGAACGTCCCAGACCCGCGAGCCCGGACCCACGATCGCGCTGGTCATGATGGGCGTGGTGGCGGCCGCGGTGATCGCGGTGTGGGGCAGTATCACCCTCGGCGAATCCATCGCCCCCACCGGTCAACAGGTTCCCGGTAACCCCGCGGTGGCGGTGATCGACCTGGCCCAGGGGCAGGTGCAGTGGACCACCGGCGCCACGGTCGTCGCCGTGGCCCTGGTGGTGATCGCCGTTGTGCTCGTGGCCGTGGTGGCGGCGCTCGTCGGGCGTCGGCAGGGCCGCAGGACTCGCGTCGATGGGATCACCAAGCATCTGGCGGGCCGCGCTGACGTGAAGTCACTGTCGGCCAAGAGCGTGGTCCGCGCCAACCGCGAGCGAGGCGACACCACCCAGATCCCGGGGGTATACATCGGCAAGGAGGTCGCTACCGGCCAAGATCTCTGGGGCGGGTGGGAAGACCTGCATCTGGATCTGTGGGGTCCCCGCCAGGGAAAGACCTCCAGCCGCATCATTCCGATGATCCGCCGCGCACCGGGCATCTGCATCTCCACCTCGTGCAAGCGCGACGTCATCGAAGCCACGATGCCGTTCCGTCAGCAGGTCGGCCGCGTCTGGGTGCTCGACCCGCAGGACAAGGCGGTCGGGCTGGACACCTCCAAGTGGTACTTCGACCCGCTGGACTTCGTGCGCCGCGACCAGTGGTGGGACGGCAACGCCGAGGAGCTCGCCGAGATCTTCAACGCCGCCACCGCCCGCGGGGAGGCCGGCAGCGACCCCAACGCGTACTTCTACTCCCAGGCCGTGGACCTGCTCGCCTCGCTGTTCCTGGCAGCGGCGATGAAGAACCGTCCCATCACCGATGTCTACGGATGGGTCTCCAATCTCGAGGACGCCACCCCAGTTGACATCCTGGCCGACAGTCAGTGGAAGCCGCAGGCTGCGGACCTGGCCAGCAAGTACAACGCCGAGCCCCGCACCCGCTCCAACGTGTTCTCCGCGGCCAAGAACATGATCTCCTGCCTGGGGCGCCGGCAGATCGTGAGGTGGCTGACCCCCCAGGCCGGCGCCCAGCGTTTCGACCCGGTCGCCTTCGCAAACTCCGAGGCCGACACGCTGTATCTGGTCTCCGACGAGGAGAACCCGATCGGCCGGCCGGTGACGTCCATCCTGACCGTCGCGGTGTTCAAGGCCCTGGTCGACCGGGCCGACACCTGCCCCGGTTCGCGTCTTCCGGTGCCGGTGACCGCCGCCCTGGACGAGATCGCCAACATCGTGCGGTGGCCCAGGCTGCCCGACTACTACTCGACCTTCGGCTCCCGAGGAATCATCTGCTCGACCGTGCTCCAGTCCTACGCCCAGGGCGTGGAAGTGTGGGGCGAGCAGGGCATGAAGAAGCTGTGGTCTGCCGCCGCGATCGTCGTCATCGGCCCCGGCCACAAGGACTACCGGTTCCTCGACGAGCTGGCCCATCTCATCGGCACCCACACCGAACAGCAACGCTCCATCTCCAGCGGCGGCGGCGATCGCGGACGGTCCGTGTCGACCCAGACGGTCGAGAAGCAGACCATCACCGCCGCCGAGCTGGCCGCCCTGCCGTTCGGTCGGATGATCGTCCTGGCCACCGGCCGGCGCCCCATCCTGGCCCGGATGGTCCGGTGGGACCACCAAGACCTTCCCTCCGCCCCTGAGAAGACCGAAGAGGCCGCAGCATGAGCCACCTGTTCGACAAGAGAATCGTTGAGGCGTTCGGCCCGCTGCTTGGCGAAGTCGCGACGGAGGCCCTTCCGGCAGCCGTCAAGGACGCGCTGGCAACTCCAGGGCTCGGTGACTACCTGGCCCGCACCATCGAGAAAGACGTGGAGACGTTCGCCCACGACGAGCTCGGGTTACCGCGGCCACTGCGATTCTCAGACGAGTTCGCGTTCTTCGATGACTACCTGCGGATCGCGTACGAGGCCGGCGGGATGAGTCAGGGCAAAGGGTGGTGCGCTCGCTGGTGGGATCACCGCTCGGCCCGGTTTCGGGTCAGGGCGATGTGGCAAGCCTACGAAGCTCTGGCGGTTCGGGACCCCGCAACGTGCGATGAGGTGTTCCTGCGCACGGTCGGCGATCACCATATGGCCCTGCTGATGGGGGAGCGGTCCCCGATGTACGCCTGTCAGACCTCGCACCAGCCCAGCAAGCCCCTGAAGTCAGAGCCAGTTGAAGGAGCGCCGAAATGAGTCCGCACCCCAGCGACCACGTAGTCGCCGCCCTGGTCCGGAACGCCCGGCTGGGCGCTGCGGCCACGCCGCAACAGCCAGCCCGAACCCGATCCGTCGGCTCGCACAGCGCCCGCCAATGCACGGTGGGCCGGCTGGTCGTCGAAGCTGCCCGAGCGGACACCGGAGTGTCCGAGGAGGTCGCCGCCGCTCGACGCGAGATCATCGCCGCAGAGTTCGAGCGCCGCCGGTTGATTGAGGCCGCAGAACAGACCCGCCGGCAGGCCGAGCTCGACCTCGGCCGAGCCGAGCGGGAACGCGACGACGCGGTGCGGCAAGCACGCCAACAAGGCGGGCCGACCCCGGACTTTCTCACGCTCGCCCTCATCGCCGCCGCCACTTTCGAGATCACCGACTCCGATCTGGAGCACGTCATTGACGCCGCGGTCACCGATCACCCCGATCTGACCGATGCCGATGTCAGCGCACTAACCGGTGACCGCCACGTCGGGCTGAGCCCCGAACAGCTCTCCGCGGAGCTCGCAGCGACAGGGGCTTCTCAGACGGTCGCGAACGGGCTGATCGACACCGGCGTGGCCACGGTCGCGCCGGCTGAACTCATTGCCCACTCCGCGTCCATCTCTCCTGCGCCCGAAGTCGCCGAAAACGTCATCCCCACACCCGAGACCGCACCAGAGGCAGAGCAATGACTTCACCGGAGGCAAAGATGAACAGCAATTCCCGACCCGTCCCCGACCTCAACGCCATGCTGCGGGGCCGCGACCCGCTGGCTCCGTTCAGAATCACTCTCGACGTTCAATCTGTTTTCGACCAGGCGGGTCTGCTGGATCGGCGAGAAGACGACCTCGCCAGTTGCGGAAGCCGAGAGGCTTGGCGAGCGCTCGTAGATGCAGTCGCCACCGAGTCAGAAAAGGCCTTGTTTCAGGATCCGGACTACGTCATATTCGACCCGCCGGAGGACGAATACGGTCCGCTCAACCATAGTCAGATCGGCCACCTCTTCGACGTGACAATTAAGCAGATTATTGAACGGGCGGAGAACTCGGAGTTCTGGCCTTATGCGGAGGCCTGGGAGCGAAGCCAATTCATGGAGGAGGAGGTCTTTGCAAGTTGGAAAGGCGTCGAGGGCGAGTACACGAGCGCGTTCGCCAAGACGGTACGACTTGCTCTTGCCGACCACGGAGTCGACCGGTTCGTCGAGATCGTCGGCCCCTACTCGGCACAGGCGGGGCATGACCATGATCCGCTGCTAGTCGCCCTCCATGATTTCGCTCTCGAGGCGACACCGGTACCCGCCCCCCCGCGGCTGTTCGACGTCGCTGGCGACCAGGCGGACGAGGTCTCCGGCGGTAACACCAAAGATGCCATAAAGGCTCTGACCGCACTCGCAAGGCATACACCGGACTTCACCTATGACATGGTCGAGATCCTGGCCACCGTAGCAGCGAACGTCGGCAGCGTCGATCAACTGCTTCCCAACCAGGACTCTCCGACTGCCGCATCCCTGCGCGATATCATCACCAACTTAACAGGCACCAATACCGACGAGCTGCTGCGATGGCGCACTGAGCCCATCCACATCTATGTCGACGCATACGAGAAGTTCCGCGAATCAGGCCTGGTTGAACGTCACTACCAAGACGCGGACCGCCTCGCCAAGCAGGTGAGCGAAAATCGTCAGAGTTTAATCTCCGCGTCAGCTAACGATTATGAGCGTGAGGAGCTGAAGTCGATCAATTCCCGGCTCGCATCGCTTCCATCGGTCGACGACGGCGCTGAAGAGCTAATGGATAGGCGCCACGCCCTCGAAACCGCGATCATTGGGCGAAGCCGGAATACAGAGGATCCCCACTCCCGAGCATTGACCCGGAGCGTCGAGCTTCAATCGGCCGTCGAGCATCGATGGATGGACCTCGAGGAAGAGTACGTGCTGAAGGTCAAGTCGACAGTCGAGGATTTGGTCGCTGAGCGCGGGCTTTCGCACCTTCCACTGGAGGTGAAAAACAGTCGCTGGCGTGGCGACAACAGTCACACACACGATCAGCTCGCCGTCGAGCTCCATCAAGCCGCGCTCGCACGGACCCCCCTGCCCGACCCCGACTCCGTCATGCCGTGGGCAATCGCGAAAGTCGACGGCACCAGCTGGTCTGATTCGTACCTGGAGCACCGAGGAACAGAAGGCGGTGGGGGCCACCTCAGCCCTGACCCTTACGCTCCCGATGCGACCGGACCGAGCTCCGCGCCACAAGTAAGGCAGGGACTCGGCCCGGACCTCTGACCCGCCGATTCTCGGCTCGACACCACGCTCGTGGCAATCACTACAGGTCGGGGGAGGCGCCGGTTTCAGCTCCCCAATCCCATTGCGGTCCGGACGTCGACTCGACGTCCGGACCGCGTTCTTGTTCTGCGGCACGGTGGGCGAGGTAGGACTCGGTGAAGTCGTCAGACGGTGCGGGTGCCGGCGCGGTGGTGAGCGAGCCGTATGTGGTCGCCAGCCAGGCTGCCAGTTCGGTGTCGGTGGCCGGCGCGATTGGGGGAGGGGTGGGCAGGGCGTCCCGGTCCCGGTCCTGGTTTGTCGCGTGACGTAGGCGTTGGGCGATGACCAGTCCGGGGTTGGTCGCGGTTTCGAGGTCGCTGGTGGCGTCCAGCCACAGCTCACGCGGGTCCAGGCCCGCGGTGGCGGCGGTCTTCCATGCGGAC
This sequence comes from Dietzia cinnamea NBRC 102147, assembly GCF_001571065.1. Classification (GTDB taxonomy): domain Bacteria; phylum Actinomycetota; class Actinomycetes; order Mycobacteriales; family Mycobacteriaceae; genus Dietzia; species Dietzia cinnamea. The sequence goes on from NZ_BCSW01000039.1 coordinate 24,420, forward strand.
TCGACGGCGGCGTACTGCTCGTCGTTGGCCTCCAGCTCCAGCGAGTAGCGGCGGGGGAGTGCGTCGATGTACTCGGGCAGGGTGGTCTCGGTGAAGGTGGCCGTGGCCAGATCGACGCCGTGGGCGTACAGGGCCGCGAGCCGCTCGGGGGAGCCGGCGGCGTCGAGTTCCTCGCGCAGGGTCTCGGTGGCGGAGCGATGCCGGGTGTCGCGCCGCAGGATCGTGGTGAGGACTTCCTCGGCGGTGGGCGCGTCGCGGTCGCCGGCCGAGTGCATGTGCGCGTCCTCGGCGGTGAGGTCCACGACGGGCTCGCACACGGCGTAGGCGCGGTTCTCATGCCTGCCTCGGGTCAGTGCGACGTACAGGCCGGCCCGGTCCACGGACGTGTCGAGCACGGCGTGTGTGGTGTCCACGGTCGCGCCCTGGGCGCGGTGGATCGTGGACGCATATCCCAGGTGCACGTTCTGGCTGGCGTAGCTGGCCGGGATGACGGAGTCGGTGCCGGTGTTGTGGTCCCGGACGGCGAGGTCGCCGCTGGCGGTCAGGGCGGTGACGGTGAACATCTGGCCGTTGATGACCCGGCCCATCGGCCGTCCGTCGTCGTCGCGCAGCAGGGCGTTCTTGCGGGCGATCACGGTGTCTCCGACACCGACGGTGTCGCCTCGGGCGACGGTGGCCTCGCGGCTGTCATCGACCAATCCGGCGGCGATCCGGTCGGCGCGGATGATTTCGTTCATGGTGTCCACGTCGGCGTTGCGGGAGGCGATGATGAGGCTTCGCCGGCCCGCCTCGGTGTCGGCCTGGAACGCGGCCACGGCCTCGGTGAGCATCTGCTCCCGGCTGCCCCCGTGGACCCAGCCACGCCCCGCATAGAGCGCCAGAGCGTCGGGGTCTCCATCGCGCAGAGACAGCGTCGCCTCGGCCTGCGCGGTGTCCGATCCCATCCGCATGACCTCGCGCAGCTCGACCGTTCCGGGGGTGCGGGCGAGTTCTCCGAACAGCCCGCCGGTCTCGACGGCGGCGAGCTGTTTGGGGTCACCGATCAGCCGCACCACGGCGCCGGATGCTGCCGCGATTTCGGTGAGGGCGGCCAGGTTCTCGGTGCTCGACATTCCGGCCTCATCGACCAGGAGCATGTCGCCGGGGTTGATCTGAACGGGCAATGCCGACAGGGTCTTACCGGGCTGACTGGGATGCAGTCCACGCCAGGTGAACGTGAGCGAGTCAATGGTGTGCGAGCGTGCCCCAATCTCGTCCTCGAGGACGCTCGCCGCGGCCGCGGACGGGGCCAGTCCGATGACGTTGCGGCCCTCGTCCTGCCACGCGGCGGCGACGAGTTTCATGCTCGCGGTCTTGCCGGTTCCCGCCGGACCCACGCCCGCCGCAACCAGCGTTCCGGAGGTCAGCAGGTGCCGTGCAAGGGCGGTCTGTCCGGCGTTGAGCGCCCACCCGTTCGCGTGCTCGTGGCGGGCGAGTGCGTGTGTGATGGTGGCGTCGGTGGCGAACACCGCGACCGGGGTGGTGGCCCCGTCGAGGGTGATCTTCTCGGCCTGGAGCACGGCGGCGGTGGTGTACTTCTCGGCGTTCGCGCGTCGGTCCAGACCGGCCCCGCTCTCACCCGTCAGCGCGTCAGGAAGCGCGAGAGTTTCCGGCGGGGTCAACTGCACGGCGTGCTCGCGCATGGCGGTGTCCATGACCGCCCGGTGCGCGGCGTCCCGGTCGGAATCGGAGCCGAAACGGTAGCCCTTGAGCACCGTCGAGACGGCGGTGTCCACATGCGAGCGGCGGAACTGTGCACGGCGTGCGGTGACCGCCCGCACCGCCTGTCCGGCCACGTCCTCGGTGTGGGTTGCGGCGTCGAAAACGGGGCGCAGCTCGTCCCCGTTTGCCTCGACGCGGACGCGCTCCAGGAGCCTGTCCACGGCCTCGGTACCGATCCGCTCCACGGTTTCGGCACGCCACTGCTCGCGGTGCTCGGCAAGTGACTTGGCGGGCTTCTTCGCATCGCGGGTGTCGAGGATCGCCTTCTGCCACAGCGCGTACGCGGCACGCTGGCTGGGCTGGCGACCGTGGGTCTGGACGTACTCCGCGACGAGTCGGTCGTACACCGGGCGGGCGTGCGTGCGACGCGACGAGAACGCCTCGACCAGACGCCGGTCCACGCCCTTGACCTCCCACACCGGGGCCTTGTCCGGGCTGGGGTAATGGGCCTGGAACTCCACGCCCAACCGCCGCGACAGACGGTCGTGCAGCGCCGTGTCGTAGCGGGCGCTGATCGCCTGGTGAAGTTGGAAGATCGCTTGCCCGTCGAGGGCCTTCCACGACCCGTCAGGGGCCTGCACCTTGTTCGACAACAGCACGTGCGAGTGCAGGTCCGGGTCCCCGCCGCGGGTGTCGAAATGGGTGAACTCCGAGCCGATCAGACCCCGTGTCTTGACCTGCTCGATGCCCCCTCGACCCTGCCGGGTGTAGAGCGCGTTGTCCTCGGCCCACGCGAGCGCTTCCGCGACCGCCTCGTGGTGCAACGCAGCGATCAACGAGGCCGTCTGCTCGTCGGCCAGCGCCCACAGAACACTCACACTCTTAACCGGAGAGAACGTAAAATCGAACCCCGCGACGGCCTGTTTGACCTGATCCCGTTCCCGGTTGACCCACGCGATCACATCGGCCCCGGAGGCGTGCGAGTAGCCGCCCGACTTCATGTAGAACGGGCGGCCAATCTTCTCGGCCAGCTCGCCCCGCTCGCTCACCGTGGGACGGCGCCCCTCGGCGGCAAGGAACTGCTTCTCGGCCGCTGCGAGCGCCACGAGAACGGGCTTGTCGCCGGAGTACATCGGGAACGCACGACCCAACTTGCACGCCGCCAACGGCGCGCCCTGGCGCATCATCTCGTCGGTGTCCGGGTGCAAACCCTCGCCGTACAATGCGGCCATCTGTTCCTCGGTCACCTGGAGGCCGGCGGCGGCGGTCTCCGACCGCAGACCGGCCAGCCCCGACCCGATCCAGCGGCCCGGAGGGGTGCCCTTCGCGGCATAGTAATCCGACAACGACTGACCCGCCTCGGGGGCCGCGTCGTTCGTTGCCACCGAGCGCATCAGGTACTGGTATCCAGTCCCCGCGTGCACCGCTCGGAGGGTCATCATGCGCCCAGCCTAGAGGCCCGAAATCCCCGCGTCTACGCGCCGCCCGGCGCGGGGCGCTGACCAGCAGATTCCCCCCACCCACTCGGAGTGCATACTGTGTGAGGCTGTTTAAGCGAGCGGCAGCGAGGATGCTCTAGCACGGCCGGTGCTAGAGCTGACAGGGCGATCGGGGACCAGGACGGCGAGACGATGACGGCGGCATGGTGGTTGGGCATTGCGGCACGATGGGTGGGGCAATAGGGTCGATCGCATGGCGGCTATCAAGACTGATTCGCGTTCACAAACCGCACGCGCGAGGGCTCGTCAGGCGATGGCCGACGAGCTGGAGCGGGCT
>NZ_BCSW01000040.1 GCF_001571065.1 Dietzia cinnamea NBRC 102147
AGGCGCTGCCCCTGGAGTCCCTCTATGTCCCCTTGAGGTTCATCACCTGACGCAGTGTGTGCACGATCTCGACGAGGTCGTCGGCGTCCTCCATCACCCGGTCGATGTCCTTGTAGGCGGCGGGGATCTCGTCGACCCACGCATCGCCGGGCCGGTAGACAATTCCTTGCATCGCCGCGTCGAGGTCGGCTGCGGTGAACCGCTTCTTGGCCTGTGTCCGCGACATCCGACGACCGGCGCCGTGCGGCGCGGAGAACAACCCGTCTGCGTTCCCCTTGCCTCGGACGATGTACGACCGGGTGCCCATCGATCCCGGGATGCATCCCATGCGGCCCTCACTCGCATCGATGGCGCCCTTGCGGGTGAGCCACACTTCCCTGCCATCGAGTTCGATCTTCTCGGTGTAGTTGTGGTGGCAGTTCACGCGTTCCGATTCGCCGGCGTCGTCGTCGCGGAAGATCCGGGCCAGCTCCGCGAGGAAGCGATCCATCATCTCGTCACGGTTGAGCCGCGCGAAACGCTGCGCCCACCGCAGCTCGGCGAGGTACTGCGAGAACTCGACAGTTCCCTGCTTCAAGTACGCATGGTCACGGTCCTCGAGCCGGATGCCCCGCTCCGCGCACTGCTGCTGGGCGATCCTGATGTGTTTCTGGGCGATCTTGTTGCCCACTCCTCGGCTCCCGGAGTGCAGGAAGCACCACACGGCTCCGGACTCGTCCAGACACAGCTCGATGAAGTGGTTCCCGCCGCCCAGGCTCCCCAGTTGCTCGCGCCACTTCGGCGAGTGGGACAGGTCGACGCCGCCGGAGTCCGCGAGAATCTCGAGTTCCCGAACCCGCTCCCGCGTGTGGTCGTGACGAACGGCCTTGTTGTAGTTGCCCGGCGACAGCGGGATCGCGCGCTCCAGCCTGTCGCGCAACGTGCTCAGGTCGATGCGCTCGAGGTCGGACTCCGTGTACCGGGTACGCGCGGCCACCATCCCGCATCCGATATCGACTCCGACCGCGGCCGGGATGACCGCCTCGACGGTCGGGATGACCGTGCCGACCGCGGACCCCTTGCCGGCGTGGGCGTCGGGCAGCAGCGCGATATGCGGGTGGATGATCGGCAGTCGCGCGAGGGCCACCGCCTGGTCGACTGTCGTCTCGTCGATCGCCGACGCCCACAACAGCACATTCGGAGCGAGAGTGACGGGCATGGCTCCATTGTCCCGGTTCCGGGCCGCCGCGTGGTGGCACTCGTGCGGCACCGGGTGAGACCATGGCGCCATGTCCACCCCTCCCCGTTCGGATCGTGACCGCGATGAGGAAGGTCGCGCGCGCAACGCCCGCCCACGCGACGAGCTCGGTCGCCCGCTGCCGCCGGGCAGCGTTGGGGTCGAGCGCATTCCCGAGGACCTCGACCTACCGCCCGCCGAGTCCCTGGCGTGGGCGCAGGACCTGCTGGACCGGGGCCGCGCGTTCCACGCCCACGAGGTCCTGGAGGGTGCGTGGAAGAGCGGTCCCGCCGCCGAGCGGGACCTGTGGCAGGGACTCGCCCAGTTGGCCGTCGGCATCACGCACATCCAACGCGGCAACGCCACGGGGGCCGTGGCGTTGCTCGATCGTGCGGCCGGGCGCCTCGAACACATCGACGGCACGGCACCGCACGGGGTCGACGCGACCGGGCTGGTGCGCTACGCCCGGGACCTCGTCTCCGAACTCCGGCGGGGACTCTCCCCTCTCCCCGACCGCCTGAAGCCGCGACTCGTGAATTCACGGGTCGGGGACGCCGGGCGGACCGCCGGCTGACCGGCAGATCACAGTTCGACGGTGCCGCTGTCCCCCATGTCGGGAGTCCGGTCGCCGCGGGACACGGTGGCGCGGACGAAGGAGGCGATGTGGGCGATGCTCGAGCCGCTCGAATCCCAGTACTCGGCCGCCTCCGCCTCCACCAGTATCGAGGTCGCCTGGTCCGGGCCGTCGGGGAACCAGGCGTCGACCGCGGGGCTCCAGTTCGCGGTCACCGCGTCGCGGTCGTCGTCGACGACCGCGCGCCCCGCCACCGACACGAACCCGTCGGAGGATTGCACCGAGACGTTGACCTGCGCATGGGCGGCGATCTCGGACACGATGTCACCGCCCCGGGGCGCGAGCAACCGGATCGTCCCGTCGAAGTCGGAGTTCTGACGGGTCATCGGGCGGCTCAGCAGTCGTCCGTCGGCGCTGACCGTGGTGATCATGCAGATCGGCGACTTCTCGATGAGGGCGGACACGATCTGCTCGGGCGTTCTGGTGTCGTCTGACATGGATACGGGCCTTTCCGTTGACAGGTTGTCGTGCACTGAAGGGCAGTCAGTGCTCCCCCACGGCGCGGGCGTTCCCGACCGCGGCGTCCACTCCGTGCGTCCAGGGCTCACCGTGTCCGGGCAGAACGGTGGCGGCCCCGGTCTCGGCGATGGGCCCGAGCGACTCGATGGCGGTCGCCGTGTCGGCGGTGGCCGCGGACGCCACGATCTGCGGGCCAGTGGCACCGGTATAGGGGTCGAGGGTGACGAGGGCGTCGCCACTGATCACGGTATCCCGGTCCGGCAGGTGCAGGATGCAGTGCCCGCCGGTGTGGCCCGGCGCGAACAACGGCACCGGCCGGCCCGGGATGTCCAACACCGCGCCCACCGCCAACTCGTCGGTGTCCTCGATCCCGCGGACGCTGAGCGCCCCGGCCATCGCCATCCGCCCGAGCACGGGCAGCGACCGGGGGTGCAGGAGCGGGTACAGCAGTCGGTTGCGTTGGGGCTTGTAGCTGTACGGGTGCGCGGCCAGGTGGTCGTCCTCCGGGTGCACCAGGACCGGGACGTTCAGCTCGACGCGGGCGCGGCGGGCGAAGCCGACGTGGTCGAAGTGGCCGTGGGTGAGCACGAGCGCCCGCACGTCGCCGGGGCCGCGCCCCAGGCGGCGGAGGGTGTCGGTCATCAGGTTCCACATGCTCGGCAGGCCGGCGTCGACGAGGGTCACTCCGTCGTCGTCGTCGATGACATAGCAGTTGACGTGGGCGTGGGCCAGGCGGTGGACGCGGTCGGCGACCTCGGTGGCGTGCATTCATTCTCCTCTCGACGTGCTGGGATCCTCGCCGCGCCGCATGATCGGCAGGTGTTCGATCGCGCCGGCGGCGCGCGCCAGCACCCCGCTGGCCGCGGTCAGCGCGGGGCCGACGGCGTCCGGCCCGCGGAGGGCCGCCGACTCGAGTACGTCACGCAGGCGGTCGGTCACGGTCAGCGGGAGCGCCGCCGCGACGTTGCCCGGGGGCCGGCGTGCGACCACCGGGTGGGGACGGGTGGGCGCGGTGCGCCGGACCGCCTCCCACGCCACGCCGAGGGCCCGGAGCCGGGCTGGGCTCAGCTTCTCCTGCAGCCGCGGCAGCAGCTCGTCCTCCTCGTCCCGGACGTCGTCGCGCAGCACGGTGATGAGGCGACGCAGCACCTCGTCGCGCTCCGGGTGGGCGTCACCGAGGTTCTCCAGCAGGGTGACGAGCTCGTTGACCTCCTGGTGTTCCTGCTCCACGCGCAGCGTCAGCTCGTGCCCGTCGGGCAGCTCCGCCCGCATCACGGGCCACAGCACGGATTCCTCGGCGAAGGCGTGGGGGAACACGAGCCGATAGGTCTTGATCAGGGCCAGCTTCTGCTCCGCGCCGTCCGTCCGTTCCACCTCCCCGAGGAGCCGGTCGAGCTCCATGTGGTCGAGCTTCTGCCGGGCGAGGACGCTCCACCGGCCGCCCAGGTCATCGAGGTTCTGCTCTGACAGAGATCGCATGTGGTGTCCTCCCTACCGCGTAGGGTGCGCGCGGGCGGATCGGCCCGCAACCGGTCCACCGCGGGGCCCGGCGACCTCGGCCACCCGCGCGGGTAGGTTGAGAGCGATGAGCGAGCTCGTGTCGACCGGCGTCGCCGTCGCCCCGGTCGTCGTGGTCCTGGCACTGTTGGCTCTCCGGGTCCCCTCGCTGGTGGCGGGAACCGCGGGCCTCGTCGCCGCCCTGGCGGGGGCGGTCACCGTCTTCCGGCCCGACGACGACGAGGTCGCCACCGCGGCCGCCCAGCTGGGGCCGACGGTGCTCGAGGTCGCACTGATCCTCCTCGGCGGCGTCCTGTTGGCCACGGCCCTGTCGGCCACCGGGAGCAGGGACCACATCGCCGGGTGGCTGGAGCGGATCGGTTCGGGCGGTGACCGGGTGCCCGCGATCCTGCTGCTGGTGTTCGGTCTCACGCCGTTCATGGAGTCGGTCACCGGCTTCGGGCTGGGCGTGGTCATCACCGCGCCGCTGCTCGTGCGGATGGGTCTACCACCTGTGAAGGCGGTCGTCGTGGGCCTGCTCGGGCTGGTCCTGGTCCCGTGGGGCTCACTGGGCCCGGGCACCCTCGTCGCCGCCGAGCTCGGAGGCCTGGGCGTCGACGCCCTGGGATACTGGTCCGCCCTGCTCAGCCTCCCGGTCTTCGTAGTGAGCATGATGACCGTCCTCGTCGTCGTCACCGGCCGGACCCCTGCGACCACCGGGTCGCCGGACGCCCCACGGTGGCCAGCCCTCACCCGACCGCCCGCGCGCCACGTCGCGCTGGGCGCGGCCGTCGTGGTCACCCAGTGGGCCGTCCTCGTCGCGTCCAACGCGGTCGTCGGCGTGGCACCGTCGGGCATCATCGCCTCGGCGGCCGTCATCGCCGTGCTGCTGGCGGTGGCGCGGTTGCGTCACGGCGCGCTGCCGGCCGTGACCGGCGGACTCGTGCGCGCTCTCGTCCCGTTCGCCGTCCTGCTCGCGGGGATCCTCGGCACCACCGCCGCGCTGGCGGTCGCGGGCGCCCCGGCCGGCGCGGGGTGGCTCACCTCCCCAGCCCTGTGGGTGCTCGTCGCCGCCCTCGTCGCGCTGCGTGTGTACACCACACCCGGCTCGGGCATCGCGCGCCTGCTCCGGACGGCGATGGCGACGTGGGTCCCCGTGGCGGGCAACGCCATCGTGTACATGGCCATCGGCATCGTCATGGCGACCGCGGGCATGGCCGCCCACCTCGCCGGGCTCGCGACCGGGCTCGGCACGGCGTCACTGGCCCTCACCCCCGCGATCGGGGCGCTCGGCGGGTACCTCACCGGCACCAACACCGGCGCCGCCGCCATGTTCTCCGCGGCCACCACCTCGGCCTCGACCGCCCTCGGGGCCGACGGACTCGTCGCGCTCGCGGGCCAGAACGTCGGGGGCTCCTTCGCGATCATCGTCTCTCCCCCTCGCGTCGCGCTCGCCGTCGGCGTCGTCCTGGCCGGCCGCACCCGGCTCCCCGCCCGCGCCACCCGCACTCTGGCCACCGCCGCGGTCACGGCGACGATCGTGCTCTCCGCGGTGGTCGCCGTCCTGACGTAGTGTTCGTGGGAAGAGACCCGGATGGCCGCGACACGAGAGGCAGTGAGTTCCACCATGAACCATGTGACCGAGACCGCCGACCGCATTCTCGACAAGGCCAAGGAGTCCAAGCACGGTCGCCACGCCGAGCTCCTCGTCCACGAGGGTCCGCTGCGTCAGGCGCTCCTCGCGCTCACCGAGGGCACCGAGCTGGAGGAGCACAACTCTCCCCCGGCCGCGAGCCTGTACCTGCTCCAGGGCGCTGTCCGCGTGACCGGTGACGGCACCACCGACATCGCGGCCGGGGAGCTGCACACGCTCACCCACCACCGGCACTCCGTCACCGCGCTCGCCGACTCCGTGTTCCTGCTGACGACGGTCACCAGCATCCCGGGTCAGGGAAGTTACGACACCGAACCCGTCGACTGACGGACGCGCGCGGCGGATACTGGCAGGCGTGCGCACGCGACACGTCTCCACGGTCATCCGCCGCCCGCCCGAGCAGGTGTACGCCTACGCCCGCGACCCCGCCAACCTCGGCGCCTGGGCCGCCGGGCTGGCGTCGGGCAGGATCGAGCCCGGCGATGAGTCCGGCGCCGAGGGCGGCGGCGCGGACGGTGACGGGGACCGCGGCGACACGCTCGTCGTGGATTCCCCGATGGGCCGCGTGAGCGTGCGCTTCCTGCCCCGCAACGAGCTGGGCGTACTGGACCACGAGGTCACGCTCCCCGACGGGACCGTTACCTACAACCCGCTGCGGGTCGTGCCGCACCCGGACGGTGCGGAGGTGATCTTCACGCTCCGCGGGGTCGACGACGACGAGTTCGAGCAGGACGCCGCGATGGTGGCCGAGGACCTCGCGCGCCTGCGGGCCGTCTTCGAGGGCCCGCTCCCCGCCGGGGCGCCGCCGCGGAGTGACTCGGCCATCGCCGACGCGGGTATACGCCTGGCCACGCCGGCGGACGCCGGGTCGCTCGGGCGGATGCTGTACGAGTTCAACACCGGGTTCGAGTCCGCGACCCCCACCGCCGACGAGGCCGCCCGGCGGTTCGGGGACCTCCTCGCGCGCGACGACGTCCTCGCCGTCGTCGCCTCTCCCGGCTCGTCGGACGCTCCCACCGACGTCGGCTTCGCGCTGCTCACGCTGCGCCCGACGCCCTACTCGGACCACCCACTCGCGCAGCTCGAGGAGCTCTACGTCCGGCCGGACCTCCGTGGGCGCGGCGTCGGGGCCGCGATCATCACCCGATCGTTGTTCGAGGTGGTCGCGCGACGCTGCGAGGAGATGCTGATCAACGTCGACGCCGACGACCTGGGCGCACGGCGCTTCTACGAACGCCACGGGTTCACCGACCGCGATCCGGATAGCGGATCGGGGATGCGCTGCTACCTGCGACAGTTGTAGAGCGGCGCCCGGGTTGGACGGCCGCCGGCCCTCTACGGCCGTACTGTCAACGACTGGGACACGGTCCCGACAGGGCCGTTCTCGTCATGGATCACGCTCGCGGTGAGCCCCAGGCCGCCGGGACCGAAGGTCACGCGGGTGTCGAAGCCCAGCCACTCCCCCGCGGGCGAGCGCACGAGGTGCGCGGTGAGGTCGATGTTGGGGAAGGTGACGACGGCCGGGTCCGCGCGGATCGCCATCCCGTTGGCGATATCGACGAGCGCCGTCATCCGCGCGAGCGGGCTGACCTCCTCCGCCGCGAGCAGAGGGACGTCGGTGCGCACCCAGTACCGTGCCCGGCCCGGCCCGCTCGACTCCCGCCGCACCCGGGCGGAAGCGAGGTATCCACCGCCCCACACGGAGGTGGGATCCCACGGTTCCATCTCTCCCGGCGGCGGGAGGGGGTCGAAGGCGTCGCCGGCGATCGCCGCGGTGTCGCGCGGCTGCTGCAGCCACGCGCGCAGCCGGATGCCGGTGCGGTCGCCGTGTGAATAGGTCGCCTCCACCAGTTCGATCGTGCGCCCGGGTCGGATCACCTCCACCTCGACGTCCACCGCGTCCATGGGCACCACACCCAACAGCTCGTAGGTCAGGCGTGAGAGGACCATCGGATCGTCGCGTCGTCCGGCCAGGTCGAGCTCCACGGCGTGGACCAGCAGACCCAACGCGGGTCCGATGTGCTGCGTGGACGCGTCCCAGGCGCCGCTCACATGATCGGTGGGCCGGAAACTCCCCGGATCGAGCCTCTCGAAGTACGCCATCCCCGTCCTCCAGTCGGTGAGTGGTGATTAACTGGGGAGCGTACACAGAACAGCGGGAGGCAGCATGCAGGACGAGACGTTCGACGAGTTCACCACCCCTATCGACGACCGCTACCTCGAGGACTACACCGAAGGTCACCGGTACCGTTTCGGCGAGGAGTCGGTCGACGCCGGGGAGATCATGGAGTTCGCGCGGCGATACGACCCGCAGAGCATCCACACCGACCCGGACGCCGCGGCCGCCGGCCCGTTCGGCGGCCTCATCGCGAGCGGCTGGCAGACCGCCGCGCTCATGATGCGCCTGTTCGCGGACAACTACCTCACCAGCGTGGCGAGCCTCGCCTCTCCGGGGATCGACGAGCTGCGGTGGGTGCGGCCCCTGCGCCCCGGTGACCGGCTGACCCTGCTGTGCGAGACCACGGGTGTCCGCCCGTCGCGCACCAAGCCGGACCGCGGGGTGCTGACGACCGACGTGACCCTGGTCAACCAGGACGGCGACCCGGTCCTCACCGCGACCGCGATGAACATGGTGGCCCGCCGGCGCTGACCTGCCCGACCCGCCGAGGGAACCGCTAGAGCCTCGGGGTGAAGTGGAAGATCGGCAGCGTCCGCGTGGTGCGGCGGGCGTAGATCTCGTAGTTCGGCCACACCCGCACCGCCGCGGCCCACGCCGACGCCCGCTCGTCGTCGGGCAGCTCGCGCCCGTCCACGACGAGCCGCGCGCCGTAGACCGAGATCTCGACCTCCCCCTCGCCGGCGGCGCGCAGATTGTGGACCCAGGCCGGAGTCGTCTGACCGCCCCAGTTGGAGCCCACGACCACGAGGCCGTTGTCCCAGGAGGCACACAGCAGGGGCGTGCTGCGCGGCTCCGCGCTCCTGCGCCCGGGCACGTGGAGCGTGAGCGTGGGCAGCGCGGCCAGCCGGAGCAGCGGGACACGACCACGCGAGACCCGGCTCAGCCACCGGTCCAGAGTGACGACGAGGTGGGAGTTCTCGCGCGTCGCGTCCTGCCGACCGAACCAGATCGCGAGCGGGGTGAGGAGGTTTCCCATGCCGATGACCTTAGGTCGTACCCCGTCCGTCGCGGTGCGACACCGCGCCCTCCGCGGCCGCCAGCACTTGCACCGACTCGGTCCATCCCGTTCGCAACCCCGCCTCCAACACCGCGAGGTGGAACGCCCACATCCGTCTGTAGACGGCGTCGAAGCCCAGGGCGGCGGCGTCGCGGCCGCGCTGGGCGAAGGTCTCGGACCAGAGCCGGACCGTCTCCGCGTGGTGGGCGGTCGTCTCGACCCGCCCCCGCAGTGTCAGCCTCGGCGCCCGCTCGATCGCGTCGACCAGCTCCGACCACGCGACCGGAGGCCCCGCCTCGGAGACGTACCTCGACTCCCACGCCGCGAGCTCCACCACGGCGGGGTTGGGACGGCCCGGCGCGACGGTCGTGTGGATCACGAGCCGCCCCCCCGCACCGAGGAGCCGGTCCGCCACGCCGATCACCTCGTCGTGCCCGGCGCGGCCGGCGGTCGTGCCGGGCTCCGCCGCGACGACGGCGTCGACCGTCCCGGCGGCATCGGACGGGGCGCCGAGGAACAGGGAGATCTCCTCGTCCAGCCCCGCCGCGGCGAACCTCGACCCCAGCGCCGACAACCTCTCGGTGGACGCCGTCATCGTGCGCACGTGAGCCCCGCGCTCCGCGGCGCGCATGGGCAGCTCGCCCCACCCGGGCGTCGCCACGATCACGTGGGAGCCGTCCTCCACCCCCGCCAACGTCAGCATCGTGTCGGCCGACCGACGCTGGGCGTCCCCCAGATCGGCCCGCCGGGGGGCCGGCGACGGCGCCTCCAGGTGGACCACGTCGGTCCCGCCCGCCAGGCGGGTCCGGGTCCGCGCACCGGACGCGAAGACGGCGCCCGACGTCGACATCGTCTCGTCCGTGTACAACGAGGTCAGCGCGCCGGGCACGGAGTCCTCCAGCTCCACTGTGACGGGACCGCCCCGCCGCCGCCCACCGCCGACGGGGCCGCGACCGTCACGTCCGTAAGCCCGCTCTCCCGGGTGGGCGCAGTCGGCGTTCGCTGCGATCCACGGGGCCAGCGTCGCGATGGCGGTGCACAGGTCGGGCGTGGTCCAGTCCCCGGCCATGAACGACTCGCCGAGCCCGACCACCCCGCCCACCGCCAGCCGCGCCCAGAAGTGCTCCGGCTCGCGTAGGACCACCCGAACCGGGGCGTCGTACTCCCCCGCCGCCGACGCGTCGGGGTAGTCGATCCGCAGGCCGAGCTCGCGCGCCGAGCGCCGCAGGGCCTGGGCGATGAGTACCGGCGGCTGGCCCGGCACCCCGGACGGCGGGGCGAGCGCGGGCCAGCGCTCGAGGTCGACGGCCTGGGGTTCGACTCTGACCACCGGTGTCCCTCCTTGTGGGGCTCGCGTCACAGGGACGCTACCGCCGACCGGCCGTCCCCCCGCTCAGGCGCGGCGGCGACCCTCCGGCTCGGCTCGACGGGGGCCCGCGCACCCGCGCGCCGCGCCTCTCCGTGTGCGCGGTGTCGGACGGCGCACTATCCTGGGGACTCGTGCCCGGCGGTAGTTTCGCGGGCCCCAGACCGACGAGGCCAACGAGCCCCTCACCACAGACCAGCCTCATCAGGAGCCGCCATGACCGAGCCCGCAATCGACCAGGTCACCGCCACCGCACCGGCCGGCCGCCGGCACCGCGTCGTCATCGTCGGCTCCGGCTTCGGCGGTCTGTTCGCCGCCCAACAGCTCGACAAGGCCGACGTCGACGTGACGTTGGTCGCCAGAACGGGCCACCACCTGTTCCAGCCGCTGCTCTACCAGGTGGCCACCGGCATCCTCTCCGTGGGCGAGATCGCCCCGCCGACCCGCCTCATCCTGCGGGACCAGAAGAACGCCACGGTTGTCCTCGGCGACGTCGACACGATCGACGTGGCGGCCAAGAAGCTCCACGCCTCGGCCGGCCACATCAACTTCGATCTCGAGTACGACAGCCTCATCGTCGCCGCGGGCGCCAATCAGTCCTACTTCGGTAACGACCACTTCGAGCGGTGGGCGCCCGGCATGAAGACGGTCGACGACGCGCTGGAGTTGCGCAGCCGCATCCTCGGCTGCTTCGAGCAGGCCGAGGTGATCGACGACGAGGAGGAGCGCCGTCGCCTACTGACCTTCGTCATCGTCGGCGCCGGACCCACCGGTGTCGAGATGGCCGGCCAGGTGGCCGAGCTCGCCCAGCACACCCTCCGGGGCAGCTTCCGCCGCATCGACCCGGCCTCCGCCCGCGTCATCCTCCTCGATGCCGCGCCCGCGGTGCTGCCACCGTTCGGCGACAACCTCGGCAACGCCGCGCGCGCCCGCCTGGAGAAGATGGGCGTCGAGATCCAGCTCAACGCGATGGTCACCGACGTCGACTACCAGGGCATCGAGGTCAAGGACCCGGACGGCTCCGTGCGTCGCATCGACGCCTCGTGCAAGATCTGGTCCGCCGGCGTCAAGGCCAGCCCCCTGGGCAAGCAGCTCGCCGAACAGACGGCCGCCGAGATCGACCGCGCCGGACGCGTGCTGGTCAACAAGGACCTCTCACTGCCGGGCCACCCGGAGATCTTCGTGGTGGGCGACATGATGAGCCTCGACAACCTGCCCGGTGTCGCGCAGGTCGCCATCCAGGGTGGCAAGTACGCGGCCAAGCAGATCATCGCAGAGGTCGAGAAGGGCCGGACCCCGGCGGAGCGGAAGCCGTTCAAGTACTTCGACAAGGGCTCCATGGCCACGGTGTCGCGCTACAGCGCGGTGGTGAAGATGGGCCCGATCGAGATCTCGGGTTTCATCGCCTGGGTCATGTGGCTCGTCGTGCACCTCGCCTACCTGATCGGTTTCAAGAACCGCATCACGACGATGTTCTCGTGGGGGATGCACATGGGCGGCGATCACCGCTCGCAGCTGACCTCGACGAAGCAGTGGGTCTACGCG
Organism: Dietzia cinnamea NBRC 102147; assembly: GCF_001571065.1. GTDB lineage: Bacteria > Actinomycetota > Actinomycetes > Mycobacteriales > Mycobacteriaceae > Dietzia > Dietzia cinnamea. Next base: position 11,548 of record NZ_BCSW01000040.1, read on the forward strand.
CGCCAGGCCCTCGAGCAGGTGGCCGCCGACGACGCCGCCCAGCGGTCCGCTGATCGGTCGCGGGAGGAACAGTCCGCCTCCGCGTCGGTCGACTGAGAACCGCTCGACTCGGGCCCGTCGACTGAGGGCCCGGCTACCGGGGTCGACGACGAGGAACGCGCCCGGCGGGCAGGTTGCCGTCGGGCGCGTCGCCGTCTCGCAGCCGGTTACTGTAGGTTCGCCAGCCGCACCTGACCCACCGCCGCGGTACGTCCGTGGTCATCGGCGATCTCGACCCGCCAGAGCTGTTGGGACCGGCCGCGGTGCACGGGGGTCCCGGTCGCCGTGAGGGTGCCCTCGGTGACGGCGCGGAGGAAGTCGGTCGAGTTGTTCACCCCGACGACCTTGCCCTCGCCCCCGAGCCACACCGCGCCGGCCACGCTGGCGACCTCTTCGACGATCGCGCAGTAGACCCCGCCGTGGACGATTCCGTACGGCTGGTGGAGGTGCGGTTTCACGTCCACCGTCACGACCACCCTGTCGGGAGTGACCTCGGTGTACTCGATCCCGATGTTGCCGCCGAAGCCGATGCCGGAATGGGCACGGATACGCTCGATCACATCACTGTCAACCGTGTCGGACATCTGACCTCATCTCCCCGGCCCGGCCGGTCCGGACCACCGGGATCGAACGTTACCCGGGCCGTACTCGTGCGGGATCACTCACGCCTCCCGGATCAGCGGACGGAGCGCCACCCCCGGTCGCGCACGGGGATGGGCCCCGAGCCCGGGGTGCGCGGGAGCCGGCTACGCCGGCGGACGGCCAATCCGGAATCGTGAAGGGCCTGGAGCACCATCTGTCCGCGCCGGTATCCGGTCTCCGGGCTGGTGTCGGCGAACGTCGGCACGATCGTCGCGGCCCCCAGGACACATTCACCGGCCATCGACCAGAGCGTGTCGACACTGCAGTTGCTCACCTCGGCGAGGCCCTCGAACACCGCCGTCAGGGTCGAGCGGGACCGGCAGGCGAGCCATTGTGCGAGCGCCTGTTCACAGGGTAGGACGACGGTGCCGGGTGATCCCGCGGCGGGGTCGTCCGGCAGCACCCGGAGGGTGGTGTCGCGGACGCCGGCCCAGTCGAGGCCCCCCTCGATGTCTGTCCGCACGGCCATGTTCTCGGCGCCGGTGTCCCAGACGCGTCCGATGGTGACGAAGCTGGCGACCGCGCGACCGAGGACACCGTGGGTGAAGGCCTCCGCGACCAGGTACGTCGAGAAGCGGATGTCTCCGGATTCGGTGAAGTGGTCGCGGAACATCTGCTCCACACGGCCACTGTCCACGGCCCGCTCGAGCGGCACCCACCGGCGCCGCGACTGCGTCCCCAGGTCCGCGATCGAGTAGAACTTCGGATAGCCGGCCCGGAGGCCACCGAGCACCTCGACCGTGTCGTCGAACAGCGTGCGTGTCCCCGCCAACTGCGTGGGCAGCAATAAGCCGGTCATGTCTGGTCTTTCCCCTCGTAGAGTCCCCGAACCGGGTCCGGCGCGCCTCCGCGGAGACGTCCGGACCACGGCGATCCGTCCCCCGAATCGTTGTGGTCCAGGTCATCTGGCCCGACCATAAGTGTTACAACACATCGCCGGTTGTTACCAAGAGTTTTTCGGCCGATCGACGAATCCTTGCACTCAGTGCACGTCTGACCTATCAACCACTTCGCTGCCGCCACCCCGCCTCCGGCCCGGCCGATAGCTCGCATCGATGCAGGTCCGCTCGCTTCGCGGGCGTCGACTACGCTGAGGCCCATGAGTACTGAACGCGAGGACGCGCAGCCCGCCGCCGGCACTGTCGGCACCGCCGACATCGGAGTGACCGGCCTCGCCGTGATGGGCTCGAACATCGCCCGCAACTTCGCCCGGCACGGGTATACGGTGGCGGTCCACAACCGCTCTGCGGGAAAGACCGACGCCCTGCTCTCGGAGCACGGCGAGGACGGTGACTTCGTCCGCACCGAGACGATCGCCGAGTTCGCGGCCGCGCTGCGCTCGCCGCGGCGCGCACTCGTGATGGTGCAGGCGGGCGCGCCCACCGACGCGGTGATCGACGCGCTCGCCGACGCGTTCGACGAGGGCGACATCATCATCGACGGCGGCAACTCCCTCTACACGGACACCATCCGTCGCGAGAAGGCCATGGCCGAGCGTGGCATCCGGTTCATCGGTGCGGGCATCTCGGGCGGCGAGGAAGGCGCCCTGGAGGGGCCGTCCATCATGCCGGGCGGGCCCGCGTCCAGCTACGAGGTCGTCGGACCCATGCTCGAGGACATCTCGGCGAAGGTCGACGGCACGCCGTGCTGCACCCATGTCGGCGAGGACGGCTCGGGCCACTTCGTCAAGATGGTGCACAACGGCATCGAGTACTCGGACATGCAGCTGATCGGCGAGGCCTATCACCTCCTGCGCGGCGTGGCGGGCATCGAGCCGGCGGCCATGGCCGACGTCTTCCGTGAGTGGAACACCGGCGAGCTCGACTCGTACCTCATCGAGATCACGGCGGAGGTGCTCGCGCAGGTCGATGCCGAGACCGGCGCACCGCTGGTCGACGTGATCGTCGACCGCGCCGGCCAGAAGGGCACCGGTCGGTGGACCGTCAAGTCCGCCCTCGATCTGGGCGTCCCGGTCACGGGCATCGCCGAGGCCGTCTTCGCCCGCGCGCTGTCGAGCTCCGTCCCCCAGCGGGAGGCCGGGCGCACCCTGCCCGCCGGCTCGGTGTCGACCCCCGCGCAGACCGGTCCCGAGTTCGTCGAGGACGTCCGCCGGGCGCTCTACGCGTCCAAGGTCATCGCCTACGCGCAGGGGTTCGACCAGATCACGGCGGCGAGCGCGGAGTACGGATGGGACGTCGCCCGTGGCGATCTCGCCACCATCTGGCGCGGCGGCTGCATCATCCGCGCCACGTTCCTCGACCGGATCCGTGAGGCGTACGCCGCCGACCCGTCGCTGCCCTCCCTGCTCGCGGCGCCGTACTTCGCCGAGGCACTGGCGGACTGCGTGGACAGCTGGCGCCGCGTCGTCGCGACCGCGGTCACCGCTGGCATCCCCGCGCCGGGCTTCTCGGCCGCACTCGCGTACTACGACGGCCTGCGCACCGAACGTCTGCCCGCCGCGTTGATCCAGGGTCAGCGCGACTTCTTCGGCGCGCATACCTATCAGCGCACCGACCGTGAGGGTAGCTTCCACACTCTGTGGAGCGGCGATCGTTCGGAGGTCCGGGTCTGAGCGGTTCGCAGCCCGGTGGTCTGGGCCGGCTCCTCGAAGACCTCGGGGTGTCGGTCCCGATCAGGCATGCCGTGTCCGCGCTCGTCGCGGGTGAGCCGACACCGGTGCAGGCGGCCGCGCTCGCCGACGCCGTCGGCGGCGAGAGCCTGCTCGCGGTGGCACCGACCGGCTCCGGCAAGACGCTGGTGTTCGCGATCGGGGTGGTCCACCGCCTCGCGGGGTCACCGAGCCTGCCGGGTCGGCCCCGGGCGGTCGTGGTGGCACCCACCCGCGAACTCGCGGAGCAGAGCGCCGAGGTCCTCGCGGAGGTGGGGGCGGGCGCCGGGTTGCGGGTGGCCTCGTTCGTCGGCGGCCAGCCGATCAAGCGGGATCGTCGCGCGCTCATCGCCCCGGTCGACGTGGCCGTGGGCACGCCGGGTCGCCTCGCCGACCTGGTCCGGTCCCGGGCCGTGTCGTTCGCCGACGCGCGGGTCATGGTGCTCGACGAGGCCGACCACCTCCTGGGGCCCTCGTTCGTCGACCAGACGGAGTCGCTCCTCGCCACCTGCACCGGTGCGGGGCTCCTGGCGACCACGGCCACCGCCGACGCCGACGTCGAGGCACGCCTGCGCGAGGCGCGTCCCGGCCTCCGGGTCCACCGCGTCGAGCGCGCGCCGGCGTCGGTACAGCAGGAACCCGGGCCCGGAGGGTCGCCGGCGGCCGACACCGCGGCCGGGGAGACCGCGACGGGGACGACGACGACAACGGGCGCGCCACGTCAGCTGGTCATCCTCTCCACCCCGGATCCTGACGGCGTGGCGGTCGCGCTGGCGGCCCGCTGCACGCGCGGGCTCTTCTTCGTCCCTCGCCGGGATACCGTCGACGCGCTGCGTGCCGCCATCGCGGACACCGGCGTCCGCGTGGCCGGCGTGAAGGGGTCGGACTCCCCCACCCGGCGCTCTTCCGCGTTCTCCGAGCTGGCCTCGGGTGCCGTCCGCGTCCTGGTGGCGACGGACCTCGCGGGCCGGGGGCTCGACATCGTCGACGTCGGCCATGTGGTCCACGTTGGACCGCCGCACTCGATGGACGACCTCGTCCATCGTTCGGGGCGCACCGGTCGCGGCGTCGCGCGGGCCGGCGTGGTCGCCGCCGTCCTCAGGCCCTCCCAGGTGGACCGCGTCGCCGATCAGGCGCGGGCGTCGGGGATGTCGGTGGAGACGGTCGATGCCTCCCGGCCGGGCGCCGAAGAGACGATCGCGCGGGTGTTCGGCCCCGAGCTCGCGACACCGGCCGTCCGGAAGGCTCCGTCCCCGCCGGCGCGGTCGCGGCGGCCGTCCGAACCCCGGCGGCCCGCGCGGTCGCGCGTCCACCGCCCCAAGCGGAAGAAGCGGTCGTGATGTCCGACGTGCGGCCACCCGACCCGGTGGTGCTCCCGGAGGAGCTCTGGAGGCACCGCGAGGAACGCCACCACGCGTGGGTCGACCATCTGACGGCCGAGCACCTGGAACGCCGGCGCCGCGGGGAGCCGCACCCCGTCGTCGACTTCCTTTTCACCTACTACCGCACGAGCGTCGCCACGGTGCGTCGCTGGCATCCTGGGCCCGGCGTGTTGTTGGAGAACGCGCACCGGTCGGAACGCCGCGAGTGGCGGCATTACCGCCGCGACACGATCGCCGGCCGGGACGGACTCGTCGTGGACGCCGACTCGGTCTGGCGTCGCTGCGGCGACCGGGTCTCCCGCGCCCGTGCGGTGGTCTCGGCCACGGCGGGACGCCGCGGGGCCACGGGGTGCTTCGGCCTGCACGAGTGGGCGATGCTCTATCGTTCCGGCCGCGACGGCGTGCGCCACGGGCAGGTTCCCCTGCGACTGACCCACGAGCGGGTCGACGAGGTCGTCCGAAGCTCGCATCTGCAGTGCACGCACTTCGATGCGTTCCGCTTCTTCACCGACGCCGCAGTTCCTCTCAACCGCGAGCCGCTCACGCGAGACGGGCAGGTCCTCGACGAGCAGCCGGCGTGCCTCCACGCGGGGATGGATGTCTACGCCCACACGGCGGCCCTCGAGGCCGGCGCACCGGGTGAGCTCCTCCTCGACGCCCTGCGAGCCGCGTTCGACGCCCGCGAGGTGGACATGCGCTCGTCGCCCTACGACCTCTCGGCCTGGGGCCTGACGCCGATACCGGTGGAGACCGCCGCGGGCCGCGCCGAGTTCGTCGCCTTCCAGAAGCAGTGGATCGCGCGCACTCAGGGGCTCCGTTCACGGTTCCTGGCCGCGGTCGACCGTGTCGAGCGGATCGGGGCACGTGTCCCCGCCGGCGCACGGTGACCGGTCGTCACACGGGGGTCGCGCCGAACTCCTGCGCGGCCACGCCGGCGACGACACGGCCGAATTCGGCGTAGGCATCCGCCCCCGCGGTCGCGGTCCGGAGCACGAGACCGATCGTCCGACCGGGCACCGGATCCGCGAACCGCGCCACGGCGATTCCGGGATCGCGCGTCTCCGGACCGACCGCGGACTCGGGCACGATCGTCACTCCCAATCCTCCGGCGACGCACCGCACCGCGGTGGTGAGGGACGCGGCGCGGGATTCACCCCGCCCGAGCACCGGCGCGGAGACCCGGCGGCACAATTCGACCGTCTGCTCGCGGAGGCAGTGGCCCTCGTCGAGCATCAGCAGCGGCTGGTCGACGAGAATCTCCAGCGGCAGGCCCTCGCGTCCGGCGAGCTCGTGCGACGCCGGCACGAGCAGGGCGAACGGTTCGGTGTAGAGCGGCGTGGCGGCGACGCCCATCGCGTCGGTGGGGACCGCCATGATCGCGAGGTCGATGACGCCGCTGCGCAGCCCGTCCACCAGCCGGGACGTCTGGTCCTCCACCACCCGCGGCGTGAGGTCCGGGAACCGCTCCCCCAGCGCGGGGAGCAAGCCGGGCAGCAGGTAGGGGGCAACCGTGGGGATCACGCCTATTCGCAACGACCCGAACAGCGGCCCGTCACTGCCCGCAGCCGCATCGGCCACCGCGTCCATCGCGGTCACTGCCGCGCGCACGTACGGCAGCAGGCGGTGCCCCGCGGGCGTGACGAGGACGGACCGCGTACTGCGCTCGACCAGGTGCAGACCCAGTCCGTCCTCGAGCGTCGCCAGAGCCTGGGACAGGGAGGGTTGACTCATGCCGAGCCCCTCGGCGGCGCTGCGGAAGTGCAGGCGCTCCGCCACGGCGAGGAAGACCCGCAGCTGCATGAGGCTCGGAACGAACCGCTGATCAGCCATACCGATCAATGTACGGCCATCGATAACCGGAAGTCGACGATTATTCGACCATTCCTATGAGTGATCTACGTCTCATCAGCTTTACCTCTCACAGGGAGTGGGGCATAGTCGGGCATGGCCGTCCGACTAACGCCAAACCCTCAGGAGGATCACATGGCTCTTCTCACCATCGGCGATCAGTTCCCCGACTTCGAACTCACCGCACTGAAGGGTGGTGACCTCAAGGAGGTCAACGCGCAGCAGCCCGAGGATTACTTCGAGACGATCACCAACCAGTCCTACGAGGGCAAGTGGCGCGTGATCTTCTTCTACCCGAAGGACTTCACCTTCGTCTGCCCCACCGAGATCGCCGCCTTCGGCAAGCTCGACGAGGAGTTCCAGGACCGCGACACCCAGATCCTGGGCGGTTCGATCGACAACGAGTTCGCGCACTTCAACTGGCGCGCGACCAATGACGAGCTGAAGACCGTGCCGTTCCCGCTCCTGTCGGACATCAAGCACGAGCTGATCCGCGCGCTCGGTGTGGAGAACGCCGACGGTGTCGCCGATCGCGCGACCTTCATCGTCGATCCGGACAACGTCATCCAGTTCGTCTCGGTGACCCCGGACGCCGTCGGCCGCAACGTGGACGAGGTCCTGCGTGTGCTGGACGCCCTGCAGTCGTCCGAGGTCTGCGCCTGCAACTGGCAGAAGAACGATCCCACCAAGAACATCAACAAGATGGACATGCTGCAGGAGGGCATCAAGTGAGCATCGAGAACCTGAAGTCCGGACTCCCCGAGTTCGCCAAGGATCTCAAGCTGAACCTCGGCTCGCTGGCGCGGTCCACCGAGCTGAACGAGCAGCAGCTCTGGGGCACGTTCCTCGCGACCGCCGCGGCGACCCGGTCAGCGACCGTCCTGTCGGAAATCGCCGACGAGGCCCGCCAGCACCTGTCGGACGAGGCGTTCGACGCCGCGCTCGGCGCCGCCTCGATCATGGCCATGAACAATGTGGCCTACCGCGCCAAGGAGTTCCTGGGCGACGACTACACCCAGGTCCGCATGGGCCTGCGGATGAACATCATCGCCAACCCCGGCGTGGAGAAGGCCGACTTCGAGCTGTGGTCGATGGCCGTGTCCACCATCAACGGCTGTGAGAACTGCACCGCCGCCCACGATGACGTCATCCGCAAGGAGGGCGTCACCAAGGAGCAGGCGTGGGAGGCCGTGAAGATCGCCGGCACCATCGCCGGTGTCGCACAGGCCGTGGAGATCGACGCCAACATCTGACGCCCACCTCTCCGGTGACCATCGGGCCCCGCTGACGCTCGTCAGCGGGGCCCGATGCGTTTCCGCCGAATGCCTCATGGTCCGCGAGTTGGACCTCGTACTCGCGCCGCTGCGCAACTAGGTTCGGTACGAGCGCCGCGGAACGAACCCGCGGCACCGGATGATGGAGACGGCAACGACTACCGGAGGCACCCCACCGGGGGACGGGTACCCGAACGACCCCTACCGTTCTGGACCGGACCAGAACCAGGACCCCTACGGCGACCGGGGCTACGGCCAGCAGCCCTACCCGGGCCACGGAGGCTACGAGCCGTACCCCGGGCAGGGATACGGACAGCAGGGATACGGACAGCAGGGCTACGGACAGCAGGGATTCGGACAGCAGGGATTCGGCCAGCCGGCCTACGGACAGGAGCCCTACGGCGATCCGGTGTACGGCGGCTACGGCCAGCCGGGGCCGGGCGGAGCCCCGGCCCCGGTCGGCCGGGTATCCCCGACCGGCGCGGTCGCCGCCGGCTGGCAGATGTTCAAGAACAACCCGGTCCCCTGGCTGCTCATCACACTGGCCAGCGGTGTCGTCAGCGGGATCGTCAGTGCGTTCTCCACGGACGAGTCCGGGGCCGTGATGTTCATCGCCCAGCTTCTCTCGTTCGTGGTGGGCCTGCTGTTCCAGGCGTTCATCATCCGCGGCGCGCTCCTCGAGGTCGACGGCCACAGGCCGTCGTTCGGCGACTTCTTCAAGCTGCACAATTTCGGGTGGTTCGTGGTCGCCGCGATCCTCGTGGGCATCGCCACCTTCGTGGGTGTCTTCCTTCTCATCGTGGGCGCGTTCATCGTCGCGTTCTTCCTCTACTGGACGCAGTACTTCGTCGTCGACCGCAACATGACGGCCACCGACGCCATCGTGTCGAGCTTCCGTGCCGTCAAGTCCGATGCGGGCAACCTGCTCGCCCTGGCGCTGCTCAACGTCCTCATCGTCATCGCGGGCGCCCTGGCGCTGCTGGTCGGCCTACTTGTGGCCATCCCGCTCACCACGCTCGCGTCGGTGTACGCCTACCGGGTGATCACCGGCCCGAGCGAGTTCTCAAGCACCGCGACCGCCGCCGCCTGATCCACCGCTGCCCGATACACCGCCGTCCGACCCACGGCGACGGAGGCGAGGTGCCCCGGAGAGAACGACGCCCCGACGGCCGAGTGGCGGTCGGGGCGTCGTCATTCACGGGGCGGTGTCAGTCACGAGGCGGTGTCAGTCACGGGGCGGTGGCAGTCCGGCGAGGTGGCAGTCCGCGCGGCGTCACCCCCCGGGCGCGGCATCCCCCGGCGACCGCTCGGGGGCGGCGCTTTCCGCGTCCTTCTCGTGGGCCATCGCGCGACGGACCGCCCACACGGTTCCGAGGAGCGCGATCAGCGCCAGTGGCCAGCCCATCCCGATACGCGCGGCACCCAACCAGTTGACCTCGTCGTTGAGGTACAGGACGTACTGCAGGATCGCCCGGATGGCGAACAGCGCGGCCCAGAAGCCCGTCGCCACGGTGTACCACCGGCGGGCGGGCGGGATCCGACGCCAGGCCATCCCCTTGCCGTCGAGGAAACCCCAGATCACCCCGACGAGAGGCCACCGGGCGAGCGCCGACAGCGCGAACGCCGACCCGTACACGGCCTGGGTGATGATGCCGTACAGGAAATACCCCTTGGCGTCTCCTGTCCGCCAGGCGATGAAGACACAGATGGCCACGCCGATGAACCCGGAGATCGCCGGCTGTGGGTTGTCCCGGCGACCCAAGGACCAGGCGAGCATGGCGACCGCGACGCCGAGGGCGCCCCAGATCGCGGCCGTCAGGCCCCAGAACCCGTTGACGGGGACGAACGTGAGGACGGGAATCGAAGAGAAGACGAGCCCGCGGACACCGCCCATCTGCTCGAGCACCGATGCGTCGGGATCCCCGAACGTGGTCTTCCGGCCCCCCGCCGACGACGGTCGGGCGTCAGCGCCGGTGTCAGGCTCCCCCGCCGCCTGCTCAGGCTCTGTCACGCGATTCCTCCACTGTGCTGCACGGCTGCCCGTCGAGCAGCTCGTAGCGGGGGTTGTACATGATCCTGTGACCGTCGCGGACGCCGACCCGGCCCGTCACTCGGATGAACCGACCGGTGTCGATCCCGGGGATCGTTCGCCGCCCGAGCCAGCAGACCTCGATCGCGCCGGTCCCGTCGAACACCTCGGCGGTCATCCCGAGGAAATCCGATCCGCCGCACGAGAGCACGGTCCGGATGCGCCCGGTCAACGTCACGCGGTCTCCTCGAGCGACATCCGCGACGTGGGTGCACCCCGTCCGCTGCACGCGCACGGCGAGGTCCGCCGCGTCGAGGGCCTCGACGGGGTCGGTGAGTCGGGCGGTCAGGTCACGCAAAACCCTGGGGAAAGGCATGGTCAGATCTCCATCGGCCGACCGGATCCGGTCACAGGTCGTCGTCCCCGCGGCGGAGCCGGTCCATCGCGCTTCCGTCCCTGCGGGGCGTCGCGCTGCCCCCGGTCGATGACGCGGCATCTCCGCCCGTCGACGGGACGGCCTGTCCGCGGCCCTGCGGAGCCGTGGCGGCGCCGGCGGACGGTGCGGTCGCCTGCGGTTTCTCCGGCGCCGCCTGCGCCCCCGCCGGTGCCGCCTGGCCGGCCCGCCCCTGCTGGCCGGCCGCCATCTGCTGCTGGTACGCCTGCGCCTGTTGCTGCGCGGCCTGCTGGGACCGCGCCTGGGTGAGCGCCTGCTGGATCTCGTCCGGGATGGTCAGTGGGAGCTGCTCCCGCACGGGCATCGGCCCGTCACCGCGGTTGATGAGGAGGTGCCGGAACACCTCCCGCCCCTCCTCCGCCGCCTGGTCCGCGAGCTCAGGCGTGGCCATGACCCGGACCTCGGCGGTCCACCGGTTGCCGTCGACCCCGATGGCGCGGAAGACCGCCCCGGGCAGCACGGCGACGAGTTCGCGCCCCCAGGGACCGTCAACCACCGAGACATCGGCGCCCTGCTGTTCGAGCTGCTCACGCATCCCCGCCACCATCGTGCGCCACTGTCCTGCCGACTTCGGGGCGGCGAACGCCCGCGGGATGACACGTGAGACCTGGGTGACGACGTGGAACTCGGGCTGGCCGGCCGGGTCGAGGGCCACGTTCAGATCGCGGCCCTGCGGCACTCCGATGACGAGCGACCCCAGGTCGATATGGCCGTAGCCGAGGGCCGTGTAGTACGCGCGCACGTCTGGAACGGACGAGCGGTCGTGCGGCCCCGTCGACGAGGGTGCCTGCGACTCCGCCTCGGTGGACGCGGCGGCGTCGCGGGCCCCGGTCACCGGCTTCTTTCGTCCGAACATGGTGGAAATCCTCTCGGAGTGCGACCCGGCCCCGGACGGGACCGTCGCGGACGACGCTACCCAACGGCGTCGCCGCCGGTCAGGTCAGGCGCGATGGTGGTCTGTCTCCCCGGGTGTGAGGGCGGTGGTGGTCTGTCTCCCCGGGCGTGAGGGCGGCCGGTCAGCTCAGGCGGTGGTGGCCCCCGGTCGAGCCGTGGCCGCCGTCCCCGCGGTCGGTCTCGTCGAGATCATCGACCTCCACGACGTCCCACAACTCGACCCGCTGGACGAGGAGCTGTGCGATCCGGTCACCGCGCGCGATACGGACGGGTTCGGCCGGATCGAGGTTGATGAGGTTCACCTTGATCTCCCCCCGGTATCCCGCGTCGACGGTCCCGGGTGCGTTGACGATGGACAGTCCCGCCCGTGCCGCCAGGCCGGACCGTGGGTGCACGAGGCCCACGTACCCGACGGGCAACGCGATGGCGACTCCCGTCGGCATGAGGACACGGTGTCCGGGTGTCAGGTCGCAGTCCTCCGCGGCGTGGAGATCGATCCCGGCGTCCGCCGCGTGCGCCCGGACAGGCAGCGGGAGTCCACTGTCCAGCCGTCGTATCCGGAGCACCTCGCCGGTACCGCTCACCCCGGCCGATCCGCTCACCATGCCGCCGCCCTCCTGCCGGGCGTCGCCCGGTTGCTCGATAGTCTTGATGTCGTGTCCGACGAAGATCTCCGCCCCCCACCCGATCGCGCGCCGCGCCCCGTCCACTCCGAGACGCTGCGGGTCCCGGTGTGGTGGTGGCTCCTGCTCGCCGCGGTCACCGTCGTGGCGGTCGTCCTGGCCTTCACGGCCGGCGCACGCTGGTGGATGTGGCTACTCGTCATCGTGGTCCCCGCCCTGCTCGCCTGGCTGTTCGTCTCGCTCGGCCGCGAGAGGATCGAGGTCGAATCCGACGGTCAGGGCGGAGGGACACTGTACGCGGGCCGCGCGCGCCTGCCGTTCGACGCGATCGCCCGCAGCGCGGTCGTTCCCGCGACGGCGAAGCAGGCGGCGATGGGACGGCAGCTGGACCCGGAGGCGTTCGTCGTCCACCGCGGGTACATCCCGACCATGGTGATCGTGGTCCTCGACGACCCTCTGGACCCCACGCCGTACTGGCTCATCAGCACGCGCGACCCCGAGGGGCTCGCGGCGGCGCTGCCGGACAACCACTACAGCTGACCGGCGGCGCCGCCGCGCGCGGTGCTCAGCCCGCGCAGTCCATGCAGATGGCCATGCCGTCGCGCTCCTCGGCGAAGCGGCTGCGGTGGTGCACCAGGAAGCACTCGCCGCACGTGAACTCGTTGTCCTGCTCCGGCACAACCCGCACCGTGAGCTCCTCGCCGGACAGGTCGGCACCCGGCAGTTCGTAGGACTCGGCGGTGTCCGTCTCGTCGACGTCGACCTCGCCGGTGGCTCCCTCCGCGCGCCGTGCCTTGAGCTCCTCCAGCGAATCGCCGGTGAGCTCGTCTGCCTCGGTGCGGCGGGGAGCGTCGTAGTCGGTTGCCATGAGTCTCTTTTCTGGGTCTGTGTGGGGGGGTGCCCGATTCGGCGGTGGACCGACCGGCGCACGCATAGTAACGGAATCTCCCGCCTTTTTCATCCAGCGGTCACGTCCGTGTTCCGGGCGGGATCGCCTGCGCCCGACGTTTACAGTGGAGGGCCGGGTCCCATCGGGGACCGCAGCCCGTTCACCTGCAGGAAAGGCCCTCATGGTCGTCCATCTCAGCACCCAGGCGACACCGAGCCCGACCCCCGCGCGGGGGTCGACCCGCCTGCGCTCGCCCTACGTCCTGTTCGTGGTCGTGGTGCTCGTCCTCGGTGCGCTCGTCTGGGCCGCGGCACTGCGCGGAGACGACGCCGCCACCCAGGCCGTCGCCTGCCCGCTCCCGCCGGCGGCCGAGGAGGCGGGCCTCGAGGAGGAGTCCGTGGACGCCCTCGATCAGGTCGCGCCGGCGCTGCTCGCCGACACCCGCATCCGGGTGCTCAACGCGAACGGCCAGAGCGGGCAGGCCGGTGCGGTCGCCGCCGAGCTGGCCGAGCGCGGATTCCAACCGGCGGGCTCGGACGCGATCGGCAACGACCCGGTCTACGGGCAGGCCCTCGAGTGCCACGGTCAGATCCGCTACGGCGAGGCGGGCCGGGCCGCCGCCCGCTCGCTCTCCCTCGCCGCGCCGTGCATGCAGCTGGTGACCGACGGCCGCACCGACGGCACCGTCGACCTGGCGCTCGGCACGACGTTCTCCCGCCTGTCCGATTCCACCGCCGCCGTCGGCGCGCTCGACGAGCTCAAAGTGGGTCGCCAGCCCATCTCCTCCGAGCTCGACGCCGCGCGCGCCGTCAGCTGCTGAGCCGTCCGGTCGCGCCCGCGAGCGCGGAGAGGAACTCCGGCGCCACGCCGGGCGTGGCGCCGGTGGTGGGCACGGCGTCGTCCTCCGACACCGCCACCACCGCCCCGGCCTCGGCCGCGATCAGCGCGCCCGCCGCGTGGTCCCAGTATTTGAGCCCGCGCTCGTAGTAGGCGTCCAGCCGGCCGGTGGCCAACATGCACAGATCCAACGCCGCAGACCCGCACCGGCGGATGTCACGGACCCGCGGGAGCAACTCGGCCACCACGCGGCCCTGCTCCGCCCGGATCCCCGCGTCGTAGGCGAACCCGGTTCCGACCAGGGCGAGCGACAGGTCCGCGCAGTCCGACACGCGCAGCGCCGTCGTGGTGCCGTCCGCCTCCCTCAGGGCCGCGCCCCGGCCCGAGCCCCCGCTCCAGGTCTCCCGCGTGACGATATTGTGGACCGCCCCCGCGACCACGACGCCGTCCACCTCGGCGGCCACCGACACCGCCGTGAACGGGATCCCGTACAGCAGGTTGACCGTCCCGTCGACGGGGTCGACGACCCACCGGACCCGCGGCTCGCGCGCACCGGCGATGTCCCCGTCCGTCGGCACGCCCCCCGGATCGCCCGGGGTCTCGTGCGTGTCGTGCGCGACCTCCCCGCCCTCCTCGCCGAGGACCGTGCCGCCCGGGCGGGCGGCCGCGATCTCCCGCCGCAGGTGCTCCTCCACCGAGGTGTCGATGACGGTCACCGGATCGGTCTCCGACGACTTGGACCGCGAGCCCAGCCCCTGCGAACCCGGCCCCCGCGAGTCGAACTCGGCCAGCATCCGCCGGGCCACGTCACCGCCCGACACCGCCACCCTCTCGGCCAGCTCCCGTAACCCGTCGACGAACTCCGGGCCGGTCCGGCCGGCCTCCTCTGCTGCTCCGCTGGACGTCATGTGCCCCTCCTCGTCGTCGTCGTACCCCTCCGGGGCCCGTACTCGGACCCGCCGGACGGGCGCGGCGGTGAACCCGCCCCGGGGCCCGCCGGACCGATACGCTGGCCCGCGGGCGCCCGACGCCCATCGTGCCCCGACGGCCCGGGCACCTGACAACCGACGCCGTGCCCCGCACGGTCCACCCCACGGGAGCCCCACATGTCCAGCCCCTCGCCCCTCTCCGCCGTCCCGCCGACGGAGACGCCGACCGGACTCGGCGTGGACGTCGGCGGCACCGGCGTCAAGGTGGGGCTCGTCGACCTCGCGCGCGGGGAACTCATCGGCGACCGGCTCGTCCGCCCCACGCCCCAGCCCGCCACCCCCGACGCCGTCGCCGCGCTCATCCGCGAGATGGTCGCCGAATTCGACTGGCGCGGCCCGGTGGGCGTCGCCCTCCCGAGCGTCATCCACGAGGGCGTGGCGCGCATCGCGCACAACATCGACCACTCCTGGATCGGCTGCGACGTCGTCGACCTCTTCGACCGGCACCTACCGGGCCGCACCGTCCTCATGCTCAACGACGCCGACGCCGCCGGCCTCACCGAGGTCCACTACGGCGCCGGTGAGGGCGTCGACGGGCTGGTCATCCTGCTGACGTTCGGCACCGGCATCGGCTCAGCCCTCCTGCTGGACGGCAGGTTGCTACCCAACACCGAGTTCGGCCACCTGATGGTCGAGGACATCGCCGGGCGCGGTTTCGACGAGGCCGAGCACCTGGCCTCCGCCTCCGTCCGCGCCCGCGACGGACTGAGCTTCGAGGAATGGGCCCCGCACGTGTCCAACGTGCTGCGCGCCATCGAGGACCTCCTCTGGCCCCGCGCCTTCGTCCTCGGGGGAGGTGTCAGCGAGGCCGCCGACCAGTGGTTCCCCCTGCTCGAGAACCGCACCCCCGTCCGCGCGGCCGTCCGGCGTGGCGACGCCGGGATCATCGGCGCGGCGCTCTACGCCGCAGGTCACTCGGGGGTGCTCGACCTCGGCCGGGTCCTGCCCGACGTGGGCGTCTGACCCGGGCTAACTCCGCCGGATGCAACCCCCCGGACAGAATCTCGTTACAATGGCGCAGGCCGGGAACACGTACCGGCCGGGGACGGGCCCGGTACCGCAAGGCGGACGGCTCGCATGTCTGCAGACCAGGCGGCATCGATCCCCGATTCCCATCGAGTAACCGGTTGTGAAGGGGCGTTTGTGGCAGCCACGAAGACCACCAATTCGGATTCCGCGGCGAGCGGCGATCCGTCGGCCACCGAGGTCACTGGCGAGGCCCCCGCCAAGAAGACCGCCGCGCGCAAGGCGCCCGCGAAGAAGACGGC
>NZ_BCSW01000041.1 GCF_001571065.1 Dietzia cinnamea NBRC 102147
GGTTCGCGAGTTCTCGTTAAATTCCTTCACTTTGTCCGCCGCCAGACTCGCGATCTCGAGGATCACTTCGGTGCCCACGAACTTCGCCATGATCTTCGCTGGCTTGAACTTGCCGTCTTGCTTCAGCAGTAGGCCCGTGAGCAGAGGTCCGGCCCCCCGCAGCATCACCTCAAGCACTTTCCCGGGAGCCTTGAAGTTGCCCGCCCACCGAGCGTACCTCTCCAATGGCATAACCGAGGCGATCGGAAGGATCAGATCCACGCCTTTGCGCTGGGACATGACAATCTTGCCGGGCTCGAACTTGGCGGACGAGAGCAGCAGAAAGTCCTGACCGATGTCCAGGGCATCCGCCGCAACCACCATCGACCGGAGCTCATCACGGAGCTGCGCGATCTCACCGCCGGCCTTCTCTATGACAAGGTCGCGGAACCGGTAGACGTCTGCGTCGGGGAGCAGGTCCGCCTTCGACAGTGCAATTATCCAAATGCGGGGAAACTCTTTGCGAGGCTTCCCATCGTCGAGGAGTCCGCTCTTAAGCCCGACAATACTGTTCTTGAAATTTGTGAAGAGGAGCTTCAGGTAGCGTTCCTCCTCACCCTCATTGTCGATCAGCCGCTGGGCATCAACAAGGAGTAGGGCGACATCGGAGCCGAGCAAGGACCGGAACATCGCCAGCCGCCGCCTTGTTTCCTCATCTCCGTGTGGAGAGCTCTCAAACCACTCGCCCGGGTAATCGTGCCAGACCAAGTGGAGCCCCTCGATCTTGCCGGACCTGTCCTTCCTTCGCCCGGCCAGTGTCTTTAGGTGAACGGTGAAGTCGTGACTATCGCCCTTGAACCTATTCAGGGACGGAACTTTCGTTGAATCTCGCATCGCCAAATAAAGCCGATGGAGGGTCAGTCCCTTCCCCTGGTCGTCAGCGATGACGCTGAAGTGATTCTTCTCAATAAATCTTGGTTCCTGGGTGGCGCCGTAGAACGACGATAGAAGTACGGTCTTCCCGCTGCCGGATTCGCCGAACACGGCGATCTGCTGCTGCAGGTTTTTTCCGATCTTCATTTAGCCGTCCTTTTCAGTGTCTGCGCGTCTTCGCGTACAACTGTCCGAAGTACATCATGCACGCTCTTCGGTGTTCCAGTCCGGAGCTTCTGTTCACGGTCACTGCTCCCCTCTCCCGCGAGGGTGCGCCTGTCATGCTGCGGCGTCCCCCACCACGACGAGCACGTCGGTCGCCCTCGACAGACCCACGTAGATGCGTTCGCGGAGGCGGTCGATGCCCTCGTACCCGTTGCACACCAGCACGACCGCCCGCCGCTCGAGTCCCTTGAAGCCCAGGACGTGGCCGTAGAAGATGTCGTCCCCGCTCCAGAATGTCTCCCAGTAAGCGTCGTTGCCGTCCTCCTGCAGCTCCACCTGCATCGGGTGGCGTGAGCCGATCGTCAGCAGGGCGACGTCCCCGGGCTCCCAGCCCTCGTCGAGCAGCCGCATGGCCTCGTCGTCTCCCACCGCGATCGGGTCGGCCCCCTCCGGGACGTCGACGTACCGCACCGCGGGGCCGGACCCTCCCCGCAGCTCCATGCGGTGCCCGACGAGCGGGAGGAACGCGCTGGCGATCTGCCGGGTGTTGCGGAGGTTGTGGTCCAGCACGAGGGGCACGAGGTCCACGGGCGGTCGACCCGCCCGCTGGAAGACGCTCTGCCCGACGTCACCGACGATCATGAGGCGACCGTTCTCCCGGTCACGCAGAGCCCCGATCACGGGCTGCCACCAGCTGTCGGCGAAGTCCTGGGCCTCGTCCACGATCACGGCGTCGAAACGCCGGCCGTCGGGCAGCCCGTCGGCCAGCTCGGACATCAACCGCGGGAGCTCCTCCTCCCACCACCGCACCGACTCGGCGGACCGGATGCGCTCGTCGGGCCCCGCCGGGGCGCCCCATTCCACACCGAGGGCGTGGAACTCCCCGACGTAGGCGGGCCGTTCGCGCCGCTTCCATCCGTTGGTGACGCGCCTGAGGTAGCTGGCCAGGCCGTGGGAATAGCAGATCAATGCCACCCGCTGCCCGTCTCGCGACAGCCGGCGGGCCTGCTCGAGAGCGAGGTAGGTCTTGCCGCTCCCGGCGCCACCGCGGATCTCGACGCGCGGGAGGGCGTCGACCGCGCGCAGCAGCACCGACTGCTCGCGGGTGAGCGCGTCGGCGATGTCGGCGTTCTCCGCGGCACGCGCCACCACGTCGCGCTGCGGCAGGCCGCGACCGCCGAGGATCTCGGCCAGCCTGTCGACCGTGCCCGCGGCGAGGAACGGGCGGTCGGCCGGTCCGGACTCCCGCGCGACCCGGTGCGCGACCGACGCGAGTTGATCGAGTTGGTCCCGGTCCACGATCCGGTCGCGGCTGATCTGCGGCAGCGCGAAGTCGCCGGGGATCGAGGCGTTGGGGAAGACGAGCAGGTGGGTCCAGCGCTGGTGTTGTCGCGGCCAGCGTGGGTCCTCGCTGACGTAACCACGCAGGGCGTACAGCGCCTCGCGGCACTGCGTCACCGGGTCGATCGTGAACTGCTTGCCGCCACTGCCCTGCACCCAGCGTCCGTCCTCGACGGTGATCTGCCCGGACTTGATCTCGATGGCCACGATCCCGGCACCGGGCATCGCGACGAGGGCGTCGACCTCGTGCTCCTTCTCCGCCGTCGACACCCGCTGCCCCACCACGACGAGGCAGTCGTCGGCCAGCTGGTCCCGGAGCAGGTCGACGACCCTCTCCTCGGAGGGATGGCCGTAGACGGGGTGAGCGGGGATGACGCGGGGCATGTGAGAACAGTTACCTCACCCGCCCCGCCGGCGGGTGAGGTACGCGCCGGCGGTCACGTCCTCCGAGTGGCCCTGACGACGACATCGTGCACGGTCACCGCGGCGCCGCCGCGCCCGGCCATCTCGCGTGAGCACTCGAGCGCGGTGTCGATCCGCCACCGGTCCCGCCCGAGCACCGAGGTGATCCCGGCGGCGGTCGCACTGGCCTCGGCCGGCGGGTGGGCGCCGTGGTGGGGATGCCCCGCGGCGCCGTGGTGGCCGTGCGCTCCGCGCTCTCCGTGGTGGAGGTGCCCCACGATGAACAGCGTGCCGCCCGGGGCCACCCAGCCCGCGAGCCGCTCGTAGAAGTCCAGCTGCGGGATCGAGGGGTGGGCGTAATGCGTCGTGACCAGGCCGAACCGGACCTCGGGCTCCCAGGCGGACAGGTCCGCCTCGAGCCACGACACCCGGTCGGCCAGGCCGGCCGCCGCCGCACGACGCGCCGCGACCTCGAGCGCCCCGGCCGCGAGGTCGACCCCCGTGACGCGCCAGCCTCTCGAGGCCAACCACAACGCCTCGGCCCCGGCCCCGAACCCGGCCTCGAGCGCCGCCCCGGGACTCAGCCCCGCGATCTCCCGGACGAGGTGCGGATTGGGTGGGCTCGTGGCCATCGCGGACGCCCGGCCAGCGTCCCCGGCGTTCCCGGTGTCTGCCGCGCCGGACCAGACGCGGTCCCAGTAGCGACGGTCAAACTCGTGCGTCATCGACCACCTCACCCGCCTGCTCGGCGACAGCACTCTCGAGGTCGGCGGTCACCAGCGCGGCGTTGAGGAACTGCGCGACGCGGGCGCCGTGTGCGGCCGCCGCTCCGACCTGCGCCATGAGGTCCGCACAGTTGCCGGCCGCCCACACCCCCGGCACCGAGGTGGCACCGGTCTCGTCGGTGGCGATGAACGTGCCGACGGGGTGATCGTCCGCCGTCACGCCGATCGCGGTGTAGGGCTCGACCCGCACGGTCATCCGACTGCCCACCACCACCGCGTCGAGGTCGATGACCTCGTCGTCGTCGACACGGACACCGACCACGCGCTCACCGTCGGCCTCCACCCGCGAGATCCCACCCCCGACGATCGGGATCCCGAGCGCGTCGAGATGGACACGGTCCTGCTCGTCGAGCGGCCGCCCGCCGGTGAGGAAGGTGATGTCGCGGCTCCACTGGTGGAACAGCACGGCCTGGTGCGCGGACATCGGGCCGGTGGCGATGACGCCGATCCGCTGGTCGCGGACCTCCCATCCGTGGCAGTACGGGCAGTGCAGGACGCCGTGCCCCCACTGTTCGCGCACCCCGGGCACGTCCGGCAGCTCGTCGGTCACCCCGATCGCGAGGACGAGCGTGCGCGTGGGCAGCACTGTCCTGTCGGCCAGGATGACGTCGAAACCATGCCCGGCCGGGCGGGTGTCCACGACCTCGCCCGCGACGACCTCGCCGTCGTACCTCTCCACCTCCGCGCGCCCCCGCGCGAGGTACTCCGCCGGCGGCACACCGTCCAGCGCGAGGAGACCGTGGATCCCCTCGGCCGAGGCGTTGCGCGGCCGCCCCGCGTCGATGACCGTCACGCGACGCCGTGCGCGCGCCAGCGTCAGGCCGGCGGTGAGCCCGGCTGCCGCGCCACCCACGACGACCACGTCCCGCAGGTCGTCGATCCGTGTACTCATCTGTCCGTCTCCCCCGCTCCGGGCCGCGGTCGCCGCCCTCGCCCCTCGACGATGACGCCCGGACAACGATGGCGCAACATTCCTTGCCGAAGTGGCAAACTGGGTTCATGACCGACCCGACCGCCCAGACCCTCACCGGCGTGGGACCCCGCCTGCGATCACTGCGACGGCGCCGCGACATGACCCTCGCGCAGCTCTCCGACAAGACCGGCATCTCCCCCAGCACCCTGTCCCGACTCGAGTCGGGACAGCGCCGCCCCACGCTCGAACTGCTGCTGCCGCTCGCGCGGGCACACGGCGTCACGTTGGACCACCTCGTCGACGCCCCGCCGACCGGCGACCCCCGAGTGACCTTGCAGCCCTTCACCACCGACTACGGCGCCACCGTCATCCCGTTGTCACGCCGGCCGGGCGGGATCCAGGCGTACAAGTTCGTGCTACCCAGGGGGAGGGACGACGACGAGCCGCACCTCCATATCCACGACGGCCACGACTGGGTGTTCGTCCTGGACGGCCGGCTCCGATTGGTCCTCGGCGAGCACGACCTCGTCCTCACCCCCGGCGAGGCGGCCGAGTTCGACACCCGCACCCCGCACTGGTTCGGCGCCACCAGCGCCGGCCCGGTGGAGTTCCTCAGCCTGGTGGGTCGGCAGGGCGAGCGGGCGCATATCCGGGCCAGCGCCGGGAGGGACTGACCGGTCGTACCGGGGAGAGGGTTCCGGTTACCCGGCCAGGCCCTCTGACGTCGGGGCCGCAGTGGCGGGGGCGGGCGCGGGGACGGGCGCGGGGGCGTTATCCCGAGTTCCGCGCCCCCCGGGGTTTCTATGTCCGGGCCGGCGGCGCCCCCGCCGGCCCACTGTGCGCCGGACCACCGCCCCGTGCCACTATGAACGGTGTTCAGGTCGCCCTGCGGCCGCAGCGTCACCAAGGAGTGTCATGAGCATGTCGATCGACACGGCCCCGGCCCGCAGCGCGACCCGCGACCTCGCGCAGATCGCGGTGTTCGCCGCCCTCATCGTGGTCCTCGGTCTACCGGGGCAGCTCACCATCGGGTCCGCGGGCGTACCCATCACCCTGCAGACCCTCGGCGTGATGCTCGCGGGGTCGCTGCTCGGCTGGCGCAAGGGCGCCCTGTCGGTGCTCGCGGTGATGATCATCGGCCTGGCACTGCCGGTACTCGCGGGGGGCCGCACCACCCTGACCTCGCTGGCCGGCCCCACGGCGGGCTTCCTCATCGGCTGGATCCCGGCGGTGATCGTGATCGGCCTGCTCACCGCGTGGATGATGCCGCGCTACCGCGTGCTGCCGGGGCTGGCCATCAATATCGTCGGCGGCATCGGGGTGATCTACGCGGTGGGCGTCGCCGGGATGCTCATCCGCACCGAGCTCACCGTCACGGGCGCGATCGCCGCCAACACGGTCTTCCTGCCCGGCGACCTGCTCAAGGCGGTCGTCACCGCGATCGTGGCAGCGCAGGTGCACCGCGCACGTCCAGGGCTGATCGTCCCGCTGCGCGGGCATCGTTCCACGACAGCGTGACAACCCCCAACGACCCGGGCCCGCGCGGCGTCGAAATCCGCTTCGACGGAGTCGGCCACGCCTACGGCGACCGGCCCGTCCTCACGGACGTCGACCTCACCCTCACCGAGCGCCGCATCGGCATCGTCGGCGTCAACGGCGGCGGGAAGTCGACGTTGGCGCGCATGATCAACGGGCTGGTCGTCCCCACGTCCGGCACCGTGACGGTCGACGGTCTGGACACCCGCCGCAAGGGCGCGCAGGTCCGGCGCCGAGTGGGCTTCTGCTTCACCGACCCGGACACCCAGATCGTCATGCCCACCGTGGCGGAGGACGTGGACTTCTCCCTACGACGCTCCAAGATGGGCAAGGAGGAGCGACGACGACGAGTCGCCCGGGTGCTCGAGACCTTCGGCCTCGCCGGGCATGCCGGTCATCCGTGCCATCTCCTCTCCGGGGGGCAGAAGCAGTTGCTCGCGCTGGCGGCCGTGCTGGTGATCGAGCCCTCGGTCATCGTGGCCGATGAGCCCACGACCCTTCTCGACCTGCGCAATCGCCAGTTGGTGGCGGAGACGTTCGCCGCTCTCGAGCAGCAGCTGGTCGTGGTCACCCACGACCTGGACCTGGTCGCCGATTTCGATCGCGTGCTGGTGGTCGACGGCGGCCGCGTGGTGATCGACGACTCCCCCGGGCCCGCGCTGGCCGGCTACCGGCGGATCGCGTTGGGCGCGGGGCCGGTCGCGTAGATGTTCGCCACCTACCAACCGGGCGACTCGCTGCTGCACCGCCTTCCCGCCGGGCTGAAGATCCTGGCGGTGTGCGTGCTCATCGTGGCCGCGACCCTGCTGATCAGAGAGCCCTGGCACGTCCTTCCCGCCCTGGCCCTGACCGCGGTTCTGTACGCCATCGGCCGCATCCGCCCCCGGGCCGCGTGGGATCAGGTCCGGCCGGTCCTGCCGATGCTGATCGCCATCCTCGTGCTGCAGTGGATCGTCGCCGACCTCGACACCGCCCTGCGGGTGTGCGGTGCGCTGCTGGTGGCCATCGCGGTGGCGGGTCTCGTCGCGCTGACGACCCGCATCTCCGACATGCTCGACGCGGTCACGCGCGCCGTCGGCCCCCTGCGCCACGTCGGTGTCTCGCCGGACCGCATCGCGCTGGTGCTCGTGCTGACGATCCGTGCGATCCCGCTCATCGCCCGCCGACTACAGCAGGTCACCGAGGCCCGCAGGGCGCGCGGCCTGGGCATGTCGATCCGCGCGCTCGTGGTGCCCACCGTCCTCGGCGCGCTCACGACGGCCGACCAGCTCGGTGACGCCCTGGCCGCCCGCGGCGTCGACGACTGAACCGGCCAACCGTCGGCATCCGCCGCCCCGGCCCATCGACAAGAGCGTTCCGCGCACCCCCTTCTCGCACTACGTGTTCCGAACACTCTGGAGGATGAAGCGGCACCGCATGCCACCATGAGACTCGTGTCCGCGCTCGCCCGTTTCCTCCAGCTCTCCAGGCTGAACGGCGAATCATCCGCCCTCTCGCTGATGCGTGCCCAGTTGTGGCCGCTCATCGTGGCGGTGCTGGCGGAGGTCTTCGAGGGGTCGTCACGGCGTGTCCCGTCCTCGGAGTTCTACGAGTTCCTCGACAGGACCCTGACTGCCGTCCGCGACTCCGGCGCGGACGTTCCGGGAACAGCCCAGGCCTACGTACGTCAATGGGTCGACGCCGGCTGGATGCTGCGCAGACCCGGCACCGCGGCGACGGGTGAGACGCTCGAACCCACCCAGTCCGCACTCGTGGTGATGGACTTTCTCGACGGCCTGCAGACACCGCGACGCGGACTGACCGTGTCCCGCGTCGAGACGCTCACCCGGCAACTGGAGGACCTCGCACGGGACACCGACCCGTCCGTTCAGGGCCGGCTGGCCGCCCTCCACCGGGAGCGCGACCGTATCGACGCCGCCATCGCACGTGTCGAGGCGGGCGACCTCGAGCTCGCGGACCCGGAGCAGGTCGGGGAGAAGGTGTCGGAGATCCTCCGCGGGGCGGATGACATACCCGCCGATTTCGCCCGCGTCCGCGCCGAATTCGAGTCGCTCAACCAAGACCTCCGTCGTCGTCTCCTCGACCAGGACGGCGCGCGCGGTGACGTCCTCGACGCCGTCTTCGGCGGCGTCGACCTCATCGGTGACTCCGAGGCCGGCCGCAGCTTCTCGTCCTTCTACTCGGTGCTCCTCGATCCCGAACGCTCGGCGTCGGTCGACACGTGGATCGACGACATCCTGAGCCGACCGCAGGTCGCCGACCTACCCCCGTCAGCCAGGCGGGGCCTGCGGGAGCTGTTCGACGAGATGGAGACCGCCGGGGCTGAGGTCAACGGTGTCCTCACCTCTCTGTCTCGCAGCCTGCGGCACTTCGTCACCTCCGACGCCTACGTCGAGCACCGGCAGATGCTGGCACTGATCCGGTCCGCCCGCGCCGCGGCAGCCGAGGCGAGCGGCGCGCGCGCCGTGAAGCCGACCAGTCAGATGTCGGTGCCGCTCCGTCGGGTCGGAATGTCGGTCCGGTCTGTGAGCGCGCTGCGCCTGCGGAATCCGGGAGAGGAACGGGTGGCGGCGGAGGTCGCGCACCACGAGGAGGGCCACGCGGACCTCGAGGCCCTCACGGCGCTTGTCCGGGCCTCGGAGATCGACGAGGCCGAACTCCGCGCCCATGTCCGCGACGTGGTGTCCAGGCTCGGCCCGTCATCCATCGGGGCGATCCTCCGCGAACACCCGGCCACCCAGGGCGTCGCCAGTATCGTCGGGCTGTTGAATCTGGCCATCACCACGCAGGCCGAGGCACCACCGGATGACCCGTGTTCGGTCGAGACCGTCACATGGACGAGTGGATCCGGCCCGACCTTGAGCGCCCGGATCCCGACCCTGGTGTTCACGGCCGATCGAGTTCTGGAGGAGGATCTGTGACTACCCCTGCGACGGCCGATCCCGACGGACCTGACGGTGCGGGTGATGACGGCCTGTGGCCCGGTGACACCGGGACGCTGTCCTTCGCCTCCAGACGCGCGTTGGCCCGGCTGCTCACGGGCCCGCTGGTGCAGGCGCATCGCCAGCCGGAGATCTGGGCGGCTGTGGTCTCCGACGAGCCCGCCATGCGATCGCGACTGGCGGACGTGTTCCTCGATCTGGTGCTGGACCACGACGCCGGTATCGCCTTCACCAGGCAGGTCGACACGGGTGGACGGGTCGAGGTCCCGGCGGTACTGCGGACCGAGACGCTGTCGCACATGGACACCGTCCTGCTCGTGCACCTGCGGTCCGAGTTGTCCGTGGCCCAGCCCGGCGAGCGGGTGATCGTGGATCGCGAGGACGTGGCCGAGCGGGTCGACGTCTACCGTTCCGTCGTCGACTCCGACCGGAGCCGGTATGCGCGCAAGTTCGACGCCTCGTGGAACCGGCTCAAGAGCTACTCGCTGCTCTCCGACACGGAGACAGCGGGGCGCGCCGAGGTCTCCCCCGTCCTCCGCCACCTGTTCGACGCGGACGTCGTCGCGGGGATCCGCGACGAGTACCGCGCCCTGATCGAGGCGCGCGGTGGGGCCGACGGTGAGCACGACGGCGAACCGCCCGGCGGGCGGGACGACGCCCTGTTCGACGACGACGAGGTGGTCGACGATGACTGAGGCCCTACAGCTTCCCGGAGCTCCGGAACACCCTGATCAGCTGCGACTGTCGCGAATCCAGGTGTGCAACTGGGGAACGCTCGACGGGTATCACGACGTGGAGGTGCCGCGGAAGGGGTTCCTCATCACCGGCGGATCCGGGTCCGGCAAATCGACCCTCATCGATGCGGTCTCAGCGGTGCTCGTGCCCCCGGCGCACCTGCGATTCAACGCCGCCGCGCAGGAGGAGGCGGGACGGGGATCGGGGCGCACTCTCGTGTCCTACATCCGTGGTGCCTGGCGGCGGGGAGCCGACGCCGAATCCGGCGACCTGGCCTCCGTCTACCTGCGTCCCAAGGCCACGTTCTCCGCGATCGCCCTGACCTACTCGGACGGCCGCGGCACCAGCGTGACACTTCTCCTGTTGCTCTACCTGCGTTCGGGCGACAATTCCGCGGCCGGGGTCAAGCGTCTCCACGGGGTCCGCGAGCACTCGTCCGACGAGCCCACAGACCTGCCGGACCTGTTCGGCTACCTCCGCAGTGGCATCGACAAGCGGGCGCTCAAGCGGGAGATCCCGGACGTGAGGTTCCACGACAGCTACTCGGCGTTCGCCGCCGCGTTCCGGCGTCGGCTGGGCATCGCCTCCGAGTCCGCTCAGCTCCTGCTGCACCGGACCCTGTCCGCCAAGTCGCTGTCCAGTCTCGACCAGCTCTTCCGCGACTTCATGTTGGAGGAGCCGGGTACCTTCGCGGTGGCCGACCGCGCAGTGGCGCAGTTCTCGGAGCTTCGTGAGGCCCACCGGTCGGTGGTCGACGTGCGCAAGCAGATCGCCCATCTGGCCCCGCTCGCCGACCTGCGGGCCTCCCGGGACCGCGTGCTGGCGCTGGCCGACGAGCTGGACGCTGAGAGTGAGGCTTTTCCCGCGGTGCAGGCCGCCGTGACCTTCGAACTCGTCGAGGAGGAGCTGCGGACGGCCCGCGGGGCGCTGGTGGCCGCGGAGTCCACCATCGCATCCGCTCGAGATCGACTCGATGTACGACGCACGGCGGCCGACGACATCCGCGCCCGACTCCGGGGTAGCGCCGGCGCCGGGCGGGATGAGCTCGCGAGAGACCTCGACCGGGCCCTCGAACACGCCGCCTCCGTCTCCGCACGGCGTGCGCGTGCGGAGACGGAGGTCGAGCGCCTGGGCGGCGCCCTTCCGACTTCGGCCGAGGACTTCGCCGCCCTGCTCGCCACGCTCGAGCGCGAGGACGCGGAACAGGAGGCCGAGCGGGCGCGAGACCGCGAGACGCTGCGGGAGGTGGCCGGGTCCCTCAACGAGGAACAACGCTCGCTCGAGGAGGTGACCGCGCAGTTGCAGGCGCTGTTGCGACACCGCTCGAACATCGATTCCCGGCTGCTGGCCGCCCGGGACCTCGTGTGCGAGGCGGCGGGGCTGAGCGCGCGCGAACTACCGTTCGCCGGAGAACTCCTCGACGTCCCCGCCGAGCACGCCCGCTGGCGTCCCGCGATCGAGCGGGTCCTGTCCGGCTTCGCCCGCACGATGCTCGTCCCCGACCACCTCCGGGACCGGGTGGCCGCCGCCGTCGACTCGACCCACCTGGGCGTCCGCCTGGTCTACGAGGTGGTCGACCACGGCGACGACTCCGCCGCCCGCAGGACCGGCCCGCACAGCCTCGTCCGGAAGGTCCGCCCCGCCGCCGGGCCGTTCCTCCAGTGGCTCAACCGCAGACTCGCGGCCGAATTCGACGTGACCTGCGTGGAGACCGCCGCCGAACTGGCCCAGCACGACAAGGCCGTCACTCTGCACGGATTGATCAGACGCGGGGCGCGGTTCGAGAAGGACGACCGCCGACGGATCGACGACCCGGCGGCGTTCCAGCTGGGCAGTATGGACGACTCCAAGGTGGAGGCACTGACCACTCTCCGGAACGAGATCCGGGCACGTATCGACACCCACGAGCGGCAGTGGGCCGGACTGGACGACCTCGACGCGCAGCGTCGCGCCCGCCAGCGCGCGGCCGCCACCCTCCTGGGCCTGCGGTGGGAGGAGCTGGACGCCGACACCGCCGAGGACCGCGCCCGGGCAGCCCGAGATCGCCTGGACCAATGGCGGGAGCAGCATCCCGAGGTCGCGGAGATGGAGCGGGACCTGCGCGCCGCCGAGGAGGCGCAGTCGCGGGCCCAGGCGGAGTACGACTCCGCGAACCGGGCCGGAGCGGTTGCCGCTAGCGTCGTGGAGGGTCTCGAGAGGCGGCTCGCCGACCTGACCGGTCATGAGAGGCGCGACGTCGACGAGGGCGCCGCGGCCCGCATCCGCGAACGCCTGGCGGCTGCGACGCGCCGCCTGACCGCCGAGAACGTGCAGGAAGTCTGCCAGCGTGCCGAGCGGTCCATCGCCGCCGAGCAGGTGTCCACCGCGACCGAGCGCGACCGGATCCATCGGCGCATCACCGCGGTTCTCACGTCGTACCTGGAGCTGTGGCCGGCCAAGAAGGCCGATCTCAAATCCGACCCGGAATTCGTCGGTGAGGCCGTCGAATGGCTGGTCCAACTTCGCCGGGACCGCCTCGCGGAGTTCGAGGACCGATTCCTCGGGCTCATCGGGGACATGCAAACCCGGAATCTGGGCGAACTCGCCCGTCACATCCGCCGCGCCCGCTCCGAGATCGAGGCCGGGATCAGACCGGTCAACGACTCGCTGCGCCGGTCGGAGTTCCAGTCCGGCCGGTGGCTGCAGATCGAGGTGCGTGACCGACGTACCGAGACCGTCACAGACTTCCTGAGCGACCTGGAGAAGGCGGTGTCCGGAGCGCTCGACAAGCGCACCGTCGACACCGCGGAGGCCGGTTTCGCGGTGATGTCACGACTCTTGGACCGGCTGGGATCCGCGGATTCCGCCGACCGACGCTGGCGGCAGACCGTGCTGGACACCCGGCGACACGTCGGCTTCATCGGCGTCGAGATCGACGAGGACGGGACGCCGACCAACTACCACGATTCGTCCTCCGGCCTGTCGGGCGGTCAGGCGCAGAAGCTGGTGTTCTTCTGTCTCGCCGCGGCTCTGCGGTTCCAGCTCGCGGACATCGACGCCGATGTGCCGCGCTACGGAACCGTGGTCCTCGACGAGGCGTTCGACCGGGCCGACCCCGACTACACGCGCCGCGCGATGGACGTCTTCACCGATTTCGGGTTCCACATGGTTCTGGCGACCCCGCTCAAGTTGTTGCAGACCCTCGAGCCGTACATCGGTGGTCTGGTGGTGGTGGGCATCGAGGACGGGAGCCGCTCCCGCATCGAGCGGGTCACCTGGGAAGCCGCGAGCTGACATGGCCGGGCCGACGACGCCGCGCGCTCCCGATGATCTGGCCGAAGCGTGCGCCACCCGGTTCACCCGCCGGTACCGCGAGTGGATCGCCGACCCGGACTCCGCTGCCGCGTACGTCCTGCGATTCTCCACCGCATCCCCGACGGCGACGCGCGCCTCGGACGACCCGGCCGGCACGGCGGACTGGATCCGGCGGTGGCGGGAGTTCGACTCCGCCCAGGACGCCCTCGACGTACAGATCACCTGGGTGGAACGCCGATTGCCCGGGTTCGGCGCGGTCGCTCTCCCTCAGCGCGTGGAGGTCCGGGGCGACCGGGCGATCGCGCGGATCGCGGGACGAGCCGCGCACTGGGAGGCGATGCTCGCCAGGGCCACCGACCTGCTCCGGTTGGGCCCCGACGAGTCGGTCCTGCGACTCGCCGCCGCGGCCACCGCACCGACCTGGGAGAAGCTGAGCGACGCGGACATGGAGCGCCTGCTCGCCGTCTGCCGGTGGGCGCTCGCGCATCCCACGGAGGGATTGCGGGCGCGCGAGATCGCGGTCCCCGGAGTCGACACCAAGTGGATCGAATCCCGGCTCCGCGTGGTCGAGCAACTGGTCGACGCCGCACGAAGCGGTCGCGACAGCGCGATCCCCGACGGTGCGGTCACTGTCGCCGGTCTCGGGCTGAAACGCTCCGACCTCCGCGTGAGGATGCGGCTCCTCGACCCCGCGATCGACTTCCCACTGCGCGATGTGGAGAGCCCGGTCGATCAGCTCGCCGCGCTGTGGCCCGGTTCGGAAGGGCCGCGCACCCTCGTCGTCGTCGAGAATCTCACCACGTTCCTCGCGCTCCCCGACCTGCCCGGCGCGGTCGGCCTGTTCGGCCGGGGCTTCGCGGTCGATGCCGTCGCCGCACTGCCCTGGGCGATGACCGCCCGCATCGTCTATTGGGGCGACCTCGACTCCCACGGTTTCGCGATCCTCGACAGACTCCGACACCACGCGCCGCACGCGGTCAGCGTCCTCATGGACGTCGAGACGCTCGACGCCTGGGGCGAGTTCACGGTCCCCGAGCCCACGCCCGCCCGCACCGCGCCCACGCGACTCACCGCGGGCGAGGTCGCCGCACTCGAGGCGCTGACCGGCCGAGGCGACCTCCGGCTGGAGCAGGAACGTATCCCGTGGGACTGGGCGCTGCCTCGCCTTCGATCGGCGCTCGACTGAACCCGCGTCGGCCCGGCCCCGGAAGCACGCGTCTCGTTGGCGACCCGCCCCGCCCGTGATCAGCGCCGCTCCCGACCGCCCGCCGCTGGGTATCGTGGCCTCATGTCCCGAGAGACCCGGAAACCCGGCCGCGGCCGCTCCACCCCGGCCGACACGGACGACACCGCCGCCTCGTCCGCGCTCGTGCCCTCGACGCGCGAGTCGAAGGAGGTGGCACTGCGGTCGGCGCCGGTGTCCAGCCTCGTGGGTACGGCGTTCGGCGCGGTGGCGGCGGTGGCACGACTGGCCCGCCCCAAGGCACTGCATCCCAAGGGCGTCATCGCGAAGGCCACGCTGAGTGTGACGGGGGTCGGACGCACGGGCTCCCCGCTGCTGGACATCACGGGCCGTTGGCCGGCGACCGTCCGCTTCTCGCGGGCGGTGGGACTGCCGGACGCGGTCCCCGACATCGGCGGCATGGCCGTCCGGATCCACGCCGAACGACCCGTGGACATCCTGCTGGCCAGTACGGGGACGGGCCCGCTGAGCCGCTACGTCCTCACCGCGGGCTGGCGCACGACCGGCCGCACGATGACCTCCGTGTTCCCCGTGCTCGTCGCGGGACGACCGCTCCTACTGGCCGCGATCCCCGGCGGCGACGGTGGCACGTGGACGCTGCAGCACGCCACGCCCCTCGGCAGGTGGCGGACGCTAGGCCGACTCACGGTGGACACGTGGGAGGACGACGACGAGGACCTGCACTTCGACCCCATCGGTAACCGCCTCCCCGGGTCGCGCTATCCGCGCGTCCTCAGGGCGCTGCGGGATCCGTCGTACCCGCCCCCCGACCGGGCGTGACCGGGCCGGCGGGCCGACGCGCTCAGCACTCCGCGGCGCCGCGCCTCCAGTAGCCCATGAACGCCACGGCCTCCTTGGGCACCCCGGCGGCGTCCACGGCGAGTCGGCGCATGGCCCGGACCAGGCTCGCCTCCCCGGCGAGGAACACGTACGGGTCGCCGGCCGACACGGCGGTGGCCGGCTGCCACTCGCGCTCGGCGGGACGTCGACCGCCCAGGACGGTCTGCACGCACTCGTCGCCCAGGTCCAGCACGCCGGCCAGGTGCCGCGCCACCGCGGCGCCGGGCTCGCCGGCGCGGGGTAGCACGGTGACGAAGTCGGGGGCGCCGTCGGCGAGCGCCACGGCATCGCCGGTGGTGGGCACCTCGATCACGATCTGCACGTGACGCTCGGGGGCGGGCCCTGCCGCCGCCCGCTCCTCGGCGAGCTCGTCGGCGATCGCGAGCAGGGCCGGCGCGGCGGTCTCGTCACCCGCGCACACGACGCGCGCGGCCCGCCCGGGAGCCCAGGCCGCCCAGGGCGCGTGTCCGCGTCCGGGTCCGGCGATGTGGACGATCTCGCCCGGCCGGACGGTCCGCGCCCAGGCCGAGCCGGGCCCCTCGTCGTCGCCGGGGTGGACCACCATGTCCACCGTGAGCGCGGGCACGGCCTCGCCGTCGAGGTCGACGGTGTCGGCGCGGCGCACGGTGTAGGTGCGCATCCAGCCCCGCTCGCCCTCGGGCAGCGCGAGCCAGTCCCGGATGCCGTCGGCGTCCGGGATGACGCCGCCCCCGCCGGGCGGCGGCACGATGAGCTTGATGTAGCAGTCGCGCACCGTGCCGGGGTCGACGACCTCGGCCGACCACCGGTGCAGGTCGGGACCCGCCACCACGAGGCGGACGAACGAGTCCCCGAGATCGCGGGCCTCGATGACCCGGGTCTGCGAGACGACGATCGGTGTCTCTACGGCGATGGCGGTCATGTGGTCCCCTTCCGTCGTCCCCGCGGCAGCACCACGGGGTGGCCGGTGGCCGGGTCGGTGATGATGTCGGCGTCCAGGTCGAACACGCGACGCAGTGTCTCCTTGGTGATCACCCGGTCCGGCGGGCCCGCGGCGACGACGCCGCCCTCGGCCACGGCGACCAGGTGATCGGCCACTCGCGCGGCCAGGCTGAGCTCGTGCAGCACCGCCACGACCGTGCGCCGGCCGGTGCCCTCTCCCCCGCTTCCGGCGTGGCCGGCGGGTAACGGCAGGTCGCGGACCAGGTCCAGGATGTCGAGTTGGTGCGCGAGGTCGAGGAACGAGCACGGCTCGTCCAGCAGCAGCGTGGGCGTGGCCTGCGCCAGCACGAGCGCGACCCACACGCGTTGCCGTTGACCGCCGGACAGTTCGTCGACCCGCCGGTGGGCGAAACCGGCGGTGTCGGTCAGGGTCAGCGCCTCGGCGACCGCCGTGTCGTCGTCGTCGCCCCCACCCCACCAGCGGCGGTGCGGGTGCCGGCCCCGGGCGACCAGCTCGGCGACGGTGAGTCCCTCGGGCACGAGGGGCGACTGCGGCAGGAACGCGACCGAGCGCGCGTGCTCGCGCGCCTTCACCGACGCGACGTCGCGCCCGCCGGTCTCGATCGTCCCCGACAGCGGCCGCAGCTGACGGCCCAGGGCACGCAGGATGGTGGACTTGCCGCAGCCGTTGGCGCCGATGAACACGGTCGTCCGGCCCGCGGGGATGTCGAGGTCGAGGTCGCGGATCACCGACTCGGCGCCGTAGCCCAGCGTGAGGCCACGCAGCCGGAAGGCCGGATCGGGCTCGGGCTCCGGGTCCATCGGCAGGGCGCGTAGTACGGGCGCGACGGGCGAGGGAATGCTCATCAGGCCACCTTTCTCGAACGCAGGAGGATCCACAGCATGGCGGGCGCACCCAGGGCGCCGGTCACCACGCCGGTGGGGAGATCGACGGTGCTCAGGGCCTCGGAGGCCACGATGTCGGCGGCCACCACGATCACCGCGCCCGTGAGCGCGGCCGCCCAGATGCTCGGTCGGCCGCGGCCGAGAGCGGCGGCGACGGGCGTGGAGAGCAGGGCGACGAACGAGAGCGGGCCGGCCACCGCGGTGGCCGCGGCGGCCAGCAGGGTGCCCACACCGAGGGCCGCGGCGCGCGTGGGCACGGGGCGGGATCCGAGACCGACGGCGAGCTCGGGCCCCAGCTCGGCGGGCCGCAGCGCGGAATGCAGCCACACGCCTAGCGGCAGCAATACGACCAGGGCGACCGCGAGCCACGCGATGCGCTGGCCCGACGCCCCGGACAGCGATCCCACGGTCCACACCGCGGCCTCCTGCGCGCCGGTCAGCGGGAGGCGGGCGATGAGCTGGGTGACGACGGCGACACTCAGGGCCGCGACCGCGACGCCGCCGATGAGGAAGCGCTGCCCGACGATGCCGGTGTGCCGACCGGCGGAGGCCCCCAGGACGATCGCGAGCGCGACCGCGGACCCCAGCAGGGCGGCGGGCACGACGCCGACCCCGCGCAGACCCCACAGCGCCATCCCGGCCACCGCCCCGGCGGAGGCACCCTGGGAGATGCCGAGGATGTCGGGACTGGCCAGCGGGTTGCCCAGGACGCGCCGGAACAGCGCCCCGGACGCCCCGAACGCCAGGCCGGCGAGCGCGCCGAGGACCGCGCGAGGAAGCTTGTCCTCCATGACGACGAACGTCGCGCCCGGGATCGTCGCGCCGCCGAGGATGGCGACGAAGTCCGGGATGGTCACCGTGTAGCGGCCCAGCAGGACGCGGACCGCCATCACCGCCACGAGGAGTACGGCGAGTCCGACGACGACTCCGAGCGCGTGGCGCCGGCGGTGGGTCGAGAGCCTACGGACCACCCGTTCGGTCTCGGCGAGCTCGGCGGGACGGTCGAGGACGGTGGCGCTCACGAGGCGCTCACCCCCCGGTTGGCGCGCAGGAGGGCGATGAGGAAGGGCACGCCGATCGCCACGGTCATCACGCCCACGGCGATCTCCCCGGGCGGGGCGATGACGCGGCCGATCGTGTCGGCGAACAGCAGCACGGCCGGCCCCACGAGTACGGACAGGCCCAGGACCACGCGGTTGCCCACCCCGACCAGCCGGCGCAGGAGGTGCGGCACGAGCAGACCGAGGAACGCGATGGGGCCGGCGAGCGCGGTGGCGACCCCGGACAGGATGACGACCCCGCCCAGGACGACGGCGCGACCGGCGACCGGGCCGACGCCGAGCCCGCGGGCCAGGTCGTCCCCCAGCGCGAGCGCGTCGAGGGTGGCGGCACCCGCGAGGACGAGGACGAGCCCGAGGAGCAGGAAGGGGACGGCCGCGCCGATCTCCGGGGCGCCCGAGCGGGCCACGGAGCCCAGGCCCCAGAAGCGGAAGCGGTCGAGGACGCCGGGCAGCGCGATGACCAGTGAGGACGTGACCGCGGTGCAGCCGGCGGTGACGGCGGCACCGGCGAGAACGAGTCCGGTCCCGGAGTCGGCGCCGAGTCGGCCCGCGCCCACGACGACCATCCCGGCCACCAGCGCGCCGATGACCGAGAACAGGGCGACGACGGACGGGCCGGCGGCCGGGGCGAAGGCCAGGCCCAGCACCACGCCGAGCGCGGCGCCGGCGGTGAGGCCGAGCAGCCCGGGATCGCCGAGGGGATTGCGGGTGGCGCCCTGCAGTCCCGCGCCCGCCACGGCCAGGGCGGCGCCCACGAGGACCGCGGTGATGGTCCGGGGCACGCGGGCGGTCACGACGACCTCGTCCATGCCCGCACCCGAACCGGGCGCGACGGCGGCGGCGAGGTCGCCGGAGAGCAGCTGGCCGGGCAGCGCGCCCAGCACCGACCACACGACGGCGGGGTCGACCGAACGGGCGCCGACGAACAGTGACGCCACGATCCCCACGACGAACAGCACCAGGGACACCACCGCGCCGATCACGACACGGCGGTGTCCGGGCGCGGCCGGCACGACCGGCCCGCCCGCGGCGGGGGCGGGCGCGGTCGTGAGCGTCGCGGGGCTGGTCACCGGCGTCAGCCCTGCTCTTGCTGGGCGGCGGCGAGGATGTCGGGGACGACGTTCTCCAGCGCCCACGGCAGGCTCAGCGGGGACGACGCGGAGATCGACAGCACCTGCTGCTCGTCGGTCTGGACGACCATCCGGCCGGCCTCGACCGCGGGGATGCGGCCGAGCAGCGGGTCGGACTCGATGGCCTGCCGGACCTCGGGCGAGGTCGCGTAGGTGATGAGGATGTCGGAGGCGAGTTCGTCGGCGCGCTCGGGCGACCACGTGACGGCGAACTGATCGGGCGAGCCGCTGGAGGCCTCCGCGACGACCGGGGCCTGCTCCATCCCGAGCTGGGTGAGGAAGCGCGGGCGGTTGTCGACGTCGGTGAACGCGTAGATCTTCTCCGCGGCCTCGGGGTCGACGGTCGCCCAGACGAAGGTCGTGCCCTCGATGGCCGGATTGTCCTCGGCGACCTGCTGGATCTGGCCCTCCACCTCGGTGATGAGCTCCTCGGCGGCCTCGCTGCGGCCGAGCGCCTCACCGATCAGCCGGGTCGAGTCCTGCCAGGCGGTGCCGAACGGCACGTCGCCCTCGGGCATCGCGATGGTCGGCGCGATCTTGGACAGGGTCTCGTACTCCTCGGCGGTCATGCCGGAGTACGCGCCCAGGATGAGGTCGGGCTCGAGCGCCGCGATCGCCTCGGTGTTGATGCCGTCGGTCTCCGAGTACAGCTCGGGCATCTCGCCACCCACCGCCTCGAGCTCGGCGTCGAACCAGTCGGTGGAGCCGTTGGCGTTGGCCCCGAACGAGTTGCGGGGCATGCCGACCGGGACGACGCCGAGCGCCAGGGAGACGTCCGCGTTGACCCAGGAGATCGTGGCGACGCGCTGCGGGGCCTCCGGGATCTCCGTCTCGCCGTAGGCGTGGGTGATGGTGCGCGGGAACTCGCCCTGCCGCTCGACGCCGGTCGTGTCGGCCGACTCGCCGCCCCCGTCAACGGAACCCGTCGAACAGCCCGCGAGCAGGGCCAGCATCGCCGCGATCGCGGTGAGTACGAACAGCACCGCCCGGGTTCGGGGGCGGGCCGCGTCGGACACCGCCGCCTCGAGTCGGGAACGCCGGGCAGGTGCGGTCATGGGATCTCCGTCCACTGAAACTATCGCTTCTCGCTAGTTAGGCTTGGCTAACCTAGCCAGGCGTCACAGTAGAGTTGTGGCGCGCTCCAACGCAAGGGGCGCGGGAAAGATTTCCAACATTCGGTGTGCGAGATAGTGATTCATCTCACCCCATGGTTGTTTAGGATAGCCTAACCTGCTTAGCGTTCCCCGGTACCGAACGTCCCAGAGTAGGTCGGAGTGCCCGTGAACGATCCATTGTTGAGCAGCGAGAACCGGGAGGCCCTCGCCGCGGCCCTGGCGGCGGCGACCGCCGAGGTCAGCCGGTACCTCGGCGGTCGGACCACGCCGCGATCCCCGGCGTCGCCGTCGGCGCTGGCCGCGCAGACCGCGGCCGTCGACCTGTCCGCCCCGCTCGGCACTCTCGACACGGCGCTCGAGGAGGTCCGCGAGCTCTACCTCGACCACGCGGTGGGCTACCACCATCCGCGCTACCTCGCGCACCTGAACTGTCCCATCACGATCCCCGCCGTCGCCGCCGAGGCCCTGGCGACGTCGGTGAACACCGCCGTGGAGACGTGGGACCAGGGCACGTCCGCCTGCCTCATCGAGCAGAGGCTCATCGACTGGGTCACCGATCTCATCGGGTTCGACGACTCCGGGCGCCCCGACGGGGTGTTCACGACCGGCGGCACCGCGTCCAACCTCCAGGGCCTGTTCACCGCCCGCGAGGACCGGCTCAGCCGGCCGGCACCGGGGAGCGACGACGCCGGCGACCGCTGCGCGCGGCTGCCGGGCCTGCGGATCGTCACCGGCGAGCACGCCCACCTCAGCGTGGTCAAGGCCGCGCGCCTGCTGGGCCTGGCCCCGGACGCCGTGGTGACGCTGCCCGGCGACGGCGACCAAATGGATCCGGCCACCCTCGACCGCATGCTGTCCACGTTGGCGAACGCCGGGCACGAGGTCGCGGCCGTCGTGGCCCTGGCCGGCACCACGGACCACGGCGCGATCGACCCGCTGCGCGCGGTCGGCGAGGTCTGCCGCCGCCACGACGTGTGGATGCACGTGGACGCCGCGTACGGCGGCGGGCTGCTGGTCTCCCCCACCCGCCGCGACCTGCTCGACGGGATCGACCTGGCGGACTCGGTGACCGTGGACTTCCACAAGACCTTCTTCCTGCCGGTCGCCGCGTCGGCGCTGCTGCTCCGCGCCGGTTCCGGCTTCCGGCACTCCACGGTGAGCGCGGACTACCTCAACCCCGCCGACGGCGATGACCACGCGGTGGACAAGTCCCTGCAGACGACCCGGCGCTTCGACGCGCTCAAGCTGTGGATGACGCTGCGGGTGATGGGCGCGGCCGGGATCGGCCGGCTGCTGGACAGCGCGATCGACGTCGCGGCGCGCATCGGCCGCACCGTCGAGGCGGACGCCGAGCTCGAGCTGGTCCGCGTGCCGGCCCTGTCGACGGTGCTGTTCCGCCCCCGCCCGGCCGGAGCGGACGGTCGACCCGTCTCCGACGCCGAGTCGGACGCCCTGGTCCGCCCGATCCGGGACGCCCTGTTCGCGGAGGGCCGCTCGCTGGTCGCGGCGACCGTCGTGGACGGGCGACCGTGTCTCAAGCTGACCGTCCTCGATCCCCATCTCGCCGACGAGGACGTCGCCGCCGTCCTGGCCGACGTCCGTTCCGCCGCCCGGTACCTGACCGCCGGGATGCGCGAAGCCACGACCGCGGGGGTGCTGACGTGAGTACCAACACCACCGACCGCATCCACGACCTGGTGGGCGTGGGGATCGGCCCGTTCAACCTGGGCCTGGCGTGCCTGGCCGAGCCGCTGGGGCTGGACGCGGTCTTCCTCGACGCCCGCGACGGCTTCGCGTGGCACCACGGGCTGATGTTCGACGACGCCACCATCCAGGTGCCGTTCCTGGCCGACCTGGTGACGCTGGCGGACCCGACGTCGCCGTACTCGTTCCTGAACTACCTCAAGCAGATCGGACGCCTGTACCCCTTCTACATCCGTGAGGACTTCCAGCCGCTGCGCGCCGAGTACGACGCCTACTGCCGCTGGGCGTCCGAACGGGTCGGCGGCCTGCGCTGGGGCCGGGAGGTGGTCGACGTCCGTCGAGAGGAACGGGGCGACGACGACGAGGCCCCCGTCTACCGGGTCACCGCCATCACCTCGGAGGGCACCGAGACCTACCGCGCCCGGCACCTGGTGCTGGGGATCGGGACGACCCCGTGGGCGCCGATCGACCGGGGGCCGCTGGACGGTGACGGGTCGGTGGCGCTCCACGCGAGCGATTACCTGCACCGGCGGGACGAGCTGCTGACGCTCGGATCGGTGACGGTGGTGGGCAGCGGCCAGTCGGCCGCCGAGATCTACCACGATCTGCTCTCGTCCGCCGGCGCCGACGGACCACGCATCGACTGGGTGACCCGGTCACCTCGGTTCTTCCCGATGGAGTACACCAAGCTCACGTTGGAGATGACGTCGCCGGAGTACATCGACCACTTCCACGCGCTTCCGGCGGATCGGCGCGACCGGATGCTGCGAGAGCAGCGCTCGCTGTACAAGGGCATCAACGCCGAGCTCGTCAACGGAGTCCACGACCTGCTGTACCGCCGCTCGGTTCACGGCCTCCCCAGCGGCCTGCTCGCGGCGGCCACCACCCTGGACGGCGCTGCCCGCGAGGTCCGCGGGGCCGACTCGCCCGGCGCGCTGCGTCTGGACCTGAGCTGCGCCGACACCGGGCGGCCCTGGACGCACCACACCGACGGGCTGGTCTTGGCGACCGGCTACTCCCCCACCCCGCCGCGGTTCCTGGACGGGATCGCCGACGAGATCGACCGCGACGAGCGGGGCCGGTACCGCGTGGCCCGCGACCACACCGTCGACCGTGCGCATTCGACGATCCACGTCCAGAACGCGGAAGAGCACACGCACGGGCTCACCGCTCCGGACCTGGGCATGGGCGCGATGCGCAACAGCATCATCCTGCGCTCGATCTGCGGGCGCGAGGTCTACCCGGTCGAGACGTCGATCGCGTTCCAGCAGTTCGGGGCTCCTGCCGGCGGCGCCGACCCCACTCAGCGCGCCCCCGCCCACGATTCGCCGACCACCCGGCAACAGGAGGCACGATGAGCCACCCCGTCAGCACCGTCCAGACCCCGGTCAGCACAGTCCATACCCCGGCCGGGATCGTCACGCTCGAGCCGCTCGCACTCGGTGGCGCCACCGACAGCACCGACACGCTCCGTACGCTGCACGCCTGGTTGGATCATCCGGGATCGTCCTACTGGGGCATGCAGGGGTCGACACCGGTGCAGGTCGAGCAGTTCCTCCTCGACTGGTCGTCGGACCCGCACCGGCGGGTGCTCATCGTCCGCATCGACGGTCTCCGCGTCGGCCTGGCCGTGTTCTACGACCCCGCCGAGGTCGAGCTCGACGGCCGGTACCCGCACGAGCCCGGCGACTTCGGCATGCACCTCCTCGTCGCGCCGACCCGCACCCCGGTCCCCGGCACGACGGCCGCGGTCATGGGCGCCATCTGCTCCACGGCCTTCGCGGTCCCGATGATCGGCCGCTCGCCGGCCCGCCGGGTGGTCGTGGAGCCCGACATCCGGAACACGGCCGTGCACCGGCTCAACGCCCGCGCCGGCTTCCGCGAGGCGGGCCCGGTCGACCTGCCCGACAAGACGGCACTGCTCTCCTTCTGCACCGCCGATGCGTTCCGCGGGTCGGAGATCGGCGCCGGGACGCGGGTGATCTCGTCGTCGTCGTCGGATACCCACGCCGGACATGCGCACCTCACCGGTCACGCTCATCTCACCGGTCACGCCATGCGCCGCGCCCACCGTCACCTGTGCGTCAAGGCCCTCGCCGAGTTCTCCCACGAACGGCTCCTCGCGCCCGTCCACGACGCCGCGACGGACACCTACACGGTCCGCGCCGGCGACGAGCGGTGGACGTTCCGCGCCCGCGTGCTCCCGCTGGAGCACTGGGCGATCGACGAGGCGTCGCTGCGTCGCGAGGTCAACGGAGCGCCGGCGGAACCGGACGCGCAGGAGCTCATCCTCTCGCTCGCGCCGGAGTTGGGGATCCCGGAGACGCTGCTCGGCGTCTACCTCGAGGAGATCGCCGCGACGCTCGGCTCGGCCGCGTTCTGCCTGCACCATCGCGACCGACCCGCGCAGCAGCTCGCCGAGTCCGGTCTCCAGGAGGTCGAGGGGGCGATGACCGAGGGCCACCCCGGCTTCGTCGCCAACAACGGCCGCGTGGGCCTCGGACTGACAGACAGGCACCACTACACGCCGGAGTCCCGCTCGACGGTCCGGCTCGTGTGGCTCGCCGCGCGCCGCGACCTCAGCCACCTGGCCACCGTCGCCGGCCTCGACGAGGACGAGCTCTACGCCCGCGAGTTCGGCGCCGAGGCCCTCGAGCGGTGCGACGACCGGCTGCGTGCGCTCGGGCTCGACCCCGCCGGATACCGCGTCCTGCCCGTCCACCCGTGGCAGTGGGGGCACAAGATCGCGGTGGCGTTCGCCCCCGACCTCGCGCGCCGCGACCTCGTGTACCTGGGCGAGTCGGACAGCGAGTACCGGCCGCAGCAGTCCGTGCGCACGTTCTTCGACGTCACCCGCCCCGAGCGCGGCTACGTCAAGACCGCCCTGGCCGTGCAGAACATGGGCTTCACCCGCGGCCTGTCACCGAAGTACATGCACGACACCCCGGCGGTCAACGACTGGGTGGCCGGGATCGTCGACTCGGACCCCGTCCTGCGGGCGCTCGACTTCGGGGTCCTGCGCGAGGTCGCCGCGGTCGGCTACACCGGCGACGCCTATCACCGGGCCGCCGCCGCGGGCGTGTCCGACGCGGGTCCGCACACCAAGATGATCGCCGCTCTGTGGCGGGAGAGCCCGGTCCCCCGGTTGGCCGACGGCGAGCGGGCCGTCACGCTGGCCTCGATGCTGCACGTGGACCTGCACGGGCGTGCCCTCGCCGTCGAACACCTCGAGCGCTCCGGCCACGAGGCCCGCACGTGGCTACGCGCGCTGCTCGACGCCTATGTCCTGCCGGTCGCCCGTTGCCTCCTCGCGCACGGGCTCGTGTTCATGCCGCACGGCGAGAACGTCATCGTCGTTCTGGGCCCTGACCACACTCCGCGGCGCACACTGTTCAAGGACATCGGCGAGGAGGTCGCGATGGTGCGCGACCTGCCGCTGCCCGACGGCATCGAACGAGTCCGCCACGTCCTGGACGCCGAGACCGCCGCCCTGAGCATCCAGACCGACGTGATGGACGGGGTGCTGCGCCACCTCGCCGCGATCCTCGACACCGCCGGCGTGCTCGACGCCGAGGCGTTCTGGGATGAGACGCGCCGGTGCCTGGAGGTCCTCGCCCCTGGTGACGCGGGCGACGACGGCGACGACGGCGAGGTGCACCGTCCCACCTGGGAGGCGCTGTTCGCCCCGCGGTTCAAGCATTCGTGCCTCAACCGGCTGCAGTTGCGCAACACCAGGCAAATGGTGGCCCTGACCGATCAGGCCGGTTCTCTGCAGTTCGCGGGCACGCTGGCGAACCCGCTCGCCGCGCGCTCCAGGGAGACGGCCGACGAGGCGACGGGGCGACAGGGCGCGGCGCCCGGCGCTCGCGGCGATGCGGCACCGCGCCGGCAGCACGACCCGACACCCGTGGGGTGACGGTAGCGTCGACCGTGTGAACGGACGGGAACTCCAGAAGTGCGCGGCCGCGAGGGCGCGTGAGCTTCCGGCGTCCACCCTGGAGTTCCCGTTCGGCCCGGACTTCGACGTGTTCAAGGTCCGCGGCAAGATGTTCATGTTCCACGCCAAGGTCGAGGGCGAGCCCCAGGTGATCCTCAAAGCGCTGCCCTCGGACTCGATGTCCCTCCGCGCCGCGGACGCCGACATCACTCCCGGCTACCACATGAACAAGCAGCACTGGATCTCGCTGCATCCGGGCGGCACCCTGACCGCCGAGATGGTCGACGAGCTCGTCACCGAGTCCTACCGTCTCGTCGTGGCCGGGCTGCCGAAGGGCCAGCAGCCCGTCGAGCCGGAGACCTTCGGCCGCGGCCAGCGGGCCTGACCGCGGCTGGGCCGGTCGGCGCGGCGGCCGCTGTCCGGCGCGGGCTCTCGCCGTCTCGGCTCAGTTCGCAGGCGACAACGACGTCTCGGTCAGCGAGCCGAGCTGCTCGCCCACCGATCCCTTGACCGACTCGGTGGCCGACGAGGTGTCGAGCTGATCCGCCAACGAGCCGCCCACGAGCGGCACTCCGCTGAGGACAGCGCTGACCGATCCGTCGACGTCTCCTGCCAGCAGGGCGTCGGCGGACCGTGCAGCGGGGTTGAGGACCGCGCAGATCACGCCGACCGGCACCTGCAGCGGGGCCCCGATCGCATTCGCGGCCAGGCCGGCGGCGCTGCCGACGTTGCAGGCGAAGGTGGCCGCGGAACCGAGCGGCCCCGAGGCGTAGCCGGGCAGCGACCCCGTGACCGAGCCGGGAAGCAGCTCACCGAGTTCGCCCAGCTGGCCGGTCTCGCCGTCCTCGGCGCCGGCACCGCTGCCCCTCTCGGCACCCGTACCGTTCTCGCCATCGGCGGCCGCGGAGCCCGGGATCGAGCCGGTGTCCGCAGGATCAGAGCTCTGAGCTGCTGCAGTGCCCGCCGAGGCGACGAGCAGGGCCGCGGCCAGTGCGCCGACGTACGCGATTGACTTGGTCATGGTGAGCCTCCGAACTCCGGTGCGTCGGGCGGTCTCCCCCGATCAGTTAATGAGGGTCCCATAAATCTCGAGCCCCCGAAGCGTCGTTGCCAATGCGTGGTCTTTCTCAGTTCCACCCACGTAGGCCTTGTGGTGTCGAACACGTGGACGTAGAATAGAACACGTATTCGAGACGGCCGCGGTGCGGCCGCACAGTTGATCAC
>NZ_BCSW01000042.1 GCF_001571065.1 Dietzia cinnamea NBRC 102147
GGCCAGATATTCGGCGGCCGTACGCAGGAACCGCGGGTTCTCCGGGTCCTGGGCGTTGATGGCGTAGAGCTGGTCGTCCAGCGCCGCCACCAGCTCCCCCTCCGGGCTGGCGCCGCGGCCCTCCTCCACGAAGAACCGGCCCAACACCGTGAGCAGCAGCGGCGCATGAGTGGCACGCAGCATCCGCCACGCGGGATGCCGCTCGCGCAGCGCCTCGATCTGCGCGTACTCCAAGTTGCGGCTCCTCGCGGTGGGTGGACTGTCGGTCGCGGCGGCTCGTGCGCCGAGGGGACAGTCTAGGAGCGGGGCGTGAGGGGTGCGCGGCGGGGCGAGGTCGGAAGGAGCCTAGTCCGCTGACCGGAGCGGCCTCGCGTGCCAGTCGTCATTCTGGTCGGCATACTCGTTGCAATATCGGCTACCCCACCCTACTGGGCGAACTCAATTTCCTGGCTCTTCCGCATCAGATTCAGGAGGCCCCTAAGAGGGGCGACTGCGAGAAAAGCTGCAATAACCTTACGCGGTGCGATGATTGCAACACAACAACGAATCCACGGTGACCCGCCGTCTCTCATTTCCCCATAATTATCCTGGGACTTGGCCAACTCGCAATATCGGATCTCTTTGGGCATCAACGCTAGGGCTCGAGCGAGGCGCTAATCGCAGTGCGCTGCTCCCCTCCGACTAACGCCGCCGCCTCTTTGGCCCGATGTTCCTATTTTCCGCCCGTGCCCCGACCCACAAACTACGGCGGCGCGTATAATCGCTTGCAGACCATCGACGGAAAGGACTAGTCCTCCGAAGCAGGGATGGACATCAATCGCGACCGCATAACCCGTTCAATAATAGTCCCTATACGAGCTTATAGACGGTAGGAAAAATGAAGTTTCTCTGCGTATTCACGTTCGGCTCCATGGTTATCGAGTCCGATGACCGAAAGTCGCTTGAGGATGAGCTCAAGGACCTTCACGGGTTTGTTCGGATTGAGTCGATT
This sequence comes from Dietzia cinnamea NBRC 102147, assembly GCF_001571065.1. GTDB lineage: Bacteria > Actinomycetota > Actinomycetes > Mycobacteriales > Mycobacteriaceae > Dietzia > Dietzia cinnamea. The sequence goes on from NZ_BCSW01000042.1 coordinate 992, forward strand.
CGGTAGCCGACGGCGCCGCCAGCTGGCAATCCTTGGTGCCGACCCGCCTAGTTCTGTTCGCAACACGCGCCAACACCGATTCAGCCCCCTAGCTACCCCTCTGTCGCGACGTACGCCGCATTCCAGCGCGACTGCTCACCGTTAAGCAGGAGGTTGACCGTACCTCGGGCGAGCACAGCCTGACACTCGTCCAAATGTGCGTGCACAAAGCAGTGAGCACCGCTAACCTCAGAGGTTCCTTAACTGAGATCACCGCGAAGGACGCCCCACCTGTGAGTAGTACCGCCGTTTCCCAACCCACTCATGCAGGTCAGATTCCCTTCGCACCCGGCGTCACGGTCGAAGTCCGTGACGAGGAGTGGCTAGTCACCGCTGTAGAGCGCTCGGCCGCTTCCCCGACGGACGGGGGCGACGCTTACCTGCTCAAGGTCCGCGGAGTGAGCCCCTACGTTCGCGACACCACGGCGACTTTCTACACCGACCTGGACGACGTGACGCCGCTGGATCCCAGCCAGTCGACCGTCGTGGCAGACCCCTCCCCCGGCTACCGTCGCTCGCGGCTGTGGCTAGAGTCCACGCTGCGCCGCACCCCGGTGCCGCTGTACGACGAGTCGCTGGTGGTCTCCACGCAGATGCTGGCCGACCACCTCGACTACCAGCTCAGCGCGGTCCGCAAGGCGCTTTCCAACCAGACGCTCCGCCCACGTCTCCTCATCGCCGATGCGGTGGGCCTGGGTAAGACTCTCGAGATCGGGATGATCCTCGCGGAGCTCATCCGCCGTGGCCGCGGTGAGCGCATCCTCGTGGTCACCCCGCGGCACGTGCTTGAGCAGATGCAGCAGGAGCTGTGGACCCGGTTCGCGATCCCGCTGGTCCGCCTCGACTCTGTGGGCATCCAGAAGGTCCGCCGCACGTTGCCAGCCACCCGCAACCCGTTCACGTTCTTCCCCCGCGTGATCGTCTCCATCGACACGCTCAAGTCCGCCAAGTACCGCGCACAGTTGGAGCGGGTCCGGTGGGACGCGGTGGTGATCGACGAGGTGCACAACGCCACCAACGCCGCCACCCAAAACAACGAGCTCGCCCGCCTGCTCGCCCCCACCACGGAGGCGCTCATCCTCGCCTCGGCCACCCCGCACAACGGCCGCGCCGAGAGTTTCGCGGAGCTCATCCGCCTGCTCGACCCCACCGCGGTCGGCCCGGACGGCACCATCAACCCCCGCGACCTGCAGCCGCTTATCATCCGCCGCCACCGGCACAGCCCAGAGGTCGACGGCGAGGTGGGCGCACAGTGGGCCGTGCGAGCCGAACCGAACAACATCCTCGTGCCGGCCTCACCGCAGGAGACCGCGCTCGCCCGCGAACTCCGCGACACGTGGACCCGCCCGGGCGTCCAGTACCCGTCGGGCGACAACCGCCTGTTCCCCTGGACCCTGGCCAAGGCGTACCTCTCTTCCCCCGCCGCGCTGATCGAGTCGGTGACCAACCGTCGCAAAGTCGCGTCCGGCCCCGTCGAGCTCGCCGCCCTGGACCGCCTGGAGGAGCTGGCCGAGCAGGTCACACCGGCCTCCAGCGCCAAGTACCAGCGCCTGCTGTCCTACCTCCGCGAGATCGGCATCTCGCCGCGCAGCGATCAGCGAGTGGTGATCTTCTCCGAGCGCGTGCGGACCTTGCACTGGCTGGCGGAGAACCTGGCCAAGGACCTCAAACTCAAGTCGGACGCGGTCGCGGTGATGCACGGCGGGCTGTCCGACCAGGAGCAGATGGACCTGGTCGACGGCTTCAAGCGCGCGTCGAGCCCGCTGCGTGTCCTGGTGACGGGCGACGTGGCCTCGGAGGGCGTCAACCTGCACACCCAGTGCCATCACCTGGTGCACTACGACATCCCGTGGTCGCTCATCCGCATCCAGCAGCGCAATGGCCGTGTGGACCGCTACGGGCAGCGCACGCCCCCGGTGATCACCACGCTGCTGTTAGATCCCCCTGAGGATGCCGCGCCCGGCGACCTGCAGGTCCTCACCCGGCTCATGGAGCGCGAGTACGAGGCCCATTCGCAGCTCGGCGACGTGGCCTCGCTCATGGGCGCGCATTCGGAAGCCCGCGAGGAGGACACCATCCGCGAGGTGCTGGCGGGGAAGAAGGACTTCGACGACGCCGTGCGTCGCCCGGAGGATGTCCTCGCCGCTGCCGATCAGGTGGATGACGACGACGAGTTGGACTTTGACGACATCGACGCCTTCCTCGAACAGATCTCGATGAGCGGCACCGACGAGCCCGCCGGCTCGGCAGCGGCAGAGTCCCACCGGCAAAGCGTGTACGAGTCGGAGGTGGACTACCTCGAGGACGCCCTCACCGAGGCGTTCCACAACGAGCCGCAGTTCCCCAGGGTTCGCGGGGGCGTGGCGTGGCGGCGCAACGCCAACGACACCGCCCAGCTAGAGCCGACCGACGATCTGGCCCGTCGGCTGGACCTGCTGCCGGAGGACTACGTCCGCGCTCGCCGGGTCCGGGAGGAGCTGATTCTGGCCACGTCGGTGAACCGCGGCAAGCAGTCGCTGGCGGAAGCCCGAGAGGGCATCTCCGAGACCACCTGGCCGAAGGCTCACTTCCTCGGCCCGCTGCACCCGGTCTCGGATTGGGCTGCGGACCGGGCACTGGCGTCGATGGCGCGCCAGGAGGTACCCGCGGTCCGTGGCCGCGTGGACTGCCCCACCGTCCTGGTGATGGGCACACTGATGAACCGCCGCGGTCAGGTGGTGACCCGGGCGTTCTCCGCCGTGGAGTTCCCCGCCCCCGAGCTGGCCGCCGCGGAGCCCATCGAGGACCCGTACGCCTGGTTGAAGGAGATCCGCCTCGCCGTCGGCGCCACCAACCCCGGCCCCGTGGCCGACGCCGCGGAGCTCTCCACTCTGATCCCCCGGGCTGTCAAGTCCACCACGGGCTCGCTAGAGACGGTCTTCGCCCAGGCCGGTGCCGAGGCCGACCGCCGCATCACCGCCTGGCGCGAGCGCTCTCACGAGTGGGAGAACCAGGCCGATGAGCTGATCAGCAGCGCCCGCCTGACGACCCTGTCCCGGCGGGTGAAGGAGGAGGCCGAGCTCGCCGAGCAGCTCCGGCCGGAGCAGCGGCTGGTGCGGCCCCTCCTCGTCGTCGTCCCCCTCGACCATCCCATCGCGGAGACCTCCGCCCCGACCACCTCGCAGGAGAACAGCTGATATGGCCGCCGACAGCGCGATCGTTAACGTCGACGAGTGGATCAGCGAGCATTACCTCACCACCGACGAGACCAAGCAGTCCTACCTGGCCCGGGTGCGGGCACTGGTCAAGGGCTGGAAACAGGATGCCGGCGAGGGGGCGGTGTCCCCGCTCAAGCGCCTGACCTCGGCGCGACAGTCGCTGCTGGTGTCGCTCTCGCAACTCTCCGCCGGCGACGAGGGCGAGGAGGCCCTGCCTGCGTCGGAGGAGGACCGGGCCGAGCTGCGCCGGGCGTTGGGGTACGGCACACCCGGCGACCATTCGTGGACGCGCGGGGAGACCACGTGGCACGCGCAGGCGTGGGCCGGCGACGGCGTGGTGCTGCTGGAGGTCGCCCCGGTGGACACGGTGGAGGACCTGCGGTCGGCGCCCGTGCTCGGCGAGGTGTCGGCCGACGGCAAGCCCATGGAGGCGGCCGTGGGCAAGGTCGTGGGCGAGCTGTTCGTCTCCGACGCCCCGCCGGCCTTCGTGGCGGTGCTGGCAGGCCGGTGGTTCCTGCTGGCCGAGCGAGAGTCGTGGCCCCTGGGCCGGTTCCTCGCAGTGGACCTGCTGCTGGCCCTCGAGCGCGGCGACACCAGATCGGGCGGGGAGATCGAGCGCGTGTTGGCGGCGGTCTGCCGCGAGTCGCTCGAGCGTCGCCCCGACGGCACGGTGTGGTGGACCGAGACGCTGGAGGACTCGCGGCAGCACTCGGTCAAGGTCTCCGAGTCACTGCGCGGGGCAGTGCGGGAGTCTATCGAGATCATCGCCAACGACGTCCTGGACCGGCGCCGGGCGCGGGGGATGTCAGTGGAGGACGTGGACGGGCAGGTGTTGGCGCGTCAGTCGCTGCGGTACTTGTACCGGATCCTGTTCCTGCTGTTCGCCGAGGCGTCGCCGGAGTTGAAGATCCTGCCGGTGGGGTCGACGGAGTACGACGACGGCTACGGGCTCACCCGCCTGCGGGACCAGATCCTCTCCCCGCCGGCCACCCCGCGCGAGGAGCAGGGCACTTATCTCTACGACTCGTTGTCACTACTATTCCGGCTAGTCGACGGCGGCCACCACCCCGTGGACGAACCGGGCGTCGCGCCGGGCCTGGAGTTCAACGAACTCTCGGCGGATCTGTTCTCCCCGGTGGCGACCTCGCTCATCGACGAGGTGCAGCTGTCCAACATGGCGCTGTATCGGGTGCTGGGCAACCTCCTGCTCACGCCCGAGCAGCCGGGTAAGGACCGCGGGTTCATCTCCTATGCCACGCTCGGGGTGACCGAGTTGGGGCAGGTGTACGAGGGCCTGATGTCCTACACAGGCTTCATCGCCACCGAGGACCTGTGGGAGGTCGCACGCGGGGGCGACGATTCCAAGGGGTCGTGGGTGGTGAACCACGCCGACTCGCTGGAGGTCTCGGCCTCGGACCGGGTGGTGCGTCGTAACCCGGTGACGGGCGAGGACGAGTGGGTCCGGCACCCGCGCGGGTCGTTCGTGTTCCGCCAGTCCTCGCGCGACCGGGAGCGGTCAGCCTCGTTCTACACACCGCAGGTGCTCAGCGAGTTCGTGGTGGGTCAGGCCATCGAGGAACTCGAAGCCACGGGCCGGATTGATCGCGCCGAGGACATCCTCACACTGTCCATCTGCGAGCCGGCGATGGGCTCGGGCGCCTTCGCCGTGGAGGCCGTCCGCCAGCTGGCCGAGCTCTACCTGGAACGCCGCCAACGAGAACTGGGCACGGAGATCGACCCGGAGCAGCGGACCGCTGAGCTACAGAAGGTCAAGGCCTACCTCGCCCTGCACCGTGTCTACGGGGTGGACCTCAATGCCACGGCCGTGGAGCTCGCCGAGATCGCACTGTGGCTCGACACCATGACCCCGGGGCTCAAAGCCCCGTGGTTCGGCTTGCACCTGCGCCGTGGCAATTCACTGATCGGTGCCCGGCGTGCCACCTACGCCCCCACCCAGGTGGAGAAGAAGCAGTGGCTCACCGCCGAACCCCAGGATGCCCCGCTGAGTGCCCTCGCGGCGGCAGTCGACGAGGAGTCCGGGTTCGATCCGTCGGTGCGCGGACGCATCCACCACTTCCTCCTGCCCGCCGCCGGCTGGGGCGCCGCCGCAGATGCCAAGGACCTCGCACCATACGTTGGAGAAGCGCAGAAGGAACTCAAGGCGTGGCGCAAGCAGATCACCGCCAAGCCCACAAAGACCCAGGTGCAGCGGCTGACGGAACTTTCCGAGCGCGCGGAGAAGCTGTGGCAACTGTCGCTCGTGAGAATGCGTATCGCCGAGGACCAGGTGCGGCGGGAGATCGATGTCTACGGAGCCGAGCTCACCGCTCCAATCAACCCGGTCCCTCGGGCGGAGATCGAGAGGTCGTTCGCTGATCGCGATAGCGCATTCCGCCGCCTCCGGCTGGCGATGGACGCGTGGTGCGCGCTGTGGTTCTGGCCGCTCACCCAGGCCAACGTGACCGTCGCGGGAGAAAAGGTCGAACCACCGACTCTAGAACAGTGGATCGGCGGTCTGGAAGCTCTCCTCGGGCGCGCTTACTCGGACACCCCGAAGGGCCGCGGACGCCGGGCCCCCGGGGAGGGGCAGATAGTTCTGGGTTCAAATCTCACCTGGGAGCAGATCGACCAAGCCGAGGACTTCGACCGAGTCTTCGCGGGAGAGAAGCCGGTCGAAACCGTACTGGCGAACCATCTGTGGCTATCAGTCTGTGAGCAGGTTACTCGCGACCAGGGCTTCTTCCACTGGGAATTGGACTTCGCCACCGTGTTCGCCGCCGACGGCTTCGACCTCCAAGTGGGTAACCCGCCCTGGGTACGGCCCCGCACTGACGAAGATGCGCTCTGGGGCGAGACCGATCCCTGGTGGATTCTCGCTCACAAGCCAACTCAAGCCGCCAAGGCTGAGCGTCGCGAACTTACGGTGACCCGGTCCGGGGCTGTGGACACGTTTACTACAGGAATTGCAGAAACAGTTGTAACGTCCAAGTACCTCAACGACACCACACAGTATCCGCTGCTCACTGGTCAACAGCCGGATCTCTATCGGGCGTTCATTCAGCGAGCATGGCGCTCGGCCGGCGACGCCGGAATCGTCACCCTCATCCACCCCGAATCTCATCTAACAGAAAAGGATGCCGTTCCACTAAGACGAGCATCTTACCTCCGATTGCGTCGTCATTGGAAGTTCAATAACGATCTCCAACTATTCGATATTGGAAAGTCTCGAACTTACGGAATTCATATCTACGGTTCCAAGCTTAGTGAGCCAACATTCCTAAACGCGTCAAACTTAGTTCACCCAAAGACGGTTATTGATTCCATAAGTCACGATGGCACAGGCCCCCTTCCCGGCCATGGCCCAGAAGCGTCAACCGAAGCCCTCCGACCTCATCGGGATCGCATTTCCACCATCCGGACTGAAAATATTGAGGTTTGGCACAAACTTCTCGAAGAGAGCGCCACCCCAATTCTAGACTCCCGAATAGTCTACACCACATCGAATCTAGAGAATCGCTTATTGTCGGCAGTTTCATCGTTTGAATCAATCGACAATTTCCGACTTTACGCGTCGAGATGCTGGGATGAGTCGATAGATAAGAAGAAGGGCTTCTTCGAAACCGAATATCACATCCCGGCCACCTGGAAAGACGTAATTCTTCTTGGCCGACACATATCGAACTCCAACCCTCTCTCAAAGTATCCTGCATTAGGACCAAACGGTCGCGAGCGAATGCTCGAGGTTGACCTGGAAGCTATCGGCGATCACTTCATCCCCGGCGTCTCATACCGACCAACATCCAATTTACTGTCATACAATAATTCGTTCCCGAAGGGCAAGAACGGAACTGCCGCAGAGGATATCAGGGATCGATTCCGGCTCGCATGGCGGACAATGGCAGCAAATGATAGTGCCCGCACCCTTTTCATTGCACTCATACCCCCCTTAGCCGGGCACATAAATGGGATGCACTCTGCAACAACCCTAGACACCAAGAGAGATGTACTCATCGCCACGGCAGCTTCCAGCCTGCTGGTTGATTTTCAATTAAGATCACTCGGCATACTGAACATTTATAACGAAGTGATCGGGAGGATGCACTTTAATATCGAAAGCGAGGCATTAGGGCTGGCGGCCAGCCACTTCCTTCGACTGAACTGCTTGACAGAAGCGTATGCTCCTCTTTGGGAGGAATGCACTGGCACCAAGTGGAGCAAGGAAATACCGCTTCGAGCAGCCGAAGAGAGGCGAAAAGCTGAAATTTCAGTTGACGTTCTCGTCGCAATTTCCCTCGGCGTAGGAATTGATGACCTGTGCAATCTATTCAGGAGCCATTTCTCGAAACTTGCAAGAAACGAGTCGCGCATCCTGTTCGATTCAAACGGGCGCAAAGTTCGAAACGAAATCATTCAACTTGAACGCAAGCTCAGGCCCGGGCAGGAGCTGAGCGTAGACGAGCGGACCTGGACGCACCCCCAGTCCGGTGCGACCTACGTGTTCGAGTACCCCTTCCGGACCCTCGACCGCGAGACCGACATGCGGGCCGCCTACGAGCGGTTCGAGCGTGAGCTGGCCGAAGGGACGCTCCGGTGAGCGCGCTCCTCCCACTGCAGGCCGCCGAGCAGCTCAAGGATGGAATCGGCGAGTTTCTGTCCACTACGTTCGCTCTGTCGGACAAGGCAACGCTCTCCGCGCTCACGGACTTCGTGTCCAGCGCCAGCACGGGCATGTTCCACGGCCCGTATGTGCGCACTCGCATGCCGTTCACTCCCGCCGCAGACGGTGCCATCGACAATCTGGACTGGACGCCAACCAACTTCCCGTTCCGCCCGTACGTCCACCAGGCGCAGGCCTTCGCCCGCCTGTCGAGCAAGCCCGCGCCAGACTCGGCCGAGCCGTGGCGGCGTCCCGACCCCACCCTGGTGGTGACCGGCACCGGCTCCGGTAAGACCGAGTCCTTCCTCTACCCGGTGCTTGATCACGCCCGCCGCGCCCGCGCCCAGGGCGTCCGGGGGGTTAAAGCTCTGCTGCTGTACCCGATGAATGCCCTGGCCACCGACCAGGCCGAGCGTCTCACCCGGCTGCTGACCACCGAACCGGCACTCTCCGGGATCACCGCGGGCCTGTACACGGGTGAGGCCTCCGGATCGGGGCGCACCACCGTGAGCGAGGCCGGGCTCATCACCGACCGCGCCACCATGCGCGAAGACCCGCCGGACCTGCTGCTCACCAATTACAAGATGCTCGACCAGCTTCTACTCCGTGCCGAGGACGCCGACATCTGGCGCATCTCTGCCGCCGGACTGCAGTACGTGGTGCTGGACGAGTTCCACACTTACGACGGCGCACAGGGCACCGACGTGGCGCTGCTGCTGCGTCGGCTCGGCTTGGTGGTGGGAGCCCACCTCGACGCTGCCACCACCTCCCCCGTCCCCCGCACGGAGGCCGACCGCGCCCGGCCACTAGGTCGGATCACCCCCGTGGCCACCTCGGCCACCCTCGGCGACGACGGCGACGCCACCGCCGTCCGGACGTTCGCCGCCACCGTGTTCGGCGAGGACTTCCCCTCGGAATCCGTCCTCATCGAGTCCCGCCTCACCGTGGACCAATGGACCGGGCTGGACGCCGAAGGGCGTATCCCGGTGGAAACCGCTGTCTCGCGCGCGGTGATGGCCGAGCTCGACCAGGCAATTCGGGATCGGATCGAGTCGGGCGACGCCCCGGCGGAGGCCACCTACTCAGAGGTCGCGACCCGCGTCTGGGGTCTCACTCCCGACGCGGAGCTGGACGATGCAGTGGAGGCGCTTCGCCGTCACGAACTCACCGCCCGCATCCTAGCCCACTCCTCCCGCGCGATGAGCATCACCGATCTGACCGCCGCAGTGTTGCCGGCCGATCACGGGCGCAGCCCGACGGAGACCGAAACATTCCTCGTCCACGTCCTGGGGGCGCTGAGCCATGTCCGGGCCGAGGTCACCGCCGCCGACTCCAACGCCGGGCGCCGGCTACCCAGCATCGAGGCCCACCTGTGGGTCCGGGAACTGTCGCGACTTGACCGCGCCGTCCAGTCGACCGTCGCCTATCACTGGCACGACGACGGCCCCGACCTCGCCGCCGCGGCCTCGCGCGAGGGCCACGGGTTCGGTGACCGCGACTACCTCCCTGCCATCTACTGCCGCCACTGCGGCCGGGCCGGCTGGATGACGGCCTTCGAACCCGGCACCGAGAAACCAGTTTTTGAACCGGCGACGATCCGCCGCAAATCCGTGACCGATCCGACCGAGCTGCGTGCACTCATCGGCGCCGACCAGGAGGTCAGCGCCGCTCACGAAGCCGGACTGCCGCTGTCGCAGGTGCGAGCCTCCCGGGACTCGGGCACCTCGCTCATGTGGCTCGACCCCATGCAGGCGACCCTTCACAGTGCCGACGCCTACGGCGCCTCGGAGCAGGACGTCCGCATCGTCCCCGTACTACTCCACACGGGCCTGGCGGCCAAGGAGAACTCCGAGCGCCGGACCTGCCCGGCCTGCGGCACCCGCGACTCCATCCGCTTCATCGGCTCGGCGGTGGCCACCCTGCTCTCGGTGGCTCTGTCCAACCTCTTCGGCCTCCGCGGACTGGATCCGGCCGACAAACGCACTCTGGTGTTCAGCGACTCGGTCCAGGACGCCTCCCACCGCGCGGGGTTCGTCCAGGCCCGCTCCCACGCCTTCGCGCTGCGCACCGCCATCACCACCGCCCTCGACGGCGGCGAAGCCTTCCTCGACGACCTGGCCCGCGACGTGGTGTCCGGAGCCGACAGCCCGGTCGAGCGGTACCACCTGCTCCACCCGTCGATCGTCGAGCGGGCCAACTTCACCGCGTTCTGGGACCCCTCCGCCACGGCCACGCAACGCCGGAGCGCCTCGCGGCGGGTGCGGGAGCGGTTGCTGTTCGACCTGTGCCTGGAGTTCGGGCTCCGCTCGACCGTCGGCCGCACCCTCGCCCTGACGGGTACCGCCGTCCCCAGCGTGAACATCCCCTCCGCCACCCTGCTCGTCACCGCACGGCGGGTATGGGATTCCCTCGCCGTGCAGACCACTCTCACCGAGTCCGAACCCGCAGACACCACCCTGGAGGCGTGGGCACGGATCATCATCGAGCGCATCCGCCAGCGCGGCGGGATCAACCACCCGTGGCTCGCCAAGTACCTGAGCTTCGACGGCAACACCTACCACCTCGCCAACCGTCGTGCCCGCGCCCGCGGGGTGCCGGGTTTCCCGGTGGGCGGCTGGCCCACCTTCCCTCGGGTGGGCTCGACCCTGGCCAAGGACGGCTACCACGACGGCACCGACGCGGTGGCCAGTAACCGTTCCTGGTACGCCCGCTGGACCGCCCGGCACCTGGGTGTCACGCCCGACACCGCCCAGAAGCTCGTCGCCGCCCTCATGGAGCAGCTCGCCGCCGAGGCGCACCTCGAGGCGGTGACCACCGAATCCGGCGCCACCATCTACCCGCTCGATCCGGCGAGCATCCTCGTCGCCACTGAGGCCGAGCCCGCCGAGCTGCGGTGCGACGTGTGCCACAACGCCACGCCCGCCGCCGCCCCGGTCCGCGACGTGGTGGAGGGCGCCCCGTGCCTCACCGTGGACTGCACTGGGCACCTGACGGTGGAGGGGATCGATACCCGGAACTACTACCGTCGCCTCTACCATTCCCATGACAGCCGTTCGGTGGTCGCGCGCGAACACACCGGCCTACTGCAGCCCGCCGAGCGGGCGATGATCGAGACCCAGTTCAAGTCCGCCTCTGAGGCACCCGGCGCACCCAACGTGCTGGTGGCCACTCCCACGCTGGAAATGGGCATCGACATCGGCGACCTGTCGTCGGTGATGCTCTCCTCCCTGCCCGGCTCCGTGGCCAGCTATGTACAGCGCGTGGGCCGTGCTGGACGTCTCACCGGCAACTCCCTGGTCGTTGCCCTGGTCCAGGGCCGCGGTACCGCTCTGCTGGTGGTGCACGACCCGCTCTCGCTCATCAACGGCAGCGTCCAGCCCCCGGCGGCGTTCCTCTCGGCGGCGGAAATCCTGCGCCGACAGTTCATCGCCCACGCGATCGACAGCCTGGTGCTGGAGGGGATCCACCCCACCGACACACGGGCCAGGGCTGTGTTCTCCTCGCACCCCGGTTCGTTCCTCGCCCTCCTGCGCAAGGAGTTGCCGGAGCGGGTGCAGGCAATGCTCGACCGGTTCCTGGCCAGCCTCGGCTCCCACGTGGGCGAGGCCGCCACCCGCGACCTGGGGGAGTGGGCCACGGGTGTCACCGCCCAGGGTGACCCGGCCCCGGTCACGCTCGACTCGAGTCTCAAACTCGCAGCGGACCGCTGGCAGACCGACTATGCCGAACTGTCATCGCGGCTCGACGCGTTAGACGCAGTACTCGTCGGACTCCGCGAACGCGCCGAGAGTCCCGGCGCCACCGACCAGGACAAGGACGACCTGCGTGCAGCATTGGCCTCCCAGAAGGCCACCGTGGCCCAGAAAAAGGCCCAACAGACCGAATACTGGATCGCGGCGCTCGAACGCTACGGGTTGCTGCCCGGTTACCAGCTCCTCGACGACACCGTGGACCTGCAGGCGTCCATCACCACCTACGACCCCGACACGATGGAGTTCGACGCCACCTCGGCGACGTTCACCCGGTCGGTCTCCTCGGCCCTGACCGAACTCGCCCCCGGCAACTCCTTCTACGCCGACCGGATGCGCATCGAAATCTCCGCCGTGGACATGGGTGCCGACGGCGACGCGGTGGAACGCTGGCGGGTCTGCCCCGCCTGCAGCTACGCCCGCACCGAAGTCGCGGGCACCGGCCCCGGTTCCTGCCCCGCATGCGGTGCCGCCGGGTTCGCCGACACCGACCAGGTGCTCGACGTGGTGCCGCTGCGCAAGGTGTCCGCGCAGGTGGTGCGCGATGCGGCCACCGTGGACGAGCGGCATGACGAACGTCGTCGTCGTCGTTACTCCGTGGCCCGCACCCTCGCCTGGGAACCCACCGACGCCGCCCCCGCCTGGTTCGTGGACAACAACGGCTTCGGCGCCCGCTACCTGCGGCGCGCCGACATCCGGTGGATCAACCTCGGCACCGGCGCAGGGAGCACCCGACTCGTCGGCGGCACCCAACCGTCCGCGCCCCAGTTCCGAGTGTGCGGCTACTGCGGGCACCTCGACTCCGAGGCCGGCGCTAACAGCCGCCGCGACCACCGCCCCTGGTGCCCTCACACCACCGCGTCCGAGGAGCCCAGCGTCCACGTCGCCCTGGGCCGAGCCCTGTCCACCGAAGGTGTGTTGCTCTACCTCCCACCCGCGGTGTCCACGTACGACACCATGGTGCTGCCCAGCCTCACCGCTGCGCTCCGGCTCGGCTTCCGGCGGGTCCTGGGCGGCGACCCCAGCCACCTCGACGTGGCCACCGTCACCGTCCCCCAGGTGGGCAAGCCCTCCCCCGCGCTCCTGCTCCACGACACCGTGCCCGGCGGCACCGGATATCTGGCGGATTTCACCACGCCCGAACGCGTGTGGGACCTCCTCCACACCGCCTACCTCGCCGTGCGCGACTGCTCCTGCGCCGACGAGCACCGGCTGGCCTGCCCACGTTGCCTGCTGGCCCACGCCAGTGGCGGTGACGCCGACCGCACCTCCCGCGCCGCCGCGGAGAGCGCCCTGCTCGCACTCCTGCGCGGGGCCGACAAGAACGACGACGCCGAACCGACACGCGGCGACTGGACGGTGGTCACCACCCAGACCATCGACACCGAGGGCGACTCCGCGCTGGAGGTGCGCTTCCGGCACGCGCTGCGGACATCCCTCGAGGCCGCGGGCGGCACCATCACCACCGTGCCCGACGGCAAGTACACCGCCCTGCGGATCCGGATGCCCGGCTCTCGGCTGACCTGGATGCTCCGAGCCCAGAACCACATCCACGAGGCCGGGACGACGCCTGACTACGTGCTCGAGGCCGACGACCCTCACCAGATGAGGTTCGCCGTCTACACCGACGGTTACACCTACCACGCCAGCCCCGTGCACAACCGGGTCGACGACGACGCCGGCAAGCGCTCCGCGCTGCGCGACCTGGGCTGGATCCCCTGGGCCGTCACATTCGCCGACCTCGAGGAACACGACTCGGCCGGGCCGCCGGCGACGTGGGAGCATCAGAACTTCGTCAAGGCCTTCGCGGCGCCGCTGGGGATCTCCCCGGGGCTCCTCAACGACGCCGCCAGGGACCCCGTGAGCGTGCTCGCCCGCATCCTCACCGATCCCACGCCCGACGTGTGGCGGAACGTCGGACACGCGAGTGCTGCGTACTGGTTCGCCACCGGCGACCGCGTCAAGGCGCGGTCCGAGCACACCCGTCGGTTCGCGCAGCTCGTGGTGCAGGGGCATCCGCGCCAGCCGTCGTCACTGAGCGCCGAGCTGGTAATCGACGACTCCGACGGTGCCGTGGCCAGCGACGGGTACCGCGAGGACTGGCAGTGGTGGCTTCGCGCGGGGAACCTGCTCTCGCTGCGCGGGCAGAACACGGCGGTCGGGACGCGGCGCGACGTGGCGCGGGCCGAAGACATCGAGGCCGAGCTGAAGGCGATGATCGCGGAGTCGGAGGGAGCCGGGGCTGTCGAGACGGATAGCGCGGAATCGGCGGCCGGCGGGGTGTCGGTGGCCGATCCGGATGCCGGGGCCCCCGCTGCGGGCGACGCCGACGGCTCGGAGGGTCCGGGTGTCGGCGAGTTGCCCGAACCGTGGCGCGAGCTCGCCGAGGAGATCGACCCCGACGACCCCGACGCAGAGGTCGAAAGCGCGCTCTTCCGGGCATTGGCCGAGCTGGCCGTGCCGTTGCCCGACTACGGCGAGGAGGTTCACGGCGTGATCGCCAACGTTTCCTGGCCGGACGCGCGGATCGCGGTGTTCGTGTCGCAGTCGTCGGATAAGGTCCGGCCGATCGCCGAGGCGGGTTGGACCGTGATCGACGCCGGAATCGAGAACGGGGACCCCGTGGCCGCGGCCGCGGCGGTCAGGGACGCGCTGGCGCAGCGCGGCGGAGAGAGGGCTTGAGATGGCGACCATTACGCTGATCAACAAGAAGGAGAACCTCGACGGTTCGCTGCGCAAGCGCGTGTTCGACATGCTCTCCAAGCTGCAGGCCGACGACACCGCGGTGGGCGCGCACGTGGAGCCCATCAAGAACGCCGTGGACGGTCGCATCCGGTCGGTGCGGGTCAACGACAAGTTCCGGGCCCTGGTCTTCAAGATCGACGGCGGTGCCGAGACCCACTACGTCTATGTGGGCACCTACCCGCACGACGACGCCTACGACGCCGCCGCGACCATGCAGCTCCGGGTCAACCCGGTCAACGGCGTGCTCACCCTGGTCCGCGAGCAGGCAGCGGCGCTCGACGCGAAGCTGGCCGCCGAGCAGGCCAAGAAGGCCGCCGCACTCGAGGCCGCGGCCAAGGCCGGGCAGGAAACTGAGGATGGGGCCGCAACCGGGGGCGCGGAGACGGAGTCCGGTCCTGGTCCCGAGGCGTCGGCACCGGCTGAGGCGGCCCCGGCCGCCGCGGTGGTCGAGGACCCGACCCCCGAATTCGCGGCGAACGGGATCGACGCCGACGTCCTCGCGCGCGAACTGGGGATCGACCCCGCCGTCTCCGGTCCGGCGCTGGCGTCCACGACCCTGTCGGAACTCGAGGCCGCGCTCCAGGCGGCAGCCCCGTGGGAACGCGACGCCCTCCTCGGGCTGGCGGTGGGCTACTCCCTCGACCAGGTCCGCGACGAGCTGCGGCTCGGCGCCACGGCCGACGACGCCGAGGTGTCCGACGCCGACACTGACGAGTTCATCCGCGCGGTCACCGCCCCGGCCGCACGGATGCAGTTCACGTTCCTCGGCAGCGGCGGCGACTCGACCGACGTCATGCGCGAGATCATCGAGAACGGTGACTTCGAGGCGTGGACCACCTTCCTTCACCCCTCGCAGGAGGTGCTGGCGACCCGCTACCGCAACGGCGCCTACCGCGTCTCCGGCGGCGCGGGCACCGGCAAGACCGTGGTGGCGTTGCACCGTACCCGCGCCCTGGCGACCCCATCGCTCACCGGTGCCCCCGCCGAGTACTCGGCCGACGCCACCACCCCTCGGGTGCTGCTCACCACTTTCACCCGGGTCCTGGCGGCCTCGCTCTCGGCACAGCTCAAGATCCTCGACGCCGGCCTGCCCCGTGCCTCGGCCATCGGTGACAGCGGCGTGGCCGTGGCCGGTATCGACCAGACCGCCATGACCGTGCTCAACCGGGCCACACCCGCCCAACTCGCTGCCGCCGGGCCCGCCGTCATCGGCCAGTCACTCTCCTCGGTCCCCTCCCCGCTGAGCGACCACGATGAGCGCGAGCTGTGGTTCGAGGCCGTCGAGCGGGCGGCGGTGAAGCCCGAGGGCGCGACCGCGACCCCCGAGTTCCTCCGCGGGGAACTGGAGACCGTCGTCCTGGCGCAGGGCATCACCACCAAGGCCGGCTACCTCAAGGCCGACCGCGGCGGTCGGGGCACGCCGCTGAACCGTAAGGCCCGCACCGCGGTGTGGTCGGCTATCGAGTCATACCTCGCCATCACCCGTCGCGAGAACAAGCAGACCTTCCAGGTGCTCGGGTGCCTCGCCGCCGCCGTGCTCGACGGGATCGCCGACGCCGGCGGGGGTCGGCTGCTGGACCACGTCGTGGTGGACGAGGCGCAGGACTTCCACGTCGGTCACTGGCGATTGCTGCGGGCGCTCGTCGCGGAGGGCCCGAACGACCTGTTCATCGCCGAGGACGGCCACCAGCGGATCTACGGCCGCCCGACCGTACTGTCCCACTACGGGATCAACATCCGTGGCCGGGCCTCACGGCTCACCCTGAACTACCGCACCACCGACGAGAACCTGCGCTTCGCGATGGGCATCCTCGCCGGCGAGACGTTCGTCGACACCGACGGCGAGTCGGAGAACCTCACCGGCTACCGCTCGGCCCGCAGCGGTCCCGCGCCGCAGGTGGGCCATGCCGACAACCTCCGTGGCGAGCTCGACATCGCTGAGGGTCACATCCGCTCCTGGCTGGCCGAGAACCCCAAGGCGTCCATCGGCGTGCTCACCCACAACCGGCGGGACGTAGACCGGATCATCGACGGGCTCGAGTCCCGCGGCATCGAGATCAGCTCCGGCGAGGGCTCAGGCGTGCACGTCAGCACCATGCACTCGTCCAAGGGCATGGAGTTCACCCACGTCGTGCTCGCCCGCGTGAGCGAGGGGACCGTGCCCGCGCCCGTCCGCCACGGACTGACCGACGAGGACCGCGAGCACCTTCGCCGGCGTGAACGGTCCCTTCTCTACGTAGCCGCGTCCCGGGCCCGCGACCAGCTCGTCATCACCACCGGAGCCCAGCCGTCCCCTCTTCTGCCTGCCATCACCACGGAGGACACCGCATCGTGACAGACGCGAGCAGCACCGGCACGTACTCCTGGCGGCTCGCGTTCCCCTTCTGGGACGAGGTCGCGGACCACGTCCCGGTATCGGGCGAGAGGCTCATCGCCGAGACCTCGCCTGAGGATCGCGTCGAGACGGTACTCGAACTGGCCTCGGCGTTCCGGGGGGCCGGGGACGCCGCGCTCGGCGAGATCTATCCACTCATCCCGTCCCAGTTCGGCCTGGTGGTGGATTCCGCGAAACCGCCAGAGACATTCGCCGCCCTTGCTGTCCGGCCCGCTCAGGACGTCAACACCCCGCTCACGCGAGCCGACGGGCGCCGACTCCACCGCACCCTCTCCCAGGTCAACGCCGCGGCCGCGGCGGTACCCGAACCCACCTGGCCCCGGGATCCCGTCCTGCGGGCGGTGAGCAGCGCGGTGTTCGCGCTCCCGCCCGAGAGGTTCTACGCACTCATCGACATACGGCTCAGGGGCGGAGACGCCGACGCCGCGAGTGCGTACGTCAACCGGGAATTCCAGGACGACCTCGACACCATTCTCGAAGCCGCCGTAGCCGAGGCGCGTGAGGCCGCGGACTCACCGGAGATGCGGCACTGGCTGGAGACCCTCGTCTCCCCGGACGGCAACGTCGCCCTGTCCACCCATCCGCAGCTGCGCCGACGCTTGGGGTTGCTCGACGTGACCCTCGCCCAGGCGGTGGAACTCCTCGTTCACGACGTGGGGGACCTCTCCAGCGAGACGGATCATCCCGCACCGCAGCGGGAAACAACGCCGGCAGAGACCGTCAGCAATGTCCGCCCCGGTACCTCGACCCCGACAGGCGATTCCCCACTTACCGGCCTGGAGGAGGGTGGCGCGCCCACCGGAGAGGAGCCGGTACTCGCTCAACCGACCCAGGCGGTCACGCCACCCGCGGACGAGGATTCGACGGACGCTGATACCAGCACGATCCGCCCGCACGAGCACGCCACCCCCACGTCCGGTGGCCCTCATCCCGGACTGGGCCTGACGTCGGACGACGACCTCGACGCGTGGGAAGCCGCGCTGCGCGACAGGTTGGCCGATGCCACGCTCGCCGTGGACACCGACCTGTCCGCGGTGGAACTCGACGTCCTCCTGGACGTGTACGGCGACCGTTACCGCCTGTCCCGCGGGCGGGGCACCACCGTCGCCCAGATCGCCCACCACTTCCCCGCCGCCACGCTCATGTCCCTGGTGGGCATGGCGTCCATCGGTCTCGAGGACAACACCTATTGGGACCGGTACTGGGGCCGCCTGAAGGTCGAGCACGGAAGGAACGACGAGAATCACCTCCGGCACCTCGTGCTCCCGCTGCTAGAGAAGTTCGGGTTGGACCCGATCGAGGGCTTGTCGAAGTCCGGTCACGTCCAGCGCCTCGCCATTCATGCCGGCACCCCGGCGGCCAGTGCGGGCCGACTCATCGAGGTGCTCAGCACCTACATCGGCTCGGTCTCCTCACGTGACACCCAGCCTTTCGTCGACTGGGTGCGGCAGCCGGGACAGGAGCACGTCTTCGAACGCCTGGACTACCCCACCAGGAACTTCGTCCGCTACAGCGGAGGACGCGGCGCCGAGCTGCTGGGCGAGATGGCCCGCATCGTGGCCGAGATCGCCGAGAACCCAGCCGCCGACGCTTCCACGCTGACCACCGACCAGACATTCCTGCCCGAGTTGCTCGTCGATCCACTCCGTCGGGCACTCCAGGATGCGGACGTCTCCGGATCGGTCCGCTCGCAGCGCCGCAGGTCGCGGCTCTCGCCCACCCTCCACCTGGAGGCGGACGATTCGATGGTGGTGCGGATCCCGGCCCCGTCGAGCCACACCTCAGCTCCGTGGACTGTCACGCTGGACAACCACGTGGTGCGAGTCGCCGCCGAGAAGTTCAGCAGCGATCGATCAGTCGAGGTCCCGCTTGAACACCCCACCCGCCGTGTTGTGGTGACGCATCCCTCCCTGGCGCACCCGATCGAACTCCGTCTTTACGACGCGTCCAAGCCACTCATTCTCTTCACCACGCAGGGCGAACACATCCCGGACACCGCACGCCTGCCCAGGTCGGAAGTGCTCACTGTCCTGCCGGGCGATCTCACCGTTCTGGGCGAGCATCCCCACGCACCCCGCGTGATCGACGAGTTCGGCGCGCCCCTGGGCTGGGACGGTTGGACCATTCTCCAGTGGGATCTCACTGAAACCACCTCGCTGCGGACCCGGACCTCCCAGGACGAGGTACGCGACCTTCCGGTGGGCAGCCAGGCGCTTCCTACTCTCTTCGACGAGCCCGACGACCCGCTCCCCGTTCTCCCCGGGGTGTTCAGCGAGAAGCTCCCCGTTCTGCACGACCGTCCGTGGATCGTGCTGCCCGCCCTCGGTGGGTCCGAGGCGACGTGGACGATCCGGTATCGGCGAGCCGGCGCCACGGAATGGGTCATCCAGGGCGACTACACCTCTCCGGACGGCGGCGAGGTCCCCCTGTTCGCTGACGAACCCGCGCAGCTCGGCCGCTTCGACGTGCGTGTCACGGGACCTTTCGGCGCGAGGTTGGAGACGAGCGTCTTTGTCGCCGAGGGGCTGGAGATCGCCTACGACGACACGCTCCGCATTCCCACCGACAACGGACTCACCGAGGTCACCGCCACGGTCTGGTCCGACGACCCGATGCTGGTAGTGCTCGACCCGAACCTACATTTCGGTCCCGACGATTCCAAGCGGCCACTCCGCATCCGTCGGGGAGCAGCCTCCGAGATGGTCACCGTCCGGCCCCCGCGGATGGAATTCCGGATGACGCCCGTCGGCGGCGTTCCCTCATGGAGCGACAGGCAGATCGGGCGCCGCCCGGACGACTTCACCGGAGCGGTACTCGCCGTCCGCGGGATACCCGAGGACATCGATGTGGTGGCAGAAGTCCGCGATCACACCGGTTCGGTACGAGCGCGGGAGGATCTGGCCTCTCGCTCCCGCGGCGGCGTCCTCACCATGACCGCGGATCGCCTCGCCGGGGCCGCCCGCCAGGCCCAGTCCGGTGAAGTGGTGCTCCAGCTGAAGTACCCCGACGGCACCTACGCAGCTCCGATCATCCGTTTCAACACCGTCGCCGCAGACGTGAGGATCACGGTCGAGGAGGACGAGATCGTGGTACGGGGTCGCAACCTGCACCCTGACACGACAGTCCACATCTGGAAGGTAGCCCGGCCCTGGAGCCAGGTCCTCACCGTGCCACTCGTAAAAGGCCGGGCGCCATTGCCTGCGTCGGCCAGAGAGGTGGGTGACCTGCGGATTGCCCCGGCCGTCCAGGACGACTGGGACCCGGTTCCGCCCTCGCCCCTGCCGTCCGGGGACAGCGTTCGGGTCTCCCGCCCGGGCGACTTCGCCGACCCCGCGACGAGTGGGTTGTCCCGCTTCCTCCTCGGCCTGGCTGGTACTGACGACATCGACCCCACCCGCCCGGAGGTGTGGTCCGCGCTCGGCCTGCTCTCCCGCGGACTCGAGGCTGGCGACGATCAGCGGTTCCGCCAACTGTCCCGGCTGCTCGGCAACTCTCCCCGTCGAGCTGCACTGTCCCTGGCCGCCGCGACACTGGACTCCTCCGACAAGCTCGCCCTGCTCATCCGATCCGGCCTGGTTTTCCACTCGTTCAAGCCCTACGGCCGCGAGGACCTGCTGGCCAGGGCCGCCAGCACCGCACTCTCGTCGGAACCCTGGCTCGACGTTCTCATCACCATCGCCGACATCCCCGCCGCGAGCGTGGAAGAGCGCATGGCGCTGCGGAACCGCCTCCAGGGCGTAGGTGGACGCACCCTGATCGACATCCTCAAGAGCGGGAGTGATCCGCTGGCGATTTCCGCGTCCCTCGACGCGGAACTGGTGCTGCGGAGCGACCGGCCCGACGAGGTGAACAAGTTCCTCGACACCAAACGACTGGTACCCGGGGGTCTCACCGACGCGGCCTCCAGGTACGACGCCTACCGGGCCCTGTTCCGGAACAAGGATTCGGAGATCGACAGGCTTCGAGAGTTCTACGGCGTGTTGTTCGAGGGGCGCTTCTCACCCCTCGGTGAGGTCAAACGCTTCGGTGTCCTCTGGCGGGCGGTGACCGCCCGGACCCGGAAACTGGGGAACGTCACCGACGCGCACCCCTGGGCCAACGCGCCGTTCGCCAGCCTGACGTTCTGCCTCTATGCCCGCCTGGCAGCCGCAGACGAGATTCGACTGGACCCGCCCCCGGGCTTGGACACGGCATGGGCCTGGTTCGCCGCACGAGAGCCCCGGCAGACCATGATCGACCTCCTCATCGCGGAGGCCCTGGTCACCCGGATGACACTGCGTGATCGCAGACGCAATCCCTATTCTTCGTTCGACTCTATGACCGACGAGGACATCGTCGACCTCATCGTCACCCCCTAGGAGAACAGTGACCGACATACTCGACCCGCTGATCACCGCCCGGACCATCGAGACGACGTACAAGCGGTACCTCACCACGATTCTCCACCCGAAGGAGGCCAGCCTGCGTGACAAGTTCGTCGGCGAGGTGGCGAGATCGCGCGACCTCACCAAGGGGCCGCTGCTCGAGACCACCCCGCCCTACGCCCCGGGACAGTCGCTGAGCGATCTCATCGAGGAGGGCGTGCTGGAACCCACGTTCACGCGCCTGGCCGGCCCTGAACTGCCCTTGGAAAGGCCGCTCTACGCGCACCAGGAGAACGCGATCCGCAAGGTAGTGGCCGGCCGCAACGTGGTGGTGACGACCGGCACCGGCTCGGGCAAGACCGAAAGCTTTCTGCTGCCCATCTTCAACCACCTCATGGCGGAGAAGGCCGCGGGAACCCTCGGCCCCGGGGTCAGGGCCTTGCTCCTCTACCCGATGAACGCCCTCGCCAACGATCAGCTCAAACGACTGCGAGCACTCCTCGCGGACGTCCCTGAGATCACCTTCGGCCGCTACACCGGCGAGACCAAGCACACCGCGAAGGACGCCCAGCGACACTTCCGGTCCCTGCACCCCGGAGAGCCACTCCTGCCGAACGAGAAGCTCAGCCGCGAGGAGATGCAGGCCGAGCCCCCGCACATCCTCCTCACCAACTACGCGATGCTCGAGTACCTTCTCCTGCGGCCCCGAGACATCGAGTTGTTTGCAAACCACGGCTCCCAGACGTGGCGGTTCGTGGCCCTCGACGAGGCCCACGTCTACGACGGCGCCCAGGCAGCCGAGGTCGGCATGCTCCTTCGTCGGCTCAAGGACCGGGTAGCCCCCTATGATCGCCTCCAGTACATCGCCACCTCTGCGTCTCTGGATGGAGAGCCTTCTGAGGTGACCACCTTCGCCTCGGAACTGTTCAACGCCGATTTCGAGTACTCTTCGGATCCCGCCCGGCAGGATGTCGTCCACGCGGTGCGGATCACCTCACCGGACGCCGCCACCTGGGAGATCACTCCCGAGCAGCTTCTCGATGTGGTGACCGGCCCCACCGACGACTGGGGATTCGGAGGAGACGACGACGGCCCCGACCTCGACCGGTTGGTCGAGCTCTCAGGCATGTCGAGCGCCGGTGAGGCACTCGACCACGAACTCCACATCGTCACCCTCCGTGCCGCCCTCGCAGACGGCCCCGTCGACATCCGCGTCCTCGCCGGGCAACTCTGGCCGGATCACCCGGAGGCCGAGCGGCTTCTCGAGACCCTCGTCCGATTGGGTGGACGGGTGAAGGCGGACAACGGGCACCCGGTGCTGTCCGCCAGATACCACTTCTTCGTGCGCGCAACCGAGGGTGCCTTCGCGTGTCTCTCCGAGAGCGGCCCCCACGTCGCCCTGGCCAGGCACGAGGAGTGCCCGACGTGCGAGGCAGCGATGTTCGAGTTCGCCACCTGTACCTCGTGCGGGACCGTCCACTTAGCGGGACAGGTCGAAGACGACCGGCTGACCCCCGTAACCGGGCGGTCCCACCTCGCACGGTGGTTCGCCCTCCTTGACTCTGCCGACGTGATGGAGGACGAGGACGACTCGATCCTTGCCGCCGAGGAGGAGAGTCTCAACACCTCCGCCACCTGGCTATGCACTGGCTGCGGTGCCCTCTCCGATAGTCAGGTCACCGCCTGCCTCTCCGGATGCGGCAAGGGCACCATCCGGCCGATCTTCGACCTACACACCAGTAAGGCGGGCCTGTCGACCTGCATCCACTGCGGGGCGCGGAAGAACCACCTGATCCGGCGCCTCGATCTCGGCAACGACGCGCCAGCTGCGGTGGTCGCCACGTCGCTGTACCAGCAGCTACCGATCGCTCGAGACGAGTCACGCGATCTGGTCGGGCAGGGCCGCAAGCTTCTCATGTTCAGCGACTCGCGGCAGGCCGCCGCGTACGCCGCCCCGTACCTCAACGGTACCTACTCCCGGCTGGTCCAGCGTCGTCTACTCACCCAGACCATCGACTCCCCCTACTACCAAGACGAGGCGGCCACCATCGATGACCTGGTGGCCGACGCCGTGCCCGTGGGGCGTAAGGCCCACCTTTTCGAAGCGACGGACTCCAAGCGCCACACCGACCGGGCCGTAGCCACTTGGCTCATGTCCGATCTCATCGGCACAGACACCCGCCAATCGCTGGAAGGCCTGGGCTTGCTCCATGTGAGCATGCGCCTGTCGGAGGATGCCCCGCTTCCTGCGCCCCTCGTCAGAGCTCTCGATACCGACGGCGCGCGAGCTGTCCTGCAGCAGCTGGCGGCGATGGTCCGGCGCCAGGGCGCAATGACCATGCCCGACGGGGTCGACGCCACCGACGAACTGTTCGCCCCGCGCAATGTTGTGATCTCTATGCGCTCCGATGGTTCCGACCGTCGTCGCAAGCAACTGTCCTGGGCTCCCACCCGCGGCACAAACAAGCGGCTCAACTACCTCGAACGTGTCCTGGAGAAGGTCGGCAAGCGCGACCAGGCCCGCGAGTTTCTCGACAGGCTGTGGACGGTTCTCGGTGAGGGCGGAAGCCGCGGAAATGGCCTCGGTTGGTTCAAGGACAACACGCCTACCGTGGGGACGAGCCAGCTTGACCACCGGATGATCGACCTTAGATCCGGCATCACAGCACAGTGGTGGCGGTGCTCCGTCTGCCGGTCCCGTACCGCCCACAATGCATTAGACGTGTGCCCGACCCTGAACTGCGACGGGATGCTCGAACTGGCCCCAATCCCGTCACTCCCCGAGGAAGTGAACCACTACCGGCATCTGTACCGGTCCATGGCACTCGCGCCCATGTCCGCCAGCGAACACACCGCGCAATGGACTGCAGAAGAAGCTCTTGAGATTCAGAACCGCTTCATCCGGGGCGACATCAACGTGCTCTCCTGTTCCACCACCTTCGAGCTCGGTGTGGACGTGGGCGACCTCCAGGCAGTCGTTATGCGCAACATGCCGCCACGCACCGCCAACTATGTGCAGCGCGCCGGCCGCGCGGGCCGTCGTTCCGACTCCGCTGCCTTCGTCACCACCTACGCTCAACGGCGACCGCGTGACCTCGCTCGCTTCCAGGACCCCACTGACATGATCAACGGCGTCATGCGTGTGCCGTGGGTGCCCATCGACAACGAACGCATCGCCCGAAGGCACATCCATTCGATAGTGCTCGCCGACTTCCTGCGGAAACAGTTCGAGAACCATGGCCGCGAGTTCCCCCACGTCGCAGATCTACTCTGCGCCGAAAACCCAGCCGACGAGGCATGGCGGCAGATCGAACCGTTCCTCACGCCGGTCCCGCCGCACCTCGCGGACGCCGTAGCTCGAGTCGTTCCGGGCGAACTCCACGACGAGCTCGGAGTAGCCGACGACGGATGGGTCCGCCACCTGATCGAGCGGTTCGAGACGGTAGCCGAAGAGCTCCGTCTCGAGCGTTCGCAACTCACCGAGCTTCAGGAGAACGCGGCGGCCGAGAAGAACTACAAATACGCCAGCCTGCTCGACCGGACCTTGCGCACGGTGGAAAGCCGCCAGACCCTCGCCGTGCTGGCACAGAAGAACATCCTTCCCAAGTACGGATTCCCCGTCGACACTGTGGGCCTGCGCACCAACCACTCGCCCGATCCCGCCGGTCAAAAACTCGAGCTGGATCGCGACCTCGCCTTGGCCATCCTCGACTACGCACCGGGCAACCAGGTGGTGGCAGCAGGCAAGCTCTGGACTTCTCGCGCCGTGGCCAAAAAACCCGGTAAGGCGTTCGTCCGCCACGAGTATAGGGTCTGCAGCAACTGTGGAGCCTTCCAGACCGGTCTAACGCTGGAGGGCGCGGACACCACCTGCGCTGTCTGCGAAACCGAGTTCAGCAGCAAGGCGATCAAGAGGTTCATCATCCCTGAGTGGGGTTTCGTCGCAGATCCCGTTCCCGACCCCGTCGGATCTGCGCCTCCCTTGCGTGGAACCGTCGGTTCATCACATGTCGAGTATCCGGGGGACTCCATCTCGCAGGTCCAGCTCATCGGCGGCACGGCCACCACTACAGCCACCTCGGGGGTGCGCGCCCAGATGGTCGTCCTCTCAGAAGGGAAGGGCGCCGGGTATCGAGTGTGTAGCAATTGCGGCTGGGCCAAGCCTCACATGGGCGATAGGTCGACCACGCACACCAACCCACTCACCGGTGCCGACTGCAAGGGCAGCTTCGAGTTAGTCGCGCTCGGTCACCGCTACCAGACCGACACCGCAGAAATCGTGCCCCGGGGTCTCATTGACGCGAACTCTGACGCGATGCACTCGTTGATGTACGCGCTCCTTGAGGGAGCGTCAGAGGGCTTGGAGATCTCCAGGGACGATATCGACGCCACACTTTCTTGGTCGCAACGCACGAGGTCAATAGTCCTCTATGACACGGTCCCCGCTGGGGCCGGCGCGGCCCGCAAGATCACCGAGAACATCACCACCGTGCTCGACGAAGCGTACAAGCGGGTGGACAACTGCGACTGCGGTCTCGAGACCAGTTGCTTCGGCTGCCTGCGCAACGCGTTCAACGACCGGCATCACGAAGTGCTCAAGCGGGAGGACGCGCTGAGGCTCCTTGACCAGATTCGCTCGTACACAGCGGTGACCGCGGCTGACCCCCAGAATAATGACGTGCCAACTTCGAGATTCCCCAGCAATAAACAGGGCGGAGCTACGTAGTTTGGAGGGGGAACTTACTTTCATCATCAGCACCCCTTCCCGACGCTATATTGCTCCAAACTGGACGGCAAGTGCTGTTATATGCCAAGTAGAACCTTTCGAGACGAAGCATCCACCAATCGGGGAACCCCACCTCAAACGACTCCGTCACCAGGCTAGACTCCCGCAATTTGGCCTTAAACCCTAGTCGGCATACTCGTCGCGAGGCCATCAGGACTACCTGGCCGCCAGCTGT
>NZ_BCSW01000043.1 GCF_001571065.1 Dietzia cinnamea NBRC 102147
GAGCCCCATATGCGGGATCTATCGGCGCACCAGGTTCGCCCTGAACACCCAACACCGCGCGGACCGTTTCGGATTGCGGACGCCGGTTTCGCGACACTAAGATCACGGTCGGCGTTCCGTGTCCGGGAATGTACGCACCTGAGGTATCGATAACTTCAGACAAGTCGACTGAAGGGAAGAAGGTTTCAACGATGGGCGTTCCAAATTCGCGAGCCATAAAAGAATTCGCTGTGATCTGTCCGACTCTTCCTGCACGGCTCCGGTCGTCGAGTCCAGACTTGGCCAAGTCGTGAAATAGGACCATGAACGGCGCCGTGAGTGCGTACTTTCCTTTACATACCATCGCGTAGAGTTCGCGGTAGCGGACATTAAGGACTTTGTCCTTAACCGTGATATATGGAGGGTTCCCAACGACCACGTCGTATTGGTCCCGCCTAAGGACGGTCCGCAAGGAGTCTTCGTCTTCAGTACTCAAGTTAATCTTGCCGGCCACTCTGTCGGGATCGAATTGATCGTCGCCGTAGTCCATCCCGGATGTCCACGTCCAGTCCTCGCCCCAGAGCAGCGAGTCGCCCGCGTACACCTGTATTGGAAGCTCGGGCACGTTGAGCAGGCTCGACCCGCCGATCGCTCGGAGTGCTGCCACCATGAGCCGGAACTGGGCGATCGCCACCGCGAACGGGTTGATGTCCACCCCGAAGATGGAGCACAACGCCAGGCGCACCTGCTCGGTCGGCTCCATTCCCGGAGCCTCGGCGCGCCAGTAATCCAGCATCCGCTCGAATGCACCGAGAAGGAAGTGCCCCGATCCGCAAGTGGGATCGATGATCTTAAAGTCCACGGCCCCGGTCCGACCCTCCGCATCGACCGATGGAAGGCGAGGGGAGCGCTCCCTCAAAGCCGGGGTAAGCGTGCGATCAAGGATAAACTCCTCAACAAATTCCGGCGTCTGGAGGAGCGCGTACTTCTTCTTGGCGTACTCCGACAGGTCCTGATACATGTCGCCCAGAAAACGCGTACTCAATGCCGGATTGCGCAGGGACCAGACGGTGGCGTTCTCGGCATCGGCCTGCCGCCAGAACTCCACCAGACGCTGCGCTGCGTCATCACTTGGCTCGGCGATGTGAATTCCCGCGTGCTCGCTCACCAGGGGCGCCGCCGCAGGAGAACGCTCCAGCTGGGAGAACGCATGCCGCAGATAGCCACGGAAGCTCTGATCGAGATTCGCCGAGAAGAAGCGGTCCTGCTCGTCCACCGCACGCCGACGCCCGTCCGCATCCGGTCCACTGATCCAGCGTTGGTGTGCCCCCAGCAGGTCGTTGTCCTCGCAGAACCGCACGAAGACACTCGTGAGCACCCACCCGACTGCCGCCTGGGTGAGCTGATCCTCTTGCCAATCGGCCCACGTGGCACCGGTGCGCTGCGATTCCTTGAGTGCCGCGTGCATGGCCTTCCACTCCGCCGTCTTGTCCAGGTCAGCCGCGAGGCGAGCACGCATGTCGTCGACGAGATCTCGCACCACTGGCTGCAACGCATCCGTGAGCGTTTGCTGCTCCGCCGACTTCCGCCGCTTACCCGCCACCTGGCACCTGGCCTTTCACACACGCGGACCCGCGCGTTGCGGGTCCCTCGAACATCCTACGAAGGCCGTGAGAGCGGCGAGACCCGGATAGTGTTTCCGACATGAACACCGACGAGGAGCGCCATCGCGCCGTCGCCGCAATCGACGCCCAGATCGTCGCTCTCATCGAGGACGGCGTCCCCGCCGACGCTCCGCGGATCCGGGCACTCAAGGCCAAACGCGCGGTCGCGCAGAAGAGCAAGAAGGCAATCAAGAGGTCTGTCCGCAAGGCCCGAGAGCGGCAGGCCGCGGCGGCAGTGGCTGCGGCAGTGGCGCCGGCCAAGGTCCCTCCGAAAACCGACGGGCGAATCACGCTGGTTCCCGATTCCGCCGCGGACTCCAAGCGCTTGCGGTCGTTGCCCAACAAGGAACGGAAACGGATCGAGACCGCCCGGATGGAGGTCCGGCAAACTCTGACGTGGTGCGAGGAACCGTCAGCCGAAGGGTTTCGCAACGCCATCGCGAGATGTGATGCCGAGATCAGCGCCCTGATCGACAGGGGAGTGGATTACGAGGCGGACGCCAGGACAATGCTGCGGAACCGGAGGGCCCGGCTAAAGGACCTCGCCGCGGCCTTCGCCTCCCGGCGACGTAAGTCGCACCCATCGGAGCTCGAGCTGGCCTTCCTGCTGGACGCATACCTGGAGCGTCGCCGCCGGATCAGCCGGGGGCCGGAGAACGTCGTCGGTGTGCTCGATGTGCGGTCCGGCGGCGCGCCCTCGCTGGGCAAGCGGAAGTAGACCCTCGCTTACACGCTCACCAGCTGCGAATCGCTGGTGATGGGGAGCGGGCGTCCGTCCACCTGGTCCGGCTGGCCCGGGGCGTCCTTGGCGCGGCCCGTCACCAACACCACCGGCCGGCGCGGGGGAGCGGTGAGATCCGTCCATCGCCCGAGCTGGGATAGCTGTGAGTACTCGGCGAGCAGCGAAGCTTCCGTGAGGACCAACGCTGCGCCGTCCGTGGCATCGACGTTGTCGAGCACCGTCGTAACGTTGGCCTCCATGACGCCGCGCACCTGCTCGGGCGGCAACCGCAGGAACTCCCCGCGCTTGTCCAGCTGGCCGCTGGTCTCGAGCAGAGAGTCCACGCTGGCGAGAACCTCAGCGGACAGGTCCACCACCTCGGCGCCCAGGCGCTCCGCCAGCTTGCTCGCGACCTCGTCTCCACGTCCGTAGGGCACCGAGACGGAGACGAACCCCGGGCTCGAGGCTGCGCGCGCCAGTTGCTCGATCAGAGGATCCTCGGTGCCGGAACGGTCGGTGACCAACGCGGACGGTGTCCGGGTATGCACCATGCTCAGGCCGGTTCCCTGCTGCGGGTAGCGGAAATCCCGGTGCTGCGGATCCCACGCCATCCCCGGCATGTGCTCGGCCAGCACCGCCTCCACGTCCTCACGCCTCGGCTCGCGGGTGCGCAGTTCCGGGAAGCGGGCGCGGATGAGATCCTTGAGCAGGCCCAGGTTGAACTGGCTGGCCGCCCGCGGCAGCGTCAGCGCGAGCAGCTCGGGCAGCTCCATAGCGGTGGAGTACAGGTCACCAGTTGCGGTGAGCGCCAACTCGTCGTCGCCTGCCACCGCCAGCTCCGCCAGGGTGAGCGGATCGATCCGGGACTCCGCGTCGGCGGCGTCCGAGGGCACCGACCGGGCCGCCCCCCGCAGCTCCGTGTGGACCAGCTCCGCGGGGACGTGCCGCACCCCCGGCTCGGCGAGCAGGTCGTGCGCCGCACGGTTGAGTTCGGCCACCAGGGGACGCGCCCACTCGGGGTGCACGCTCATCCCGATCACCCGGGCGGAGCGACCGCGGCGCAGCAGCTCCAGCTCGGATCCGCCAGCGGCGTCAGCGCGGTGCAGGCCCAGGTCGAACACGCGCAGCACGCCAAGCCGCAGGCGTTCGGAATCGCGGTGCCCCTGCTCCGCCGGGAAACTCTGCTCCACCGCCCCCGCGATCTGCCGGATGCTCGCGACCCCACCACGGCGCACGATCTCCCGGCGGGTGGCGGCGCGGATCTCCTCGAATGCCGCGGTGAGCGCCGGGGAGGATTGCCACAGTGCCGGGAACTTGCCGGTGAGTTGCGGGATCCTGCCAGCGCTCAGTCGCAGCGGCTCGGCGTACCGGGACATGGCCTGGAACGGATCCTCCGGCGCGCCCTCGCCCCGCCCGAGGATCGTCCGCACAAGCCGGTAATCGGAGCTGCGCGAGCTGCCCGCAGCCCGCAAGAGTTCCTCGGCCAGCTCCGCCAACGTCGGGAGAGCGACGGCTGTCACGGGAGTGGGAGTATCTCGAGGAGTGACCGGATCCCTCGTCGTCGTCCCCCCGTCACCCGCGCTGACCGACGCGGCGACGGCCGCGAGCGCCTCGCGGAACTCCTGCGCCGAGCCGAACCGCACCCCGCTGTCCCCATCGAGCAGACGGGTGAAGATCCCCGTCATCTGCTCCACCACGTCCCGGCTCCACTCGGGAGGCATCACCTCCGGACGGATCACCACGTGACCGTCGGTGAGCGAGGGCTCGCTCACCCCGTCCCCGTACGTCGGAGTCTCACCCGTCGCCATCTCGAACAACACAACGCCGGCCGAATAGCGCTCGGCCGAGGAGTCGGCGATCTGCCGCGACCGCCGACCCAGGAACGGATCGCGGTACACGCCCGTGCCCACCTTGGTGTGCTGAAGGGACTCGCGGGAGGCGGAGAAGTCGAACAGGGCCAGGTGCTGGCCGCGCCCCCGTCCCACGATCCCGAGGTTGGCGGGCTTGATGTCCCGGTGCGCGACCCCCGCCGCCTCCAGAGCGACAAGCATGTCCGCGAGGTTGATGGCGAACTTCCAGAACCGGTCTTGGGAGATCCGCCCGAGCTGCAGCATGCTCGCCAGCGAGACCTCCCCGCAATCCGTGAGCACCAGGCATGTGCGCCGGTCGTGGACGACCATCGGGCCCTCGAGCAGCGCCACGAACAGGGAGGAGTACTTGGCCGGCAGCCCCTGGCCGAGCGAGCGCAGGACCTCCGCCTCCGCGGCCAGGCGCTCCGCGGCGCGCTCGTCCCGGGCCACCTTGAGGACCTTGGTGGGTGGACCGGAATCGTCGGTGAGGTCTTCCACCTGCAGGCCCACCGCCGTCGACCCCGAGCCCAGGACCTTCTTGACGACAAACCGGGCCTCGAGCACCCCGTCGATCATCGGGCGCAGCGCGTCCATCTGCTCGGCGGCGGGCTGCACGGCTGCAGGTCGCACGGCCTCGACCAGGCGGCGCTCGAACCCGATCACGGGGGAGAGCCCTTGCCTGGCATCCGACACCCCGAACGTGGTGTTGCGCGCCTGGACCGTCGCCGCGGTGGCGTCCATGACGAGCGCCCGCAGTTTTTGGTCGAACTCGCTCGTCACGGCCGACATGTCCAGGCTGCGGTCCCGTTCCAACCGGTCGAGCAGTGACGAGCGGTCCGGGGCCGGGGCCTGCCCGCCGGTGAGGACGTAGTAGGCCAGCGCACCGAGAGAAAACAGATCCGCCGCCATCCGGTCCGGCGTGTGGATGCCCGAGGCCTCTGGCGCCAGGTACACGCGGCCGGCGAGCTCGTCTCCCGGCACCGAGGTAGCCGACCCTGTGGCCCCCAGGACTGTTCCCGAGGCCTCGGCCGCGCCCGCCCCGGACCAGCCGTCGACCTTCACCTCGATTCGGCCGTACCCGTCGACCGGCCGGGTGGAGAGCAGCTCGATGTTGAGCAGCACCGTGGTGGGATCGAGCCCTCGGTGCGCCACCTGATGCCGGTGGGCGTACAGCAGCGCGTCCGCCACCTGGCGGACGATCTCCACCCGCTCCCGCGCCGAGAGCTTGGCCCCCGGCAGCGCGACATCCAGCGGGCGATGGTCCGGCAGCGCCGGGTAGATCACCACCTCATCCGAGGTGCCGCGCAGCGTCTCCATCGACCGAGGGGCCACGATGTGCTCGTTGCCTAGTCCGGACAGCAGCTCGTACTCCCGGCGCAGCGTCCGGCGCATGCGCATCCGCTCGCCCTCGGTGGCGGCCGCCTCGACATTGAGTACGCGCGCCCGGATGGGCTCGTGGGTCTCGCGGTGCTCACCCTCCCACTCGTGGAAGCGCGGATCGGGTGAGTCGATGCGGTCGTGCAGGAGGTACGACCCCGCCAGGTGGTCGCGGACGGTGATACCCGCGATTCTGCGCATGGCCAGCGCGATGAGCATGCTCATCGCTTCGCTGATGCGCTCGCGCCCCACCGGCTCCTGGATCCGGTCGGCGATCGGCGGCAGGTTGGTCCGGACCTCCCGGCCGGGGAAGTCCGCCGGGTCCACCCCGAAGATGTTGTGCGCCCCGTCCGCCGGCAGGTGCGAGATGACCCCGGGATCGTGGAGGAACACCGCCTCCTGGATCCACGGCAGGCGACCGACCGCAGCGGCGACCTGACGAATGTGCGGGTCCTCCTGCTGATCGCGCGCGATCCGGCTGATCTCCTGCTCGAGCTTCGACTTGAACCGCTGCGCCTTGCGACGCGTGGCCACCATCGGTGAGCGCATGGTGTCCACGCGGCCATTGCGGTCAGTCACCCAGCGGTGCTCGTCGCCGCCGATCCGGCCGTGGTACGACTTCAGCTCGAGCAAGTGGATGCGTGACTGGCCCACCACCAGCGCGTCCACCTCGTGCCACTGGCCGTGGGAGTCCTGGAACTCGAAGTTGGCCCACACCCGGTACGGCTCCGAGTCCGGCACCGCGTTGGCGAGCAACGCCAGACCCTGCTTCTCGTGTTCAAACGCCGAGCGGGAGACCTCTTTCCAGCGGGGGGAGTTCTGAAGCACGGTGAACGGGTCTCCTCGTCGCGGATCGGGTGCGGGCGACTAGCACCTCCCGCGTGGGCGGAAGGTCTGGCCACTTGCCAGATCCTAGTCGTGGGACGATTCCCACCTTTGCAGATGTGGTGAGCGATGTGTCCTCTACGCTTCCCGCCATGGCGAATTTCCCTAAGGTCCAGGAGCAGAACATCGCGGTGTTCGGAGAATCCGGCTCCGGCAAGACGGTGTTGGTGTCCTCGTTTTATGGTCCCACCCAGGAAAGTGCGTACCAGAACGACCTCTGGGATCTTGTGGCACTCCAAGCCGGTCAAGGTGGCCGTCTACTCCAGACTTATCTGGGCTTGCGAGACAATGCAGCTACGCCTATTACAAACCGATTCAGCGGCACCACCTACCAATTCGCGGTGAAGCTCAAGACCACCGGGCTGAAGGAGTCCACGAAGCGCCCGTTCGACGAATTGCGCCTCATGTGGCACGACTACCCAGGCGAATGGTTCGAGAGCGACCCGGACGGCGAGGAAGAGAAGCAGCGCCGTCTCGAGACATGGAAGAACCTACTCAAGTCGGACGTGGCCCTAATCCTCGTGGATGGGCAGAAGCTGCTCGATCACCGTGGCGAGGAAGAGCGTTACCTCACCTCACTCTTCGCCAACTACCGCCAGAACCTCCTTCGAATCAAAGACGACCTGCTCGCTACCGACGGACCACTCGTCGAGTTCCCGCGGATATGGGTCCTTGCATTGTCCAAGTCCGATCTCCTGCCCGACTGGACAGTCGAGAAATTTCGAGACCTCCTCATCCTGAAATCCGCGGGAGAGATCAACAGCCTCCGCGACACGATCGCCGGCCTTCTCGACACGCCCGAGGCTCTCTCGCTCGGCGAGGACTTCCTCCTCCTCTCGTCTGCCAAATTCCAAACGAAACCGGGAGGGTCTGAACCGTCCGAGATCGATCTGACCCAGCGCGTGGGCGTGGACTTGATCCTGCCGCTGGCATCGATTCTTCCGCTGGAGCGCCGAGTCCAGTGGCAACAGCAATTCGACATCCCCCTTAAAGTCGTGGACAAACTGGCCGATGGCGCCGACGTGATCGCAGCCGCCCTCCTCGGTATGAAGTTCAAGACAGTGGAGAAGCTGTTCAAGAACGTTGCCAAGACCAACAAGGCTGTCGGGGTCTTCATCCACTTGACGCCGATCCTCGCCGCCGCCGTAGCCGCCGCGGGGCCCAAACTCAAGGAAGTCAACACAGAGGCTCGAGCCAAGCAAGACCATCTTCGCGCGATGCTCACACAGTTCAAGCTCGACTTGGAGCAGTCCGTCACCGACAACGTGGCGCTGTTCCGCAAGTGACGACCCACTCGGAGGGCGCCCCGCGATTGATCTGGGCCACCCGAGGTGCGAACTGGGGTTTCCGCTTTCTGCTTGGTGCAGGCCTCGGTGACCCACTGGCCGCGTATGAGCGGGCGTTCGGTGGCGACACCGATTCAGCGAAGGCGTTCCATCGCTCCACAGATGCGATTGCCGTGCGGTTCCCCGATCCACTCCAGCGAAGTGACGCCGCAGGGCGCATCATTCCTCACGAGATAGTTGCGCTCGGCCCGGGGATTGACCTCATCGACTCACTTGAAACTGGCGTCCGAGAGCTCTGGCCTCGGGTTTCGGGAATCTACTCTCAGATCTGGGACTCGGATGATCCCCCCAGCCGGGACGAGATCGAACGCGGCCGGTTCTGATCGCACCCATAGTTGAGTCCCACCCAGTCTGCATCGAGGGCACGCGGCGTTCGCGCATGAGACCGTCGAACTCGCGTAACTCCGCCCGTCCCTTCCATCCCGTCTACGGTGGGGGTGTCGTCGGTGCACGACATGTCCAGCGCCGGCGACGAACTCGTCGAAGGAGGAGCGCTCATGGATACAGGACCAGTCGTCGTCGGAGTGGACGGCGGCCCCGATTCCCGGCGGGCACTGATCTGGGCGGCCGACTACGCCCGCACGGTCGATGCGCCGTTGATCGCGCTGACCGCGTTCGACGTCGCGCCGGTGTTCGGCCCGTACGCGATGTCCGGGGCGGAGTCGCCCAAGAAACTGGAGGAGCAGGCGCGGCAGGTGCTGGCCGACACCGTGCGTGACACGCTCGGGCCGGACGCCGTCGTGCAGCAGCTCGTCATGCGCGGCCACCCGGCCGAGTCGATCGTCGCGGCGTCGCGGGATGCCCGGCTCGTCGTCGTGGGGTCGCGCGGGCGCGGCGGGTTCGCGGGCATGTTGCTGGGATCGGTGAGCCAGCACGTCGTGCCGCACTCCCATTGTCCGGTGGTGGTCCTGCCGCGACAGGAGAAAACCTGACCCGGGGTACCCGATGCACGCCCGCCGAGACGCCGGTTACATAGGGCACCCTAAGCAGGCGTTATGTCCTTCCGACCTGAGAGAATCGCCGTATGGACATCGTCTTCAACATCGTGCTCATCCTGCACTTCATCGGCCTGGCGGGCATCATCGGCGGCTGGCTGGCGACCATCAAGGCGCCCCACGTCAACAAGGCGATCCTGCACGGCGCCATCCTGCAGGTGGTCACCGGCCTGCTGCTGGTGGGCCTGCGGGAGATGGACGACGTCGACGTCAACCACATGAAGATCGGCATCAAACTGGTCATCGCGCTCGTCATCCTGGTGGTGGCCATCCTCGGCGTCCGCAAGGAGGCCCGCGCGCAGGGCACCACCGCGACGCTGGCCCATGTCGCCGGTGCGCTCGGCATCGTCAACGTCGCGATCGCGGTCTTCGTCTGACGCACCCCGCACATGCGCCGCCCCTCGACCTCGAGTCGGGGGGCGGTTTCGTAGAGGGCATAGTGGGTTTCGAACGAGTACCGCGGGATGAGGAGGGCTTCATGAGCAATGCTAATTCCGAAGTCCCGGCCCCGGGCTCGACGCCCGCCGCACCCGCGCCCGAGGACAAGGCCGATGTCCTCGCTGATGTCGTCGCCGCGCTGGAAGCGGACGGGCTCGGTGAGGGGCGGCGAATCCTGCGCGAGCGGTACCCGTTCACCCCGGTGGAGAAGACGTCGCGAAGCTACACCGAGCGGGCCTCTCTCCGGCTGTTCTACCGCGACGGATTCACCGACCGGTACAGCGGCGCCCGCCTGATCAACCCGGGAGCGCTCCGGCTGCTGTCAGTTCTCCTGCCCGAGGACTTCCCAGCGGATCCGAACTGGGCGATGTCGCGGTCGCACTTCGCCTTCTGGGAGTTGTTCCCGACGATCGATCATCTACACCCCGTCTCCCGGGGCGGTGCTGACGCGGACTCCAACTGGATGACGACGTCGATGCTGCGCAACTCCGCCAAGGCCCACTGGACGCTCGCGGAGCTGGGGTGGAACCTCCATCCGCCGGGTGATCACACCGTCTGGGACGGCCTGACCGCGTGGTTCATTCGCTACCTTCGCACCGACCCCGCGCCACTGGCGGTGCCGTACATCGGTCGATGGTTCCGGGCATCGGCACAGGTCCGCGCCGAGTTCGCCGACCTCACTCCATGACGGCCGCGAGGTAGGCCCGGACGAGACGGGCCCCGACGTCGGCGGGGAGGCGCTCGATCGCCGCCATGAGCGGAGCCATGCCGCCGCCCGTTCCGTCCTCAGGCGCGTCCGCGAGGACTCCCGAGACCATGGCGTGGACGTCGTCCTCGGGCAGCGCGAGCAGATCGCCGGGGGAGAGGGCGCCGGAATCCAGTGCGGCGAGGACGTCGCCGAACGCGGCCGGCGGCGTCGGCGCGCCCCGACCCCGCGCCTCGTCGGCCGCCTCGCGCGCCACCCGGAGGATGTCGTCGACCAGCCGTTCGGTCACCGGGGTGACGGTGAGGTGGGACGACGACGACAAGAGGCCCCGCTCCTGGCGGTGGGCCGGCTGCGCCTGGACGGAGATGCCCCTCCGGCCACAGGCGTCGGCCCAGAGGTGGGGAGGGACGCGTCGGCCATCATCGACGGTGTCGTCGGTGGCGACTGCGAGCAGCGGTCCGGGGTCCCGGTCGAGAACCCGCAGCCCCTCGATGGCGGACAATCCCTCGACCAGGCGATCGGTGGCGCGAGCGGTGCGGGCGACGAGTTCCCGCTGCCCGTCGTCGCCCAGGGCTTCGAGGACCGTCCACGCCGCCGCGGCGGGTTCGAGGGGCTTAGACCCGGCGAGCGTGGGGTTGACCACGGGGTAGCCCGGCCAGTCCACGGTGGCGAACCACGCGGCGCGGTGGCGTTCCCGGCCGCGGCTGAGCAGAACCGAGGTGCCCTTGGGAGCGAAGCCGTACTTGTGCAGGTCCGCCGAGATGCTCGTGACGCGCGGCACGCGCAGGTCCCACCGCGTCGCCACCTGCGACCCGCCCGGTTCGGCCCGCGCGGCCTGGGGCCAGAACGGCAGCACCAGCCCGCCGAGGCAGGCGTCGACGTGCAGCCCGATCCGCGGGTCGTGGCGTGCCTCGAGCCCTGCAGCGACCTCGGCCACAGGGTCGATCACCCCGTTCGGGTACGCCGGGGCCGAGCACACGACGAGCACCGTCCGGTCATCGACCGCCGCGAGGAGCTCGTTGGCGGATACCCTGCCCGTCGCCGGGTCCACCTCGACGCCGACGAACCGCAGACCCAGCAGGTGCGCGGCCTTGCGGAACGCGGCGTGCACGGTGACCGGGGCGACGATCGCCCCGCCGCCGCCG
The DNA here is from genome assembly GCF_001571065.1 of Dietzia cinnamea NBRC 102147. GTDB lineage: Bacteria > Actinomycetota > Actinomycetes > Mycobacteriales > Mycobacteriaceae > Dietzia > Dietzia cinnamea. The sequence goes on from NZ_BCSW01000043.1 coordinate 11,107, forward strand.
GGCTCCCGGCCGGACACCTCCCGGGCGGCCAGGCAGGCGAGCATGCAGCTCTCGGTCCCGCCGGAAGTGACGCTGCCGTAGACCGTCTCCGACGTGCCGCCGAGGATCGCCCGGACACGGTCGACGATCCCCCCGTGGATCGCGGCGACCGAGGCGAACACCGTGGGGTCGAGACCGTTGACCCCGTGCGCCAACCGGGCGGCGCGGGTCGCCAACTCGTCGAGTTCCTCCAGTCCCGAGTCGTACACGTACGACAGGACCCGGCCGCCGGTCGTCGGCGGATCCAGCGCCCGGAGCGCGGCCAACCGGGCCAGGGCGTGCTCTCCGCGGTCGGCGATCTCGAGGGCCAGGGGATCGGGGGTCATGTGCGCTCCGTCCATCGGGGATAGGACCTGCCAAGGGTCCGGATCAGCGGCAGACTCATCGCCGCGAGGACCGCGGGGACCACGGAGAACGCCAGGACGATCGCCCAGTGCGCCGACCCCGGCTGATCGGCCACCCCGCCGGAGCGGAACCCACCGACCGCCAACAGGGCGAGGACGACCACCGGCCCCAACGCCATCGCGCCCGTCTCGGAGGCCGTCCACAGGCCGCTCATGGCGCCACTTCGTCGTCGTCCCCCCAATGTGCGATCCAGGTCGGTGCAATCCGGCAGCATCGACATCGGAAGCGCCTGCATGCCCGCGTACGCGACGCCCGCCAACGCCACCGGCACGTGCACCCACCCACCGGGCGCGAAACCGGCCGGGACGAGCAGAAGTGTGGCCACCGTGAACACGACCGTCGCCACGGCGAGCGCCGGAACCTTGCCCCACCCGTGTGCGAGCCGCGCCCACAGCGGCATCACCAGCAACGCCGGCCCCACCAGGGCCAGGAACAGGCCGGTCAGCGCGGTCTCGTCGCCCAGCACGTACGTCGCCACGTACTGACCGCCCGCGAGCATCACCGCAGTGGCCACCGCCTGAAGGCAGAACACCACCACGAGCAGCCGGAACGGCCGCGTGGTCCGCAGCGCGTCGAGGCCGTCGCGATACTCGTGGGCGAGGCCACCCGCGGGTGCGTCGGCGCGCATGATCGTGCGGCGGCCGGCCACGAACGTCGACCACAACATCCCCACCAGCATCACCGCGGCGACGCCCGCTGCCATCACCACGTACCCGGTCGCCCCGCCACCGGCCGCGTCCCGCAGCGCCGGGCCGCCCCGCCGGTGAGCAGTATCGCCGCGGCGAGCACCGGCACCCGCCACGCCAACACCGTCACGCGGGCGGCGGCGTCCTCGGTGAGCTCGGCCGGCAGCGCGAGGTACGGCACCTGGAAACACGAGTACGCGAGCGAGGCCAGCAGGAAGAAGCCCATCACCCACACGCCCGCCGCGCCCGTGCTCCAGCCCGTCGGCGCGGCGAACGTCGCCACGAAGAGCACCGGAAGCGCCAGCGCGCCGGACAGCATCAGCCCCGTGCGGTAGCCGGTGCGGTGCGACGCGCGGTCGGAGATCGCGCCGATCAGCGGGTAGGCGAGCACGTCGACCACCTTGGGCACCAGCACCAGCACCGTCGCCACCGCCGCGACGACCCCGATCGAGTCCGTGAGGTAGTACGCCAACACCAGGCCGGGCAGCGTGCCGAACGCGCCCGTACCCAGGCTCCCCGCTGCGTACGAGGCCAGAACCGGGGCCGTGGTGGCGCGATCGCGCGCCGTCCGGCCCAGCGCGTCGTGGGCGACGGCCGCGTCGTGCGCGCCGGCCGCGTCGTGCGCGACGGCCGCGCCGTGCGCGCCGGTGGTGGTCATGGACCGACTCTAGGACGCGCCGGCCCGATCCCGCCGTTGAAAAGAGCGTTCCGCACACGCGCCTCTCGGCAGACGTGTGCGGAACTGACTTCTCGACGCTGGCAGCGCAGCCCTAGAGCGAAGAGCCGTCACTTCGGTACGTTCTGCGGCCGGCTCTCCTGGGGAAATGCTGACCTAAGTGACGGCTGACGGGCGACAGCGCGAGCCGCTCGCCGGTATGCGGACGGTTGGCCCTCAGCCGCGCCAGTCGAAGACGTCCGGATCCGGGCCGGAACGCGTGCCGTTGTGCAGCGCCGAAACCGAGGCCATCTGCTCGTCGGTCAACTCGAAGTCGAACAGCTCGAGGTTCTCCCGCATCCGCGCGGGGCTGGAGGACTTGGGGAACACGATGTCCCCGCGCTGCAGCACCCAGCGAAGCACCACCTGGGAGACGGTGCGCCCGACCTGCTCGGCCAGCGCCGTGAGCTGCGGGTCGCCGAAGACCGTCCCCTGGGCGAGCGGGCTCCACGCCTCGACCGCGATCCCGCGCTCGACGCAGGCGGCGCGGAGCTCGTCGTTGACGAAGTACGGGTTCGATTCGATCTGGTTGACCGTCGGGGTGCTCAGCCCGGCATCGGCGAGACGGGCGAGGTTCGCCTCCGTGAAGTTGGAGACGCCGATCGAGTCGACGGGCAGGTCGGAGCGGATCTCCTCCATGGCCTCCCAGACCCGCGCGACATCGTCGTGCATGGCCAGCGGCCAGTGGACGAGGTACAGGTCGATCCGGCCGCCGAGCGCCTCGAGCGACCGCTCGGTGGCCTCACGGGCGGCCGTGCGCTCGTGGAAGGTGTTGTTGAGCTTGGTCGTGATCCAGAACTGCTCGCGCGGGATCCCGGAGGCGGCCACCGCCCGGCCCACGCCCTCCTCGTTGCCGTACATCTGCGCGGTGTCGAGGTGCCGGTACCCGACCTCGATGGCGTCGGTGACCACCTTCTCGGTGTCCGCGGGCGGGACCTGGAACGTGCCGAACCCGAGTTGCGGGATCGACCGCCCGTCGTTCAGTTCGATCGTCGGGACGTACGTCTGGGGTGTGCTCATGCGCTACAACGTACGCCCCGGCGCGCGTTGTCACCCCTGACCGGTGCGCAGCGACGCCTCCACGAGGTCCAGCATCTCGCTGACGTGCTCGGTGCCGCGGCCGGTGGCCAGGTGCGTGATGAGTCCGTCGAGGATGATGTCGAGGTAGACGCGCAGAACGTCGGCCGGGATGTCAGTGCGCATCCGACCGGAGGCCTTCTGCTCGCGGAGTCGAGCGACGATCGCCGCGTCCACCTCCGCCTGCCGGTCCGTCCACCGTTCCCGGAAGTCCGGGTCGGTGCGGATCCGACGGGCGATCTCCAGCCGGGTGCCGAGCCACGAGAACTCGTCGGGGTCCGCGAGTATCTCCCTCATCACCTGAACGAGGCCCTGCTCGGCGACCGTGGCGGCCATCGCCGCGGCGTCGTCGTGGGCCAGGGCGAGGAAGAGGGCGTCCTTGTCGTCGAAGTGGTGGAAGATGGCGCCGCGGCTCATGCCGGTGGCCTCCTCCAGCCGGCGCACGGTGGCCCCCTCGAACCCGTACTCGGCAAAGCACTCACGGGCGCCGGACAGGATCTGCCGGCGTCGGGCGTCCATGTGGTCCTGGCTGACCCTGGGCATCTCACAACCTTTCTCGCGGATACACCGCGGCGGTGCGCAGTTCCCCGCCCGATTCAGGGGGTACCGCGCACCGCCGACGATGTGAGAGGGGATCAGCCCTTGATCATGTTGCGCAGCACGTACTGCAGGATGCCGCCGTTGCGGTAGTAGTCCGCCTCGCCGGGGGTGTCGATACGCACGGTGGCATCGAACTCCACGGTGGAGCCGTCCTCCTTGGTCGCGGTGACCTTCACCGTCTTGGGCGTGGTGCCGTTGTTCAGCTCCTCGATGCCCGCGATGTCGAAGGTCTCCGTGCCGTCCAGGCCGAGGGTCTCGTGGGACTCGCCCTCGGGGAACTGCAGCGGGATGACGCCCATGCCGATGAGGTTCGAGCGGTGGATGCGCTCGAAGGACTCGGTGATCACGGCGCGGACGCCGAGCAGGCGGGTGCCCTTGGCGGCCCAGTCACGCGAGGAGCCGGTGCCGTACTCCTTACCACCCAGCACGACGAGCGGGATGTCCTGCTCGGCGTAGTTCTGGGCGGCGTCGTAGATGAACGCCTGCGGCGCGCCCTCCTGGGTGAAGTCGCGGGTGTAGCCGCCCGTCACTCCGTCCAGCAGCTGGTTCTGCAGACGGATGTTGGCGAACGTGCCGCGGATCATGACCTCGTGGTTGCCGCGGCGGGAGCCGAAGGAGTTGTAGTCCTTACGCTCCACACCGTTGGCGTCCAGGTACTGCGCCGCCGGGGTGCCCGGCTTGATGGTCGAGGCCGGCGAGATGTGGTCGGTGGTGACCGAGTCGCCGAGCTTGGCCAGGACGCGGGCGCCCTTGATGTCCTTGACGGGCTCCGGCTCCATCTCCATGCCGTCGAAGTACGGGGCCTTGCGGACGTAGGTCGACTTCTCATCCCACTCGAAGGTCTTGCCGTCGGGGGTGTTGAGGCCGCGCCAGCGCTCGTCACCGGCGAACACGTCGGCGTACTTCGACTTGTACTCGTTGGAGGAGATGGAGGCCTTGATGGTCTCCTCGATCTCCTCGGAGGTGGGCCAGATGTCCTTGAGGTAGACGTCGTTGCCGTCGTGGTCCTTGCCCAGCGAGTCGCTGGAGAAGTCGAAGTCCATCGTGCCGGCGATCGCGTAAGCGATGACCAGCGGCGGGGACGCCAGGTAGTTCATCTTGACGTCCTGGTTGATCCGGCCCTCGAAGTTGCGGTTGCCGGACAGGACGGCGGTCGCGGTGAGGTCGTTCTCCTGGATCGCGTTGGAGATCTCCTCGGGCAGCGGGCCGGAGTTGCCGATGCACGTGGTGCAGCCGTAGCCCACGAGGTGGAAGCCGAGGGACTCGAGGTCGGGCCACAGGCCGGCGCGCTCGTAGTACTCGGTGACGACCTGCGAGCCCGGAGCCATCGAAGTCTTGACCCACGGCTTGGCGGTCAGGCCCTTCTCGTGGGCCTTACGGGCGAGCAGGCCCGCGCCGATCATGACCGACGGGTTGGACGTGTTGGTGCACGAGGTGATCGACGCGATCGAGACGATGCCGTGGTCGAGCACCATCTCCTTGCCCTCGACGGTGACCTCGACCGGCTTGGAGGGCCGGCCCTCGGCGCCGGCGGAGGCGTCGGCGCGGACCGAGCCCTCCTCGGCGTGGACGAGCGTGGCACCCTCGGCCGGGGCGTCACCGTACTGCGTGGAGCCCTTCTGGGTGTCCTCGAGCGTCGTCGCGTCGTCGCCCACGTAGTTGTGGATGTCCTTCCGGAACGCGCTCTTGGAATCGGACAGCTCGATGCGGTCCTGCGGGCGCTTGGGGCCGGCGATCGACGGGACGACCTCGCCCAGGTCCAGCTCGAGGTACTCCGAGAACGCGGGCTCGGGGGCCTCGGGGTCGAGCCACATGCCCTGCTCCTTGGCGTAGGCCTCGACCAGAGCGAGCTGCTCCTCGTCGCGGCCCGTGAGGCGCAGGTAGTCGATGGTCTCGCCGTCGATCGGGAACATGGCACAGGTGGAGCCGAACTCCGGACTCATGTTGCCGATGGTGGCGCGGTTGGCGAGCGGCACGGCGGCGACGCCGGCACCGTAGAACTCGACGAACTTGCCGACGACGCCGTGCTTGCGGAGCATCTCGGTGATCGTGAGGACCACGTCGGTGGCGGTCACGCCGGGCTTGATCGAGCCGGTGAGCTTGAAGCCCACGACGCGGGGGATGAGCATGGAGATCGGCTGGCCGAGCATGGCGGCCTCGGCCTCGATACCGCCGACGCCCCAGCCGAGAACGCCGAGGCCGTTCTCCATGGTGGTGTGGGAGTCGGTGCCCACGCAGGTGTCGGGGTAGGCGACGCCGTCGCGGACCATCACCGTGCGGGCCAGGTACTCGATGTTGACCTGGTGCACGATGCCGGTGCCCGGGGGGACGACCTTGAAGTCGTCGAACGCGCCCTGGCCCCAGCGGAGGAACTGGTAGCGCTCTTCGTTGCGCTGGTACTCGATCTCGACGTTCTTGTCGAACGAGCTGTGGTCACCGAAGGACTCGATGATGACGGAGTGGTCGATGACCATCTCGGCGGGGGCCAGCGGGTTGACCTTGTCCGGGTCGCCGCCGAGCTTCTCGACGGCCTCGCGCATGGTGGCGAGGTCGACGATGCAGGGCACGCCGGTGAAGTCCTGCATGATCACGCGCGCCGGCGTGAACTGGATCTCCGTGTCGGGCTCGGCATTGGGATCCCAGTTCGCCAGGGCGTCGATGTGCGCCTTGGTGACGTTCTTACCGTCCTCGGTGCGCAGGAGGTTCTCGGTGAGGACCTTGAGGGAGTAAGGGAGCTTCTCCGCTCCCGGGACCGCCGACAGGCGGTAGATGTCGTAGGCCTCGTCGCCGACCTCAAGGGTCCCCTTGGCGCCGAAGCTGTCAATGCTTGCTGTCACGTCAGCTCCACTCGTGGTGTCTATGTCGATTCGTCATCCCTCCCGGAGCCGTCACCTCGTGTGTGTCGGGCGGCGACGCCGGGGTGGACACACGGTCCATTGTGGACCCTGCCATACGTCTGCGGCCCCCAATTTACCAGTACGGACGTTCTGTATAAACCCGGCACGTCCGAACGTGGGAACGGCACTGCGGTTGTCGCGCCGTCGGCGCGTGGGTTCGGTGCGACGACGACGAGATGGCACCATATCGGGCGTGGACAACCCCGACGATGCCGTGATGACGCTCGCCCGCGAGGCCGGGCCGATCCCGTCGTTGGGCGAGGACGAGGTACCGCAATGGCTGGACTTCCCGGCGGTCGTGGCGGATCTCGCCGACGACGGGGTGTCGGCCCCGGAGCCCTTCGTCGAGGGTCTGCGGACCGTGGTCGAGGAGGCGGCGGATCGCGGGCTCGACCTCAAGGTGGTCTACACGGAGGCCCCCGCGGCGGTCTACACGGACGCGCGCGACGTGGCGACCTTCCTCAACGAGGAGTACGGGGGCACGATCCTCGTCCGCACACCCGCCTTCATCGGCAGCTCCAGCGACACGATCCCGAGGCACCAGCTCGAAGCCGGCCAGGACGACGCCTGGGAGGAGTTCGACCCGGTCGCCTCCGCCGCGGTCTTCGCCCACAAGATCACGGCACCGACCCCGCCGTGGGGGGCCGTCACCGCGGTGACCCTCGTCCTGGCCGTGGTGGCGATGGTCGCGTTCGCCATCGTCCTGCGCCGCCGCGCCCACTGACACGCGTCTACTGACACGCCGCGGACACGCCGCGGACACAACTGTGCATTGAGTTACAGCAGTGTATTTTGCTGCCCGCTGTTTCACATGTGTTCGCTGTGACTTACGGTGCTTAAGGAACCATCGGTTCTCCCGAGGCGGTAACGAACTCCAGTGGCGCAGGGGAAGGCATCACCGGAGCACGCGCCGCCCCGGTCACGCGTCCCGCCGTGCGGGGCGCGCGGTCAGCCGCACCCCCGTGCGGTCAGCGGAAGGTGAAAAGTGGAGCCTGAGCATTCGTCCCGCCGTGCCCCGGTGGCACGGCCACCGAAGAGCCCGTCGAGGGCGGCAGGGCGCGCGGCCCTGGCCGCGGCGCTCGTGTTGGGAACGGCCTCCGGGCTGCTGCACCCCCCGGCCGCGGGTGCGCAGGGTGTCTCCGCCGTCGCCCCGGGCGACATCTCGGGTCTCATCCGGGCCGTCGCCGACGCCACCGCGAGGCTGGACGGCACCCGCGAGTCGATCGCGGTCAAGCGCGAGGGCGTGAACAAGACCCTCGTCGATCTCCAGATGGCCCGGGTCGACCTCGATCGCGCGATCGCCGAGGCCGATCGCACGTCCGCCGAGCGCGCGCAGGCCGACTCCGGTGTCGAGTCCGCCCGCAGCACACTCGACGACTACTCGCGACTGCTGCACCGGCAGGGCTCAGCTCCCGGCGCCGCGTCGGCGATCCTCGACCCGGGCGGGCCCGGCGAGGCCGGCCTGCGCCAGGAGTACCTCCGTCGCGCGGCGGCCGACCAGCGTCACGTGGTCGGGGAGATGGTCGCCGCGGCCGACGAGGCCGCCCGCCGGGAGGCCGAGGCGGTCACCGCCCGCGACGCGGCACAGCAGCGGTACTCCGACGCCGCCGCCCGTCGCGACGCCGCCGAGGCGGAGGTGTCCCGGGTCGCCGCCGAGGTCGCCGGACTGGAGGAGCGGGTCGCGGCGCTGACCCGCGAACTCAAGAACCACCGCGCCGCGCTCGCGGAGTCCGGGGCCACGCCGGCGGGGCCCCCGTCGGGCCCCACCCCGGGGATCGATGCCGAGGCCGAAGCGATGCGCGCCGAGGCCCTGCAGGTCCTCGCCGCCGATCCGGAAGCCGGTGAGCAGGCCGCCGACATCGCCTCCGCCCTCCCGGCCCACCTCGACCTCGGCGCCGTGCGCCAGTTCGCCGGCGGGTCGTCGGACCAGGCCACCCGCGCACTCGGCGGAGCGGTCGGGGGCGCCATCGACGCCGGCAGCGTGGGTGCCGCCGTCGACGCGGGCATCCGCGTCGACACGGAGGCGATCGTGCAGCAGGTCGCCGACGCGATCGGCCGCGCCGACCTCGGGTCGATCGCCCAGGGGCCCGCGTCCCCGGGCACCGGCCACGGCGGAGATGCGGGCACGCCCTCGAGCAACGCACGAGTGGAGACCGTCATCAACCGCGCGCTCTCCCAGCTCGGCGTCCCGTACGCCTGGGGTGGGGGAGACGCGAACGGGCCCACGCGCGGCATCCGCGACGGTGGCGTCGCCGACAGCCACGGCGACTACAAGAAGATCGGCTTCGACTGCTCCGGGCTGATGATCTACGCATTCGCCGGGATCGGGAAGGCCCTGCCGCATTACACCGGTTACCAGTACACCGCCGGCCCCCAGTACCCGGTGGCCACCCGCCAACGCGGCGACATGTTGTTCTGGCCCGGTCACGTGGCGCTGTACCTCGGTGACGGCAGGATGGTGGAGGCCCCGCAGTCGGGTGACGTCGTGAAGATCTCGCCCGTCCGCATGGCCGGCATCTCACCCATGGTGGTCCGGCTGGTCTGAGCCGCGCAGCGGTACTGTCGTCCCCAGCCCGTTCGGACGGCCCGGGCGGGCGCCCGGAACACCCGACCACGCGAAGGAGCCCTCCGCGGTGAGCGATCCCCACCCCGACCATCCGACCCAGGCCGCCGCGTCCCCCGCGGTCAGCGCCCCGACCGCCGCCGAGGACGCCCGGCTCCTCGAGCGCGCGGTCTACGAGGTCAAGAAGGTCGTGGTGGGCCAGGACCGCCTGATCGAGATGATCCTGGTCGGTCTGCTCTCTCGCGGCCACATCCTGATCGAGGGCGTGCCGGGCGTCGCCAAGACGCTGACCGTGGAGACCTTCGCCTCCGTGGTGGGCGGGAGCTTCCGCCGTCTGCAGTTCACCCCGGACCTCGTCCCCGCGGACATCGTGGGCACCCGCATATACCGCCAGGGGCGCGAGGAGTTCGAGGTCGAGCTCGGCCCGATCCTGGCCAACTTCGTCCTGGCGGACGAGATCAACCGCGCCCCGGCGAAGGTCCAGTCGGCGCTGCTGGAGGTGATGGCGGAGGGGCACGTCTCCATCGGCGGGCAGACCTTCCCCATGCCGAGCCCGTTCCTCGTGATGGCCACGCAGAACCCCATCGAGAGCGAGGGTGTCTACCAGCTTCCGGAGGCCCAGCGGGACCGCTTCCTGTTCAAGCTCGTGGTGGACTACCCGAGCCCCGACGAGGAGCGCGAGATCGTCTACCGGATGGGTTCCACCCCGCCGACGCCCACGCAGGTCCTCGGCGTGGACGCGCTCGTGCGGCTGCAGAACGCCGTCCGCGAGGTGTTCGTCCACCACGCGCTGGTCGACTACGTCGTCCGGGTCACCATTGCCACCCGGGAGCCCGCCCGGCACGGACTCGAGGACGTCGCCCGGTGGCTGTCCTACGGCGCCTCACCGCGCGCCACCCTCGGTGCCGTCACCGCCGCCCGCGCCCTCGCCCTGGTTCGGGGCCGCGACTACGTCGTCCCCCAGGACGTCGTGGACGTCCTGCCGGCCGTGCTCCGCCACCGACTCGTGCTCACCTACGACGCACTGGCCGACGAGGTCTCCGCCGACACCGTGGTCCGCCGGGTGCTCGAGGCGGTTCCCCTCCCGCAGATCAGCGCGGTCCCCGCCCAGGCCGGCCCGCCGCCGTCACGGTGACCACCGCGGACGAGGGCAGGCGCGACGACCCGGTCGACGCGTCCTCCCGCGCGGCCCTGACCCAGCTCGAGCTGCTCGTCACGCGCCGCCTCGACGGTGTCCTCAACGGCGACCACCGAGGGCTGCTCCCGGGGCCGGGCACCGAACCGGGGGAAGCGCGCGCCTACGAACCGGGCGACGACGTCCGCACGATGGACTGGTCGGTCACCGCCAGGACCACCGTGCCCCACATCAGGCAGACCATCGCGGACCGTGAGCTCGAGACCTGGCTCGTCGTCGACCTCACGCCGAGCCTCGACGTGCAGGGCCGCCACGGCGTGAAGAGGCGTCTGGTCGAGGCGGCGGTCGCGACCGTCGGGTTCCTCTCCGCCGGCGGCGGCAGCCGCGTGGGGATGGTCCTCACCGGGGACGGGCGGCCGCGGGTCCTCCCGGCCACCGGAGGGCGCGACCACGTCCGGCGGCTCCTCGAGGAGGTCTCGCGGTACCCGGCCCAGGTCTCTCCCGGGGGCGCGCTCGACGACTGCCTCCACGCGGTCCGCAACGCCGCGCGTCGCCACGGTCTCGTGGTGGTCATCTCCGACTTTCTGTCCGAGGTGGACTGGGAGCGCTCCCTGCGCGTGCTCGGTACCCGCCACGAGTTCCTCGCGGTCCACGTGGCCGACCCGCTCGACATCGCCCTGCCGGTCGTCGGCGCGGCCCTCCTCCAGGATCCGGCCACCGGCGAGGTCCTCGAACTGGACGTCGACGACGCCCTCGCGGCCGACTACCGCCGCGCGGCCGGCGAACACCGCGAGCGCGTCCACTCCGCCCTGCGACGGTGCGGTGCGCCGGTACTCGCGCTGCGCACCGACCGCGACTGGATCCGCGACGTCATCGACTTCGTGGGCATCCGACGCCGGGGTGGGCTCCCGACCGGCGACAGCGTGACCCGGGATCTACCCGACGACCACCGCCCGGCGGGGGAGGTGACGAGCCGATGAGCCTGTCCGAGTTTCAGCACCCGCTCTGGCTGTTCCTACTGATCGTCCCGGTCGCCCTCGCTGTCGGGTACGTCATCGCGCTGCGCTCGAAGAAGCGGCGCACCGTCCGCTTCGGCAACTTCGGCACCCTGCGTACCGTCGACCGCCGCGGTCGCCGCTGGTTCACGCACGTCCCGGCGGTGCTCCTGGTGCTCTCCCTGCTGGCGCTCGTCGTGGCACTGGCCGGCCCACAGAGGGAACAGAAGGTCCCACGGAACCGGGCCACTGTCATGCTCGTCGTCGACGTCTCCCTGTCCATGGAGTCCACCGACGTCTCACCCTCGCGCCTCGAGGCCGCGCAGCAGGCCGCCACGACCTTTGCCAACAATCTCACCCCGGGCGTCAACCTGGGCCTCGTCTCCTACGCCGGGACCGCCTCGATGCTCGTGGCCCCCACCACCGACCGGGGTCCGGTCGTCCGCGCCGTCGACCGGCTCAGCCTCGACGAGCGCACCGCCACCGGCGAGGCCATCTACACCGCCACCCAGGCGATCACCACCTTCACCGAGAGCCTCGGCGGCCCCGACCAGGCCCCGCCCGCCCGGATCGTCCTCCTCTCCGACGGCAAGGAGACCGTCCCCGCCGACCCCACCGAGGAGCGTGGCGCGTTCACCGCCGCCGAGCGCGCCGCCGAGGCCGGGATCCCCGTCTCCACGATCTCGTTCGGCACCCTCTACGGCACCGTCGACATCCAGGGCCGGCCCCAACCGGTCCCCGTCGACGACGCCTCCCTGCGCACGATCGCCGAGCTGTCCGGCGGCGACTTCTTCACGGCGTCGACCCTCGAGGAACTGGACTCGGTGTACCGCACCCTCGAGGAGCAGATCGGCTACGAGTGGAAGAAGGCCGACGCCTCGCGGCCGTGGCTCATCATCGGCTCCCTCCTCGCCATGACGGCGGCGGCAGGCTCGCTGACCGCGCACCGCCGGATCCCGTGAGTCCCGGCGGGCCGGCGGAACGCACCAGCGCCGGGCCCGCCGGCCCGGCTCGCTAGGGTGGGGGGCATGGTTTCCGAGAGCACGCACGGCACCACCCCGCGGACAATCCTCGTGACCGGGGGCAACCGCGGGATCGGGCGCGCCGTCGCCACCAGGCTCCACGCCGACGGCCACCGGGTCGCCGTCACCCACCGGGGCTCAGGCGCCCCCGACGGGCTGTTCGGGGTGCAGTGCGACGTCACCGACCCCGACTCCGTCGACGCCGCGTTCACCGCGGTCGAGGCCGAGTACGGGCCGGTCGAGGTGGTCGTGGCCAATGCGGGCACCACCGAGGACACCCTGCTCATGCGCATGAAGGACGAGCAGTTCACCCGCGTGCTCGACGCCAACCTCACGGGGGCGTTCCGCGTGGCCAAGCGCGCCTCGCGCGGGATGCTGCGCGCCCGTTTCGGTCGACTGATCTTCATCGGCTCCGTCGTGGGCCAGTCCGGCACCGCCGGCCAGGTCAACTACGCCTCCTCCAAGGCCGGGCTCATCGGTATGGCCCGTTCGCTCACCCGTGAGCTGGGGTCGCGGAACATCACGGCCAACGTCGTCGCGCCCGGCTTCATCGACACCGACATGACCGCGGGGCTGGACGACAAGACGCAGGAGATGGCCGTCGCGGCCATCCCGCTCGGGCGCAAGGGCTCGGCCGACGACGTGGCCGGGCTCGTGAGCTTTCTCGCCGGCGACGACGCCGGCTACATCTCCGGGGCCGTGATCCCGGTCGACGGCGGAATGGGAATGGGGCACTGACATGAGCCAGACCGAGACGGACGCCACGGTCGCCTCCGGCGATACCACCACGACCGGCGGCGGACTGCTGGCCGGCCGGACGATCCTCGTCACGGGAGTCATCACCGACGCCTCGATCGCCTTCCACATCGCCAAGCACTGCCAACTGCACGGCGCGAAGGTCATCCTCACCGCGTACGGCCGGCCCTCCCTCGTCAAGGCGATCGCGAAGCGCCTCCCCGAACGTCCGCCGGTGATCGAGCTGGACGTGCAGAGCGAGGACGACCTCGCCGCACTGGCCGACCGGGTCCGCGAACACGCCGATTCGCTCGACGGCGTCGTCCACTCGATCGGGTTCGCGCCGCCCAGCTGCCTCGGGGACCCGTTCCTCGACGCGCCCTGGAAGGACGTGGCAGTCGCGCTCGAGGTCTCGGCCTACTCGTACTCCGCCCTGGCCAAGGCCACCAGGCCACTGCTCAACCGGGGCGCGTCGATCATCGGACTCGACTTCGACCCGCGGTTCTCCATGCCCTTCTACAACTGGATGTCGGTCGCCAAGAACGCGCTCGAGGCCGTCAACCGCTACGTCGCCCGCGAACTCGGCCCCGACGGCGTGCGGTCCAACCTCATCGCCGCCGGCCCCGTCAAGACCCTCGCGGCCAAGGCGATCGCCGGCGAGGCGCTCGGCCCCGGCGGCGAGCTGGACAGGATGCAGGACGAGTGGGATCGGCGGGCGCCACTCGGCTGGGACGTGGACGACCCCACCTCGGTCGCGACGACGGCCGTCGCCCTGCTCTCCGACCTCATGGCCGCCACGACCGGCACCGTCATCTACGCCGACGGCGGCGCCGGGACCGTTTCCTTCAGCGGACAGGAGTGATCTGTATGACCGCATCGACCGACGCCCCCTCCACCCCGGGCGCCACCTCAGGGCAGGTGGACGCCCTGCTTGTGCTCTCGTTCGGCGGCCCCGAAGGCCAGGACGACGTCATCCCGTTCCTCGAGAACGTCACCCGCGGCCGCGGGATCCCGCGCGAGCGCCTCGAGGAGGTGGCCACGCACTACCGGCACCTCGGCGGTCGCAGCCCCATCAACGACCTCAACCGCGAGATCATCGCCAACGTCGAGGCCGAGCTGGCGGACCGCGGCCGCGACCTGCCCGTGTACTTCGGCAACCGCAACTGGACGCCGATGGCCGAGGACACCGTCCGACAGATGGTCGCGGACGGGGTCCGCAACGCCGCCGTCTTCGCCACCTCCGCGTGGGGCGGGTACTCCGGCTGCGCGCAGTACCAGGAGGACATCGCCCGCGCCCGCGACCAGGTCGAGGGCGCGCCCACCATGGTGCGGCTCCGCCAGTTCTACGACCACCCGCTGTTCATCGAGCGGTTCGCCTCCGACCTGCGGGAGGCCATCGCCTCCGCCGCGGCGGGGGCCCGGGTGATCTTCACCGCCCACTCAGTGCCCACGTCGGCGGACGAGGCGGCCGGGCCGCCGTCACTCGGCGGCCACCTCTACAGCCGTCAGGTCGCCGAGGCGTCGCGCCTCGTCGCCGAGGCGGCGGGCGTCGCCGACTACGACCTGGTCTGGCAGTCCCGCTCCGGTCCGCCGAGCGTGCCGTGGCTCGAGCCGGACGTCGTGGACCACGTGAGCGAGCTGGCCACCTCGCAGGGTGTCACCGACGTGGTGATCGTCCCGATCGGATTCATCTCCGATCACGTCGAGGTCATCTGGGACCTGGACACCGAGCTCGTCGACGAGGTCCGCGAGCTGGGGGTCACGGTCACGCGGTGCGCCACGCCGGGTCCGAGCCGAGAGTTCGCCCGGATGGTGCTCGAGCTCCTCGACGAGGTCGAGACCGGGTCGGCTCAGGACCGCCCCGGTTCCGTACCCGCCCTCGGCCGGAACCGCGACGGCGCCCGCTGCGCCCTCGGCTGCTGCGGGGGCTGACGGCGGCCGACTAGCTGTACTGCCCACGCAGGTTGTGTACGCGGTCTGCGGGTGAGGCGCCTCGTAGTGCGGTGTGGCCGCGGTGGAAATTGTAGTGGTGCAGGAACGCCGGGAGGCGAGCTGCGCGGTCGGATTCGCTGACGTACGCGGCGGCGTAGGCCCATTCCTCGAGCATGGTGCGGTTGTAGCGCTCGACCTTGCCGTTGGTCTGCGGCCGGTACGGGCGAGTGCGTTTGTGCCTGATCTCCGGCCCGAGGGCGTCGGCGAACGCGTGGGAGCGGTAGCAGGAGCCGTTGTCGGTCAGGACCCGCCGCACGGTGATCCCGGCGTCGGCGAAGTAGGCGTGGGCTCGGTGCCAGAATCCGGCGGCGGTCTCTTTGCGCTCGTCTTCCAGCAACTCGGTGTAGGCCAGGCGTGAGTGGTCGTCGACGGCGTTGTGGATGTACCAGTACCCGGTCCCTGCTCGCCGGTTTCGACGCCCTTTGGCGCGGCCGAGGACCTTGTGCCCGCCGCCGTCAGGGATGCGGCCGAGCTTCTTGATATCCACATGCACCAGATCGCCTGGCGCTGCGTGCTCGAATCGGCGCACCTGCCGCTTGCCCGCACGCACCGGGGCGCCGGTGGCCGGA
>NZ_BCSW01000044.1 GCF_001571065.1 Dietzia cinnamea NBRC 102147
TGTGGTTGACCGCGCGGCCGCCCCGCGACCATGTCGAATACGTGTTCTATTCTACGTCCACGTGTTCGACACCACAAGAGCTTCGTCTGTATCGCTGACGGTGCCGGCGCACGTGCACCCAGGGGGTCGGTGACCAAGGCTTCGGTACCCTCTCCCTAGTGCCGGTCACCCGGAAGGGGTCGACGGTCTCCCAGTAGAGAAAGGCCCGCGGACACGTGAACGCCAAGCCCAACAAGAGCACCAAAGTGCTGCAGACCAAGTCCAACAACGGGATGATCATCACCGTCGTCGCGCTCATCGCGGTCGCGGTGGTAGTCCTCGGTGGAGTGGTCTGGATGGCCCAGAGGGGCGGCGAGGCCAACCCCATCACGTTCGGTGAGACCGCCGACGAGCAGATCGAAATCACGGACACCGGCGTGGTGATCGTGGGCCAGCAGGACGCCCCGACCATCCAGGTCTGGGAGGACTACATGTGCCCCGCCTGCGGCTCTTTCGAGGCGCAGTACGGCGAGTCCATCTCCGAGGCCGTCGAGGCCGGGGATCTGCGGGTCGAGTTCCACACCCTCAACTTCCTCAACGGCCAGTCGGGGTCGGGCGAGTACTCCACGCGCGCCCTGGCGGCCGTCCAGTGCGTCGCGGCGAAGGACTCCCTGCCCGTGTTCTTCGACGTCAAGAACGCCTTCTTCGCCCAGCAGCCCACCGAGGGTGGCGGCGACCTCTCGGCGCAGGAACTCGCCGGGATCGCCGAGGAGGCCGGTGCGAACCCGGACACGGTCGAGTGCATCGGCAACGTGGAGACCAACGGCGGCATGGACAAGGCCTCCGACAGTGCGGACAACGCCCAGCAGACCATCCGGGAGATCACCGATCGCGTGTCGACCCCGACCGTCGCGTTCGAAGGTGAGGTCGTGGACCTCGCGAACGCCGCCTGGCTGCAGGAGATCGTCGCCTGATCCTCTGCGGTCCCGCGGGCCACGCGCCCACCGTTTTCGTGCCCCGGCCTCGCCTTTTCCGGTGGGGCCGGGGCCGATTTGGAAGGCCGGACCGTGGTGGTGTAACTTAAGTCGGGCCGGTCACCGAGAGGGGAACGGCAGAGAAATGGATACGGGGCTATGGCGCAGCTGGTAGCGCACCACACTGGCAGTGTGGGGGTCAGGGGTTCGAGTCCCCTTAGCTCCACCGAGGACGAGATCCCGGGAGGTCGGAGACGATCGCCCGGGATCTCGTCATTTCGCCGTCTTCCGCGGCGGTGCGCGCGGACGTAGGGTCGGTACATGGCGGAGCCGCGGGAGATCACCGCCGTGCTCGACGAGCTCGTCGACGCCGGCCGGCTGATCGGGTACGTCTGCGGCGTCCGGCAGGACGGACGCTCTCGGCTCGCCGCGGGCGGTACGCGGTCCATGGGCGGGCCCGCGATGCCCGAGGATGCGGTGTTCCCGCTGTCCTCCAACACCAAACCGATCGCGGGCCTCCTCGCGATGCGGCTCGTGGAGCGTGGCGTTATCGCCCTCGACGATCCGGTGGACGCGCAGCTGCCCGAGCTCGCGGGGCCGCGGGTGCTGGCCGAACCCGACGGGCTGCTGGACCGGACGGTGCCGGCTGACAGACCTGTCACGGTCCGGGACCTGCTCACGATGACCGCCGGCGTCGGGTGGCCGGTACGCAACCCCGACCTGGGCGAGGCCATGGCCGCCCGAGGGGTCGCGCCCGGCCCGTACGCACCGGCCGTCCCGCCGGGGGAGTACCTGCGCAGGCTCGCCGAGCTCCCGTTCGCCGGACAGCCGGGCGGCGGGTGGTGGTACCACACGTGCAGTGACATCCTCGGAGTCCTTCTCGCCCGCGCCACAGGCGCGTCGGTGGGGGAGTTGGTCGCCGAACACGTCACCGGGCCCCTCGGTCTGGCCGACACCGGGTTCACGGCCGATGCGGACCGCCTGGTCGTCACGTACGGACTCGGGCCCGACGGTCGGGTGGCGCCGGTGGACACCGCGGCCAGGTTCACGGGCCGACCGGTGTTCGACTCGCTCGCCTGCGGTCTCGCCGGGACGGTGCGCGACTATCTCGCGGTCCTGGACGTGCTCGTCGACGGCGGCCCGCTCCTCGACGCGGAGAGCGTGCGGCTGATGACCTCCGACCACCTCACCGAGCACCAGCGGGCATCCGCCGAGGGGTTCCTGGAGCCCGGGTGCGGTTACGGGTTCCAGGTCGAGGTCCGCCCCGACGGGACGGCGGGCTGGGCCGGGGGACTGGGCACGATCGGCTACGTCGACCGCCGCGCCGGCCGGTCCGCGGCGGTGTTCACCTCGCAGGCCTTCGACGTGCCCGGTACGGCGGAGGCGCTGGAGACGGTGTGGTCGCTGTTGGGGTGAGCGATCAGCGGCACCGCGCCGGTCAGTGCCACCACGTGTCGAGCGGCGTGGCGGGGACGGTGCGCTTGTGCCGCGAGGCGAGGAACAGGGACTCGATGCGGGCGGCGGCGTCGGCCGGGACCCCCTCGCGCCCCTCGAGGTAGTCGTCGATCTGCGCGTAGGTGACGCCGAGCGCGTCCTCGTCGGGCAGACCGGGCCTGTCGTCCTCCAGGTCGGCGGTGGGCACCTTGCGCCAGGTGGACTCGGGCGCGCCGAGGTGGCGCAGGAGCGCGGCGCCCTGGCGCTTGGTGAGACCGGTCAGGGGGGTCAGGTCGACGCCGCCGTCGCCGTACTTGGTGAAGAAGCCGGTCACCGCCTCGGCGGCGTGATCGGTGCCGACGACGAGGTGGTTCACCTGCCCGGCCACGGCGTACTGGGCGATCATCCGCTCACGCGCCTTGACGTTGCCGCGGACGAAGTCCCGGAGCGGACCCGCCTGGTCGGGGAGTGCCGCCAGGGCCGTGGATGCGGCCTCGGCGGCGGCGTCGGACGCTGCACGGACATCCACCGTCAGGGACGCGTCCGGGCGGATGAACTCCAGGGCTATCTGCGCGTCGGCCTCGTCGGCCTGTACGCCGTACGGAAGGCGCATCGCGATGAACCGGGCCTGTTCCATCCCCTCCTCGCGGAGGCGTTCGGCCGCGAGCTGACACAGTCGCCCCGCGAGCGTCGAGTCCTGACCGCCGCTGATGCCCAGGACGAAGCCGGAGGCGGGTGTGGAGCGCAGGTAGTCGACGAGGAAGGCGACCCGCGTCTCGACCTCCTCGGCGGGGTCGATGTCGGGCCGCACGCCGAGTTCGGCGATGATGGAGGCGCGCAGCGCACTGGAGTCGGGTGGCGTCTGGTTCATGCGGTCAGCTTAGGAACCGCGTGTGACGTCCACGTGACATCAGTGCGCGGTCCGTGGTGCGGTCCCTCGCCGGTTGGAGTTCTTGCCGGGTGGTCCGTTACGATGGACCAGTTGTGTGTCGTACATCCGACCCCGTGGTCGGACGTGTCGCACAGTGATTCCCAGTCGTGTCGGCGGCCATCGCGGCCGCCCCGAGAGCCTAAGGAGCGCCACATGAAGGTCCGCAAGTCCCTTCGGTCGCTGAAGAACAAGCCGGGCGCCCAGGTTGTCCGTCGTCGCGGCAAGACCTACGTGATCAACAAGAAGGATCCCCGGTTCAAGGCCCGCCAGGGCTGAGTCGACCGCGTGAGTACTCACGCACCCCCCGAGGGCCCGCCTCCGGTTCGCCGGAGGCGGGCCCTCGTCGTCGTTCCCGTCTCGTCCGCAGCGGTGACCCGCCGCCCGGCGACTAGGCGGGGGTCCGGCGTCGCGCCGCCGCCCGCCGCCGCCGTCGGCAGCGCCCACCAGCGGTGTCCTACGGCTTCCCAGGGTGGCCTCAGAGGGCGCCCGACCCTGCGCCCGCGACGTCCCGACGCTCCGATCGGCGGGGGTGACGGCGAGGGTGCGGAATCGAGCGGAATGGTGGGCAACCTGTGGAAGGGATGGGGACAACCGGGGGCGCGTTGTGAGGGCTCTGGGGGCGCGTTGTGGGTTGCCGAAACCGTGTTCCGGAACGCGCTCCGGGATGCCACGATGGGGTGGTGCACCCGCCGCTGAGGGCCCCGGTGCCCCCGGTTCCACGCTGAGCAGGGGCATCCCACAAGGCGGGATCACGACCTGGGAATTCCAGGGATGTAAGACCAAAATGTTGTGGTCAGTTGACCTTCTCGCCACTAGGGGTAGTGTTGGGAGGTGTTGAAGCACCGATGAATGCCATCCATGCGATTCGGCGCACGACCACCGACAGACACGCGGCCGACCCTTCGTCCGGGCCGAAACCCCGGACGAGACGGCCATCACCAGAAGAGCCCCTCGCGCCGTCCGGCGCCGTGCCGAAAGAGGTCCAGACACACATGGTCACCGTCTACACCAAGCCCGCGTGCGTCCAGTGCAACGCCACCTACAAGGCGCTCGACAAGCAGGGCATCGAGTACCAGGTCGTCGACATCTCGGTGGACGACGAGGCCCGCGAGTACGTGATGGCCCTCGGGCACCTCCAGGCGCCCGTCGTGGTGGCCGGTTCCGACCACTGGTCCGGCTTCCGCCCGGACCGCATCAAGGCCCTCGCCTCCGTGGCGGCCTGACGGCCCGAGGACACCAGCACCTTTCGAGTTCCTGTGACAAGGGGGCGTCGATGGCGGCTCCGCTGCCGGCCGATCAGCCGGTGAGGATCGTCTACTTCTCCAACATCTCGGAGTACACCAAGCGGTTCGTCGACAAGCTCGGTCTCCCGGCGGTGCGGATACCCGTGCGGAAGACCGAGCCCATGCCGGTCGTGTCGGACCCATATGTTCTGATCGTCCCGACCTACGGGGGAAGCCTCGAGATCACGGGTAAGAGCGGGGCCGCGGTCCCGCGGCAGGTGGTCGCGTTCCTCAACAACGCGCACAACAGAAGTCTGTGCCGGGGAGTCATCGCCGGCGGCAACACCAACTTCGGAGCGGACTTCGGTCGCTCCGGCGACGTGATCGCCAAGAAGCTGGGGGTCCCGTACCTCTACCGCTTCGAGTTGATGGGCACACACGAGGACGTCATCCGCGTCCGAGAGGGATTGGAAGAGTTTTGGCAGCACCAACCGTGAACCCTGAGAGCACCACCGCGGGAGAGGCGGGGGAGGGCCAGCGTCTGGACTACCACGCGCTCAACGCCATGCTCAACCTCTACGACGCGGACGGGAACATCCAGTTCGACAAGGACCGTCAGGCGGCGCGGGAGTACTTCCTCCAGCACGTCAACCAGAACACGGTCTTCTTCCACAACCTCGACGAGAAGCTCGACTACCTCGTCGAGAAGGACTACTACGAGCGCGAGGTCCTGGACCAGTACACGCGCAACTTCGTGCGCGAGCTGTTCGACCACGCCTACGCCAAGAAGTTCCGCTTCCCGACCTTCCTGGGCGCGTTCAAGTACTACACGTCGTACACGCTCAAGACCTTCGACGGGAAGCGCTACCTCGAGCGCTACGAGGACCGCGTCTGCATGGTGGCGCTCACCCTCGCCGCCGGCGACGAGACCCTCGCCCGGCAGCTGGTCGACGAGATCATCGACGGCCGCTTCCAGCCGGCCACCCCGACGTTCCTCAACTCGGGCAAGAAGCAGCGCGGCGAGCCCGTGTCCTGCTTCCTCCTGCGCATCGAGGACAACATGGAGTCCATCGGCCGCAGCATCAACTCCGCCCTGCAGCTGTCCAAGCGCGGCGGTGGCGTGGCGCTCCTGCTGTCCAACCTGCGTGAGCACGGCGCCCCGATCAAGCACATCGAGAACCAGTCCTCGGGCGTCATCCCCGTGATGAAGCTGCTGGAGGACTCCTTCTCCTACGCCAACCAGCTCGGCGCGCGCCAGGGCGCGGGTGCGGTCTACCTGCACGCGCACCACCCGGACATCTACAAGTTCCTCGACACCAAGCGGGAGAACGCGGACGAGAAGATCCGCATCAAGACCCTCTCGCTGGGCGTCGTCATCCCGGACATCACGTTCGAGCTCGCCAAGCGCAACGATGACATGTACCTGTTCTCGCCGTACGACGTCGAGCGGATCTACGGCAAGCCCTTCGCGGACGTCGACATCTCGGCGAACTACCACGAGATGGTCGAGGACAGCCGGATCAAGAAGACCAAGATCAACGCCCGGCACTTCTTCCAGACCGTCGCCGAGCTGCAGTTCGAGTCCGGCTACCCGTACATCATGTACGAGGACACCGTGAACCGGGCCAACCCGATCGCCGGCAAGATCACGCACTCCAACCTGTGCTCGGAGATCCTCCAGGTCTCCACCGCGTCGGAGTTCAACGAGGACCTCACCTACTCGCACGTGGGTAAGGACATCTCCTGCAACCTCGGCTCGCTCAACATCGCCAAGGCCATGGACTCGCCCGACTTCGGCCGGACCATCGAGACCGCCATCCGTGGCCTGACCGCGGTGTCCGACCAGACGCACATCAACTCGGTGCCGTCCATCGAGCGCGGCAACTCCGAGTCGCACGCGATCGGCCTGGGGCAGATGAACCTGCACGGCTACCTCGCGCGCGAGCGGATCCACTACGGATCCGAGGAGGGCATCGACTTCACGAACATCTACTTCTACACCGTGCTCTACCACGCCCTCAGGTCCTCCAACCTGATCGCGCGTGAGCGTGGAACCTGGTTCGCCGGTTTCCCGGAGTCCGAGTACGCCTCCGGCGAGTTCTTCGACAAGTACACCGACCAGACGTGGGAGCCGGCCACCGACCGAGTGCGTCAGCTCTTCGCCGAGGCCGAGGTCGCCATCCCCACCCAGGAGGACTGGCGCGCGCTCAAGGCGGACGTGCAGAAGTACGGCATCTACAACCAGAACCTGCAGGCCGTCCCGCCCACCGGGTCGATCAGCTACATCAATAACTCCACGTCGTCGATCCACCCCGTGGCCTCGAAGATCGAGATCCGCAAGGAGGGCAAGATCGGGCGCGTCTACTACCCGGCGCCCTACCTGACCAACGACAACCTGGACTACTACCAGGACGCGTACGAGATCGGCTACGAGAAGATCATCGACACCTACGCGGCGGCCACCCAGCACGTCGATCAGGGGTTGTCGCTGACGCTGTTCTTCAAGGACACCGCCACCACCCGCGAGGTCAACCGCGCGCAGATCTACGCGTGGCGCAAGGGCATCAAGACCCTGTACTACATCCGTGTCCGTCAGCTCGCGCTCGAGGGCACCGAGGTCGAGGGCTGCGTCTCGTGCATGCTCTGACCCTCCGGGCCCGGTCCCGCGCCACAATCCACACCTGCTTTCAGGAGGAGAACCGATGACCGCCGAGCTGCACGCTCCGGGTTCGCACAGCCCCGCCGCCGGCATCCAGCCGAAGCTCGTCGACCGCGTGTCGGCGATCAACTGGAACCGTGTCCCCGACGAGGTCGACGACCAGGTGTGGGGCCGGCTCACCACGAACTTCTGGCTTCCGGAGAAGGTGCCGGTCTCCAACGACATCCCGTCATGGCAGACCCTGACCGAGTACGAGCAGACGATGACCGCCCGCGTCTTCACGGGACTCACGCTGCTGGACACGATCCAGGGGACCGTCGGCGCGGTGAGCATGATCCCAGACGCCTCGACCCCGCACGAGGAGGCGGTGCTCACCAACATCGCGTTCATGGAGTCCGTGCACGCGAAGAGCTACTCGACGATCTTCTCCACCCTGTGCTCGACCCCGCAGATCGACGAGGCGTTCCGCTGGGCGGAGGAGAACCCCTACCTCCAGCGCAAGGCGAAGATCATCCTCGGCTACTACGCCGGTGACAACCCGCTCAAGCGCAAGATCGCCTCGGTGATGCTCGAGTCGTTCATGTTCTACTCGGGCTTCTACCTGCCCATGCGGTGGTCCTCGCGCGCCAAGCTCACCAACACCGCCGACGTCATCCGGCTCATCATCCGGGACGAGGCCGTGCACGGCTACTACATCGGGTACAAGTACCAGCGCGGTCTCGAGCACGTCACCCAGGCGGAGCGGGACGAACTCAAGGACTACACGTTCGAGTTGCTCTTCGAGCTGTACGACAACGAGGCCGACTACACCGAGGACCTCTACGACCCGGTGGGCTGGACCGAGGACGTCAAGAAGTTCCTGCGCTACAACGCCAACAAGGCGCTGATGAACATGGGCTACGAGGGGATGTTCCCCAAGGACGAGACCGACGTCGACCCGGCCATCCTGTCCGCGCTGAGCCCCAACGCCGACGAGAACCACGACTTCTTCTCCGGCTCCGGCAGCTCCTACGTCATGGGCAAGGCCGAGGCCACCGAGGACGAGGACTGGGACTTCTGACCCAGCCGCCCGAGAACGCCGTGGGGCCCCTGCGACCGATCGCGGTCGCAGGGGCTCCGTCGTTGTCCGGGGGCCGGGCTCGCGACTAGCCGTCGGGGGCGATCCCGTTGATCGATCCCCGGATGTCCTCCAGCACCGCGCGGGCGGCTACCGGACCGGCGCCCTCCCACACGGCACGGTCCACCACGAACACCCGGTTGGCGCCCACGGCGTCCAACTCCATCCACCGGTCTGAGGCGAAGACCTCCCGCGCCGCCTCCTCGGAATCGGGGCGACCGCCGACCACGGCGAAGATGACGTCTCCGTCGAGTTCGTCACCGAGTGGGGGCGACTCGGGCAGCGGCGGCACGCGCTCGCCGTCCCGGGTGCGTTGCGCCGGCGGACGCCCGGCGCCCACCGCCTCCAACATGAGCGAGCCGAGCGTGTCGGCGTCCTGCACCCGCGCCCCGGCACCCGAGCCGTCGGCGACCGAGACCAGGGACACCCAGGAGTCCGACGGCGTGGTCGCCCCGGCCGTGAATCGCGCCCGGTCGATGACGTCCAGTAACAGGTCGCCGCCCGCCCGCGGTCGGCCGTAGGCGTCGGCGACGGACTCGGTCGCGTCGGCCCACTCGAGGACGTCTGCGGAGTAGACGACGATCGGCGCCACGTCGGCGAGCGCGTCGACGACCGCGGGATCGAGATCCTGTGACCCCGCCAGCACGATGAGGTCGGGCGTGAGGTCGCGCGCGGCGTCGGCGACCGCGCCGGCGTCCGCGCCTCCGCCGAGGTCGATGGTCGGGAGAGCCACGAGGGGAGCGGGTAGGTAGACGTCGGCGTCGCGGGGCAACCCGGCGGTGCCGACGACGAGGTCCTGCAGACCCAGAGCGCAGGCGGTGTCCACCGCACCCACCCCGAGGGCGAGGATGCGCTCGGGCGACCGCGGCACCGCCACGCTGTCCGGGCCCGGCCCGGCGCTGTCGACCCTGCGGGTGCCCGCGCCGGGGAATTCCGTGGGCACCGGTGCGGGTGCGCACGAGTCCTCGGGCTCGGCAGAGCGCTGGAGCTCCTCACCGGCCATCCGTGACGGCGTCGTCGTCACGGGGTGCTCGACCATGTCGACGGGGGAGGGGCCACACGCCGCGAGGGCGAGACCGGCCGCCAGCGGCACCGCGGCCCGGGCGGCACGCCGCGCATACCCCCGCCCGGGGCGCCGGCGGAGGACGGGAACGGAAACGGTCATGGGACAACAGCCTAGGAGATGGGCCCGCGGGGACCGCTCCCACCGAGGTGGACACGCGTCCCGCGAGCGCTCCGAGCACCCCGGCCCGCGCTGCGGTTAACGGGGGTGACCACTGGTGACGAGAAGGACGGGGCGGGTGGGCGTCGCTCTCAGCCGAGGGTTAGGATTGCTCTCGCGCACTATTCCTATGCGTTCGACGTGGGGTCGGTGGTTCGACCCGCGACGTCGGGTGAGGCGTTCAGGAGGACCCTTATGACCGCAGTGGCCCCCAAGCCGGTCCACGAACTCGACCACCCACCGGGTGAACCCACGGGTAACGCCCGGCCGGGCTCGTTCGTGTGGAAGATGTTGACGACGACCGATCACAAGATGCTCGGCATCATGTACATCGTCAGCTGCTTCATCTTCTTCTTCATCGGCGGCCTCATGGCCCTGCTCATCCGGGCGGAGCTGTTCTTCCCGGGCATGCAGTTCCTGTCGAACGAGCAGTTCAACCAGCTGTTCACCATGCACGGCACGGTGATGCTCCTGCTCTACGGCACCCCGATCGTCGTCGGTTTCGCGAACTACATCATGCCGCTGCAGATCGGCGCGCCGGACGTGGCGTTCCCGCGTCTCAACGCGCTCGGCTTCTGGCTGTTCTCGGCCGGTGGCGTCATCATGCTGTCCGGCTTCCTCACCCCCGGTGGTGCGGCCTCGTTCGGCTGGACCATGTACATGCCGCTCGCGGACAAGATCCACTCGCCCAACGTGGGCGCGGATCTGTGGATCCTCGGCGTGGGCATCGGTGGTATCGGCACCATCCTCGGTGCCGTCAACTTCGTCACGACGATCATCTGCCTGCGCGCGCCCGGTATGACGATGTTCCGGATGCCGATCTTCACGTGGAACATCCTCGTGGCGTCCGTGCTGATCCTGCTCATCTTCCCGCTGCTCACCGCCGCGGCGCTGGGCGTCTTCTACGACCGCACCTTCGGGGGCCGGATCTACGATCCGGGTAACGGCGGGGCGATCCTGTGGCAGCACCTGTTCTGGTTCTTCGGTCACCCCGAGGTGTACGTCCTCGCGCTGCCGTTCTTCGGCATCGTCTCCGAGGTCTTCCCGGTGTTCTCCCGCAAGCCGCTGTTCGGCTACGCCGGCCTGGTCTTCGCGACCCTGGCCATCGCCGCGCTGTCCATGGCGGTCTGGGCGCACCACATGTACGTCACCGGTGCCGTTCTGCTGCCGTTCTTCTCCTTCATGACGTTCCTCATCGCCGTCCCGACCGGCGTGAAGTTCTTCAACTGGATCGGCACCATGTGGCGGGGCAAGATCACCTTCGAGACCCCGATGATGTTCGCCCTCGGCTTCATCATCACCTTCCTCTTCGGTGGTCTGACCGGCGTCATGATGGCCGCGGCTCCGATCGACTTCCACATCTCGGACACCTACTTCATCGTCGCCCACTTCCACTACACGCTGTTCGGCACGATCGTGTTCGCCACGTTCGCCGGCGTGTACTTCTGGTTCCCCAAGATGACCGGCCGGATGTACGACGAGACGCTGGGCAAGTGGCACTTCTGGCTGATCTTCATCGGCTTCCACACCACGTTCCTGGTCCAGCACTGGCTGGGTAACCAGGGCATGCCGCGCCGCTACGCCGACTACCTGGACACGGACAACTTCACCGTCCTCAACCAGATCTCCACGGTCGGCTCGTTCATCCTCGGCATCGCGATGCTGCCGTTCATCTGGAACATCATCAAGAGCTGGCGCTACGGCGAGATCGTCACTGTCGACGATCCGTGGGGTGCGGGCAACTCCCTCGAGTGGGCCACCTCGTGCCCGCCGCCGCGCCACAACTTCGTGACGCTGCCCCGCATCCGCTCCGAGCGCCCCGCGTTCGAGCTGCACTACCCGCACATGAGCGAGCGGATGCGCGCCGAGGCCCACGTCGGCGGCCGGAGGAAGTCCCAGGACCCGGACGCCGTCAAGGACGTGGCCCAGCGCGGGACCTCTCCGCAGAAGGGCTGACCACCCGCCCGTACTCACCCACGGGCACAGGTCCCGGGAACCCCGTCGGCTGGCTCGTCCACCGGCGGGGTTCCCGTCTGTCGGCCCACCGCACCACCCAGCAGTCGCCCACCACGATCACCTGTCAGGAGCACACGTGAGCACCTCCGGCACCCCGGCCCTCCTCACCGTCACGGGGCCCGACCGGCCCGGAGTCACTGCGCGGGTCATGTCCGTCCTCGCCGCCCACGACGCCGACCTCGTCGATGTCGAACAGGTCGTCGTCAACGGGCACCTGTCCCTGGGGCTGATGGTCCGGGTCGACCGGGACGCCGACGTCGTCGCGGTCGTCCGCGAACTCACCGAGCAGGTCCACGACCTCGGGATGCACCTCGAGGTGCAGTTCGACGACATCGCGCCCGCGGCGCCGCCGTCCACCCACGCGGTGGTGATCCTGGGGAGCCCGGTCACCGCGTCGGCTTTCTCGGCGGTCTCCGGCGCGCTCGCCTCGATCGGCGCGAACATCGACATCATCCGCGGCATCGCCGACTACCCCGTCACCGGAATCGAGCTCCACGTGTCGACCGCGCGGCGCGACGCGGCCGACGACGCGCGGCTGCGGGAGACGCTCGCCCCCCTCTCCGACGCGCACGGGGTGGACATCTCCGTCGACGGGGCGGGCCTGAGCCGCCGGTCCAAGCGGCTCGTGGTCTTCGACGTCGACTCCACGCTCGTGCAGGGCGAGGTCATCGAGATGCTCGCCGCCCACGCCGGCAAGGAGGAGGAGGTCCGCGCCGTCACCGAACGGGCCATGCGCGGCGAGCTCGACTTCGCCCAGTCGCTGCACGAGCGGGTCGCCACTCTGGCCGGGCTGCCGGCCACCGTCCTCGACGAGGTCGCCGCGAGCATCGTCCTCACACCCGGTGCCCGCACCACGATCCGGACCCTCAAGAGGCTGGGGATCCGCTGCGGCGTGGTCTCCGGGGGCTTCATCCAGGTCATCTCGGGCCTCGTCGAGGAACTGGGTCTGGACTTCGCGAAGGCCAATACGCTCGAGATCGTCGACGGTCATCTCACCGGCCGGGTGATCGGGGAGGTCGTCGACCGCGAGGCGAAGGCGGAGTACCTCCGCGCGTTCGCCGACGAACTCGGCATCGCGCTCAGCCAGACCGTTGCCGTCGGGGACGGCGCCAACGACATCGACATGCTCACGACCGCGGGGCTCGGCATCGCGTTCTGCGCCAAGCCCGCTCTCCGCGAGGTCGCGGATGCGTCGCTGTCCAAGCCGTTCCTCGACACGGTGCTGTTCGTCCTCGGGATCACCCGCGACGAGATCGAGGCCGCGGACACCGCGGCGGGGACGTACCGACGCGTGCCGCTCACGTGACCGGCGCGTCTGACACGCCTGACGGGCCTGACGGGGCTGCCGCGGTCGACGGGCAGACGGCGGGGGCAGCCGGCGGGGTGGTCGGCGGGCTGGCGTCCGGCGCGGCGCTCGACTGGTGCCACGAACGGTTGCGGGCGGGGTCGCGCGGCGGGGAGGACCCCGAGGACCGCTCGACGGTGCGGTCGATGCCCATCGTGCTGCACCTGCCCAAGAACGAACCCCCGGCCCGCACCCCGCTGTTGGAGGCGGTGGCCGGCGCGGTCGCCGCTGTCTGCCTGGACGAGCGCGTGGCCCCGGGCGGGCCGTGGCACGAGCCCTATGCCGACTGGCTTGACGCCCGGATGCGCAAGATCGCGCGGCGTGCGCGGGGTGCACCGTGGCGGGCCGCCCTCGACGTTCCCGGGGTGACCCACGAGGTGGACGGGTGTGCGGCGCGCGCGTGCGTCCCCGGTCCGGTGGACGAGGTCGACCCGCGGTTGGCGAAACTGCAGATCGGCGGGACCGACCTGGCCCGCGATGAGCCGCCGGCGCCGCCCGTGGGCACTCCGGTGGTGTGGATCGACGGGGCGCTAGAGATGTCCGTCGGCAAGGCCGCCGCCCAGGTCGGCCACGGCGTCATGCTGCTCATCGCGGAGATGGGCAGGGCCCGCCTCGACCGCTGGATCGCGCAGGGACGCCCGGTGGCGGTGCGGGAGGCCGACCGATCCCGCTGGCGCTCGTTGTCCGAGGCGGTCGCCGCGGGCACGCCGGGCGTCGCCGCGGTGGTGGACGCCGGCTACACCGAGGTGGCCCCCGGATCGCTGACGGTGATCGCGGTCGACCGCTGACGGCGGCGCGTGCGATGTCCCGGCGGACGCCCGCCGATGTCTCAGGCGTTCCGGAGGCGCTCCAGCGCGCCGATCACCACGTCACGGTCGGTGGTCTGCCAGAACGGGGGCAGTGAGGCGCGAAGATAGCCGCCGTACCGGGCGGTGACCAGGCGGGAGTCGAGCACCGCCACCACGCCGCGGTCCTCGGTGCGTCGGAGCAGACGTCCGACGCCCTGGGCGAGCAGGAGGGCGGCGTGGTTACCGGCGACGGCGAGGAATCCGTTCCCCCCGCGGGCCCCCACCGCACGCTGTCGCGCGGAGAGCAGTGGATCGTCCGGCCGGGGGAACGGGATGCGATCGATCACGACGAGGGACAGGGTCCGCCCGGGGACGTCGACGCCCTGCCACAACGAGAGGGTCCCCACAAGGGTCGTCTCCTCGTCGTCGGCGAACTGCGCGACGAGATTGGCCGTCGAGTCCTCGCCCTGACACAGCACCGGGGTGTCCAGGCGCTCGCGCAGGAGCTCGGCCGCGGCCCTGGCCGCGCGCATCGAGGAGAAGAGGCCGAGCGTGCGGCCGCCGGCGGCGGTGATGAGGTCCACCAGCTCGTCCTCGGCGGCCGGTGAGGTCCCGTCCCGACCGGGCGCGGGCAGGTGCGCGGCCACGTAGAGGATGCCGTTGCGGCGGTAGTCGAACGGTGAGCCCGCGTCGAGGCCGGTCCAGCGCAGGGAGTTCGCGTCGTCGTCGGACGGCGGCTCGAGCGCGACGGCGCTCGCGGTGTCCGGGCGCGCGGACGACGCCGGCGGCAGGCCCCAGGTGGCGGCGAGCCCGTCGAACCTCCCCCCGGTGGTGAGCGTCGCGGAGGTGAGGATGACGGTCGACTCGGCGAACAACCGGGCGCGCAGCAGCCCGGCGACCGAGAGGGGCGCCGCCCGCAGGATCCGGCCGCGACGGTCCTCGACGCTCATCCACACGATCTCGACGCGCTCGGTGACCGGCTTCTCGTAGGAGGACAGCATCCGGTCGGCCGCGTCGGCGATCTCGTCGAGCGCGGCGAGGGTCTTCTGCCGGTCGGAGGCCCCCTGCGGGTCGTTGGCGACCTCCCCGGGCTTGGGGCCCGGCACGGCGCTGCGGCAGTTCTCAGCGGTGTGGCGCACGGCGGCCAGGGCGAGGTCGGCTCCCTCGGGCAGGAGGTCCCAGCGCCCCTCGGGGCAGATCTCGAGCAGGGTCGCCAGGCCCTCGCCGGCAGCGACCATGCGGTCCGCGGTCTGCTGATCCACGAGCTTGGCCGCCCGGCGCGCGGCCTGGATGACGGCGGCGCCGGTGAGCTCCGCGGTGGTCACGCCCGTGACCCGGTCCGCCAGCTCGTGGGCCTCGTCGATCACCACGGCGTCGTGCTCGGGCAGGACCGACACGTCCGTCATCGCGTCGATCGCGAGCAGGGCGTGGTTGGTCACCACGACATCGGCCTGGCCGGCCTTCTGGCGTGCCAGCTCCGCGAAGCACTCGGTGAACTCGGGGCAGACCTGCCCGAGGCACTCCCGGCTCGTCACCGACACCTGCCGCCACGCCGCGTCGGAGACGCCGCGGGGGAGGTCGTCGCGGTCACCGGTGTCGGTCTCCTGGGCCCAGTCGTGGAGCCGCGCGATCTCGCGTCCGAGCCAGGAGCTGGGTCCGGTGTCGCGCGTGGAGGCCTGTCGGGGGGTGCGCGCGGCGGTGGACTCGCCGCCGATCGGGAGGTCGAACAGCTCCTCGGTCTCGATCTCCTCCGGGTCGGCCTCGTCGACCGGCCCGGTGCTCACCCGGTGGAGGCACAGGTAGTTGCCGCGGCCCTTGAGGATCGCGTGGGACGGGCTCACACCCAGCTCGGGGCGGAGCGCGGCGGCCAGGCGGGGCAGGTCCCGGTCCACCAGCTGGTTCTGCAGCGCGATGGTCGCCGTGGAGACGACCACGGTGCCGCCGGTGGCGACCGCGTGGCGGAGGGAGGGCACCAGGTAGGCGAGGGACTTTCCGGTGCCGGTGCCGGCCTGGACGGCGAGGTGTTCGCCGGTGGACAACGCGTTGCCGACGGCTTCCGCCATCGCGAGCTGGCCCGTCCGCTCGCTGCCACCCAGGCTCTCGACCGCGGTGGCGAGCAGCTCGGAGACGGAGGGGAGCGAGTCGGTCACGCGGCTACCCTAGCGGCCCGCCCGGACACCGGGTCAGGCGCCGAGCAGTGCCCCCGGCGGCACGACCCGCACGGGGATCGCGGGGTCGCCCTCGCTCAGGGCGAGCCCCTCCCACGGCAGCGAGACCATGACCGACGCGTGATGGGCGCGCGACTCCTCCAGGGTCGGCAGGCCGGGCACGGTCTCCCCGCCCCGGATCAGCGGGAGCATGAGCTCGCGCTTCTCCAGCCCGTTCTCCTCGGGGGCCTCCGCGGAGAACGGCAGGAGCACCTCCTCGACCGCGGTGCCGGTGCGCCGGTGGAGGCGGATCGCGCGCTTGGCCCCGGGGAGGGACTCCTTGTGCGCGGACCGCTTGGCCACCGGGATCCCGTCGACCTCGACGAGCTTGTAGACCATCCCGGCGGTGGGGGCGCCCGAGCCGGTGACGAGCTTGGTCCCGACCCCGTAGACGTCGACGGGTTCGGCGCGCAGCGCGGCGATCGCGTACTCGTCGAGGTCGCCGGAGACTACGATCCGGGTGTTGTAGGCGCCCAGCGAGTCGAGCTGGTCGCGGACCTGACGGGCGAGGACGCCCAGGTCCCCGGAGTCGATGCGGACGCCGCCGAGCTCGGGCCCGGCCACCTCGATCGCGGTCTCGACCCCGGCCATGATGTCGTAGGTGTCCACGAGGAGCGTGGTGCCGACGCCGAGCGCGCGGACCTGGGACCGGAACGCCGCCGCCTCGTCGGGTCCGTCGGGGCCGGTGTGCAGCAGGGTGAACGAGTGGGCCGAGGTTCCTGCCGACGGCACCCCGTGGCGTCGGGTCGCCTCGACGTTGGAGGTGGCGTCGAAGCCGGTGAGGTAGGCGACGCGGGCCGCGGCCACCGCGGCCTCCTCGTGGGTGCGGCGCGAGCCCATCTCGATGATGGGCCGACCATCCGCGGCCCAGTTCATCCGCGCGGCCGCGGAGGCGATCGCGCTGTCGTGGTTGAGCACCGACAGCACGAGCGTCTCCAGTACGACGCACTCGGCGAAGCCGCCCCGGATGCTCAGGACGGGGGAGCCGGGGAAGAACAGCTCGCCCTCCGGATAGCCGTCGACGTCGCCGGTGAAGCGGAAGGCCCGCAGCCAGTCCGTGGTCCGCTCGTCGAGCGAGTCGGCCAGGGCGTCGATCGCCTCATCGTCGAACCGGAAGTCGGCCAGCCGCTCGAGGAGGCGTCCGGTGCCGCCGACCACGCCGTAGCGGCGGCCGGCGGGCAGGCGCCGGGCGAACACCTCGAACACGCACGGCCGGTCGGCCGTGCCGTCCGCGAGGGCCGCCTGGATCATGGTGAGCTCGTATTTGTCCGTGAGCAGGGCGGTGGACGGTCGCCCGGAGCCGGGCGTGGCAGGGGAGGTGGTCGTCGAGGTCACGGGGCCGACTCTACGGCGTGGCCGACCCGCCGCGAATCCGTATCCTGGGAACCATGCACCCTGTGACGACACCGCTTGCGGCCGTCAGGAGCACCGCCCCGGGGATGGCGATGCCGTCGGCCGCGCCCGTGGAGACCACGGACGCGGACCTCGACGGCGGGGTGGACAATCCCTGGTTGACCGTCGTGTGGGACGACCCGGTGAACCTCATGAGCTACGTGACGTTCGTGTTCCAGCGGGTGTTCGGTTACAGCCGGGAGAAGGCGCACGAGTTGATGCTCAAGGTCCACAACGACGGTCGCGCGGTGGTCTCGTCCGGTAGCCGCGACAAGGTGGAGAACGACGTCCGCAAGCTGCAGGAGGCCGGGTTGTGGGCCACGATGCAGCGGGAGGCGTGAGCCGGTGAAGGCCTGGCAGCGGAAGTCGTCCCTGGGCGGGACGCGCATCAAGTCCGTCATGGAGAGCCACGAGGTGCAGATCCTGCACGCGCTGGTGTCGAACATCGTGGACATGCTCGAGCAGCGTCGTGACTCGGCGCCGCGGGACGAGTTGGCGGAGATCACGGGTATGCGCAGCGGGCACTCCCAGCTCCCGGCCGAGGCGCCGCTCGCGCGGTTGCTGCCGGATTTCCACCGGCCGGAGGCGGCCGATCGCCGGGACGGGTCCGAGGCCGACCGGGCGGCCGTCGCGCGCGCCCACAACGCGGGTATGCGCATGATCCACGAGCCGGCCATCATCGACGCGAAGCTCGACTGCGCGGGCGTGGTCCTGCGCTCGTTGCCCTCGCGCGGCGGCACCGTGTCGCTCACCCTCGACCAGGCGGGGGCGTGGATGCGCTGCCTCAACGACGTGCGCCTGGGCCTGGGGGCCGTCCTGCTCGAGGCCGGCTCGACGGACGGGACACCCGCCACCGACATCCCCGAGTACGTGCCGGACGACGATCCCCGGTCGGCCCAGCTGGACGTGTACCACTGGCTGACCTTCATGCAGGACTCCCTGTGCACCGCCCTGGACGGGCAGTGAGGAGAACACCGTGAACCGTGACCCGAGATCGCCCTGGCCGGGCACCGGAGCGGCCCGGCCGGCGGACCCGGGTCCGCGGCGGTGGCCGGCCCTGGTTCTGTTGTGGTCGTTCGTCGCCCTGATGTGGGTGGTGGAGGCCGCGGACCGGGTCATCGTGGAGCTCGTCGGCCCCCGGCAGACGCTCGACGACTACGGTGTGCAGCCGCTGTCGACGGACGGGCTGCTCGGCATCGTGTTCCAACCGCTGTTGCACGGCGACTGGGCGCACCTCATCGGCAACTCGATCGCCCTGCTCGTCTTGGGCTCGATCATCGCTCTGTCGGGCATCCGGCCGCTGCTCAGCGTCACACTGATCTCGTGGCTGGCCTCGGGCGTGGTGTCGTGGCTCCTCGGCGGCGCCGGCACCGTCCACATCGGGGCGTCCGGCATCGTGTTCGGCTACATCTTCTACGTCATCGTCCGCGGTTTCTTCTCCCGACGAATCCTGCACCTGGTGATCGGCCTGGTCATCGGCTTCTACTACGGACTCGAGGCGTTGGCGGGACTGTCGCCGATGCTCGACGGGGTGTCGTGGCAGGGCCACCTGGGCGGCGCGGTCGGCGGCGTGGCGTCCGCGTACGGCCTCAGGCGCGACCGTGACCGCGGGGCACGTCGCCTCACCGCCGGCCGGGCGGGGCGTCCCGCCGGACCGCGGAGGTGACGCGCCCCGATCCGCGGGCCCCCATCGGCGTGTTCGACTCCGGCGCCGGGGGGCTGACGGTCGCTCGGGCGATCGTGGACCAGCTCCCCGACGAGTCGGTGGTCTACGTCGGGGACACCGCCCACGGGCCGTACGGGCCGCTGCCGCTGGCGCAGGTCCGCGCGCACGCGCTTGCGGTGGCGGACCAGCTCGTCGACCGCGGCGTCAAGGCGCTGGTGATCGCGTGCAACACCGCGTCGGCGGCGATGCTGCGGGACGCGCGGGAGCGATATCCGGTGCCGGTGGTGGAGGTCATCCAGCCCGCGGCGCGACGCGCGGTCGCCACCACGCGGTCGGGCCGGATCGGGGTCATCGCGACCCGGGCGACAGTGGCGTCGCGGGCGTACGACGACGCGGTGGCGGCGGCCGCCGGGGTCGAGCTGACGTCGGTGGCGTGCCCCAAGTTCGTGGAGTTCGTCGAGCGCGGCATCACCAGCGGCCGTCAGGTGCTCGGGTTGGCGGAGGCCTATCTCGCCCCGATCCGGGACGCCGACGTCGACACCCTGGTGTTGGGCTGCACGCACTACCCGTTGCTGTCCGGGGTGGTGCAGCTCGCGGCGGGCGATCACGTCACATTGGTCTCGAGCGCGGAGGAGACGGCCAAGGACGTGCTGCGGGTGCTCACGGCGGAGGATCTGTTGCGGCCGCACGACCGGGCGGACCCGCCGACGCGCGAGTACCTCGTCACGGGCGACCCGGACGCGTTCCGGCGGGTGGCGTCGCGGTTCCTGGGGCCGGGGCTGGTGGCGGTGGGCCGGGCGGACGCCCGGTGAGGCGCTGTCACGCGCGGCGCGCGCGCGGTCTCGATCACCACGACACGCGGCGGGGCGTGGCACGATAGTGCCCATGTTTCTGACTGTCCTCGGCTGCTCGGGAAGTATCGGCGGACCCACGTCGCCGGCCTCCGGGTACCTCGTGGAGGTCGACGGTCTGGCGCCGGTGGTGATCGACATGGGGCCCGGGGTGCTCGGCGCGTTGCAGCGGCACGTCGCGCCCGAAGACGCGACGATCCTTCTGTCGCATCTGCACGCGGATCACTGTCTGGACGTGCCTAGCCTGTTGGTGTTGCGGCGTTTCGGCCCCGGCGCGCGGGGCGCGGGCCGGGTGCCGCTGGTGGGGCCGTCGGGGACGGCCTACCGGATCGGGGTCGCGTCGGCGGAGGAGCCGGGAGCGGTCGACGACCTGTCGGACACGTTCGACGTGTCGACGTGGGACGTCACGCCCGAGGTGGCGATGAGGAGCGACGACGACGAGGTGGGCCTGCATGTGCGGGCCGAGAGGGTGGAGCATCCGCCGGAGTCGTACGGCCTCCGCCTGGAGTCCGGTGACGGGAGAGTGTTGGCGTACAGCGGGGACACTGCGTACTGCGATGCCCTGGTCGAGCTCGCGGTCGGCGCGGACGTCCTGCTCTGTGAGGCGTCGTGGACGCACGAGGAGGGGCGCCCGCCCGGCATCCACATGTCGGGCTCCGAGGCGGGGCTGACCGCCCGGCGGGCCGGGGTGGGTCGCCTGGTGCTCACCCACATCCCGCCGTGGACCGACCACGAGGCGGTCCGAGCGGAGGCGGCCGCCGAGTTCGACGGCGAGATCCTGCTCGCGGAGCCGGATCTGCGGATCACCGTCTAGATCTGCGGATCACCGTCCAGGGGAGCGCCCGCTAGGATCGGCGCTCGTGACCTCTTCAGACTTCAGCAGGGCAGACGGGCGCGGCGTCGACGAGCTGCGCGACGTGACCATCACGCGGGGTTTCACCTCGCATCCGGCGGGGTCGGTGCTCGTCACCTTCGGGCAGACCCGCGTCATGTGCACGGCCAGCGTCACCGAGGGGGTACCGCGCTGGCGCAAGGGATCGGGCCTGGGCTGGCTGACGGCCGAGTACGCGATGCTGCCGGCGGCGACCCACGAGCGGTCGGGCCGCGAGTCCGTCCGCGGCAAGGTCGGTGGCCGCACCCACGAGATCAGCCGGCTCGTCGGTCGCTCACTGCGCGCGTGCATCGATCTGTCCGCGCTGGGGGAGAACACCATCGCGCTGGACTGCGACGTACTCCAGGCCGACGGCGGTACGCGCACGGCGGCGATCACCGGCGCGTACGTGGCGCTGGCCGACGCGATCACGTGGCTGCAGTCCTCCGGCGCGGTGACGGGCAACCCGCTCACCGGGGCGGTCGCCGCGGTGAGCGTCGGTGTGGTCGACGAGCACGTGCTGTGCGACCTGCCGTACGAGGAGGACTCGCGCGCCGAGGTGGACATGAACGTGGTGTGCACGGACGGCGGCAAACTTATCGAGGTCCAGGGCACGGCCGAGGGTGCCGCGTTCGGTCGCGACGTCCTGGACGCGATGCTCGACTCGGCGCAGGCCGGCTGCGAGCGCCTGTTCGAGCTGCAGCGCGAGGCGCTCGCGGCGCCGTACCCGGGGGAGCTGCCCAGCCCGCCGGCCGCCCGGAACCGGGGGCGGTAGCCGTGGCAGTCCGTCTGTTGGTCGCGAGCCGTAACGCCAAGAAGCTGGCCGAGCTGCGCCGGGTGCTGGAATCCGAGGGTGTAGTCGGTATCGAGCCGGTGGGTCTGGACGAGGTGCCGGAGTTCCCGGAGGAGCCCGAGACCGGCGCCACGTTCGCCGAGAACGCCCTGATCAAGGCGCGCGCCGGGGCGCTGGCGACCGGGCTCCCGTGCCTGGCGGACGACTCGGGCCTGGCAGTGGGCGCCCTGAACGGGATGCCGGGGGTGCTCTCCGCGCGCTGGGCCGGCCGTCACGGCGACGACGCCGCGAACAACGCCCTGCTGCTCGCGCAGCTGTCGGACGTCCCGGACGAGCGGCGGGGCGCGGCGTTCGTCTCGGCGTGCGCGCTGGTCGGGCCGGGCGTGCCCGGAGTCGCCCGGGCCGCACGGGACCCGCGGGTGCACGGTGAGGGCACCGACGAGGGCCTGCAGGGCGAGGTCGTGCAGGAGGGTCGCTGGCCCGGACGGGTGCTCCGCGAGCCACGCGGCGAGGGCGGGTTCGGCTACGACCCGCTGTTCCTGCCCGAGGGCTCTGACCGGTCGGCCGCGGAACTCAGCCCGCAGGAGAAGGACGCCGCCTCGCACCGCGGCCGCGCGCTGCGTGCGTTGGCGCCGGCGCTGCGGGTGCTCGCCGCGCGCGCCGAGGGCTGAGCGGGGTCAGATCGCGTACTCGGCGTGGACGTCGCGGGTCCGCTTGTGCTCGAACCAGAACGACAGGAACGGGATCGTCCCCGCAAGCGCGGTGAGCAGCGTGCGCGTCGCGGGCCAGCGGGCCTTGATCGCCAGGTCCAGGGTCATGAACAGGTACAGGATGTAGAAGACGCCGTGCGCCTGACCGATGTAGGTGAACCACTCGGGCGCGTCCGAGGAGTCGGCCAGGATGAGGTACTTGTAGATCATCTCCACGGTGAGCACGAGCAGCCACACACCGGTGATCCAGGCGAGCACGCGGTAACGCTTGAGCGCACCGGCGACCTTCCCGCCCGGGTCCGGCCTGCGGTTGTCGGTCTGCGGCGGGGTTGCGGCGGTCATGAAGCGGATCTCTCCTGGTGGTTGCCGCCGGCCGCCCGATCCTTCCGGGCCAGCTCGGCGAGATAGGCGTTGTACGCGTCCAGGCCCTCGTCACGGGCCCGGGCGTCCGCGGCGGGACGACGGGTCGGGAGCAGGTCGGCGGGGATCTCCGTCAGGACGCCGAAGCGGTCCCGGCCCGACCCGTTCTTCCCGGCGGCCGGCAGGTCCGCCGTGCGGGGGTCGGCCTCGTCGTCGTCATCGTCCTCGGTTCCCCGCGCACCGACGGCACTGTCCGAGGCGGAGGCCCAGTTGTCCTCGGCGGCCTCCATCCGGACGTACTTGAGGTACGCGTAGATGAGGAAGCCCCCGAGGAACGGCCACATGAACGTGTACCCGAGGTTCTGGACGGTGCCGCTGGCCTCCTGGTAGCGGGCGAGCTGCCACAGGCCCATCCCGATGCACACGATCGCGCCGAGGACGACGAACGCGATCCACGCCGGACGGTGCTTGACCGAGGACGGCGCCGGATCCGCGGACGCGGCCTCGTCTCCGGTCGCTCGGGAACTCAGGGTGTCGGACACGCCTCCACGGTACCGCTGACCACGCGGTAAGCTCATCTCGCCCGGTACCCCCGGGTGACGCGCCCGTGGCGGAATTGGCAGACGCGCTGGATTTAGGTTCCAGTGTCTACGGACGTGGGAGTTCAAGTCTCCCCGGGCGCACTGAGAACGAACCCTCGAAACACCAGGTCAGACCCGGAAACCGCATCCCGCTACCGACCTTCTGCCCACATTTTGCCCACAATCGTCAGGAAGTTGTGTGGGCACGATGGAGAGCCTCAGCCACCGAGTCCAGGTCCGAGTCGAACAGATCCGCGTACACGTCCAGCGTCATCGACGCCCGCGCATGACCGAGCATCCGCTGTAGCGCCTTCACGTTCGCCCCCGACGACACCGCCAAGGATGCGCAGGTGTGCCGTAGGTCGTGAATCCTCATCCGCGGCAGGCCCGCATCCCGTACCGCTCGAGCGAACCAGCCCCGCCTGACGTCCGGCTGACGCATGTACTCACCGTCAGCCCCCGGGAACACCAGACCAGAAGTTGCACTTGTTGCACTTGTTGCAGTCCGCTCCCGCAGCCGCTCCACGAGGAACCGGGGGACAGGCACCGAGCGAGCATCACCAGTCTTCGGAGTGCCCTCCACGAGAGTCGTCCCGTTCTGCGTCACCGACTTGTCCACCGTGAACCGCCCCGCTCCGAGGTCCACCGCATCCCACCGCAGCGCCACCGCCTCACCCCACCGCAGACCCGTGTAAGCCAGAGTCAGCACCAGGTCCCCATGCTCGCCGGCCTTCTCGGCAAGACGCGCCACCTCGGCAGGCTTCAGGTACACGCGGCGTTGCTTCTCACGGTCCGGCAGCTCGGCCCCCCGCGCCGGGTTCACTCCGATCAGCCGCGACTTCACCGCGGTATCCAGCACCCCCAGCAGCACCGTGTACGCCCGTTCCACAGTCGGCGCACTCGGCCGCCCGTCGCGCCCGTCACGGCGTTCCATCGTGGCGATCCACGTATTGACCGCCGTCAGATCAATGTCCCCGATGGACACCGAAGACCAGCGGGGCTCCACATGCAGCCGCCACGCCGTCTCGTAGTTGCGCCACGACGTCGGTGACTTGCTGGCCTTCGTGATCGTCTTCCAGGTCTCGGCTACCTCGCCGACGGTGGTCCGGCCGGCGCGGTAGGACACGAACGTCCCGGTGAGCTTCTGGACCTCCACAGTCGCCGCGAACGCTTCAGCGTCCCGCTTGGTCTTGAACCCGCGCTTGTCTGTCTGTTTCCGGTCCGGGGTGCGGTATCGGACGCGCCACCGGGTGCCCGACTTCGTCGCGTACTTCTCAATCGTCGCCACGAGGCTCACGACGCATCGTCTGGAGAAGACGGGCCAGTTGCTCCTCGGACTCCCTCGAGCCTTCCTTCCGAGTCCACGCCGGCCGCTGGTACTTGAAATCGACCAGCGCCGGGAGGTCGTCCGACATTGGGTCCCCGGCACGGTGGGAGACAAGCCAATCCCACAGATCCCGTGCCGACACCTCCGCAAGTGCAGTTGATTCGACCGTGTCGTCCTCGTCAGGCGTATCCGGCATCAGTAAGTAGGCCGGCGTCGTCCGCAGCGCCAGAGCAAGCGCCACCAGGTCATCCGAGTCGACGCGCCGTTCTCCAGCCTCGATGCGAGAAAGGCCCAGCGTCGCTATCGGGCGCCCGATCTCGTTGAGCCGCCGGGACAGCGCGGCGTACGTCAAGTTCTGGCCTTCGCGTAGCCGCCGGACGTTCTCTCTGACGGTTTCTCCGGTCGCCATAAGGGAGACCTTCTTCGGTGCTGGCATGCCGGAACTATGTCACATCAAAATGATGTTTGTCGAGATCGTCTTGACGCGCCGGGGATTCCCGTGCATAGTGATCGTCAGACGCATCAAAATGATGCGGCACCGGATCGAAAGGGAAGGGTCGTTGTGAACCTCCTCAGTCCCAAAGAGTTCGCCGAGATGCGCGGCGTCACCGTCCAGGCCCTCGCCGCGGAGCGTCACAAGGGCACCGGGCCCAAGTTCGTGAAGTTGGGGTCCCGCGTCTTCTACCGGCCCGAAGACATCGACGCCTGGATCAACAGCAACATCTACGAACGCACCGACAAGCGGGCCAGCGCATGAACAACGACCAGCCCGTCCTCCCGCTCGACCGGGAAGCCGAACTCACGATCCGCCACATGCGACTCATCGCCGCCGGACTCGCCGTCCACGGTGACGACTTCGTCCGCACCGACGCCCGCGTCCTCGAGTCT
>NZ_BCSW01000045.1 GCF_001571065.1 Dietzia cinnamea NBRC 102147
GGAACTGCGTCGCCGCGGCGCCGCCCGCCGGCGGGCGGACGAGCTCGCGCAGGCGCCCGAGTCGCCGGAGTTGGAGTCGGAGCTGCGTCGTCGGGGCGTCGCGCACGTCGACGACCTGCGGGCGTGGGGCGTGTCCGGCCCGCCCGTCGGTGAGGCGTACCGCGGGTGGCTCATCGACCCGGAGTGGGCGGCCGCCTTGGCCGGACGCCTGGTCGAGGCCGTCCGCGTGCACGATCGCGACGACCCCCTCGATCCCGGACTGCCCACGGAGGCCGCGCGTCGCGCCCTCGACCTGCCGGATGCCGCTCTTCTGGAGGCGGTGCTCGCGGAGCCCGCTGCCGCCTCGCTGCGGACGGAGGGCGGTCGGGTGACGGCCGGCGCGACTGCGCTACCGGAGAAGGTTCGGTCCGCCGCGGAGCAGGTGGCCGAGCGGCTGCGGGCCGCCCCGTTCGACGCGCCCACCGCCGACGAGCTCGCCGAGCTGGGCCTCGGGCCGCGCGAGCTGGCCGCGTGCGAGCGCGCCGGACTGCTGACCGGGCTGGGTCCCGGCGTCTGGTTGGGCCCGGACGTCTACGACGAGGCGGTGCGCCGACTGCGCCAGCTGCCGCAGCCGTTCACCCCGAGCATGGCCCGGACCCACCTGGGCTCGTCGCGGCGTGTGGTGATGCCGCTGCTCGAGGCGCTCGCCGCGCGCGGGCTCACCCGCCGCGAGGGCGACGACGGCCACGTCGTCACCTGATCGGGTCGTCAGCGGGCGCGGTCGTCGCCCACCTGCTCCGCGTAGGCCTCGCCGCCGCCGCGGGCGTCGCGGCGCTCACGCTGGGGGACCACCACGTACTTCGGGTCCTCCGCCGAGGCCATGCCGGCGTGGAACACCGCCCACCGCGTGCACGCCGACCCGGCCGCCATCGCCAGCCCGGACACCGCGGACAGCAGCCGACTACGCCGACCGAGGACCGCGCCCACCGCGCCGGCGCCGGTGAGGACCTGCGCCGCCCGGTGGTACTTCCCGGCCCGGCCCTCGTGCAGGGGCTCGGCGGTGATGCCCATGGACCGCTGCATGATCTGGTCGGCGGTCAGTTCGAGAGCGGCACCGCCCACCGCCAGCCGACGGGCGGGACCGGTCTCCTCGAGCGGAGTGAGCAACAGGCCCGCCCCGCCGGACGCGGCCGCGGCACTGCCGACAAAGACGAACGGCAGCTCTCGGCGCGCCGCGCTCCAACTCGGCAGGGACGTGTCGGTGAGCAGCACCGCCGTGTACGACGCGACCGCCGGGGCGACGAGCGCCGCGACGAGGCCGGCGGGCCGCGACGCCCGGCTGATGAGCTCGGTGGGCAGCCGCCGGGCGAGCTTCGCCGGCAGCAGCGGCACGATCTCCTCACCCAGCGCCAGGCCCGCGAACGGCCCGTACGCGGAGAGGATCCAGGTGCCCACGCTCATCGGCGAGGTGAGCTTGAGCACCCGCAGCATGTGGTGGAACCGCTCCGGGCGCCCCAGGTCGTGGACCAGGTAGTACAGGCTGCCGGTGATCCCGCCGAGCGCGACGATCCGCGCCGAGCGGCGCTGATTGGGCAGTCCGGCCAGGTCCGCACCGGCCGCGAGGAGTGACGAGCCACCGGCCAGCCCGCCGAGGAAGAGATACGCCGCGATGTCGTACTTCCACGGCGGAGCCTTGACGATCGGTTTGCCGTAGTACGAACGGAACTCCGCGGGGGGCACCACGAGTTGCTCGCGGCCCCCGCGGCCCTTCCGGCGGGTCCGGGCACGCTGCCCCGGCCCTGCGGGGAGGCCCGCCTTGTCGTCGTCGCCCATCAGGACCGTCCCCCCGCGGCGAACGCCGCCACGGCCCCGCCGAGCAGGGTCACCGCGGCGAGGGCGGCCTGGCGCCACATCGCCCCCACGTGCCGCGTGGTCACCACGGGATCCGGCGGCAGCCCGTAGACCTCGGGGTCGTCGAGCAGGAGGAAGAATGCGCCCGTGCCGCCGACGCCGTTGCGGGAGTCGTGGCCGTACAGCTGGGCGTTGGGCTCGCCGGCCTCGACCAGCTGGTCCAGTCGACCGGCCGCCCGCTCGCGGAGCTCGTCGAGATCGCCGAACTGGATCGAGTCGGTGGGGCACGCCTTGGCGCACGCCGGGGTCTGCCCCTCGGTGAGCCGGTCATAGCAGAGCGTGCACTTCTGCGCGATCCCCACCGCCGGATCGCCCGCCGGACCCGAGCGCCGCTCGATCACGCCGTACGGGCACGCGCTCACGCAGTACCCGCACCCGTTGCAGATGTCGCTCTGCACCACGACCGTGCCGAACTCGGTGTGCATGAGCGCACCGGTCGGGCACACGTCCACGCACGCCGCGTGGGTGCAGTGCTTGCACACGTCCGACTCCATGAGCCAGCGGAAATCGGTGGGTTCCCCGGCGTCGGGGGAGTCACCGGGCAGGGTCGGCGCCGGCATGCCCAGGTCGACGGGCGCGCTCGGCGCCGGCGCGACGGACGCGCTCGCCACGCGCGCGGGCACCTCCTGCTCGATGAACGCGACGTGCCGCCACGTCGACGCCCCGAGGGCCTGGGTGTTGTCGTAACTCATGCCGGACAGCTCGATGCCGTCCTCGGGGATGAGGTTCCACTCCTTGCACGCCACCTCGCAGGCCTTGCACCCGATACACACGCTGGTGTCGGTGAAGAACCCCTTGCGCGGCGGCGGATCCGAGTAGCCGTTGTCCTCGGCCGGGTCGATGTCACCGAAGAAGGACCGTCCGAGGTCGGACAGGAAGGCGGACATGATTTAGCTCTCCGTTCCCGGTTCGGTGGGGACGCCGGCGCGGCGGCGGTACTCCTCGACGAACTCGAGTAGCGCGGGGCCACGCGGGCGGCGTCCCGCGACGATGTCACAGCTCGTCGCCTTGGTCGCGGGGATGGACACGTTGGGGTCGAGTTGCTGCGGCAACAGGTCGTTGGCCGGGTCGCCGATGCTCACGCCGTTGCCACCCCAGTGGTAGGGCAGCCCGATCTGGTGGAGGGTCCGGCCGTCGACCTGCAGCGGCGTCATCCGACGGGTCACCAGCACCCGGGCCTCGATCGCGGAACGGGCGGTCACGATCGTGGCCCACCCGCCGTTGACCAGTCCCCGCTCCCGCGCGAGCTCCAGGGAGATCTCGCAGAAGAACTCCGGCTGCAGCTCGGACAGGTACGGCAGCGTCCGGCTCATGGCCCCCGCCGTGTGGTGCTCGGTCAGGCGGTAGGTGGTGAAGACGAACGGGAACACGTCCGTCCCCGGATCCCCGTGACCCGGCTGCGTCTCGTTGTATCGACCCGGCCGGATCGACCGGGCGGGGTTGGCGTCCCGGCCCGGATAGATGGGGTTGGCCACGGGCGACTCGGGCGGCTCGTAGTGTGCGGGCAGCGGGCCGTCGGCGAGCCCGCGGGGAGCGTAGAGCCAGCCCATGCCGTCGTCCTGCATGATGAACGGCTGCGCGCCGCCGATGGCGTCCGGACCCACCGCCCCCGCGGGTGGGGTGTAGTCGGGAGACTTGTCGGCCTCGAAGTCGGGCACGTCGTCACCCACCCACCGGCCGGCGCCGTCGTTCGCATCCGGGTCCCAGCGGATCAGTGCCTTGCGCTCACTCCACGGCCGGCCCTCCGGGTCCGCCGAGGCACGGTTGTAGAGGATGCGTCGGTTGGCGGGCCAGGCCCAGCCCCACTCCGGGGCGACCGGGCCCTGCTCGTGCCGC
Source organism: Dietzia cinnamea NBRC 102147 (assembly GCF_001571065.1). GTDB lineage: Bacteria > Actinomycetota > Actinomycetes > Mycobacteriales > Mycobacteriaceae > Dietzia > Dietzia cinnamea. The sequence continues at coordinate 3,727 of NZ_BCSW01000045.1, forward strand.
GACGTGCGCCGCGCGGCCTGGTTCACGCCGTCGGCGTAGACGCCGCAGTAGATCCAGCAGCCGCACGCGGTCGAGCCGTCCGGCTTGAGCTGCGTGAACGCGGACAGCGGCTCACCGTCGGGACCGCGGCCGTTGATCTCGGCGAGCACGGCCTCGGCGTCCGGCTCGTCCACCGTCCCCGGCTCCATGGGGTAGTCCCACGTCAGGTCCAGCAGCGGACGGTCGCGCGGATCGGTGGAGCCGGCCAACCTCTCCTTCAGGCGACGCCCGAGGTGGTAGTAGAACCACAGCTCGCTGCGCGCGTCGCCCGGCGGCTCGACGGCCTGGTGCCGCCACTGCAGGAGCCGCTGCGTGTTGGTGAACGTGCCCTTCTTCTCCACGTGATTGGCGGCCGGGAAGAAGAACACCTCGGTGCCGATGTCCTCGGTGCGCATCTCGCCGGTCTCGATCTCCGGCCCGTTCTTCCAGAAGTCGGCCGACTCGATCATGACCAGGTCGCGGACGACCAGCCAGTCGAGGTTGGCCAACCCGGCGCGCTGCATCCGCCCGTTCGCGGTGCCCACCGCCGGGTTCTCGCCCACCAGGAAGTACCCGCCGCCGCCCTCGTTGACCTGACGCTGCACGGTTGCGGTCGAGTCGGCCTTGCCCGTGAGCTTGGGCAGATAGCCGTAGGCGAAGTCGTTGTCCTCGGTGGCCGCGTCGCCCCACCACGCCTTGAGCAGGCTGACCGTGTACGAGCGCATGTTGCCCCAGAAGCCCTGCGCCTCGTCGTCGGTGCCGATGTAGCTGTCCAGATCCGGCTGGCTGTGCGCGTCCGGAGTGGGCAGGTAGCCGGGCAGCAGGTCGAACAGGGTCGGGATGTCGGTCGAGCCCTGGATGCTCGCGTGCCCGCGCAGCGCCATGATGCCGCCGCCGGGCCGGCCGATGTTGCCGAGCAGCAACTGCAGGATCGCGGCCGTGCGGATGTACTGCACGCCCACGGTGTGCTGGGTCCAACCGACCGCGTAGCAGAACGCCGACGTGCGTTCCCGCCCCGAGTTCTCGGTCAGCGCCCGCGCGACGCGGTGGAAATCCTCCGTGGCGATGCCGCAGGTCCGTTCGACCATCTCGGGGGTGTAGCGGCTGAAGTGCCGCTTGAGGACCTGGAAGACGCACCGCGGGTGCTGGAGGGTCTCGTCCACGTTCGGGTCGGTTGTGGTCGCCGAGGCGCGGGCTCCGGCGGCGCCGGGGACCTCCGCGGGCTCGTCGTCCGAGTCGTCCTGACCCGAGCCGCTCTCGTGCGGCATGTCGTTGCCGCGACCCTCGTACTGCCACGACTCGAAGTCGTACGTCCGGTCCTCGATGTCGAAACCGGAGAACAGGCCCGCAAGATCCTCGGTGTCGAGGAACTCCTCGCCGATGATCGTCGACGCGTTGGTGTAGGCACGCACGTACTCGTGGAAGTAGGAGTCGGTGGTCAGGATGTGGTTGATCAGCCCGCCGAGGAACGCGATGTCCGAGCCGGCCCGGATCGGCACGTGCAGGTCCGCGAGGGCGCTGGTGCGCGTGAACCGCGGGTCCACGTGGATGATGGTCGCGCCGCGCCGCTTGGCCTCGATGACCCACTGGAATCCCACGGGGTGGGCCTCGGCCATGTTGGAGCCCTGGATGACGATGCAGTCAGCGTTGGCCAGATCCTGCTGGTAGTTCGTGGCACCACCACGCCCGAATGAGGTTCCCAGACCGGGAACGGTGGAGGAGTGTCAAATTCTGGCCTGGTTCTCCACCTCGATGGCGCCGAGCGCCGTGTAGAGCTTCTTCATGAGGTAGTTCTCCTCATTGTCCAGCGTCGCCCCACCGAGGCTGGCGAAGCCGCGGGTGCGCCGGACAGTGTCGCCCTTGTCGTCCGTGTCCTCCCAGAACTCTTCCCGCGAGGCCAGGACGCGCTCGGCGACCATGTCCATCGCCGTCTCGAGGTCCAGTTCCTCCCACTCGGTGGCGTACGGCTTGCGGTGCAGGACCGTGGTGATGCGCTCGGGGTTGGTCACGAGCTGCTTGCTCGCGGATCCCTTGGGGCACAGGCGACCACGCGAGATGGGGCTGTCGTCATCCCCCTCGATCTGGACGACCTCGCCGTCGGAGACGTAGACGTCCTGGGCGCACCCGACCGCGCAGAACGGGCAGACGCTCTTGACCACCTTGTCGGCCGTCTTCGTACGAGGGGTGATCTCTAGCGAGCGGCGCGAACGGGTGGCGCTGCCGCGGCCGAGCAGGTCGGACCCGGCCAGCTGGCGTAACACGGGCCAGTTGAGCGGCGAGCCGTACCTCGCCAGCTCGGGCCTGGACCCCCGGGGCCGATCCGGCCCGGACTGCTGGTTCTCCGTCTCCGACATGCCACCTCCCGTACTCGCGTACGTGCCCCATGTAACGCGAGCCCCCCGGGCCCCGCAACCGAATCGCCGTCGGACCCGCCCGGTCGCGGGCGGGCGGTGACCGATCCGTCCCGCGGGCGCCTCCGATCCGCATCATGGTGGGGTGGACGAGCAGACTCAGACCGATTCCGGAGCGTTCGCGACCGTCGGGCTCATGGCCGACCCCGGCGTGCCGCGCCGGATCGCCGTGGCGATCGCCGACGATCTCGCCGAGGACCTGGGCCGCGAACTGGGCGGACGCTGGCGGGTGGAGGTCGACCAGGAGACCCTCCCGCTCGGACCGGAGGGGGAGATCCGGCTCACCGAGCACGCCCCCCGCCTGCTGCAGCAGCACGGGTGGGACTTCGTGCTCTATCTGACGGACCTGGCGACCCACCCCGACGGCGTGCCGGTGTTGTACGACGTCAGCGGCTCGACCGCGGCCGCCCTGGTGTGTGTGCCGGTGCTGGGGGTCTTCCGCGTGCGGTCGAAGGTCCGCGAGCTGGCGCTCCGGCTGGTGCGTTCGGGGACCCGCCGCGACGGACTGGGCGTGCCCGGCACCGACGACCTGCCCCCGGCGCACCGGCGCGGGTTCGCCAACCGGGCCCGCCTGCTCGCGGGCATGGTGCACAACAACCGACCCACCCGGATGGTGACGACGCTGTCCGGTGTCGTGGCCGCCGGGGCGGGCTCCGGTGCCTTCGGCATCTTCTACGGCAGCATCGCTTCTCTCGCGGTGGAGCTGCACGCGCTCCGACTGCTGCTCATCAGCATGATGGGTGTGCTCACCCTCGTTTTGTGGCTCATCCTGCGCAACGGACTCTGGACCCGTCGGAACGACGCTTTCACGCCCGGCAACCGACGGATGGACAACGCGGCCACGGTCCTCACGGTCGGGGCGGGTGTGGGCATCATGTTCGTCGGTCTGTTCGCGGCGATGTTCGTCCTGGCGCTCACCGTGATGGACGCGGACTACCTCGCGACGCAGCTCGACCGACCCGCGGTCCTGCTCGACTACGTCCATCTGGCGTGGCTGTCCAGCTGCCTGGGTGCCTTCGCCGGCGCCCTGGGATCGAACTTCGACGACGAGAACGTGGTCCGCGAGTCCACCTACAGCCTGCGGTGGCACGAGCGCCGCAAGATGTTCGACAGCTACCAGAGCCGTGAGGGCGACCCCGACGAGCAGCAGGAACAGCAGCGGATCGAGCGCGAGCATGACGACGACAACGACGACGACAACGACGACGCCCGCGGCCATGACACGCAGCATCACGGCGAGCGGAGCTACGGCGAGCGGAGCCGCGGCGAACAGGGCCACGGCGAACAGGGGCACGGGGAGCATCCGGGTGTCGACACGGCCGCCGGCGGCGAAAGCCGCGGAGAGGTCGACGACGACGGGGCCCCGGACCGCGGGGGCGTCATCGCGGACGGCGACTCCGAGTCCTCTCGGCAGGTGGAGGATGACCGGTCGAGAGGGTAGACAAGGGGCATGACCGCCGCACCCGCCGACCTCGCCCCCGTGAACGACGCCACCACGACCGCGCCGCCGCTGCCCCGCGCGTGTGGGCCGCTGTCCGACGCGGTGATCGGGGCGCTGTCGACCGGGCGCACGGGCGGACTGCCGGCGGTGTCGGCCGACGTCGAGCCGCTGGGCCGCGACCTGCAGCTGACGCTCTACACGTTGTACGAGTTGCACTACCGGGGCTTCGATGGCGTCGATGCCGAACTCGAGTGGGACCCGGAGCTCCTGCGGATGCGTCGAGACCTCGAGCGGGTGTTCCTCGAGCACCTGCGCGGCGCGGTCGAGCCGGGCGACGACCCGGTGGCCGAGATGGACGCGATGTCGGTCGAGGCCACCTCCGGCACCGGCCCGTCGTGGTACTTCAAGGACGAGGGCACCTGGGATCAGATCCGCGAGTACTTCGCCCACCGCTCGCTGTACCACCTCAAGGAGGGGGATCCGCACGCGTTCGCGATCCCGCGGCTGCAGGGTCAGGCCAAGGCGTCGTTCGTGGCCGTCGAGTTCGACGAGTTCGGTGGTGGCCGCGGGGATCGCGTCCACCAGCAGTTGTGGGCGGACCTCATGAGCGCGGCCGGGCTGGACCCGTCGTACCTCGGCTATATCGACCGGGTGAGCGCCGAGACGCTGTCGACGGTCAACCTCATGTCGATGTTCGGCCTGCACCGGTCGCTGCGCGGCGCCGCGATCGGGCACTTCGCGGCGATCGAGATCACCTCCTCGCCGGGGTCCGCGCGCCTGGTGGCGGGCCTGCGACGGATGGACGCTCCCGAGGAGTGCGTGCACTTCTACGCCGAGCACGTCGAGGCCGACGCGGTCCACGAGCAGGTCATGCGCCACGACGTGGTGGGCGACCTGGTCGGGCGCGAGCCCGAGCTCGCCGCCGACATCGTGTTCGGGATGCGGGCGCTCGACTACCTCGACGACCTCGCAGCCGCCAAGATGCTCGCGGCGTGGAAGCGCGGGGAGTCCTCGCTCCTGCCCTGACGCCCGACGACCCCTGCGGAGCGCGGGGCCGACGCGGCCCCCGCCCGGAATCCGCTACTCCCGCTCAGCCAAGCCCGGAATCCGCTACTCCCGCTCAGCCCCGCCCGCTCAGCCACTGCCCGGAATCCGCTACTCCCGCTCCTGATCCGCTACTCCCACAGGGGTAGCGGATCCCTACTCGGAGTAGCGGATTTCTGGTTGGGCGGTCAGCCTTGCGCGTCGTCCGTGTCAGTGGGGCGCACCTTGCGGCGGTGGCTGGTGTCGCACAGCGGGTAGTTCTTGCTGCGCCGACACGCGCACACCGCCACCATGAAGCGGTCCGAGCACACCCGGTGCCCGTCGGGCGTGGTCATGTCGACCGGTCCCTCGACCAGGATGGGGCCGCCCGGCACGATCCGTACGCGCCTGGCGTCACGCGCCTGCCCGCCGGCCCCGCGGGCGTCGCGCGCCTGTCCGCCGGTCCCGCGGGCGTCGCGCGTCCCGCGCTCAGCTGCGGTCAACGCGGATCACCGCCAACTCCTCCTCGCGCCGTCCGGGCTCGAGCAGACCGGCGGCCTCGAGGCGCTCGGCGTATGAGGCCATGACAGGCCCGAAGTCGACGGTGCGTGTGGCGATCGGCCGCGCGGTGAACCCGACCTCCTTCATCCTGCGGACGGTCTCCGGCGGGTCGGAGAACTCCGAGTGCACGATGAGCATGGTCCCGCCGGGTGCGAGCAGGTCGGGGGCGAGCTCGCAGAGCTGGTCGAGCACGACCCGCCCGTTGGCGCCCGCGTCCCACGCGCGGTTGGGGCCGGTGCCCTCGAGCGGGGCGTCGGAGGGGACGTACGGCGGGTTGGACACCACCACGTCGAAGGGCCCGGCGTAGCGGGCGTCGGCCAGTGTGCCGAGGCGGACGTCGACGTCGACGCCCGCCCGCTCCGCGTTGCTGGACGCGCAGGCGACGGCGGCGGGGGAGATGTCGTAAGCGACCACTTCGCGGGCGCCCTTGAGCGCGGCCTCGATGGCGAGGATGCCACTGCCCGTACAGATGTCGAGCACGCGCTTACCGGCGACCACGTCGCAGTCCTCGAGTGCGTCGCAGAGCAGCCAGGAATCGTCTTGCGGCGCGTACACGCCGTCGTCGACCTCGATATGGGCGAACCGGGTCTGGGTCATCGGGGCCTCCGGTTGAGCAGGGGGTCGGATGTTGCCCAGTCAATCTGTGAGGGCCGGCGCCTGCAACCGATGTGACCGCGCGAGACGGAGCTGCTACTGCCAGTAGAGGCCGCCGGGCACGTCCGCGCCGCCGGTGAGTCGGCAGGTCAGGACGGTGTCGTCGGCGCCGGTCACGGCGAGGCCCTCCTGCGCGCACGGCCCGCCGGGGCGTGGCTGGCCGACGGCCTCGGCGAGCCCGCCCCCGCCCCCGCCCTCGCCGGCGTCGGGCACGGAGCCGGCGCGGGGCAGCCACAACGGGCCGGCGCCGCGGGGGTCCTCGGTGCAGAACAGCGCGGATCCGTCCTCGGCCTGGGCGACCTCGCCGAGCATCTGGCACGGCCCGCCGGCGCCCACGACGTTGGCGGGCAGCTGCGGCGGGGGTGGGGGCGTGACGGGCGCAGTGGTGGTGGCGGGCGCGGACACCGGTTCGGCGGTGTCGCGGGTCGGCGTGGGGGACGTGGGGGTCGACGACGACGAGGTGCTCGACGCCGTCGCCGGCGGGGCGGCCGGTTCGCCGTCCGGGTCGGCGGAACAGGCCGAGAGTGCGACCGCGGCCGCCATCGCGAGTGCGATGGCGGCCGGGACACGGCGACGTCCCGTGGTGGCGTGCGGGTGGTGCGTCGCGGTGGGGTTCATACGGTCCTCTGTGGTGCGCTGGTCAGGCCCCGATGATGAAGGCCTCGAGCTCGGCGCGGGCCTTGTCGTCCGCCATCTGGACCGGCGGGGACTTCATCAGGTACGCCGAGGCCGGCAGGATCGGCCCGCCGATCCCGCGGTCCTTGGCGATCTTGGCCGCGCGGACGGCGTCGATGATGATGCCCGCCGAGTTGGGGGAGTCCCACACCTCGAGCTTGTACTCCAGGTTGATGGGGGCGTCACCGAACGCACGTCCCTCGAGACGAACGTACGCCCACTTGCGGTCGTCGAGCCACTCCACGTAGTCCGAGGGGCCGATGTGCACGTTGCGGTCGTGGACCTTGTCCTTGAGCGAGCCCTCGAGGTTCGAGGTCACGGCCTGGGTCTTGGAGACCTTCTTGGACTCGAGGCGGTCCCGTTCGAGCATGTTCTTGAAGTCCATGTTGCCGCCGACGTTGAGCTGGTACGTGCGGTCCAGCGCGACGCCGCGGTCCTCGAAGAGCTTGGCCATCACGCGGTGGGTGATGGTGGCGCCGACCTGGCTCTTGATGTCGTCGCCGACGATCGGGACGCCGGCGGAGCGGAACTTCTCCGCCCACTCGGGGTCGGAGGCGATGAACACGGGTAGGGCGTTGACGAACGCGACACCGGCGTCGATCGCGCATTGCGCGTAGAACTTGTCGGCCTCCTCCGAGCCGACGGGCAGGTAGCTCACCAGCACGTCGACCTCGGCGTCACGCAGTGCCTGCACGACGTCGACGGGCTCGGCGGCGGACTCCTCGATCGTCTCGCGGTAGTACTTGCCCAGGCCGTCGAGGGTGGGTCCGCGCTGCACGGTCACGCCGGTGGGGGGGACGTCGCAGATGGAGATGGTGTTGTTCTCGGAGGCGCGGATGGCCTCGGCGAGATCCATGCCGACCTTCTTGCCGTCTACGTCGAACGCGGCGACGAACTCCACGTCGCCCACGTGGTAGTCACCGAACTTCACGTGCATGAGGCCGGGGACGGTCGAGTCGACCGCCGCGTCCTTGTAGTACTCCACGCCCTGCACGAGCGAGGACGCACAGTTGCCGACGCCGACGATCGCGACGCGCACCTTCTGGTCGGTCATTGGGGTTCTCCTTGTGATGGGTTCTCTGTCCGGATGAGCTCGTTGATCCACCGCAGCTCGCGCTCGCTGGTCTCGAGCCCGAGCAGGGTGAGCTGCCGGGCGTATCGCAGTTCGGTGGGGCCGGTGCGTGCGGCCGCGTCACGCTGACCCTCGCGTCGCTCCTCCAGGACCCGACGCCGGCCCTCGAGCAACCGCACCCGGGCGGGGCCGGGCGTGCGGTCGAAGAAGGCCAGGTGGACGCCGAAGCCGTCGTCGGTGAACGACGATGCCCCGGGTTCGTCGAGCAGGGTCGCCAGCGTCTCCTTGCCGCGCGTGGTGATGCGGTAGGTCTTGCGCCCGCGCCGCGCCGTAGCGGGTGGCCGGGTAGCGGTGGCGGCCGAGGAGTCCTCGACGATGTCGCCCTGGTGTCGGAGGCGACGCAGCGTCGGATAGAGGGAGCCGAAGGACACCGTCCGGACCGTCCCGAGCATCTCGGACAGCCGCTTGCGCAGCTCGTACCCGTGCATCGGCCGCTCGTCGAGCAGCCCCAGGATGGCCAGTTCCAGCACTCCACCTCCCCCTTCCCACGTCGGTCGTGTCTGCGGATGTCATGCGACGGTCACCGATCGTACACCCACTGATGTATCGGAGCGATATACCGGTGAGCGCCATCCGGCCCGGGGTCCCCGCGGGAGCCGTAGGCTGGGGGCGTGGACCAGGCCGACTCCCGCTTCACGCGACCCGGCCCCCCGCCGGGGCCGGAGGACCCCACCGGCCGTGCGGCGCTGCGGCGCCGCCGGGTGGTGGACTTCGCGCTGCGCCGTCGCGGCGTCCTGGCGTCCCTGCGCGAGGGCGGCCTGTCCCTACGCGAGGTCTGCGACGCGGACGTCTACCTCCTGCGCGCGGCCGGCTTCCACGGCGTGGTCACCGACACCGTGTGCCCGGTCTGCCGCAAGGAGAACCTCACCGAGGTGTCCTGGGTGTTCGGCGACGACCTGGGCCCGGCGTCGGGCTCCGCCCGCGGTGCCGACGAGATCGAGCAGCTCGCCCTGTCCCACGACGAGTTCACCGTCCACGTCGTGGAGGTGTGCCGCAGCTGCTCGTGGAACCACCTCGTCGAGTCCCATGAGGTGGGGCTCACGCCGGGGACCGGAAAGCGCGTACGACGGGCGGCGAGAGAGCTCCGACGGCACCGCTGAACACCCCGCCCGGTGTCCGACGGCGCCTCCGGAGTACAGCGTCGGCGCCCTTTTCGTACACAATGGTCGCCAGAGCACCGCCGCCGGGGGCCTTCCGGGTCGGTCGGATCGGCTCGCGGGAGGGTAGAGCATGGCGCAGAACGGCAGGACGGGTAAGGCCGCCGACGAAGGCCGGGGCAGGGCCTCGGAGCAGACCGGTTGGGTCCGTCGCCATCCGATCTGGACGACGGTGATCCTCCTCGCCGTCGTCCTCCTCGTCGTCCCCCTGACGGTCGCGGTCGTGACCTACAACCGCACCGAGATCCCTGATCCCGGCAGTGTCCGCACGGAGCAGATCTCGGAGATCTACCAGAGCGACGGCACCACGATGATCGGTCGCATCGTCCCGCCCGAGGGCAACCGCACGCTCATCGAGCTCGACGTGGTGCCGGTTCACGTGCGCAACGCGGTCATCGCCGCCGAGGACCGCTCCTTCTACACCAACGAGGGCTACGACCCCACCGGCATCGGCCGCGCGGTGATCGGGCAGATCACCGGCGAGTCCAGCGCGGGCGGCGGCTCCACCATCACGCAGCAGTACGTGAAGAACACGATGGTCGGTGACGCGCCCACCTACGAGCGCAAGGCCAAAGAGATCATCATCGCCGCCAAGATGACGAACGAGTGGTCCAAGGACCAGATCCTCGAGGCCTACCTCAACACCATCTACTTCGGCCGCGGCGCCTACGGGATCGCCGCCGCGTCCACCGCCTACTTCAACAAGCCCGTCGAGGCGCTGACGGTGGAGGAGGGTGCGCTGCTGGCCGGCGTCATCCAGTCGCCCTCCGCCCTGGATCCGCTCAACAACCGCGAGGCCTCCGAGCGACGGTGGAACTACGTCATGGACGGCATGCGCGACATGGGTGCCATCGACGCGCAGCAGCGCGGCAACGCCGTGTTCCCGCAGGTGGTCGAGGATCCGCAGGCCGTCGAGCAGAACGTCGGCGACCCCACCAACGGCCCGATCCGGCGCCAGGTGCTCGCCGAGCTCGCCCAGTCCGGGATCGACGAGCAGATGCTCAACACCCGCGGTCTCAAGATCATCACCACGATCGATCCCAAGACCCAGGACGCGGTCGTCAACGCGGCGCGCTCCAACATGCAGGGCGAGAGTCCGGACAACCGCACGGCGGTGGTGTCGATCAACCCGCGCACCGGCGGCGTGATCGGCTACTACGGCGGCGAGGAGGCCGAGGGCTGGGACTACGCCAACGCCCCGCTGCAGACCGGTTCGACGTTCAAGATCTTCGGTGTCGCCGCCGCCCTCGAGCAGGGCATCGGCCTCGGCACCCAGATCTCCTCCGCTCCGGTCACCACGGGCAACGTCACGGTCACCAACGTCGACGGCCGGTCCTGTGGCTCCTGCTCGATCTCCCAGGCGCTGCTGCTGTCGCTCAACACCTCGTTCATCCGGCTCCAGCGCATGCTGGACAACGGGGCCAACGACGTCCGCGACATGGCCCACCGCACGGGCATCCCCAAGCAGATCCCGGGTCTGCCGTGGGAGACCCTGAGCGAGCAGGGCGAGGACCCGTACGACGGCCTCATCCTGGGCCAGTACCCCATCCGCGTCCGTGACATGGCGACCGGCCTGGCGACCTTCGCCGCCGAGGGCGTCCACCGACCCACGCACTTCATCGAGCGCGTCGAGACCGCCGACGGCGAGGTCCTTCTGGACAACTCGTCGATCGAGGGCGAGGAGGTCGTCGAGGCCGACGTCGCCAATAACCTCACGTCCGCTATGCAGCCCATCGCCGCCTACTCGAACGGCCACTCGCTGGCCGGCGGCCGCCCATCGGCGTCCAAGTCCGGCACCACCCAGCTCGGCGACACCGGCTACAACAAGGACGCCTGGTTCGTCGGCTACACCCCGTCGATCGCCACCGCCGTCTGGGTCGGCACCGACGAGAACAAGCCGTTGCTCAACGCCTGGGGCGGCACGATGTACGGGGCCTCCGTGCCCGCCGACATCTGGAAGTCGGCCATGGACGGCGCGCTGTCCGGCACCGACTGGGAGTCCTTCCCCGAGCCCGGCTACATCGGCGGTCAGGCCGGCCGCTCGTCGTGGGAGTCCTCCGGAACCGGCTCGGGCACCACGGGCGGTACCGGGACCGGCGACACGGCTCCCCAGCCGAGCGTCGCGCCGGAGCCCGTCCAGCCCGCCCCCGCCCCACAGGCCCCCGGCCCGCTGACCATCCAGGTGCCCGGCCTGCCGGAGATCGTCATCCCCGGCGCCGGTGCGCCCGCCCCGGCTCAGCCCGCCCCCGCGCCCGCGCCGGGCCCAGGCGGGGCCGGCGGCAACACGGGCGGCGGCAACACGGGCGGTGGCGACACGGGCGGCGGGAACGACGGCGGCGACGCCACGGACGGCGGGCCCTGACCCGCGGCCCGCAGTGGCCGGATCGCGGGCGCCGCGGGCCGGAAAAGCCGTGGACTAGGGTGTGAGCGTGCAGAGCAACGGACCTCTCTCCCCGCTGCCGCTCGACGAGGACCTGAGATCGCTCGAGCCGCACGAGCGGGTCCGACCCGGTGACGGTGCCGGGGCGGGCGCGCTCGCCGCGTGGGGCGGGCCCCTCGGCCGGCACGCCGTGGTCGGCCGCCAGCGCTTCTGGACGCCGCTGCGCGTGATCATGCTGTTCGCCGTGATCTTCCTGGCGTTCGGCTTCTTCTCCAAGGCCGCCTGCCTGGAGACCACCCACCCCACCGACGGGTCGCAGCCCGGCCTCAACTGGGACGGCCGGCAGTACTACAAGGCCTGTTACGCGGACCCGCTGCCGCTGTACTCGGCCGAGGGCCTGGACACCGGGGCGCTGCCCTACAAGTACTCGTGGATCACCGACACCGGCGAGGTCCGCTACATGGAGTACCCGGTGCTGTCCGGGATGTTCCAATACGTCACCGCCCAGGCGGCCCGGGCCCTGCACGAGATCTTCCCCGGCGGGCCGCTCGAGGTGATCACCTACTTCGCGCTGGGCTGTGTCCTGCTGGCGTTCATGTGGATGGTCGCCGTGTGGGCCACCTACCGGTCGGCCGGTCGCCGACCGTGGGACACGCTGCTCATGGCGGCCAGCCCGCTGATCATCTTCCAGGCCTTCACCAACTACGACCTCATGGCGGTGATGTTCGCCTCGGTCGCGCTGCTGTTGTGGGCCCGCCGCCGGCCGGTCTGGGCCGGCGTCGTGTTGGGGCTGGGCGTGGCGGCCAAGCTGTATCCGCTGTTCCTGTTCGGCGCGCTGCTGGTGGTGGCGATCCGCCGCAGGCGGTTCGTCGAGCTCGGTAAGGCCGCCGGCGCCGCCGTCGTGGCGTGGACGGCCGTGAACCTGCCGATCATGGCCCTGTTCCCCGAGGGATGGCGGGAGTTCTTCCGGCTCAACTCCGACCGGCCCGCCAACCCCGAGAGCATCTACGTCGTCATCCAGACGCTCACCGGGTGGCAGGGCTTCGACGCGGGCCGCGCCGCCGGGGAGGCCCCCGCGACGCTGAACACCGTCTCGTTGGTGCTGTTCGCGCTGGCGTGCCTGGTGGTCCTGGTGATCGGCTTGACCGCGCCGGTGACCCCGCGGGTGGCGCAGTTGGCGTTCCTCGTCGTGGCGTTCTTCCTGCTCACCAACAAGGTGTGGAGCCCGCAGTACTCGCTGTGGCTGGTCCCGCTCGCGGTGCTCGCCGTGCCTCGCGTGCGGCTGCTGCTGACGTGGATGGCGTTCGACGCGCTGCTGTGGGTGGCGCACATGTCGTACTTCCACGGTGTGGCCAACAAGGGGATCGGGCCCGAGCTCTTCCACCCTCTCGTGCTGGTTCGTGATCTGCTCGTCCTCGCCGTGTGCGCGGTGGTGATCACGGAGATCTACCGGCCCCACCTCGACCGTGTCCGCATGACGCATCAGGGCTCACCCGAGGGGTCTGATCCGCTCGCCGGGGTCCTCGCCGATCCCGGAGAACGGCTGGTCGCCCGGCCCACTGGAGCCGTTCGGCCCGCCGGGGCGACCCGATCCACTATGGCCGCCGGGGCCGCCCGGCACGGTGGGCCGAGTTCGGCCGGTTCGCCCGTTTCGCCGGCCGCGCCGCTCGCATTCCGTGCGACCCGCTCAGACACCGGTGGGGCACTTCCCACCGACCCCGAGACGAAGGACCCGATCCGATGACTACCAGCGCCATGATCTGGATGTTCCTGTGCATCCTGGTCGGATTCATCTGCATGGTGACCGCCGCCGGTGGCTACCGCGCGGGGTGGCGTCAACCCGTGTGGATCGGCTGGACCGTCGCGGCCTTCCTGTTTCTCACGGTGATCCCGGTAGCACAAGCGCTGACGATCGGGCTGCAGCACGGCTGACGCATCCGGCGGCGCAGCTTCCGGCCGCAATTGCCCCGCCGGCGTATCCCGGCCGGTGTAGCCCCGTCGCGGCTGCCTCGGCCACAGGATCCCGGCGCCGCAGCTGCCTCGGCCACAGGATCCCGGCGCCGCAACTGTCCTGGCCACAGGATCCCGGCGCCGCGGCTGCCCCGTGGGCATTCCGGCAGCGCGAGTGCTGCCGGATGCGCTGCCTCTATGGCCCGCGCTGCCGGAATGCACGCTCAGAGCGGGACTGCGCTGCGTGTCAGGTCCATTCGGCCATCACAGGTCGAAGACGCAGCGCACCTGGGCGAGGTTGTGATGCTCCTTTGCGCGGCGACAGCTCGACGGGCCGCCGATTCCGGCTCGGCAGCCCGCCGACCCCGGCTCGACAGTCCCGCGGACGCAGCGCAGTCCGCCGATTCCGGCTCGGCAGTCCCGCGGACGCAGCGCCGGCCCGCCGCGCGAGAGTCAGCGGCGAGAGGCTCAGCTGCATAAGCCAAACGGCTCGGTGTCCGGGAAGTGCTGCTTCCACTCTTCGCAGGTGAGTTGGACGCCGCCGGCGCAGACGTCGCTCACCACGCGGTCGGGGTCGAGCTGCCACATCCACATGGCGCCCTCCGCGCCCACCGCGAGCAGTCCGCCCGCCGGGGAGGCGCTGCGGCCCTGGTGGAGCTGTGGGTCGGTGGTCGAGCCGAGCACCGCCCAGGGTCGCGGGTCGGATGGGTCGGCGACGTCGATGACCGTGACCTGCCCGGTGCGGGAGGTGAGGAGGGAGAACTCGGCGACCAGGCACGGGTCGGGCAGAGGCACGGTCACCCGAAACGCGGGGCGGGTGGGATCGGTGACGTCGACCAGGCCGAGGTCGGGGTTGGTGTCGCACGGCGAGAGTCCGGTCGTCGGGGCTGAGCGGGTTGGCCACCACGGCGCCGGAGGTGACGGGCAGGCTCGCGACCGACCGGTTGGCGGGTCCGTAGGGCGCGGTGAACACCTCGAGGCCGCCGTCCGCCCGGCTGGCGTAGACGACGCGCCCGGCACGTCGGCGCGGCTGGTGTCGAGCAGCGCCGATAGTGCCTCGGTGGTGGGGTGGATCCGGTAGGCGGCCATCGCGTGCGCGGCCGAGTCCGGGGTCGCGGGTGGGCGACGTCGCGGGTGTGACGGGCGTCCGCGCCGGCCCGGAGCGCGAGCAGACTGGTGACCTCGTCGTCGTCCCTCCATCTCACGTAGTCGGCGGTGGCCGACGCTGAGGGCAGGGCGGCGTCGGCGCGGCCAGGAGGAGAAGAGGGCCTCGTGGGTGGGGTGACCGAGTCACCGTCCACGGTGAGGAGGCCGGCGTTGGCGAAAGGGGGTGGCGACGACGAGGAGGTCCTCGGACAGCTCGGCGAGCGGGGCGTGGCGACGGACGGGTCGGGCGGCGCGGACGTCGACGAGCCGGAGGAAGAGGGCCCGGCAGTTCGCCCGTCCCGCCTGGTCGAGTGCCTGGTTGACGGACTCCGCCGACGCGCGGACGGCGCTTTCGACCCCGCCCGGGGAGTAGTTGTCGTCCACGGTGTTCCGGCGCCGTTGGCGGCCCACCGCGGCGCGAGACCTGCGGCGAGCAGCGAGGACTTGCCCGACCCGGACGCCCCCATGACCATCGGCGGGCGGACGCGCGGCGAGGCCAGCCGGCGAATACTCTGTTGGAGCTCCACCTCGCGGCCGTGGAACAACGGTGCGTCGCCCGCCAGATGGGGACGCAGTCCGAAGTACGGGCCGCCGCAGCACGGTCCGCTTCCGACGGGGATTTCGTCAGCCGAGTTCGGGCGGGGTAGCCTTGAGCGGTTGCTGACGCAACGACCCTCCTGCCACGGAGACACCGTGGCCGAATCTGTAGTCCACAGGAGGTGATGAGGTCCCATGCGTCAATACGAAGTGATGGTCATCCTCGATCCCAGTCTCGACGAGCGCACCGTGGCGCCGTCGCTGGACACGTTCCTCAACGTGATCCGGCAAGAGGGTGGATCGGTCGACAAGGTCGATGTCTGGGGGAAGCGCCGCTTCGCCTACGAGATCAACAAGCTCAACGAGGGCATCTACGCCGTCGTCCAGCTCAAGTCCGAGCCGGACGCGGTCAAGGAGCTGGATCGTCAGCTCGGTCTGAACGAGAACGTTCTCCGCACCAAGGTGCTGCGCGCCGACAAGTGACCCGGACTGTCCGACTACCCCGGTACTCTGGGCGCGGTCGGTCGGCCTCCGATCACCATCCACACCAGGCCTGAAACACGGAGGACAAGCGAATGGCACAGGGCGACACCCCCATCACGGTGGTCGGGAACATCGTCGCGGACCCCGAGCTGCGGTTCACGCCGTCGGGTGCTGCGGTGGCGAACTTCCGGATCGCCTCCACGCCGCGTCGCTTCAACTCGCAGACCAACCAGTGGGAGGACGGCGAAGGCCTGTTCCTCACCTGCAACGTCTGGCGGCAGGCGGCGGAGAATGTCGCCGAGTCGCTGCAGAAGGGCATGCGCGTCATCGTCAACGGCCGGCTTCGGCAGCGGTCGTACGAGACCCGTGAGGGCGAGAAGCGCACGGTGTACGAGGTCGAGGTCGACGAGGTCGGCCCGTCCCTCAAGTACGCCACAGCCAAGGTGACCCGCACCAACCGCGAAGGCGGCGGGGGCGGCGGTTTCCAGGGCGGCGGCCAGCAGGGTGGTGGCTTCCAGGGCGGCGGTCAGCAGGGTGGCTACGGCGGTGGTCAGTCGCAGGGCGGCTACGGCGGCGGCCAGGGCCGCGGCCAGCAGAACGACGACCCGTGGGGTAGCGCCCCGCAGGCCGGTGGTTCCGGTGGCTTCGGCGGCATGGACGACGAGCCCCCGTTCTAGATCGGGTCGATTCCCCGGGGCGCTGCCGGCGTCCCACCCCACAAGCATGAGACATGACCTCGCGACGTCTCCGGCCCAGGTCGGGTCCGTCGGAGGAAAGAAAGGTAGACGGATCATGAAGCTGATCCTCACCGCCGACGTCGACAAGCTCGGTGCGCCGGGCGACATCGTCGAGGTCAAGGGCGGATACGGTCGTAACTTCCTGCTCCCGCGCGGGATGGCCATCGTGGCCACCCCGGGTGCCGAGCGCCAGATCGAGTCCATCAAGCGTGCCCGCGAGGCCCGCGAGGTCCGCGACTCGGATCACGCCAACGAGCTCAAGCAGAAGCTCGAGTCGATGACCGACGTCAAGGTCGCGGTCAAGACCTCCGACACGGGCAAGCTGTTCGGCTCCGTCACCGCGGGTGACGTCGCCGCGGCCATCAAGTCCGCCGGCGGCCCCACGCTCGACAAGCGCTCCGTGCAGATGCCGAAGGAGCACATCAAGGCGACCGGCAGCCACATCGTCGTCGTCGACCTGGGTCACGACACCACCGCGCGCGTCGCGGTCGAGGTCGTCCCCGCCTGATACACCGCGCAGGGCCCCGGTCGTCACAGTGACGGCCGGGGCCCTCGCCATTGTGGACGGCCTGTGGATAACTAGTTGTAATGGCTAGGGTCCTGACGGTTCTCAGATCCGTCGCGTTCATATTTCGTTATCCGTTGTGTCCCGGTTGGTGACGTGATAAACGAGGTTCTCCACGGGG
Source organism: Dietzia cinnamea NBRC 102147 (assembly GCF_001571065.1). GTDB lineage: Bacteria > Actinomycetota > Actinomycetes > Mycobacteriales > Mycobacteriaceae > Dietzia > Dietzia cinnamea. The sequence continues at coordinate 20,718 of NZ_BCSW01000045.1, forward strand.
CCTCCGACCTGCACCGATACCAGTGACCAGCGGTTTTGTGGGAACTGGCCTGGGCTTTCCACCGTTTATCCACAGTGATACGCCCATCGGCCCTGCGTAACCTCCAACCATTCACAGTTCTCCACAGACACCCTCCCGCAAATGTGGAGAAGCCTGTGGATAAGGCTGGAGGCGCAACTCCGGGTGTGTCGTGTCGGTGCCCTACAGTGAAGGGGTCGCTCGCCGGTTCCCAGTCGGGGCCGGGCGGGTGATCGAGTTCGACAGTGGAAGAGGAGCGGTCATGGCACAGGCGGGATACGACGGTCCCGGCGAGCTGCCCCCTCAGCCCGACGAGGGTGGCGGAGGCGAGTTTGGCCGTACCCCGCCGCAGGATCTCACCGCTGAGCAGTCCGTGCTGGGCGGCATGCTGCTGAGCAAGGATGCCATCGCGGACGTGGTGGAGGAGATCCAGCCGGGTGACTTCTACAAGCCGGCGCATCAGGCCATCTACGACGTCATCCTCGACCTGTATGCGCGCGGGGAGCCGGCCGACGCGGTGACCGTGGCCGCCGAGCTGGATCGCCGGGGGGATCTCCGTCGTGCCGGCGGTGCGCCCTACCTCCACACGCTCATCTCGACGGTGCCCACTGCGGCCAACGCGGGGTACTACGCTCAGATCGTCGCGGAGAAGGCGGTACTGCGTCGTCTGGTCGACGCGGGTACCCGCATCGTGCAGTACGGCTACTCGGGGTCCGAGGGTTCGGACGTCGCCGAGGTCGTGGACCGGGCGCAGGCGGAGATCTTCGAGGTCACCGAGCGCCGCACCACCGAGGACTACGTCATCATCGAGGAGCTGCTGCAGCCCACGATGGACGAGATCGACAACATCCATACCGCGGGCGGTCTCGCCCAGGGTGTTCCCACGGGGTTCGCGGACCTCGACGCCGTCACCAACGGCCTGCACGGCGGGCAGATGATCATCATCGCCGCCCGCCCCGGCGTCGGTAAGGCTCTCGCCCTGGACACCGTCCTGCCCACCCCGGGCGGTCAGACCACCATGGGCGAGGTGGCGGTGGGTGACCGCGTGCTCGGCGCGGACGGGCAGCCCACCGAGGTCGTGGCCGTGACCGAGGTGTGGGAGAACCGTCCCTGCTTCACCGTGCGATTCAATGACGGCACCGAGCTGGTCGCCGACGCCGAGCACGAGTGGCGCATCGAGATGGGCGGCACCGAGCAGATCGTCACCACCAAGTCGCTGGACACGCTCATGCTGGTCTGCGACTTCGGCATCGTCGTCCCCGAGCACCCGGACTCCGGACGTCCGGCTCGGCTCATCACCGATGTGCGCGGTGCCTCGAGCGTGCCGGTCAAGTGCATCGAGGTGGCCGCCGACGACCACCTGTACCTGGCGGGTCCCAGCGCGATCCCGACGCATAACTCCACCATCGGCCTGGACATCATGCGGTCCTGCTCCATCAAGCACGGGCTCGCCTCCGTGGTGTTCTCGCTGGAGATGAGCCGCACGGAGATCGTCATGCGTCTGATGAGCGCCGAGGCGCGGGTCAAGCTGTCCGATATGAAGTCGGGCAAGATGAGCGACGAGGACTGGACGCGGTTGGCCCGGCGGATGGGTGAGATCTCCGAGGCGCCCCTGTTCATCGACGACTCGCCCAACATGACAATGATGGAGATCCGTGCCAAGGCCCGTCGGCTCAAGCAGAAGCACGATCTGCGCCTGATCGTGGTGGACTACCTCCAGCTGATGTCCTCGGGGAAGAAGGTCGAGTCGCGTCAGCAGGAGGTCTCGGAGTTCTCCCGTCAGCTCAAACTGCTGGCCAAGGAGATCGACGTGCCCTTGATCGCGATATCGCAGCTGAACCGTGGGCCGGAGCAGCGTACCGATAAGCGGCCGCAGGTCTCCGACCTCCGTGAGTCGGGCTCGCTGGAGCAGGACGCGGACATCGTCATGCTGCTGCACCGCCCGGACGCCTCCGAGCGCGACGACCCACGCGCCGGCGAGGCCGACCTGATCCTCGGTAAGCACCGTGGCGGTCCTACGTCCACTATCACGGTCGCGCACCAGCTCCACTACTCGCGCTTCGTGGACATGGCGCGGGGGCTGTAGTGATGTTGTCGGTTCTGTCGGTTGCCAAACAGTTTGTCAGTTTGCCAAACCCGTGTCAGTAGCGTGCCACTAACTTGTCAGTGGTGGCCTTCGGGACGGCGGCACCGATCAGGGTGCGTTCTATAGCTGCCAGGCCCGCCGTTCATCTCCGTGGCTGAGGGGCCTGACGGGTATCGGCGTAGTCGCTCTCGTTTAAGTCCGAGAGTGCTCGTGTGTGAGTTTGAAGTAATTGCGTCAGTTGATCCCAGTCAGCGTCAATATCGAAATCGGCGAGGGCCCTACGTGTGATCTCATTGAGGTCACCCGACCAGAGGCGACCGGCATTGCTGGTAGCCGTGGCAAGACAGCGAGTGGCGTAGCCAATGTTCTTCATCGCGTATATCGTGGCGAATGGAGTGCGCTTTTGCTCTTGAATTGCCACAGCGGAAAGCCATGCGGCGTTCCCATGAGCTGGTCTGCTCAGCTGCCTGTAGGCAGAGTCGTCTTTCTCAGGGAAGGCCTGCTTTATCATTGCAGTTGAAGTCGGCTTGGATTGCTTTGGAACCTTGGTGAAATTGTCCTTGTTGCGCACTCTCCATTGCGACCATCGAGCAATAATTTCGTGAGCGCCGTCGACGTCACCGGACTTGTAGTCCTCGATTGACGCTTCCATCAGTTTGCCGGCTCGAACGGTACGAACTAAATGGTCGTCAGTAGGACAAGCTACGTAGATGCACTTGGCGGCGAGCTCCGAGACTGTTCGGGCAATCGTGCCAACCGTTACGTGTCGCGGGCCGCTCGCGAGGGTGAGGTTGCCAACGCCGTTAAGAGCTTCACCAGCTGAGATCAGGTAGAACTTTACCAATCTGTGTGCGGTGAGCAGGGGGTCCTCGACGTCGGTCTTCGACCCTAGTTCCCGGTCCACCGCGTCAATGGATACTGTCGACTCACGAAGGGAGAACTGTTCGTCACTCGCGAGGTGAAGGGCGACCATCGAGACCGCTAGCGCCGTGGTGCATACCGACAGAAGCGAGATCTCCCCCTCAGAGCCATCGCGCGTTGCCACTTTGAATTTGTGCTCAACAAATCCATTGTTGTTTGAAGGCTTCTTGAAGACGTCAAATGTGTTCCTGAGGGAGCGAGGAAGCGCGAAAGTGTGTCTATTGAGCAATGCCGTCCGCAGTCTCAAGATGCGCCATCGACGAACTCGGAGTTCGTGGCGATCTGATCGACGATCTCCATTGTCTCGACAGCAACGCGGGTGACTTTCGCGATGAGGTTGACGATGTAGAGGTGGTCGTCATGTTCGTCCGCCCAGTCATTGGGGTCGTTGACGATTCCTGATGCCTTGTCCGTTTTGACCTGGTACCGGTCGATAAGCCAAGCCAACGCGGTTCGTGACCCGAGGAGATATCGCTCGGCGCCTTCGGGAATCCCGGAAATGGTGACATGGCGGTTGTAGATGATCGTGGTGCGGTCGGTCTTGGGCTTGAACCGCAGCTTGTCCACGCGCCAGGTGTCGCGATCACAGTCGTCGACACCGGGCTTGACTGTCACGTTCAGTGGCCACGGTTCTACGTTCTCGTAGCCGACGTGAAGATCTGCGAGCTGCCTGCCCCAATATGCGAGCTGGTTGAATCGTGCGCGTGAAGGGGTGGTGGTAGGTGCGGCAGCATCTTCTTGAGATCTGCGGCGTAGCGGGTTCGGTAGCCGGGGTCGTGGAGTTGAGCGTAGACAAAGTAGAAGATGTCGTCTTTGCTCACTGGCCCGGCGAGCGCTTCGGAGTACACGGCGGCGATGTCGTCGGTGATGTTGTCCACCCGCCGGTAGCCGAACTCATCCGTCGGGTCCTGATCGCCAAGGTCGAACCCGCCATCGGATGCCTCAGCGGGCTGATAGGTCCACCGAGGGAAGAACTGCGACGTATCGAGTACGTGCAAGTTCGGTAGCAGATCGGAGATGAAAGGCGTGAACTCGAAATGCGATGCCGCCCCAGTCAAGACAATTCCTATGTTGTGGTGGTGGGGGGTGGGGAACATCGAGGGCAGTTGATACCGACGCTCGTTGAGTTGCTGGTCGAAGTACACGTGCTGAGCGGAGGACGGTCGGTAGCTTCCTCGACGGAAGGACTCAGGGCGGAGTTCCAGATCGTGTCCTCGTGCGAGTTGTTGTTTGATGCTGCTGTTCCAACTCATCGCACCGTTGCCGGTGACGGACAATATCGCGGTAAGGAATCTGGTTACGTCGGTTTCTTTTGGCCGGGTGACACCGTGAGCTGAGCACCAGTCAGTGAACTGGTGTTGGGCTGCGGAGTACTGGGAGACCATCTCTTGAACCTGGGCTTCTAGGTTACTGTGGGAATAGGAGTAGCACCACGCGTCTCGTCCAGTCGCAAGCCCTAGCGAATAACTCCTGAAGATTCGGGTCTGCTTATCGGTTTTCGCTTTTGTGCCAAGTACTGGCCACGTACTGAACTTGTCGTTTCTCTGGCCAACCCAGTCACCAAAAGAATTGGGAG
>NZ_BCSW01000046.1 GCF_001571065.1 Dietzia cinnamea NBRC 102147
GGGGCTAAGGGCCGAAACCGGCGCGCACTAGTCTTAGGTTCGTGAATCGGGACCGCCACCCTCGAAAATGGGCTCACCCAGCCGGCTCCGGCCGGATGCCGTCCCATTAAAGGTCAAGCCTTGCGCACAATTCCGTCGACCCCTTCATAGAGATCGAAGTTCCGCTCACCTACCAAAGCAACCAAGTCAATCATCATCTGATCAAGTGAGACTGGGTTGACAAGATCATTCGCCTCGTAAACCTCTATCGTAGGTTTGAAGACGTTCGAATCAACAAGCGCCAAGTAGAATTTCTCATACTGCTCGTCGCGCCCTGAGGGATCTTGCCTGCCAGTGAATAGACGAAGCCTCGGTCCCGCATTGGTGAAGGTCGATTTGCGGCGCGCAGTCCCGTCTTCCGCTGCATCCTTGTCGAAAATAAGAAAAGCAGAAAGTACCGCATACGGAAATCGCCGATGCAAAGTTACTGCCTCGTTCAGAAGGTCGGCCCGCCTATTGGTCAGATTCTTCTGAAAGTTCCTACTGCGAGCATCCCGGAAGAGAATAGTCTTGACGCTGAGCGCAAGAAGAAGTCCGGACTCCTCTGTCGCCCAACTGACGTCGACCTTTTTCGCGCCAATGCCTCCGGCCAAGCGTCGCTCTGCGCCGCTAGCTCCAACTTCTCCCGGACCCGACGGACGCGCCTCGACCATTCCACGGTCCCGAAGCTCTTGCGCAAGGGCAAGTGCTACTGCTGCGGATAGCTTCTCATTGTAGTTTTTCTTGCCCGCCTGCGGCTGATCGTCGCTCGGCTTCTGGCCGCATGACCGAATCGCTTCGATTAGGCGCGCCTCAAGCCTTGACGCTGCGTCCACGGTTACCCCTCCTTCCAGCCAGCTCGTTCCTCGCTTCGCGCACCACATGAACCTCTGACCGAGTGAATCCGAGTACATCTACAAGAAGAGCGTCATCTACCAACTTGACCGCCTCGTCGAGCTTCCCGCCTCTTAAGCGACCGCCGATCTGCGGCTTGATTGAGCGTAGTCGTTCCGCCGAGTTTTCCACCGCTTTTAACGAAGGCACCAACCACCGATCCGCTTCCCCTGGCTCCATCTTCAGAACGCCGCCACCGTAGGCACGCCCGGCTATCTCAGCGCTTAGCATGGTCACCGAATTCAGGGAAGCAATCGGCAACAGTTCCATTCCGATTGATCTAACCTCCTCGCGCAAGTAGACCCCGTGTACGCTATTCAAGTGATGCACGCGGGCAGTGTTTGAAACTAGGCGGACGGTGTCGGCGTTCATATACGTTAAAAGGAGGTCCGCAGGCTCGAGAAGGGGGACAAGCCACCAAGTCTTTCGCACACGGCACTTATAGGCGTTGTGCACTCCCGCTGACTCACCGGCTGCGATGTAATTTCGCGCGCCGAGCGACATATCGCCAGTTGGGCGGAACAGGCGAGTGCGCTTGCCAAGCCTGCCTAGTTCAGCGAGGGCCAGATCGGAGAGTTCAAGGCCCCTCAGGTGGGCGGAGCCAGGTGGCGATAGTGGCACGGTTTCGGCCGGATCGAGCGCCAGATCAATCTCTTGCTCCGGAGAAATGGCGAAGTACGAGTTTTTCCCGGTAACAATCCCAAGAGTGGTCTCACCCCACGTCTTCAGTGCCTTGAAATGACCAGCCGGCACGGAATCCATAAGTACTTTTGACGCAGCAGCATTAACCGTGGCGCCCGACCATCTATCTGCCGGATCCTCCGGCGTCCATACAGTAGCTGGCGGCATCGACGTTAGCGATGCGGCGTTCCTGACTTGTCGGATCTTCGCGTTCTTAGTTGCACCTTGACCAAAACTCGAAGCCAAGAGAAGCACCGTTTCGGTATCGGCCTCGCCGAACACTTTTTCTTCAAACAGTACTAACTCGACATCCCCAAAGTTGTCGAAGATAAATCTTCGAACTGGCGCTGCGTAATTCGCAGTGAGTATTTCCGCGGGCAGAACGAAGCCTAGGCGCCCTCCCACCGCAAGTTTAAGCGTGGCATGTACCGTAAACGCCGCCCATGCCGAGGCTAAACCAGTAAGTGCTACTCCTCCGCGGAGCGCGGCAGCTTGTGCGGCGGTTCGTTGCTCGCCCGAAAAATCTTGGAATCTAATGTACGGCGGGTTTCCGATCACTGCGTCAAAAGGACAGGGGTCTTCTCGAGCAAAAAAGTCCCCTATATCCACTAGTGCCGTGCCGCCGCGCTCCGCGACTCGCTGCTTGCCGCGTTCTGCGCTCCAGGCGTGAAGCTCAGATCCAAAGACCTCTGGACTGGACCGCCCAAGCGATTGAAGTCGCTCAACAGCGTGAACTAAGAACTCAGCATCACCCATCGAGGGCTCCAGGATACGATCCGAGGGGTGGCGAATTGCCCACGAGGAAATAAAGCGCGCGATTGGAGGGGGTGTAAAGAACGCGCCCCTCGCTTTTCGCAGAGCGGGTGAGTCATGTTTCTCGTACGAAGCTGTCATGCCCTAATCCTCCTACAGCGGTACGACACCAACCCGTGGTGTGGCCGACGCACCAGAGCAAGTCGCCCCTATCCGGGCCGGAGAGCGCCCCATCCGGCGTCCGCCTGCCTGCGCATGTCAGTACTGCTCGACCATGCTGCCCGCAGCAACACCCCAGACTCGGTGCGAGTAAGCCCTACGTCGCAATCGACCACCAACGGGCCGCTTCTATCGGTGGGGCCAGCGGGGCTCGAACCCGCGACCAGCGGATTATGAGTCCGCGGCTCTAACCAACTGAGCTATAGCCCCTCGCGTGACGGGCGTCTCGCCCACACGCGCGGCGCAATCGTAGCAAGGCGTCAGGTCGCGCCGTCCGGCCACCAGACCTCACGGACGTCCGCCAGACCGTCCTCCACGACTGCGGGCGGCTCGTCCCACACCTGCACCCGCCGCGTGGGCGCCTCGTAGGCCGGCGAACCGGGGTCGCCGGAGCGGACGAAGTCCACCCACGAGCCGTGCATCGCCGCGACCAGGTCCGGCGGAACGGGCGCGTCGAGGAACGCGCGTACGTTCGCGGCCTCGGGAACAGACCAGAAGAACGGCAGGTCCGCGCAGTGCACCGCCCCGCGGCCCGCCGCCCACCGGAAGTCGTACACCCACGTCGGTCCGCCCGCCGCGATGCGGGTCTCGGCGGCCCGCACGACAGTCGAGTGGATGGTCGCCGCGTCGACGACCGCCCCCACCGCTCGACGCAGCGACCGTCCCGATGACTGGCGGGCCAACGCGCGCAGCCCGGTGGTGGGGAGCTCCTGCGAACGCAGGATCATCGCCGCGCCCGGCACCAGCGCGGGGCCCGGGAGCGCGCGGACGAGCCCCTCGAACTCGGTGGCCGTGGAACCGATGAGCAGCGGCACCCCGAGCCCCGGCCCCTCCCCGACCCCCTCGAGCGGCGGCATGGGGACCGTCTCGTCGCCGATGGTCGGCCGGAACGGCATGAGGAACGGGTTGTCCCTGCGGAGCCGACGGTGGAACTCGTCGACCGCGCCCCGGCCGCCCGCCGCCAGCTCGGCAGCCGTCGCTCCCCTGGGGGCCTGCGCGGCCGGCGACCGCAGTACCGCCGGCGACGAAGCGATCCCGCGGTGGAACAGTCCTGTCGCTGCCGGCGAGGCCAGCAGGCACAGCACGGCACCGCCGCCCGCCGACTGGCCCGACACGGTGACCTGCCCGGGGTCACCGCCGAAAGCCGCGATCTCGTCGCGGACCCACTCCAGCGCCATGATCCAGTCGCGCACCCCGCGGTTGTCCGGGGCGTCGGGGAAGGACGTGAAGCCCTCGACGCCCAGCCGGTAGCCCACGGACACCACGACGATCCCCGCCCGGGCGAACGCGGTCCCGTCGAACCACGGTTGATGCGACGACCCCGACTCCCACCCTCCGCCGTGGATCCACACCAGGACCGGGTGCCCGGCGCCCTCGGGAGGCGCCCACACGTCCACGTGCAGGATGTCCGTGCCCGCGACGATCGGCTCGGGGATCGCCGGATCCGGATCGAAGCGCAGACGCTGCGCGGTGGCCGCCGGACGCGTCGCGTCGCGGACCCCGGTCCAGGGGCTCCGCCTGACGGGGGCCGCGAAGCGCAGATCGCCGACCGGGTCCTCGGCGTACGGGATGCCGTAGAAGCGGACCACGTCCCCCAGGTCGGTCCCGCGGACGCGGCCGGTGGACAGCGTGACCTCGACGGCGCTCTGGGCTGCGGGACGACTCATGGCGTCAGGGTAGCGAGACCGCCCGGATCCACCGCGAATCCCTGCTACGAAGGACAGATGACGACCGACAGGGATCAGATCATCTAGCGGCTGGCGGACGTCGCCAGGGCGCTGGACACCTGCGACTGGGACGCGCTCGGGGCCTTGTTCACCGACACAGCACCTGCTGGGGAACCACCGGGTGGAACTCGTGGACGAGGGCGCCCCTGAGCGCGCCCGCAACCTCACCTACGCCCGCGTGCTGCGCCGCGGCTGAGACGGGAAACAGAAGAGGGCCCGCGGCGACAACGCCACGGGCCCTCTCCGAAGGAGCTCCCCCAATTGGACTCGAACCAATAACCCTTCGATTAACAGTCGAATGCTCTGCCAATTGAGCTATGGGGGATTGCTACCGGCCTTCCGGCTGCTGTGCCGGATACCGAGAAACCACCTTAGTGCGAACCACGCCGAGGAACCAAATCGGCAGGTCACGCGATGTCCGGCGTGGCACCGACCGCCTGCTCCAGCAGGCCGCGCCGGTACTCTTCCAGCGCCACCAGATCACCGAAGAGTGCCGAATACCCCTCCGGGTCCTCCGCCGGACTCATCCGCTGCACCTTGGACTTGAGGTCGGCGATCTGCCCCGACACCCACACCTCCTGAAGGCGCGCGAGCACCCCGGAGATGTACCGCGGCAACGCCTCCTCCGACACGCGCAACGTCTCCACCGCGAGCACCCCGACCAGACGACGCAGGCCCTCATCCTCCAGCCCCTGCGACACCTCGGCCACCCAGTTGACGCCGCTCTTGCCGGCCGCACAGCCCCCGGCCCGAGACAGCGCCTCCGCGATCGCCGCGTACGCCGGGTGGGTGTAGCACTCGTCCGGCAGCGAGTCGAACAACGGGCCCGCCAGGCCCGGGTACTGCAGGGCCGCCTTCACCGCCTCGCGTTGGGGCCACAGCACCGGATCACCGGGGGCGGGAATCGGCACGCCTTTCGGCACCTCCGGAGTCCGCGGGGCGTCGCCGCCGCCGACCTCGTCGTCGTCGTACCCCCCTCGACCACGACCCACGCCACCACGCTCGGCCGCGTCCCATCCCGGGCGGGCTCCCCCGCCCGGTCCACCCGGCCCGCGCCGGCGCGGACCCGGACCCGCCCCGGCCGAGCGCGCCCGGCCCTTCTTGCGCGACTCCTCGCGGACCCGGCGCACCACGGTCGCCGGGTCGTCCCAGCCCACCCACCCGGCGAGCTGACGGGCATACTCATCCCGCAGTGACGAGTCGCGGATGTCCGCCACCACCGGCACCGTGCGCCGCAGCGCCTCCACGCGCCCCTCGGCGTGGTCCAGGTCGTAGTCCTCCAGCATCGACCGGATCGCGAACTCGAACATCGGCACCCGCGCCGACACCAGGTCCCGCACCGCGACGTCGCCCTTGGTCTGACGCAGATCACACGGGTCGAGCCCCGGCGGGGCCACCGCGACGAAGGTCCGGCCCGAGAACTGCTGATCGCCCGAGAACGCCCGCAGGGCGGCCTTCTTGCCCGCCTCGTCACCGTCGAAGGTGTAGATGATCTCGCCGCGGAAGTAGTTGTCGTCGAGCATCAGCCGCCGCAACGTGGACAGGTGATCCTCGCCGAACGCCGTGCCACACGCCGCGACCGCCGTGGTCACGCCCGCCGCGTGCATCGCCATGACGTCCGTGTAGCCCTCGACCACCACCGCGCGCCGCTGCGAGGCGATCTCCCGCTTGGCCAGGTCCAGCCCGAACAGCACCTGCGACTTCTTGTAGAGCATGGTCTCGGGCGTGTTCATGTACTTGCCCAGGGTGTCGTCCTCGAAGAGCTTGCGCGCACCGAAGCCGATCACCTCACCGGCCAGGTTGCGGATCGGCCACAGCAGCCGGCGGTGGAAGCGATCGATGAGCGTCCCCCGCGAACTGGTCTTGGACAGCCCCGCCGCCTCCAGCTCCTTGGGCTCGAAGCCCTGCCGCATGAGGTGCTTGCTCATGGTGTCCCAGCCGGCGGGGGCGTAGCCGCAGCCGAAGTGCTGCGCCTGCGCCATGTCGAAGCCGCGGTCGGTGAGGAACGTCCGCGCCGTCTCGGCCTCCGGGTCCTGCGCGAGCCGCTCCGCGTAGAACTTCTGCGCCGCCGCGTTGGCCTGCGCCAGCCGGGAGCGCGTGCCGCGGTCGCGCTGGACCACCTGCCCGCCGCCCTCGTAGGAGATGCGGTAGCCGATCCGGTCGGCCAGCTGCTCGACCGCCTCGACGAAACCGATGTGCTCCATCTTCATGAGGAACGCGAAGACGTCACCGCCCTCACCCGTGGAGAAACAGTGGAAGTAGCCGTGTTGCGGACGCACGTGGAACGAGGGGGTCTTCTCGTCCTTGAACGGGGACAACCCCTTGAGCGAGTCCGCGCCCGCCGGCTTCAGCGCCACGTACTCGCCGACGATCTCCTCGATACGGGTGCGTTCGCGGATCGCGGCGATGTCCTGCTCCGGAATCCGCCCTGCCATGCGCCCAGAGTAGCCGCCCGCGCGGCGGACCGGCGTGGCCCCTCTCCGGGCCCGATACGCTGGGCTCATGATTGCCGCTTCACCCCGTCCGGCCACCCCCGTCGCCCTCCGCCGCCTTCACCTCGCGGCGGTCTCGCTGCTCGCCGCGCTCCTGGTCTGCCTGACGGCGTGGGGCCCCCCGATCGCCGCCGCGGAGCCGCCGTCGAACCTGCGGCAGCAGCTCACCGACTCCGCGGGCGTGCTCGGCGGCGACTCCCGCGACGTGGAGAGCCGACTGGCCGAGCTGCGCTCCACCGACCAGATCCAGCTGTGGGTGACCTTCGTCGACACCCTCGACGGCATCCCGGTCGAGGAGTGGTCGCGGCAGACCCGGGAGCTCTCCGATCTGGGCGCCTCCGACGCGCTGCTCGTGGTGGCCGTGCAGGACGGCAGGTACTGGTTCGAGTTCGACGACCCGGAGCGCTCCCCCGCCGACGACCAGCGGACCGCCCAACAGATCGCCGACCGCGACATCGAGCCGCGACTGGCCGACGACGACTGGGCCGGGGCTGTCATCGGCGCCGCCGACGGACTCGAGCGGCAGGGCTCCGGCTCCGAGGTCTCGCCACTCGCGATCATCGCGGGGATCGCGGGGATCGTCGTCCTCGTCGTCGTCCTGGTCCTGGTCACCCGCCGCCGGCGCGCCGCCCGCACCGCGAGGCAGGCGGAGGACGCCCGCGACATCCCCGGTGACGACACCGCACGGATGTCCGCCCTGCCGATCGACGTGCTCGACGCCCGCGCCCGGACCGGGCTCGTGGACGCCGACCAGGCCGTGGACGCCTCCGCCACAGCGCTCGAGACCGCGACCGGCGAGCTCGGCGACCTGCGCACCAGGCCCTTCCGGGCCGCGCTCGACGCGGCACGCTCGGAGGTCGCCGCCGCGCACGGGCTCGTCCAGCGGCTCGACGACGACATCCCCGAGACACCCGATCAGCGCAAGGCGATGCTGCTCGAGGTGGCCGCCCGCGCCGAACGCGCCGAGCGCGGGCTGGAGGACCAGGCGACAGCGTTCGGGGAGATGCGTGACCTGCTCATCAACGGCGGCGCCTCCGTGGACGCGCTCACGCGCCGCGCGGTGGCCCTGCGCGCCCGGCTTCCCGAGGCCGAGAAGACCATGTCCGACCTCCGCGAGCGGTTCCCGTCCGCGGTGCTCACCTCCATCGCCGACAACCTCTCGCTGGCCGAGCAGCTGCTCGACGCCGCCGAAGCGGAGACCGGCCGCGCCCGCGTCGCGCTGGCCCGGCCGGTCGGCGAGCAGGGTGAGGCCGTGGACGCCATCACCTCCGCCGAGGGCGAACTCGCCCGCGCCGAGAAGCTGGTCGACGGCGTGGACCACGCCGCCGACGACATCGCGACCGCCCGACGGGACCTCGAGCCGCTCGTCGCCGAGGTCGAGGAGGAGCTGGAGATGGCCGCCCGACTGCTCGCCTCCACCGACGTCAGCGACGCGACGAGCCGCGACCTCACCGCTGTCGCCTCCGCCGGTCGTGACGCCGTCGAGGCCGCCCGCCGGGACGGGCAGGCCGACCCGTTGGGGACGTTCTCCCGCCTCATCGAGGTGGACCGCGAGCTCGACGAGGCACTCGCCGCCGCCGGTCACGAGGCGGAGACCGCCGGACGCGCCCGCGCCGCCCGTCGGGCCGCCCTCACCCGCGCGGCCGGTGCGGTCCGCGAGGCCGACGACTTCATCGGCAGCCGCTCGTACGTGATCGGTCAGGCCGCCCGCACCCGGCTCGCCTCGGCGAAGAACTCCCTCGCCACGGCCGAGGCCACGGTCGGTCCGGCCGCGTTCCCCGCCGCCGACCGGGCGCTCAACCTCGCCCGGGAGGCGCTGCGGCTCGCCCAGGACGACGCCTCACGGCCGCAGTACACCGGCCGCTACGGAGTCCCGTACGGCCCCTACGGGCGCGGCGGGCGCGGCGGTTCCGGCACCGGCGCCCTCGTCGGCGGCATGATCGCGGGCGCCCTCATCCAGGGCATGACGCGCGGCGCCGGGTCCAGCTTCGGCTCGGGCTCCAGCTGGGGCGGCGGCCTCGGGGGCGGCGGTGGATTCGGCGGGGGCTTCGGGGGCGGCGGATTCTCCGGCGGCGGAGGCGGCGGCTGGGGCGGCGGAGGCGCGGGCGGGCGGTTCTGACCGCGCTGTCGGACCCGCTGGCTACCCTCTCTGTTCATGACACGTCGGCGGAAAGTCCTCATCGCGGTGTTCGCGGTCCTCGTCCCCCTGGTCGGCGCCGTGGTCGCGGCCGGCGTGTACTTCCGCCCCCTGCTGCTCACCGGCACCGGATACGCCGCGCACAACGCGTGCGCCCTGCACTTCCTCGTCGGGCGGGAGGATCACGAGTCCGACCTGCCGCCCAACCCGCTCGTGCCCTACCTGCGCACGGCGATCGACGACGAGGCCGGGACCGCCACCGCCTCCGTGCTCGGGATCGGCTTCCGGCAGACCGCGCACGTCTCCGAGCACGGCTGCGCCCTCGGTGGCCGCGCCGCGGGAGCCGAGAGCGGTGAGCCGCCCCCGCCGCTGCGCGAGGACGGCGGCCCGGGCGTCCGGCTCGCCGAGGCGACCGACGTCGCGGACGAGGTCTCCGCGCCCCTCGAGGAGACCGCGGCGCACGAGGGGACGCGGGGCCTCGTCGTCGTCCATCGCGGCGAGATCCTCGACGAGTGGTACGCCGACGGTTTCGGCCCCGACACCCGCCAGCTCGGCTGGTCCATGGCCAAGAGCGTGGCCTCCACGCTCGTCGGGCGTGCGCAGCTCGAGTTCCCCGACGCCGACCTCGACCCGGCCACCACCGCGCTCCGCCCCGAGTGGACCGACGAGCGGGCGCGGATCTCACTCGACCACCTGCTGCGCATGACCTCCGGCCTCGAGTGGGACGAGGAGTACGACCTCGGCACCCCGGTCACCCGGATGCTCTACCTCGAGCCGGACATGGCCGACTACGCCGCGTCCCAGCCGCCCGCCCACAACCCGGGTGAGTACCGCCAGTACTCCTCCGGCACCACCAACATCCTCTGCGACCTCCTGCACGAGCGGACCGGGATGGGACCCGAGATGGCCGAGGAGTTGCTGTTCCGCCCGCTCGGCATGCGCAGCGCCGTCCTCGAGGCCGACGCGTCCGGCGGGTCGGTGTGCAGCTCGTACCTGTGGGCGAGTCCCCGGGACTGGGCGCGGTTCGGTCAGTTCGTGATGGACGACGGCGAGGTGGACGGACAGCGGCTCTTGCCAGAGGGGTGGATGGACTACGCGACCACGGGCGTCGCGGCGGGCGGCGAACCCGAGCCCTACGGCGCCCAGTGGTGGCTCAACCAGGCCGGTGACGGTGGCCCGCTCCGGTTTGGCCGGATGCCGGCCGATGCCTACTGGGCGTCCGGTCACGACGGGCAGTACGTCGTGGTGGTCCCCTCGGCCGATCTCGTGGTGGTACGCACCGGTTTCACCCCCGACTCTGGTCTCGACGAGGTGGGGGTGGACCGGCTGGTGGACGAGGTCGCCCGCGCGGTCGGCTGAGCGGCTCAGCCCCAGGCGGCCTGGATCCCCGCACTCGCGCGGTCGACCCGCTCGAGGCGGCTCTCCGTGTACAACGCGATCTGGTCGACGATCACCCGCATCTTCGCCGCATCGTCGGGCGCAGAGTCCCACAGCGGCCGCAGTACCGCATCCAGGCCCGCCGGCGCGGACTGCGCCAGGAACTCCGCCACCCGGTGGATCCGATCGCGCTGCCGGTCCTGCCGCAGGCGGTGCCCCGGATCGCTCATCACGTACCGCACGGCCATCGTCTTGAGCATGACGACCTCGGCCTCCACCTCCACCGGCACCTCGAGGTCCGCGCTGTAGCGGCCGTGCGGCCGCGCGCCGTGCACCTCGCGGGTCGCGTGGATCGCAGGCATCACGAAACGGCCCACCAGCTCACTGGTCAGCGCCTTGAGAGCGACGAACCCGGCGAAACTCTCCGCAAACGGCTGCACCGCCCGGACCACCTCGAGTGACCCGAGCCGGCCCGCCGCCTGCTCCAGCTCATCGGCGTCCGGCCCGCGGAACTCCGCCGCGCCCAGCTCGGCGAGCGCCGCGACCTCCGAGCGGTCGGACAACGATCGCAGGTCCAGGCGGCCGGCGACGATCGCGTCCTCCACGTCGTGCACCGAATAGGCCACGTCGTCGGAGAAGTCCATGATCTGGGCCTCCAGGCACCGGGTGTCCCCGGGCGCGCCCTGCCGGATCCACGCCAGGGTGTCCGCGTCGTCGGCGTAGGCACCGAACTTCCGCGTCCCCTCCCGCGGCAGCCACGGGTACTTGGTGGCGGCGTCCAGCGCGGCGCGGGTGAGGTTCAGTCCCACCCCGCGACCGTCGGCGTCCACGACCTTGGGCTCCAGCCGGGACAGGATCCGGACCGTCTGCGCGTTGCCCTCGTAACCGCCGAACGAGCGGGCGACCTCGTCCAGGGCGCGCTCACCATTATGACCGTAGGGCGGATGGCCGATGTCGTGACTCAGACCCGCGAGGTCCGCGAGATCAGGGTCGCAGCCCAGGCCGGCGGCGATGCTGCGCGAGATCTGCGCCACCTCAAGCGAATGGGTGAGCCGGGTGCGCGGGGTGTCCCCGTCCCCGGGGCCCACCACCTGTGTCTTGTCGGCGAGTCGGCGCAGTGCCGCCGAGTGCAGGACGCGGGCGCGGTCGCGGTCGAACGGGCTGCGCTCACTGGCCTTGCCCCGCCCACGTCCGGCCCCCTCGTCCACGCGCCGCTCGGCGTCCGCCGCGTCGTACGCGTAACCCGTCATGCCCGTCCCCTCCGGGCGTCCCCGCCCCCTCGTCCCCCGGTCGCCGACTCATCCGGGGAAGTCCACATCACTGCCGGCGATCCGGTGGTACTGGTACCAGAGCACCGCGCCGGTCTCCCGGATGATGCTCATGATCTGGTTCTCCCGCGTCCACACCGCCGGCCCGTGCCTGGTCGGCGACGTCCACGCGTCCAGTCCGGCATCGCGGGCCATCATCCGCGAGCGGTACGAGTGCGTGGGGTCGCTGACCAACACCACCGACTGTCCGCCCTGGTCTCGCACCGTCTGTGCCACGGCGTCCAGGCTGCCCTCGGTGTTCGTGCCGGTCTCCACCGCCAGGACGGCCTCGGGGGGCACGCCGAGCCTGGTGAGATAGGCCCGGCCGGACCCGGCCTCGGTGTACAGGTCACCGGGCTGGCCACCGCCGACCGTGATGATCTGCGGCGCGACCCCCTCGTCGTACAGCAGGGCCGCGTGCTCGAGGCGTGCCTGGAACACCGGCGTCGGTACGCCGTTGTACTGGGCCGCCCCCAGCACGACGATCGCATCCGCCGGCGTGCGGTCGTCGATCCGCGCTACGTGCCAGACGCGGAACGCGATGAACCCGGGGATGACCAGGCACAACAGCAGTGCGATGGTCAGGACCCAGCTGACGGCCCTGGACACCGCGCGGAGCGGGGACCCGGATCTTCTCACCCGACCAGTGTGCCAGTGGCGTCCGTCAGCACCCGATTAGGCGCTGGGCGAGATAGCCCTCCACCTGATCGATCGCCACGCGCTCCTGCGCCATCGTGTCCCGCTCCCGGATGGTGACGGCCTGGTCCTCGAGCGTGTCGAAGTCGACGGTGATGCAGAACGGGGTGCCGATCTCGTCGTGGCGGCGGTAGCGGCGGCCGATCGCCTGCGCGTCGTCGAAGTCCACGTTCCAATTCTTACGCAGCTGGGCCGCCAGGTCGCGGGCTTTGGGAGACAGGTCGGCGTTGCGGGACAGCGGCAGCACCGCGGCCTTGATCGGGGCCAGACGGCGGTCGAGCTTGAGCACCGTGCGGGTGTCCACGCCGCCCTTGGCGTTGGGCGCCTGGTCCTCGGTGTAGGCGTCGATGAGGAACGCCATCAGCGAGCGGGTCAGGCCGAAGCTGGGCTCGATGACGTACGGCACGTACTTCTCGCCGGAGGCCTGGTCGAAGTACTGCAGATCCTCACCGGAGTGGGTCTGGTGCTGGGTCAGGTCGTAGTCGGTGCGGTTGGCGACGCCCATGAGCTCGCCCCACTCGTTGCCCGAGAAGCCGAACTTGTACTCGAAGTCGATGGTGCCCGCCGAGTAGTGCGCGCGCTCGTCGTCGGGAACGTCGAAGCGGCGCATGTTCTCCGGGTCGATACCCAGGTCCACGAACCAGTCCCAGCAGTCCTCGACCCAGCGCTTGAACCACTCGTCGGCCTCGTCGGGCTTGACGAAGAACTCGATCTCCATCTGCTCGAACTCGCGGGTACGGAAGATGAAGTTGCCGGGTGTGATCTCGTTGCGGAACGCCTTGCCGATCTGACCGATGCCGAACGGCGGCTTGCGCCGGGCCGTGGTCATGACGTTCTTGTAGTTGATGAAGATGCCCTGTGCGGTCTCCGGGCGCAGGTAGTGCAGGCCGGTCTCGTTGTCCACGGGGCCCAGGTACGTCTTCATCAGGCCGGAGAACAGCTGCGGGTCGGTCCACTGCCCCTTGGTGCCGCAGTTGGGGCAGGCGATCTCGGTCATCGGGGCGTCGGCCACCGAGTCGAGCTTCTTCTTGGCGGCGTACGCCTCCTGCAGGTGGTCCTGACGCAGGCGGGAGTGGCAGTTGCGGCACTCCACCAGCGGGTCCGTGAAGGTCTCGACGTGGCCCGAGGCCTGCCACACCTGGCGGGGCAGGATGATCGAGGAGTCCAGGCCCACGACGTCCTCGCGGCCCGTGACGAACGTGCGCCACCACTGCTTCTTGATGTTGTCCTTGAGCTCCACTCCCAGTGGGCCGTAGTCCCACGCCGAGCGCGTCCCGCCGTAGATCTCGCCACACTGGTACACCAGTCCCCGGCGCTTGCAGAGGTTGACGACGGTGTCGATGACGGAAGCTGAGGCTGCCACGTCGGGGGTTCTCCCTTTGGTGAGTCGGTTGGCTGAGGTGTCGGGGTGGACCACCTCGGCGCGGGCCGGCGCCCGGGCACTTCTCATCAGGGTATCCGGTCGACCTCCCCGGTCTGGGATACTGGGGTCCCCTACCCGACACGACGCCGACGGCGACCGAGCACGACCTCGAACCCGGAAGGTGGAGATGATGGCAGCCGGACCCCGATCGACCGGACCCGCGCCGGTCGCGGACGTCCACGACGCGGACCACCGGGCCGTCCCCGTCCCCCTCCCGCCGGACGACGTGGTGTCGGCGGCGGGCGAGCTGCTCAGGGCCCTGTCCGCTCCCCTGCGTATCGCTATCGTCCTCCAGCTCAAGGAGGGTCCACGGTGTGTCCACGAGCTCGTCGACGCGCTGGGCGTGACACAGCCACTGGTCAGTCAGCACCTCCGCGTCCTCAAGTCCTCAGGGGTCGTCTCGTCCCATCGCCAGGGCCGCGAGATGCGGTACGAACTGCTGGACGGGCACCTGCTCAACATCGTCGAGGCGGCCGTCGGGCACGCCGGGGAGCAGTGACGCCGTGACCTCAGGCGGCAGGCCCATCGGCATGCGCTCGACGCGCCAACGCAGCGCGATCTCCGCGTTGCTGGACGAGTCCAAGGGCTTCCGGTCGGCGCAGGATCTGCACGCCGAGTTGCGAGAGCGCGGCGACACGATCGGACTCACCACCGTGTACCGGACGCTGCAGTCCATGGCCGACGCCGGCGCGGTCGACGTGTTGCGCACCGATTCCGGCGAGCTGATCTTCCGCAAGTGCTCCGACTCGCACCACCATCACCTGGTATGCCGACTCTGCGGGTTCACTGTCGAGGTCGAGGAACCTGGCGTCGAGGTGTGGGCGCACCGCGCCGGTCGGGCCCACGGGTTCTCCGACGTCAGCCACACGGTGGAGCTGTTCGGCCTCTGCGCGCGGTGCGCCGAGGCCGGGGCCGCCGGCCGGCCTGACGCCGGCGCCGATACCGACTGAGCCACCGCTGGGGCGCCGCCCGGCCACAGCCGCCCGCCGTCATGTCGTCTGGCGCGTACCGATGGGCGGGCGAGACGCCATGCCCGCGCGCGGCTGTCTTCCGGGCGGACATCCACAGGCGCGAGACGCCATCCGCGGGGGCGGCTGCCCGGAATGCGCGCGCCGGTCAGGCGGGTGCGACACCACCGAATCGCCGGTCGCGTTCCGCGTACTCCAGGCAGGCGGCCCACAGGTCTCGGCGATCGAAGTCCGGGAACAAGGTGTCCTGGAAGACGAACTCGGCGTACGCGCTCTGCCACAGCAGGAAGTTCGAGGTGCGCAGCTCCCCCGACGGGCGCAGGAACAGGTCGACGTCCGGCATGTCGGGCTCGTCGAGGAAGTCGGCGAAGTTCTCCTCGGTGATGTCGTCGGGCTCCAACTCGCCGGCGGCCACCCGGCGGGCGATGTCGCGCGCGGCGTCGACGATCTCGGCCCGGCCGCCATAGTTGACGCACATGGCCAGGGTCATGACCGTGTTGCCGCGGGTGAGCTCCTCCGCCTCCTCGAGCTCTTTGATGACAGACCCCCACAGCCGCGGTCGCCGGCCGGCCCACCGCACGCGCACCCCGAGTGCGTTCATCTCGTCGCGGCGGCGCCGCAGGACGTCGCGGTTGAAGCCCATGAGGAACCGCACCTCCTCCGGGCTGCGCTTCCAGTTCTCGGTGGAGAACGCGTACGCGGACAGGTACGGGATGCCCATCTCGATGCACCCCTCCACCACGTCCATCAGTACGGCCTCGCCGCGCTTGTGCCCTTCGGTGCGGGGCAGACCGCGCTCCTGCGCCCAGCGCCCGTTGCCGTCCATGACCAGCGCGACGTGGCGGGGCACGAACTCGGCGGGGATGGCCGGCGGCCGCGCCCCCGACGGGTGCGGGGCCGGCGGCCGGACCGTGGCCGCCTGCGGCGCGGGACGCTTACGGAATCTGGGTAGTCCGGGCACGGTGCTCCTCGATGGGGATGACAGGGTCGGAATCGGCGGGCCGAGCGGAATCGGGCCGAGCGGGATCGGGACGAGCGGCGACGAATCCGTCGGCATCCGCGCCGACCAGACCGCGGTCGACCAGTGGCAGGCTGCGCAGGTCACGCTCGAGATGCCACTGCAGATGCGCGGCCGCGATGCCGGACGCCTGCCGCACCACCGCGGGCGAGGACAGCCCGACGGCGTCCCACCGCCCTGACAGCAGCGCGGACAGGTGCTCGGCGACGCCAGGCGAGAGCATCGCACAGCCCTGCGGTCGGCAGTGCACGCACACCGTGCCGCCGGAGGCGACGTGGAACGCCCGGTGCGGACCGACGGCCCCGCAGCGCACGCAGCAGTCCAGGACGGGTTCCCAGCCGGAGGCGGCCATGGCGCGCAGGAGGAACGCGTCGGCGACCAGCCCCGGCGCGCGGCGGTGTTCGGCGAGGGAGCGAAGAGCGCCGACGGCGAGGCCGAGCAACCGCGGAGTGGGAGCCCCCTCCTCGCCGGCCAGGCGTTCGGCGGTCTCCAGCACCACGCAGCCGGACGTGTACGCGGGGTAGTCCGCGACCAGCGGACGAGCGAGTGACTCGCGGCTGGTGGCCTGGCGGACCGTGCCCAGCCCGCTGCTGCCGCGACCTGGGGCGATCTGCACCTCCACCACCGCGAACGGCTCCAGGCTGGCGCCCATGCGGGAGCGGGTGCGCCGCACCGCACGGGCCACGGCGCGGACGAGGCCGTGACGTTCTGTCAGCAGAGTGACGATGCGGTCGGCCTCGCCCAGGTCGTAGGTGCGCACGACGAGGCCCGTGTCAGTGAAGGGATGCACCCGGGCCTCCTTCCGTGTCGTTCACCCGCGCCGTAACGGCCGCCCGCGCCGTAACGGTCACCCGCGCGGCCACACGGGCGACGCGCGTCGCACGGTGTGGGTGCCCATTGTCCCATTGGCGGGCTAGAAGCCGAGGCGCCCCAGCATCTTGGGATCGCGCTGCCACTCCTTGAGGACTTTGACGTGCAGGTCGAGGTACACCTTGGTGCCGAGCAGCGCCTCGATTCCCGCGCGGGCGCGGGTGCCGACCTCGCGCATGCGGGACCCGCCCTTGCCGAGCACGATCGACTTCTGGCTCTGCCGCTCGACGTAGACGGTGGCGTGGACGTCCACCATGTCATCGCGGCCCTCGTGCGGCAGGACCTCCTCGATGGTCACCGCGATCGAGTGCGGCAGCTCGTCGCGCACGCCCTCGAGGGCTGCCTCGCGGATGAGCTCGGCCATGCGGGTCTCGTCGGACTCCTCGGTCACCACGTCGTCCGGGTAGAACTGCGGACCCTCGGGCAGCAGCGAGGCGATGACGTCCGCCACCACGTCGACCTGCTCGCCGGACGCGGCCGAGACCGGCACGACCTCCGAGTCCGGACCGAGGAGTTTCGAGACGGCGACGAGTTGCTCCATGACCTTCTGCTTGGAGACGGTGTCGATCTTGGTCACCAGCCCGAGGAGCGGCGTGGTCGGGCACAGCTTGCGGACCTGCTCGAGGATCCAGCGGTCGCCGGGGCCGATCCGCTCGCCAGCGGGGATGCACAGGCCGATGAGATCGACATCGGAGTAGGTGTCCTCGACCAGTGCGTTGAGCCGCTCCCCGAGCAGGGTGCGCGGGCGGTGCAGGCCGGGGGTGTCGACGAGGATGATCTGCGCGTCGGGCCGGTGGACGATCCCGCGGATGGCGTGCCGGGTGGTCTGTGGCTTGGCGGAGGTGATGGCGATCTTCTCCCCCACCAACGCGTTGGTCAGCGTGGACTTGCCCGTGTTGGGTCGGCCCACGAAGCTGACGAACCCACTGCGGTAGTTCTCGGGAGTGCTCATCGGTTGTCCTCGCGCCGGGGGTGGTCGTCGGTGTCGTCGTCATCGGTCTCGGTGGGTGTGGCCACCACGGTGACCACCTTCACCCGCCCGCGTCGGTCGTGGCCGCCCTCGGCCCGCAGGTCGAGGCCGCTGGTGACGATGCGCGCCCCAGGCAGGGGAACGCGGCCGAGTTCGAGGGCGAGCAGCCCGCCGACGGTCTCGACCTCCTCGGACACCTCGTCCGGGAACTCGATGTCGAACAGGTCCGCCACCTCGTCCAGACCGAGCCGGGCGGACAGCCGATAGCGGCCGTCGCCCAGGTCCTCGACGGGCGGGACCTCGGTGGTGTCGTATTCGTCGACGATCTCGCCGACGATCTCCTCGAGGATGTCCTCGATCGACACCAGACCGGCGGTGCCGCCGTACTCGTCGACGAGGATCGCCAGGTGGTTGTGGTCGCGCTGCATCTCGGCGAGCAGGTCGTCGATCCGCTTGGCGTCGGGCACGAACACGGCCGGGCGCATCACCTCGGCGACGGGGGCGGCGCGCCCGTCGGGATCGTCGAGGCGGGCCACGATGTCGCGGAGGTAGACCACGCCCACCACGTTGTCGGAGTTGTCGCCGTCGACCACGGGGATGCGGGAGTAGCCGGACTTGACGGTGAGCCGCGCGGCCTGGCCGACGGTCTTGTCGGACTCGATCCACACCATCTCGGTGCGGGGGGTCATGACCTCGCGGGCGGTCGTGTCACCCAGTTCGAAGACCGACTGGATCATGCGGGACTCGTCGTCGGCCACGACGCCGCGCTCGCGGGCCATGTCGACGATCTCGAGCAGCTCGATCTCCGAGGCGAAGGGCCCGTTGCGGAAGCCGCCGCCGGGGGTGACGGCGTTGCCGAGGCCGACCAGCAGGGTCGCGACGGGGCCCAGGACGACCCCGGTCACGGTCAGCGGCGTCGACGCGCCCAGGGCGAGCGTGTAGGCGTGCTGGCGGCCGAGGGTGCGGGGCCCGACCCCGGCGACGATGTACGCGGCGACGGTGGTGACGACGACCGCGGTGACCAGGGCCCAGGCGCGGGAGTCGATGAGCTCGTCGAACACCACGGTGAACAGCACGGCGGCGCCGATGAGGCTGAGCATGTGCAGCAGGACGGCGACGTTGATGTACCGCGGGCGGGCGTCGAGCATCCTGGCCAGACGGACGGCGCCGTAGCGGTTGTCCTTGGCCATCTCCTCGACGCGCGCCACGGAGACCGTGCTCAGGGCGGCGTCGAGGGCGGCGAACAGGCCGGCGACGGGGATGAGCACCACGGCTGCGATGGCCGTGTAGATGGTGGCGTCCACGACTCAGGCGTCCACTCTCGGGGACTCGTCGCGGTGGTCGTACCACTCGCCCAACAGCTCGTTCTGCAGGCCGAACATCTCGCGCTCCTCGGCGGGCTCGGCGTGGTCATAGCCCAGCAGGTGCAGGCACCCGTGGACCGTGAGCAGGGCGAGTTCGTGCGCGAGCGGGTGGCCGGAGCTGGCGGCCTGGTCGGCGGCGAACGCCGGGCACAGGACGATGTCGCCGAGCATGGCGGGGCCGGGCTCGGCCAGGTCGGGGCGGCCGCCGGGGGTGAGCTCGTCCATGGGGAAGCTCATCACGTCGGTGGGGCCGGGCAGGTTCATCCACGTGACGTGGAGGTCGGCCATGGTGTCCTTGTCGACGAGCGTGATCGACAGTTCGGCGGCCGGGTGCACGTCCATCCGGGCGATTACGAACGCGGCCACGTCGATGAGCTCGGCCTCGTCGACCTCCACGCCCGACTCGTTGGCGACCTCGATACTCATCGTCGGCGCTGCTCCCTGTTCCTGTGTCCGGTGGTGGGTCGGTCGCCCCGTTCGAGGCGGGCTTCGTGCTTGGCGTAGGCGTCGACGATCCGGCCGACGAGGGCGTGCCGGATCACGTCGCGGGACGTGAGCTCGGAGAAGTGGATGTCGTCGACGCCGGAGAGGATGTCGCGCACGACCTTGAGGCCGGAGCGCTGCCCGCCGGGCAGGTCGATCTGGGTGATGTCG
Source organism: Dietzia cinnamea NBRC 102147 (assembly GCF_001571065.1). GTDB lineage: Bacteria > Actinomycetota > Actinomycetes > Mycobacteriales > Mycobacteriaceae > Dietzia > Dietzia cinnamea. The sequence continues at coordinate 19,569 of NZ_BCSW01000046.1, forward strand.
CCGGTGACGACGATCTTGGAGCCGAAGCCCAGGCGGGTGAGGAACATCTTCATCTGCTCGGGCGTGGTGTTCTGCGCCTCGTCGAGGATGATGAACGAGTCGTTGAGCGTGCGGCCGCGCATGTACGCCAGCGGCGCCACCTCGATCACCCCGGCCGCCATGAGCTTGGGGATCGCCTCGGGGTCCATCATGTCGTGCAGCGAGTCGTACAGCGGCCGCAGGTACGGGTCGATCTTCTCGTGCAGGGTGCCGGGCAGGTAGCCCAACCGCTCTCCCGCCTCGACCGCGGGCCGGGTGAGGATGATGCGGCTGACCTCCTTGGCGCGTAGCGCGGCGACGGCCTTGGCCATGGCGAGGTAGGTCTTGCCGGTACCGGCGGGTCCGAGGCCGAACACGATGGTGTGGTCGTCGATCGCGTCGACGTAGCGCTTCTGCCCCAGCGTCTTGGGCCGGATCATGCCGCCGCGGCGGGACAGCACGTCGGTGCCGAGGACCTCCTCGGGCGTGAGCGGTCCGGAGTCGGCGAGGATCTCGACCGAGCGCCGCACGGACGCCGGGGTGATCTCCACTCCCCTGCGCGCCTGCCGCAGCAGGTCGGACACGACGCGGGAGGCGCGGTCGACGTCGGGCGGCTCGCCGGAGATGGTCATGGTGCCGCCGCGTACGTGCAGGTCGGCGGCGAGCAGGTCCTCGAGGGCGCGGAGGTTGGCGTCGGCGGCGCCGAGCACCGCCATCGCCAGGTCGGGGTCGAGTTGGACCGCCGTGCGGGCGGGGGTGTCGCCGGGGTCGCGCCGGTCGCCGTCGGTGGGGGCGCCGGGGTCGGGGACTGCGTCGTTTCCTGGGGTGCTTACGTGGATCACTTCCCGTGTCGTGGTGCGGTTGGGTCGAGTGTAGACCGCGCGGCCGCCCATCTCGGGGTGAGAACGCCGAGTGCGGCCAACGCCACCGTCGCGGCGGTGGAGGTCCGGAGGACCTCGGGGCCCAGGACGACCGGGCGGGCGCCGGCGGCGGAGAGGGCGTCGAGTTCGGCGTCGGAGACCCCGCCCTCGGGGCCGACGACGACGAGGACCCGCTCCCCCGTCGGTCCCGCGGTCACCGCGTCCGCGAACCCGGCGGCGCCCTCCTCGTGCAGGACGAGTGCGCTGGCCCCGCCCTCGACCTCGGCGGCGACGAGAGCGGCGAGCGCGGTGGAGTCGACGAGGTCGCCGATCTCCGGCTCCCAGGCCCGGCGGGACTGTTTGGCGGCGGCCCGGGCGGCGTTAGTCCACTTGGTGCGACCCTTGTCCACCTTGGGGCCGGTCCACCGGCTCACGCAGCGGTCCGCCTGCCACGGCACGATCCGGTCGGCGCCGGCCTCGGTGGCGAGTTCGACGGCCAGTTCCGACCGCTCGGACTTGGGCAGGGCCTGGACGACGGTGACCTCGGGGGTCGGGCGTGGCACGTCGACCCGGGTGACGACCTCGGCCTCGACGCGGCCGGAGCTCGTCGTCGTCACCACACAGTCCCCCACCGCGCCCCGGCCGTCACCGACCCGGATCGCCTCCCCCGGCCGGACCCGCAGCGCCGATCCGGCGTGCCGGCCCTCGGGGCCGTCGAGCACGACCGTCTCGCCGACTGCGGGGACGGTGTCGGCGCGGAACAGGGAGGGGGTCACGGGCGGCTCGGTATCCGGGGTTCTCGGGTGTCGTGTCTCGGCGGCTCAGTGCCCGGCGACGGCGTCGCGCAGGCGGGAGAACAGGCCACCGCGGCGGGCGGTGTCCTCGTTGACGACCTCGGCCGAGTCACCATCGAGGCGGCGCAGCTGCTCCACGAGGTCGCGGCGCTTGCGGTCCAGCCTCTCCGGGATGACGACCTCCATGTGAACCGTCAGGTCACCCGCGCCACCACCGCGGACGCGGGGCATGCCGCGCCCGGTGAGGGTGACGGTGTGGCCGGGCTGCGTGCCGGCCGGGATCTCGATCTGCAGGGGTTCGCCCACCACCGTCTCGAGCTCGACCTCGCCGCCGAGGATCGCGTCGACCACCGGCACGCGGACCGTGCAGTGCAGGTCCTCGCCGTCGCGGACGAACACCGGGTGGGTGCGCTCGTTGACCTCGATGTAGAGGTCGCCGGCCGGCCCGCCGCCGGGGCCGACCTCGCCCTGCCCCGCCAGGCGGATGCGCATGCCGCCGCCGACGCCGGCGGGGATCTTGGCCGAGACGGTGCGGCGCTTGCGGACGCGGCCCTGGCCGGTGCACTCACCACACGGGTCGGTGATGATCTCGCCCGTACCCGCGCAGGTCGGGCAGGGACGGCTGGTCATGATGTTGCCCAGGAGCGAGCGCTGGACGGACTGGATCTCACCCTGGCCCTGGCACATCCCGCAGGTGGCCGGCGGCTTGTCGCTGGCCGAGCCCTTGCCGTGGCACGTCTCGCACAGCACGGCGGTGTCGACCTGGATCTCCTTGGTGACGCCGGTGGCGCACTCGTCCAGGCCGAGGGTGACGCGGATGAGTGCGTCCGAACCGGGCTGGACGCGGCTGCGGGGGCCGCGTCCACCGCCGCCTCCGGCCCCGCCGCCGAAGAAGGCCTCGAAGACGTCGCCGAGTCCGCCGCTGCCGAAGCCCCCGCCGAAACCGCCGCCGTAGCCACCGCCACCGCCGGACGAGTCGAGCGGGTCGCCGCCCATGTCGACGATGCGGCGCTTCTCCGGGTCGGTGAGGACCTCGTAGATCGCGGTGATCTCGCTGAACTTCTCACGCGCCTCGTCCGACGGGTTGACGTCGGGGTGGAGCTCGCGGGCGAGCTTGCGGTAGGCGCGCTTGATCTCGGACTCCGAGGCGCCCCTATCGACCCCGAGGGTCCCGTAGTAGTCGCGTGACACGTGTGGCCTTTCGTCGTGAGGAAGATCTGATCGCAGCGGGAAGCGTACGGGCGTCAGCGCCCGGTGAGGAGTTCGCCCACGTAGTGGGCAACAGCGGCGACCGAGGCGATTGTTCCCGGGTAGTCCATCCGAGTGGGCCCGAGCACCCCCATCCCGCCGAACGTCTGCCCCTCCGCGCCGTACTGCGAGGACACCACCGAGGCACCGCGGATCTCGGCGGTCTGGGTCTCCTCGCCGATCTGCACGGTCACCCCGCCGGGGCCGCCCCGGCCCACGGAGTGGGCGGCGGTGAGCAGTCGCAGGATCACCACCTGTTCCTCGAGGGCCTCGAGGACCGAGCGCAGGGAGCCGTCGAAGTCGGCGGCGCTGCGGGTGAGGTTGGCGGTGCCGCCCAGGACGATGCGGTCGTCGGGGTGCTCGACGAGCGTCTCCACCAGCACGGTCACGCAGCGCTCCACGGCGTCGCGGTACTCGGGCCGGGCGCGCTCGCCGGTCGCGGCCAGGGCGTCCGAGGCGTCGGACAGGCGCTTGTCGGCGACGGCCTCGGACAGCAGGCCGCGCAGCTCGGCGAGGTGCTCGTCGGTGAGCGGGGCGGCCAGCTCGACCGTCCGCTGGTCGACGCGGCCGGTGTCGGTGATGAGGACCAGCAGCAGGCGCGTGGGGGTCAGGCTCACCACCTCGAGGTGGCGCACCGTCGAGCGGCCGAGGACCGGGTACTGCACGACGGCGACCTGTCGCGTGAGCTGGGAGAGCAGGCGGGCGGCGCGCCGGAGCACGTCGTCGAGGTCGACCGCGCCCTCGAGGAACGCCCGGATCGCCCGCTTCTCGGCCCGCGAGAGCGGGGTGATCTCCTCGATCGAGTCGACGAAGTGACGGTAGCCCTTCTCCGTGGGCACGCGCCCCGAGCTGGTGTGGGGTTGGACGATGAACCCCTCGGCCTCGAGCACCGCCATGTCGTTGCGGATGGTCGCGCTGGACACGCCCAGCGAGTGGCGGTCGACGAGGGCCTTGGACCCGACCGGTTCGTGGGAGGCGATGTAGTCGGAGACGATCGCGCGCAAGACCTCGGTCCTACGATCGGCCGTACTCGACATACCCGCTCCTCCCCTGTGCCCGTTGTTCTGCCGATTCTATGCCAGTTCCTGCACTGATGGCCCAGTCGACGGCGTCACACGAGCACGTCGCGGACGACGCCGTCGGCGAGCAGACGGCCCGCCTCGGTCAGCGCGTACCCGGGGCCGGCGGGATCGTCGGCCGCCCGGCGGCGCAGCAGCCCGGCCGCCACGCGCTCGTCGGCGCGGGCGCGCTCGTCCACGGTGAAGGCCTCGTCGCCGAGCCCCTCCGCCAGTCGGAGCCCGGTCATGATCCGCTCGATGTGGCGGTCGGAGTCGTCGAGCAGTTCCCCGCCGTCGACGGGGAGTCGACCGGCGTCGCACTCGGCGGCGTAGCGCGCGGGGTGCTTGACGTTCCACCACCGGGCCCCGGCGACGTGGGAGTGGGCACCCGGCCCGACGCCCCACCAGTCGCCGCCGCGCCAGTAGCCCATGTTGTGGCGGCAGTACGCCGAGGAGTCGGTGGCGAAGTTGGAGACCTCGTACCAGTGGAACCCCGCCCGGGCGAGGCGGTCGGCCACCTGCTCGTACCGGTCGGCGAGCACATCGTCGACGGTGCCCGGCATCTCGCCCCGGCGGATCCGGCGGGCCAGGGCGGTGCCGTCCTCGACGATCAGCGAGTAGGCGGAGACATGGTCGACACCGGCGCCGACGACCGCGTCGAGGGTCCGCGCGAGGTCGTCGTCGGTCTCCCCCGGTGTGCCGTAGATGACGTCGAGGTTGACGTGCTCGAACCCCGCCCGCAGCGCCTCGGCGACCGCCTCCTGCGGCCGACCGGGGGTGTGGGTGCGATCGAGGATGCGCAGGACGTGCGCGGCGGTGGACTGCATGCCCAGCGAGATGCGTGTGAACCCGCCCCCGCGCAGGCGCGCGAAGAACTCGGGGGATGTGGACTCGGGGTTGCTCTCCGTGGTGACCTCCGCGCCGGGGGCCAGGCCGAAGGCGGCGTCGACACGCGCGAGGAGGCCGACGAGGACGTCCGCGCCGACCAGCGACGGGGTGCCCCCGCCGATGAAGACGGTGTCGACCTTCGGGGCCGCGCCGGCGGAGGACAGCGCCTGCGCGGCCCTCTCGATCTCGATCGCGGCAGCGCGTTCCCAGTCGACGGGTGAGGTCGCCGATCCGAGTTCGCCGGCGGTGTAGGTGTTGAAGTCGCAGTAGCCGCACCGGGTGGAGCAGAACGGCACGTGGAGGTAGATGCCGAAGGGCGCCTCGGGGTCGCGTGCCGGTGGCGTCGCCGCCAGCTCGGCCGGGTCGTGTGGCGCGATCGTCACATCTGACCGGTCTCGGTGTCCGATCCGGTCTCACCTCCTGTCGTGCCCGGGGTGGGCGGCGTCTCGATCGGCGGGGTCGTCGTCACCGAGAGCTCGTCGTCGTCAAGGACTGTAACCGCAGGCGCGCCGTACGTCGGTGTCCGGGAGGCGTCGTCGGGGGTGCCCGGCCCCGCGGGGGCGTCCGGCACGGCGGTCGGCCGATCGGGGCCGGCGTCGCCGTCGGGCGTGGTCGCCGCCGGAGCGCTGTACGTCGGCGCCTCGGGTCCGTCCGAGCCGCCTCGGTCCGCGCCGGTCCCCCCGCCGGCGTCGCCGCCCGTGGCC
>NZ_BCSW01000047.1 GCF_001571065.1 Dietzia cinnamea NBRC 102147
GCGCTGCGACCCGCGCGCTGCGACCCGCGCGCTGCGACCCGCGCGCTGCGACCCGCGCGCTGCGACCGCCCTGCCCGCGCGGCCCGGCCGCGGTCAGGAGCCGAAGGCCGCCGAGGAGATCGCGGTGGGCGTCCAGCCGTTGGCCGCGTGATCCCGGATGAACTGCATCTGCGGGTAGAAGGAGTTGCCCGGGCATGCCGTGCCGCCCCAGTCGCGGTGACCCGAGACCGCCATGATCGGTCGCGTCGCGCCGCCCTGCGGATTGCGATAGGTGATGCCCGCCCGCGGGTTGATGCCCGTGGCATTGCACAGGGCACGCACGCAGTCGATGGTCGCGCCCACGGCGGCGGCGGTCGGCGGGGCGCCGGTGAAGTCGCCCAGCAGGCTGATGCCGATGTTGCCGTTGTTGACGCCGCCGACGTGTCCGGCGGTGACGACCGGGGGAGCGATGCCCGCGACGGGCGGGACCTGGAACACCGGGTTGCCCACCGGTGTGCCGCCGCGGCCCTGGTAGATCCGGCCCTCGGGATCGATGATCAGGTGGTACCCGACATCGCCCCAGCCCAGGGTGTTGGCGTGGTAGTGGTAGATCGCCCGCACGCTGGCGGCACGGTCCGGCCCGGGAAGGACCGCGGTGTGGTGGATGGTGATGGACTGCGCGGGGAAGTAGGTCGGCGCCCACCGGAATCCGGAGACGTCGCCGGCGCCCCACGCGGCACGCGGGATCACCGGCAGGCCGGCCAGACCGATGCTGCCGAGGCTGTAGTTGCGCGGGGTTCCCCGGCCGTCGTCGAAGACGGTGGCCTCGGAGCCCGCGGGGGCGTCCACCTCGTAGCCGACGGCGCCCTCGGGCGCGGCGACGAGCTCCGCGGCGGGCGTGCTGCCGGCATCCGGGGCGGAGTCCATGGCCTCGAGCGGGAGCCAGTCGCCCACGGAGCCGTCGGGGAACGCGAACCGGATGCGGCCGGCGATCTCCTCCGGGCTCGGGAACGTGACGCCCACGAAGCCGAGCGGGCCGTTGGGCTGGATCATGCCGCTGCCGGTGGAGATCGACTGCATGAGGTCCTGGGCCACGCCGAGGGAGCCGGTGGTAAACGGGTTGGCCCCGGCTACGGGACCGCGAACGGAGGAGGCGACGGCGGCGCCCACGCCGACCGATGCGGCTGTGAGGAACCCACGGCGTGTCACGGACATAACAGCTCCAGACTGATGTTTACGGAGGGCAGACGCCATACCTATCGGCGCGACCCGTCGCCACATTACGCGCTTGCTGTAATCGAATCGAGACCATCGTTACCGGAGTGATACATGTGAAGGATGAGGTTCAGGGGACGCCGCGGGCACACGAGAAGACCGTTCCGCGCACCGTCACTCGGGTGATGTGTGCGGAACGGTCTTCTCGACGGTCGGGGCCGCGCCAGCCCGCCGGACCTCAGCCCGTCACGGCGCCCAGGTGCGCGCGCCCTCGACCGAACCCACGGCCTCGGCGCCCTCGGCCTCGTCGGCGTACGCACGGTTCACGGCGGAGACCACGGCGCGCAGGGACGCGGTGGTGATGGAACCGGCCCGGCCGACACCCCAGAAGACCCGGTTGCCGAACTGCACCTCGACGTACGCGGCTGCGGTCGCGTCATCCCCGGCGGTCATCGCGTGCTCCGAGTAGTCGAGGATGCGCACCTCGTCGTCGAACATCTCGTTCAGGGCGGCGACGAACGCCGCCAGGGGGCCGTTACCGGACCCCGTCAACTCGCGCGTCTCGCCCTTCCACTTGATGACGGCCTCGATGAAGTCCTCGCCGTCGTCGGTCTCGGCCGGCGAGAGCACCTGGGACATGCGCTCCATGGGCGAGATGCGGTCCAGGTACTCGAGGGAGAAGATGTCCCACATGGCCTTGGGCGTGACCTCGCCGCCCTCGGAGTCGGTGACGTTCTGGACGATCTGTGAGAATTCCATCTGCAGGCGCCGCGGCAGCTGCAGGCCGTAGTCGCTCTTCATGATGTAGGCGACGCCGCCCTTGCCGGACTGCGAGTTCACGCGGATGACGGCCTCGTAGGTGCGGCCCTCGTCCTTCGGGTCGACGGGCAGGTACGGGACCTCCCACGTGATGTCGGTGATGTCCTCGCCGCGGGCATCGGCCTCGGCCTGCAGGGCGTCGAAGCCCTTGTTGATGGCGTCCTGGTGCGAGCCGGAGAACGCGGTGAAGACCAGGTCGCCGCCGTAGGGGTGACGCTCGGGCACGGGCAGCTGGTTGGCGTACTCGACCGTGCGGCGGATCTCGTCCATGTCGGAGAAGTTGATCTGTGGGTCGACGCCGCGGGTGAGCATGTTCATGCCCAGCGTCACCAGGCACACGTTGCCGGTGCGCTCGCCGTTGCCGAACAGGCAGCCCTCGATGCGGTCGGCGCCGGCCTGGAAGGCCAGCTCGGCGGCGGCCACGCCGGTGCCGCGGTCGTTGTGCGGGTGCAGCGACAGGATGGTCGAGTCGCGGTGTGCCAGATTGCGGTGCATCCACTCGATCTGGTCGGCGTAGACGTTGGGCGTGGCCATCTCGACCGTCGCCGGCAGGTTGATGATGATCGGGTTCTCCGGCGTCGCGCCCACGATCTCGGTGACCGCGTCGCAGACCTCCTTGGAGAAGGCCAGCTCGGTGCCGGTGAACGACTCGGGGGAGTACTCCCAGCGCCAGTTGGTGTCGGGGTAGTCCTTCGCGATGGTCGTGACCAGCTCGGCGGCGTCGGTGGCGATCTTCTTGATGGCCTCGCGGTCCTTACGGAAGACCACCTTGCGCTGCAGGATCGACGTCGAGTTGTAGAAGTGCACGATCACGTCGGACGCGCCCTCGCACGCCTCGAACGTGCGACGGATGAGATCCTCGCGGCACTGGACCAGCACCTGGATGGTGACGTCGGAGGGGATCGCGGCGTCCTCGATGATTTCGCGGACGAAGTCGTAGTCCGTCTGCGAGGCGGACGGGAAGCCGACCTCGATCTCCTTGTAGCCCATGCGCACCAGCAGGTCGAACATGCGGCGCTTGCGCGCGGGGCTCATGGGGTCGATCAGGGCCTGGTTGCCGTCGCGCAGGTCCACGGCGCACCACTGGGGGGCGTGGGTGATGACCTCGTCTGGCCAGGTGCGGTCGGGCAGCGAGACGTCCTCGACCTCCTCGGCGAACGGCCGGTACCGGTGCCACGGCATGGAGGAGCCGCGCTGTTTGTTCCACGACGGCTGGTCGGGGCGGCCGGGCTTGGAGGGGGGCGTCAGGGTCGACGACGACGAGACGAAGGCATCAGCGGGATTCATCGTAGGGGCTCAACTTCCGTGGAGTTCGATCGTTTCAGGATCGGACCGGCGCGACGAGATCCCGCGACGGGGAGCCGGTCCGCTCTAGCGGGCCCCGCCGCGGCATCCAAGAAGGAGCACGCGCTGCATGCAGGTCACCATACACCTTCCCGCCAGACGTCACGGAATCGGAATGACGAAGGTGGTGGGGCCGGCGGTGACGTCGTTCGGGGTGTGCAGAGGGGAGTCGGGGCCCAGGTCCTGGACGTCGCCGTCGTGCATCGATCCCCACACGCGTCGGCAGCCGGCTTCCTCGGCCACCGAGACGGCCTTCTCGACGAGCCGGTGCGCGATGCCCTGGCGGCGCAGGTCCTCGCGGACGCGGATGCCGTAGACGAACAGGTCGGGGCTGTCTCCCAGGTGGCCGGTCTCCACGGCGACGAGCATCGCCACCGGGACCCCGTCGTGGAGGGCCATCAAGAGCAGGTTGGAACCGCGGTCGAGGAAGTCCTGCGTCCACTCGGCGGTGGGCGGGGAGTCGAACAGGTCGCCCGCGGACAGCACGAGGTCCAGGTCTGCGCGCGAGGCGCGACGGATCAGGAGCTCCGGCGGGGTCATTTCTCCAGTGTGGCAAATAGCGCCGTGGTTCGGCACGGGCGCGGCCCCGGGGCGGCGGGTCGGTCGGCGCATCTGTCTGCGTCTCGGGTGGGGGAGGGGCCCGCTGTCACCGGTGGGTGATCATCCAGTCGATCCACCCGTTCTGGGCCGGGATCGATTCGTACCACGCGGGGTTGGTCCCGTTCGGCTGGCGGCGACCGTGGTCGGAGCCGGAGTGGATGCCGACGAGGCGGTCGCCCTGGAAGACGGGCCCGCCCGAGTCGCCGAGGCCGTAGCCGCCCTCGATGGTGTGCGAGCGGCCGATCCGGGAGCCGCCGCGGGGTTCCATCCGGTCGAGGCGGGTGAGCCCGGTGCGCAGGTCGGCCGAGCGCAGGCCGCGGGGGGTGGTCTCGCCGAAGCCGTGGAAGCGCAGGACGGCGCCCGGGGCGGGGTCGACGCCGGCGCGCAGGACGGACGGCGACGGCGCGGGGTGGCGGAGCTTGATGAGCATGAAGTCCCCGGCGGGGGCCTTGTAGACGGCTTCCGGGGTGTGACGGCCGAAGCTGCCGGTGTCGAGGGAACCGAAGGCGCCGACGACCTGCGGGGTGGCGAGCGGGGCGGTGGTGGCGAAGCCGCCCGGCACGGTGGCCCAGTTGCCGAACCCGAGGGTGTAGGCGTTGGGGTCGGTGGGGCCGCAGTGGGCGGCGGTGGCGACCCAGCGCGGGTGGACGACGACTCCCGAGCAGGGCGCGCCGAGCACGCCGCCGAAGGTGGTGATCTGCACTGCCCACGGCGCCGGGCCCGAGGGTGCGCCGCCGACCACGGCGCCGGCGGTGGGGGCCGTGACCGCGAGCGTGGCGGCGACCGTCCCGACGGCCGCGCCGATCGCCGAGAGAAGCCGACCCGTGTGACGTGTGAGGCGCATGTGATACAGCTTAGGCGATCGGGAGGCGAGGTCGGGCCGCTCGGCGAGAGTGCTCATGGCAGGAAAATCGCGTCCGCCGGTGCCCGCGTTACCGCGAGGGCGGTTCGGGGCGCGTGTCGGGGGGTATCACCGACGGTGTCCCGGACGGGGTCTCGGCCGCCGTCCCCGGCGGCGCGCCCGACGCTGCCTCCGACGTGTCCGCCGACGCGCCCGACCCGTTCACCGACCCGTCAACTGACGGCGCCGGGTCGACCTCCTTGTGCGCGAGCCGTACCGTCGCGACGACCATGACGATGAGCGTGGCTGCGAGGATCGACAGCTCGGGGCCGTCGACCGCGAACCATTCGCCGAGGACCACCACGCCGAGCGCGAGCGAGACCACCGGCGTGGTGACGGTCGAGGCGGGGACGGCCTGGTGGACGCCGCCGGCGGAGAACGACATCTGTTGCAGCGTCAGCGCGAGGACGGCGGCCACGACGAGCCCGTACACCTCGCCGGTGGTGGCCACGAGCAGCGGTCCGCCCTCGTAGAACCGGTCGGCGACGCCCTTGGTGAGGAGCGCGACGTAGGCGAACGCGGTGCCGCCGGCCACGCCCAGTAGCAGGGCACGGTTGCCGTCGGCGCGGAGCGCCCGGGAGAGGCGGAGGAGGACGACGACGACGAGGGCGCCCGCCGCGCAGGCCAGTGCCCACTGCCACCAGGGCGGATGTGCCTCGCCTCCGGTGGGCCGGCCGTAGATCACCAGGACGACCACGCATCCCGCCAGGACGTGCCCCCAGAACAGTTCGGTCTTGGTGACCCGCCGCCCGGTCACCCATGCGCCCAACGGGAGGGCGAAGGTGAGTGAGAGGACGGTGATCGTCTGGACCAGGATCAGCGAGCCGTAGATCAGCGCCAGCCCCTGGAACACGAAGCCGGTGAGGCTTATGGCCATGCCGGTCCACCAGTACCTGCTGGTGAGGATGTGGAAGTCACCCTCACGTCGACCCTGCGCGCGGCGCGGTGAACGGTGCCGCATCACGGTGCCGAAGGCCTGGCTGAGGGCGGAGGCGAGGGCGAGGAGTACAGCCGCCCAGGTTTCAGTCATCACTCACGAGTAAACACCTCCCGTAAAGTGGGTCTGCGTTAAGCCGATCAACACCGGAAGGGTGTGACCGCGTGGCACTCGTAGTGCAGAAGTACGGCGGCTCCTCCGTGGAGTCCGCAGAACGGATCCGTCGGGTGGCCGAACGGATCGTGGAGACCAGGAAGGCGGGCAACGACGTCGTGGTCGTGGCCTCGGCCATGGGCGACACGACCGACGAGCTGCTGGATCTGGCCGACCAGGTCTGTCCCTCGCCGCCGCAGCGCGAGATGGACATGCTGCTGACGTCGGGTGAGCGCATCTCCAACGCGCTGCTCGCGATGGCCATCAGCTCGTTCGGGATGGAGGCCTACTCGTTCACCGGGTCGCAGGCCGGCATCATCACCACCACCCGGCACGGCAACAGCCGGATCATCGACATCACCCCGGGCCGTGTCCGCGAGGCGCTCGATCAGGGCAAGATCGCCCTCGTCGCGGGCTTCCAGGGCGTGTCCCGTGAGACCCGCGACGTGACGACCCTCGGCCGCGGTGGGTCCGACACCACCGCCGTCGCGATGGCCGCGGCGCTGGGCGCGGACGTGTGCGAGATCTACTCGGACGTCGACGGCATCTACACCTCCGATCCGCGGATCGTCCCGAACGCCCGCAAGCTCGACACCATCTCGTACGAGGAGATGCTCGAGATGGCGGCGGTCGGCTCCAAGATCCTCAACCTGCGCAGCGTCGAGTTCGCCCGCCGCTACCACGTGCCGCTGCGCGTCCGCTCTTCGTATTCGACCAACCCGGGCACGCTCGTGGCCGGAAAAGTGGAGGACATCCCCGTGGAAGACGCAGTCCTGACCGGAGTCGCTCACGACGCCTCCGAGGCCAAGATCACGGTGGTCGGCATCCCCGACCAGCCGGGGTACGCGGCCAAGATCTTCCGCGTCGTCGCCGATGCCGAGATCAACATCGACATGGTCCTGCAGAACGTCTCCAAGGCCGAGGGCAGGACCGACATCACCTTCACCTGCCCCCGCGAGGTCGGCGCCAAGGCGACCGAGGTGCTGTCCAAGGCTAAGGACGAGCTGGGCATCGACCAGGTGCTCTACGACGACAACGTCGGCAAGGTCTCCCTCGTCGGCGCGGGCATGAAGTCGCATCCGGGGGTCACGGCGACGTTCTGCGAGTCGCTGTCCGAGGCGGGCGTGAACATCGAGCTCATCTCCACCTCGGAGATCCGCATCTCGGCGCTGGTCCGCGAGGATGAGCTCGCCGACAGCGTCCGCGCCCTCCACGCGGCGTTCGAGCTGGGCGGCGAGGAGGAGGCGCAGGTCTACGCCGGCACCGGCCGCTGACCCGCGCCCCACCCAGCCCGCTGGCGCCCACCCGCCCGCTGGCACCCACCCGCTGGCGCCCGCGTCCGGGCCACCCCGCATCGATAAGACAGTTCCGCACACATCGCCCGAGAGCGAGTGTGCGGAACTGCCTTTTCGTCGGCGCCTTGCCGTCAACCGCCGCGCTCCCGGACGCCGGCCCGGATGTCGGCGGCGGTGGAGGCTGCATCCCGGGTGATCATCGTGGTGGTGAGGGGGTAGACCAGCCAGCCCAAGCGGCGCAGCCGGTTCCAGCGGGTGAGGTCTTTGGCGTGCTGCGCCGGCTCGCGGTGGTGCTCGCCGTCGTACTCGACGCCGATCTTCAGATCACGGCGCGCGAGATCCAGAACATACGGAGACCCCGGCGCGGGTACCTGCGTCTCGAAGCCCGTGAGCCCGTGTCTGAGCAGCAACAGCCGGGCCCGCGTCTCCCACGGTGACCGGGCGCCGACGTCGCACAGGTCGAGGGCCGCGAGGACCTGTCGCTTGCCGGGGATCCGCCGGGGGTCCATCGCGAGGGGCCGCACGTCGCGCTCGGGGTCGACGCCGATACTCGGGCCCGCATCGAGCGCGCAGACGGCGTCCGTCAGGTCGCCGCGCCGCGCGATGTCGAACAGCGCCCACGCGGGGCTCGCGGCCAGGCCGGCGCCCGCGGTCCCGGTCAGGTGGAGGACGTGTTCGGGCGGGATCGTGTACTGGCGGCCGATCATGCCGGGCCGGCGCACCCGGGTCGAGCCGACGGCGAACTCGTCGGGGTAGGTCCGTGGCGGGAAGGGGTGGCCGTGGGCGTCTGCGGCAAGCCAGCCGGTCGCCACGGCTTCCGGGTACAGGGCGGTGATCGCGGTGATCCGGGTGAGCGGGTGGGTGCGGTCGGCGGTGCGTGGCACCCACAGGCCGCGGTGGTGCGGGACGAGACCGCTGGAGTGGAGGCGCCGCCCGCGTTCGGGGACGAGGTCACGGGTGCGGCGGGGTGCCTGGTCGGGGCGCATGGACCAAGCGTCGACGACGACGAGCGCCGCCTCCCCGTCCCTCCCGCGATTCCTGCGTCACCTGTGGAGGCGGACGGGGCTGTGGAGAAACGGGCCGCGGTCGATGAGCGGTCAGTTCCTTCGCGACCTGCGACGGCCCCTCGGCGAGCTCGGCGGCACCCCCACGCCATCGAGAAGACAGTTCCGCACACACCTCTCTCGGCCGATGTGAGCCGAACCGTCTTCTCGTTGGTCGGGTGCCGAGAAGGGATCGGGTGCCGAGGCGAGCCGGCGTGCCGCGGCGGGCTCGGCGAGGTGTGACGCGGGCCGCTGTCCATCGGCACGGGCCTCGGTAGACTGGGCCGTCACACCGGTCGGTCGAGCGCAGGGCGGAGAACCCGTCCGCGGCGGGCCGGGTCGCCAAGACTTCCAGGAGTTGACCTCACAGATGACCACTGTCGCCGTAGTCGGAGCCACGGGCCAGGTGGGGCGCGTCATGCGTGCCCTGCTCGAGGAGCGGGACTTCCCGGCGGACAAGGTCCGTTTCTTCGCCTCCGCCCGCTCGGCCGGGACCACGCTGCCGTTCCGCGGTGAGGACATCGTCGTGGAGGACACCGCCGCTACCCCGGACGAGGAGCTCAAGGGCATCGATATCGCCCTGTTCTCCGCGGGCGGCACCATGTCCAAGGAGCAGGCGCCGAGGTTCGCGGCGGCGGGCGCTGTCGTCGTCGACAACTCCAGCGCGTGGCGCAAGGACCCCGACGTCCCCCTCGTCGTCTCCGAGGTGAACCCGGACGCGGCGAAGAACCCGCCCAAGGGCATCATCGCCAACCCCAACTGCACCACGATGGCGGCGATGCCGGTGCTCAAGGCGCTGCACGACGCGGCGGGCCTCAAGCGCCTGGTGGTGTCGACCTACCAGGCGGTTTCCGGCTCCGGACTCGCCGGCGTGGACACGCTCAACGACCAGATCACCGGCAACGTCGGCGCTGGACACGAGCTGGTGCACGACGGGTCGGCGCTGAAGGTCGATGACCACGGCCCGTACGTGGCGCCGATCGCGTTCAACGTGCTGCCGCTCGCGGGTGGGCTCGTCGACGATGGTTCCGAGGAGACGGACGAGGAGCAGAAGCTCCGCAACGAGTCGCGCAGGATCCTCGGCCTGACCGAGTTGCGCGTCGCCGGCACCTGCGTGCGTGTCCCCGTGTTCACCGGTCACACGCTGAGCATCAACGCGGAGTTCGAGCGCGACATCACCCCGGAGCAGGCCCGCGAGCTGCTGAGCAAGGCGCCGGGAGTGAAGGTCGTCGACGTGCCGACCCCGCTCGAGGCGGCTGGCGCGGACGAGTCGTTGGTGGGCCGGATCCGCCAGGACCAGTCGATCGAGGGCAACCGCGGACTGAACCTCATGGTCGCGGGCGACAACCTGCGCAAGGGTGCGGCGCTCAACACCATCCAGATCGCGGAGCTGCTGGTCAAGTAGCGCAACTGCTGGTCGAGTGACCAGTCGCAGGCTGAGCCGTTCGGGAGTACCACGACGACGACGAGGCCCCGCAGCCGCCCCCCAACGAGAGCCGCCGCCCGGTCACGCAGACCGGGCGGCGGCTCTCGTGTCGTCGGGGTGCGACGAGTTCGCTATCTCCACGGTATGACCATGGGTATACTTTCGGTATGTCCCACACGACGATCAAGGTGAGTCGCGACCTCCGGGATCTCCTGAAGAGGCAGGCCGCCGAGGAGCACCGCACGCTGGGCGATCATCTGGCGTATCTCGCCTCGCTCGCCGAGAAGCAACGGCGGCTTGAGCGCCTGCGTGCGGAGATAGACGCGACATCGCCTGAGGATCTGGCGTCCTACCGCGAGGAGTCCGAGTGGTGGGAGTGGGCGCAGGATGCCTGACCCGACTCCCGGGGAGGTCATATGGGTTGTCCTCGATCCCGTGGTGGGTCGTGAGCAGAGTGGTCGCCGACCCGCGGTGGTGGTCTCGTCGCGCGCGCACATCTCCCTCGTCGATTCTCTCGTGATGGTGGTTCCGGTGACGTCGGTGGATCGCGGATGGTCGAATCACGTCCTGCTCCGGGGAGACGTGTTCGATCGGGACTCCTGGGCGATGACCGAGCAGGTGCGCACCCTTTCGCGCCAGCGTGTTGTCGGCCGTGCCGGCCAGGTGGACGCGGGGACCCTGGCCGACATTCGCCGGTGGATCTTCGACTTCCTCGACGAGTAGCGGTCGCCCGCACGGGTGCCGCGGCGCGGCGAACAGCGGGTAGCCGTGTCTTACCTGGCGGCCCACGGGTCGGTTCGACGCCACAGCGTGGGGAGCTCCAGATGGACTCCGTCCCGCTCGGCGCACGCCGTGAGAACCCGCATCGCGGCGTCGAGGTCGTCGACGGCGTAGGGGAGCGCTCTCAGGGGCTCGGTCAGTGGCCTGAAGAAGTCGTCCCAGTGGGTGAGGATGACCGCCCGTGCCCCCACCGCAGTCACGGTCTCGGCCCAGTATTGCTCGATGAATTCCGGGGGTTGGTGGCCGAGCTGGCCGATGGCGAGGTAGACGACGTCGGCGCGGTGGCCGTCGAGCATCCCGGGCCGGAAGCCGGCGCTGCTGTGGACGAGCGCGGACTGTCCGGACGTCTCGTGCTCGACCAGGATCGACCACGTCTCGCCGCATTTGTAGTCGCGCGCGCGGGCGGGCTGGGCGATCGCGTGGTCGATCACTCCTCGGATGCGGTCAGGGTGCGAGTGCTCGGATTCGAGGAAGGTCAGGGTGAAGGCTCCGAACGTCCGCGCGTCGCCCGGTGCGACCGTGACGATCCGATCGGGCGGCAGCTGGGCTCCGCGCCCGAGCTGCGTAGTCGACTCGCCACCGACGAGCGCCGCTCCGGTGCGGTGCGCGACCGCGGCGGAGTCGAGTGCGTGGTCGTAGTGGGAATGCCCGCAGGCCACGGCGTCGAGAGTGGCCACCCCTGCCCTGCGCAGGGCGTACTCCACGCGTGCCGGGTCGGTTTGCAGGGGGGTGAGGAGCGTCCGGGCGAGGGATGGCCGGGTGAAGAACCCGTCGGTCATGACGGCCGATTCTCCGTCGTCGAACAGCAGGGTGGTCACGCCGAGGAAGGAGACCGTGAGGGGGGAGGTCGGCGAGGCCGTCGGCGTGGGGGGTTGTGCCTGGTACGCGGCCAGGTCGGGTCGGCCCCATCTGAGCTGCATCGTCACACCTCCCGGGCGAGGTCGCGGCCCGCCTGCCGGCCGGTGAAGATGCATCCGCCGAGGAACGTGCCCTCGAGCGAGCGGTAACCGTGCACGCCGCCTCCTCCGAAGCCTGTGATCTCGCCGGCGGCCCACAGTCCCGGTACGACCGCGCCGTCGGTGCCTCGGACTCGACCGTCCAGGTCGGTCTGGATGCCGCCGAGGGTCTTGCGGGTGATGATCTTCAACCGTACTGCGATGAGCGGCCCGGAGTGTCGGTCCAGGATTTTGTGTGGCGCTGCGGTGCGGGCGAGTCGTTCGCCAGGGGATCGCCGGGAGTTGTGGATGGCGGAGATCTGCAGGTCCTTGGTGAACGGGTTGTCGATCTCACGGTCGCGCGCGACGATCTGACGTTCCAGATCGGCCAGGTCGATGAGCTCGGAGCCCGCCACCCTGTTCATGCCGGCCACGAGTTCGGGCAGGGTGTCGGCCACGACGAAGTCCTCACCGTGTTTCTTGAACGCCTCGACCGGTTCGCCGGCCCCCGGCAGGACCCGGCCCAGCAGTAGCTTGAGGTCTTTTCCGGTGATGTCGGGGTTCTGTTCCGACCCCGACAGGGCGAACTCCTTCTCGATGATCTTCTGGGTGAGGACGAACCAGGAGTAGTCGTAGCCGCTGTCCTGGATGGTCTTGAGGGTCCCGAGGGTGTCGAATCCCGGGAAGTTCGGCACGGGAAAGCGCTGTCCGCGGGCGTCGAACCACATCGATGACGGCCCGGGGATGATGCGGATCCCGTGGTTGTTCCAGATGGGGTTCCAGTTGGTGACGCCTTCTGTGTAGTGCCACATCCGGTCCTTGTTGACCAGGCGGCCGCCGGCGCTCTCGGTGATGCTGAGCATTTGTCCGTCGACGTGCTCGGGGACTCCGGAGATCATGGTGGCCGGCGCCGTGCCGAGTCGGGCGGGCCAGTTCTCGCGCACCAGGTCGTGGTTTCCGCCGATGCCGCCGGCGGTGACCAGGACCGCTGCTGCGTGCAGCGCGAACTCGCCGACGTCGGTGCGGCTGCTCGCCGCGCCCCGCGGTGCCGAGCTGGGTTCGAGGATCGACCCCCTGACCCCGTCGACGACCCCGCCTGTGACGGTGAGTTCGTCGACGCGGTGTCGGAACCCGAAGCGGACCAGTCCCCGGTCCGCCGCGTCCCGTACCCGACGTTCAAAGGGGGCGAGGACGCCGGGCCCCGTCCCCCAGGTCAGGTGGAACCGTGGCACCGAGTTGCCGTGGCCCTCGGCGAGATATCCCCCGCGTTCGGCCCACCCGACGATCGGAACCCACCGCACGCCCTGGGCGTGGAGCCACGACCTCTTCTCGCCCGCGGCAAAGTCCACGTAGGCCCGCGCCCACTGGTAACCCCAGTAGTCCTGCCCCGCCGGGTCGTCGATCCCCCGGTCGAAGGTCGCGCTGCCGAGCCAGTCCTGCCACGCCAGCTCGGCGGAGTCCTTGATCCCCATCCGTCGCTGCTCGGGGGTGTCGACGAGGAACAGCCCTCCCAGGGACCAGAACGCCTGTCCGCCCAGGTTCTGCTCGGGTTCCTGATCGAGCAGCAGTACCCGCTTGCCCGCGTCGGCCAGTTCGGCGGTTGCCACCAGGCCGGCAAGCCCGGCGCCGACCACGATCACGTCTGCGTTCATCGTTTGTGTCTTCGGTCCATCGTTTCGTGTGGTCATGGAGGTGTGCCTCATCCCTGTTCGGCGTATCGGGGTAGGGCCGGCTCGGCCGGCAACGACGGCTGCCCGAGGATCCCCAGGTACTTGATCGCCCCCTGCGTGATCGACGGGACAAAAGTCGTGATGTCGAATCCGGGCAGGGTGATCCCCTCGCAGAGGTTCGGGGTCCGAGCAGGTACCGCCGGTCCGGGGTGGGACAGTGCGTCGAGGGCCAGCCGGTAGGTGGCCCCGTCGTACATGAGCCCGACGTGCTCGACCAGGCGGCCCGGGCAGTGGTCCTGCAGTGCGATGTTCGCGGCGCCCGGGTAGCTGCTGACCTCGCGGGCGGGCTGGATGCCCTCGTCGAAGAGGGTGAAGATCGACGTCACGGACACCGAGGGGTCTATCGGGGCCCGGTTGAGGGCTGCGGTGAATCGCGACCCGGTGGAGAGTTGGTGGGCCAGTACCGGGCAGAAGCCGACCGAACAGATGAGGTTGACCGGTTCCGCGCCGTGGATCGGGCCCGCGAGCGAGATCATGTCATCGACGGAGGCTGCGACATCGGGCCAGAAGCGCAGCGCCCAGAGTGCGAGGACCGGACCCGCGCTGTGGGCGACGATGCTGACCTCCTGCCCGGACAGAGCCCGTGCGTGGCGGATCGCGTTGACCACGTATTCGGCGCCGATCGTGGCGTCACCGCGGCCGTGGTCGAGGACGGTGACGTCGCACACCCCGTAGCCGTCCCCGGCCAGTGCGCGTGCGTACCCCCAGCCCCAGGCGTCGGCGGGGTCGAAGCCGACTCCGCCGACCAGCACCACGACCTTCTTCTCGGAACCCGGGTGAACATCCGGGGTGCAGTGCACCGCCTCGTCGAGGGTCTGTTGCGGCACGGTCAACGGCGGGCCGGTCTGCTCAGCCCGCACGGATGCCGATGCGGACGCCTGACCGCCCATGGCGAGGATGGCGGCGATCATGGCCGCTGCCACCGCCGCGCCGGCGGTCCGGAGTGAGGTGCTGATAGGGGTCACGCCGTGCTCCTGACACTGTGCGAAAAGCGCCATGTACTCGCCGGGGTCAATCGAACTGCTCGGTGGATACATGACTGTATTGAGTACAACACTGTATCCAATACGGCGATGTATGCAACCCCGGTATGGTCGGGTCCGTGAGCGGATCGGTGAAACGCCGGCGTCCAGAGACCCGGCAGCGCCTTCTCGATGCGGCCCTCGAGGTGTTCGCCGAGCGGGGCTTCGGTAACAGCAGCGTCGAGCAGGTGTGCGGGAGGGCGGGCTTCACCAGGGGCGCCTTCTACTCCAACTTCACCTCGTTGGAAGAGTTGTTCCTCGCGATGTGGGAGCAGCGATCGACGCAGATACTGGCGGACGTCGGGGCGCTCCTCGACACGGGCGAGCCGCTGCCGGTCAGCTCGCTGGACGACGTGGTGGCGCACGTGTTGGCGGTGGTGCCGGTCGATGATCAGTGGTTCCGGGTCAATGCGGAGTTCACCGCACACGCGCTGCGCAATCCTTCACTCAAGCGAGTGCTGGTCGCGCGGGAGAGGGCGATTCTCGCCACCCTCATGCCGTTGCTCGACGGGCTGTTGTCCCAGATCGGGCTCGAAGTGACCGATCGCGCGGCTCTGGGCCCGAGCTTGACCGCAGCGCACGACGGAACGCTGGTCCAGTGTCTGATCGAGGACGACGTCTCTGCCGCGCTCGACCGGCGCGCGGCGATGTTCACCGTGCTCGTGGAGCGCTACACGCAGGAAATCGTGGACGCCTGACCGGAGGTGCTGGTCCTGTGACGCTCTTTCTGGTCGAGTGGGCGGTCGCGGGCCCACCGGCAACAACCCCACCGGCAACACCCCCAGCACCGACCGACCCACCCGCACCCCACGACCCCACCACTGGAGAGGACCACCCATGACCCCGACTCTGACCCACCACGAGGACATCGCCGTCCTCACGCTCGGCAACGACGAGAACCGCTTCGCCCCGGACCGGCTCGACGCGATCAACGCCCACCTCGATGAGGTCGAGAAGTCCGCGAAGGGGCTTGTCACCGTGGGGTCGGGCAAGTTCTATTCCAACGGTCTCGACCTCGACTGGCTCATGGCCAACTCGGACCGCCTGGACTGGTACGTCGGCCGGATCCACGAGCTGTTCTCCCGCGTCCTGACGTTCTCCCTGCCGACGGTCGCCGCGGTCAACGGGCACGCCTTCGGCGGCGGCGCGATGCTCGCGATGGCCCACGACTACCGGGTGATGCGCGACGACCGCGGGTACTTCTGCTTCCCCGAGGTGGACATCAACATTCCGTTCACTCCCGGCATGGCGGCGCTGATCCAGGCCAAGACCACCCCGCAGACCGCCATGACCGCGATGAGCACGGGCCACCGCTACCCCGGGGCCGAGGCGAAGGAGGCGGGCCTCGTCGACGCGACCGCTGCGGAGGCCGAGATCGTCACCGCGGCGCTCGGGCGTCTCCAGCCGATCCTCGGCAAGGACCGCACCACTCTCGGCGCCATCAAGACCACGATGTTCGCCTCCGTCACCGAGGCGCTGGGCCGGGGCCCCGGCGGCGTCAGCCTCTGATGCCCACCCGCCCCGGGTTGACCGCGAGCTCGGGGTAGCGCGGGGATAGTTCGACACCGGCAACGACAACGACGACGACGAGGACCGCCGCCGCCCGGAAACGATGCGGTCGCCCGGTCACGCCGAACCGGCGGCGGCTTCGGTCGTATAGAGGCCGGTCCAGTGCCATAGTGGAACTGCACGCCCCTCGTGTCCCGGCCTGCTGCTGGAACACGTGGCCAGATCGCACGACTCCCTGCAGGTTCGCGCCTGCACCGACGAGAGGAACGCAGATGGCTATCAACGACGACGACATCACCACGTCCGGCGCTCAGGGCGAGGGCATCGCCGACGGCGGTTCCAACCCGGGCGGCCACGACGGTGGCGCCGACGGGTCCGCCCACCACATGAAGGGCGAGGGTGAGGGCCTGGCTGACGGCGGTTCGAACTCGGACGGTCACGACGGCGGCGCGGACGGTTCCGCCGATGGCTCCGCGAACACCGGCGAAGGGGTGGCCGACGGCGGTTCCAACCCGGATGGTGCCGACGGCGGCGCTGACGGCACGCAGTAATTGCGGGCGCTTCATCGGTGCGTCGCGTGCAGCTCGGATGAGTTCGCGGCTCGGGTGTGGGGGCAGCGGCCCCTGCTGACCCGGGCGGCCGAGCTGCCACGCGACTACTCCGACCTGCTCACACCGGCGATGGTCGACGAGATCGTCGCCGAACGCGGGGTGCGCACGCCCTTCGTCCGGATGGCGCGGGAGGGCACGCTCGTCGACCGGGCGTGCTTCACCCGCTCCGCGGGTTTCGGGGCGCAGATCGCCGATCAGCTCGACCCCGACGGCGTGCTCACGCAGTACGCCGCCGGGGCGACGCTCGTCCTGCAGGGACTGCACCGGTTCTGGCCGCCCATCATCGACTTCGTCCGGGGCATGACCTCGGACATCGGCCACCCGGTGCAGACCAACGCCTACATCACCCCGCCCGCGAATCGCGGGTTCGATCCGCACTACGACGTCCACGACGTGTTCGTGCTCCAGGTGTCCGGCACCAAGCGGTGGCGTGTGCACGAGCCCGTCCACCAGCACCCCCTGCCCGATCACCCGTGGACCGATCACCGCGAGGCGATCGCCGAACGGGCGAAGGACGAGCCGGTCATCGACACCGTGCTCGAGCCGGGGGACTGTCTCTACCTGCCGCGCGGCTGGGTCCACTCGGCCGAGGCGCAGGGCGATACCTCGATCCACCTCACGGTGGGCGTGGCCCCCTTGACCGGGCATGACGTCGCCACGGCGATGATCGAGGCACTGGCCTCGGAGGAGGAGCTGCGGGCGTCGTTGCCGTTCGGGCTCGCCCCGGTCGAGTCCGCGCGCGCCGAGCCCCACGCCCGCGAGGTCCTCGACGTGCTGGCCCGGTTGATCGCCGAGAAGCAGGAGCAGCTCCGCGCTCTCGCCGGCGAGGCGCTCGCCGAGAAGTACCTCGACCTCACCAGGCCTGCCGCGATCCGCCCGCTGGCCACCCTCGACGCCGTCGCGTCCCTCGACGCCGACACTCAGCTGAGGCTGCGGGAGGGACTCCACGCACGGGTGGACTGCACCGAATGCGACTCCGACTCCGACTCCGACGCCGACGCCGACGCCGCCAATCCCGGCACGGTGGTGTTGAGGCTGCCCACCAAGTCGGTGACGTTCCCGGCGGTGTGCACTTCCGCCCTGCGCGCTGTCCTCGAGGGCGACCCCGTGAGCGCTGGTTCGCTGCCCGGCCTCGATGCCGACGACGGCCGGGTGGTTCTCCGGCGGTTGCTGCGGGAGGGCGTGGTGGTGGCGCTGTGAGCAGGCCTGCGGACTGGGAGCCGTGCAGTGACTCGTCGTTGCGCCGCGGCGATCCCCTGGACGGGTCGGGCTCCCGGGGGTTGCGGTGGCTGATGGTCGAGCTGTCCGGCCCGTGGGGGTATTCGGCGCTGCTCGACTCGCCGGGTCTCCTTCCGCCGGAACTGGGTCGCGAGATCGCGGGGCGCGCCCAGGAGGCCGACGTCCGGGTGGCCGCGATCCGCAGGCCGGGTCGTCGTCGTCATACAGAGGAGCAACGCTGGCGGTGGGCGCTCGCCGACGCCCGGCCCGGGCACGAGTCGCTGCGGTGGGGCGAGGTCAACGGGCCGGTCGGGTACGCCGAAATCCCCCTGGACGGTTCGGCGGGCACTCCCAGCACGGAGCCGCTGGTCGCCGTGTGCGCGCACGGCAAGCACGATCAGTGTTGCGCGGTGCGGGGGCGTGGCGCCGCGGCGCGCATCGCCGCGAGGCATCCGGAGGCGACGTGGGAGTGCTCGCACCTGGGTGGCGACCGCTTTGCCGCGACGATGCTCGTCCTGCCGCACGGGCTGTTCTACGGGCGGGTGGACCAGGCGGAGGATCCGGGCGACATCGTCACCCGCTACACCGAGGGCCGGGTCGACGAGCGGTACCTGCGCGGGCGCAGTAGCTACTCGGCGGTCGTGCAGAGCGCGCAGCATCATGCCCGCGCGGTGGTGCCCGACGACCGCAT
Organism: Dietzia cinnamea NBRC 102147; assembly: GCF_001571065.1. GTDB lineage: Bacteria > Actinomycetota > Actinomycetes > Mycobacteriales > Mycobacteriaceae > Dietzia > Dietzia cinnamea. The sequence continues at coordinate 18,209 of NZ_BCSW01000047.1, forward strand.
CGACGCCTTCGCCCCCGTGCGCGTGGTCGAACGCGACGAGCACGTCGAGGTGACGCTGGAGGGCCCACGCGGTGCGGTCGAGGTGTGGCTGCGGGAGACCTACTCCGAGCCGATCTTCACGATGTGCCGCGCCCACGCGCCCGGCCCGGTGAGGCAGTGGGAGCTGATCGAGGTCAGGGCCGGCGGGTAGGGCGGGGCCGATGTCCTCCGGGATGCCGGGGGAAGGGCCAACGACGACGACGACGACGAGGTCCGCGGCTCACATGATGAATGCTCTGGCCGGCCGTTCATTCCGGGCGTACGGGGTATGACAGAACGTATACTCTCGGTATGTCCGTCACCACGATCAAGGTGAGCCGTGAGCTGCGAGATCTCCTCAAGCGGCAGGCGGCTGAGGAGCAGCGCACTCTGGGCGAGCACTTGACGTACCTCGCATCCCTCGCCGACAAGCACCGGCGATTCGAGCGACTACGCGCGGAGGTGGACGCGACGTCGCCCGAGGATCTGGCGTCTTACCGCGACGAGACCGGGTGGTGGGAGTCGGCGCAGGATGCATGAGCCGACCCCGGGCGAGATCGTATGGGTGGTCCTCGATCCCGTGGTCGGTCGCGAACAGAGCGGCCGCCGACCCGCGGTGGTGGTCTCGTCGCGAGCGCACATCTCCATCGCCGACACCCTGGTGATGGTGGTCCCGGTGACCTCGGTGAATCGCGGATGGTCGAACCACGTCCGGCTCCTCGGAGACGTGCTCGACCGCGACTCCTGGGCGATGACCGAGCAGGTGCGGACCATCTCTCGCCAGCGCGTGGTCGGCCACGCCGGTCGGGTGGACTCGACGACCCTCACCGACATCCGCCGGTGGATCTCCGACTTCTTGGAGGAATAGCCCGCCGGTCGGCGGGGCGGCGCCGAGCGGATCTCGCGCCACGCCGCCCGGTCATGTAGATCGGGCGGCGTGGGTTCTGCGCTTGAGGGTGGGTCAGGCGTTCTGGACGGCGCCGTTCACCACCGGCTCGGACAGGGAGTCGGCCACGGACTCGGCGGCGGGCTCCTCGAGCGGGATGGTGCAGGCCAGGGGCTCGCTGCCGGACCAGTCATGGCCCCAGTAGCTGTCGGCGGTGATGTTCTGCGGCAGGTACTGGTCCTCGTCCACCATGAGGCCGTCGTAGCCGTACTCGATGTCCCAGCCGCCGGGGGCGCGCAGGTAGTAGGACACCATCTTGTCGTTGGTGTGGCGGCCGAGGGTGGAGGAGATGCCGAACCCGTGCTCGGTGGTGCGCTCCATGGCCTGGGCGACCTGATCCATCTCGGCCACCTCGAGCATGATGTGGACGATCCCGGGGCCCATGTGCGGGGCGGGCATGACGGCGAAGCTGTGGTGGCGGGGGTTGACGCCCATGAACTGGATGCGCAGCGGCGGCATGCCCGGCGCGGACGGGAAGGGGAACGCACCGCGGGTGTGGAAGCCCAGGACGTCGCGGTAGAAGCCGATGGTGGCGTCGTAGTCGGTGGTGGGGACCACGAGGTGGCCCAGGCCCAGCTCGTCGGTGACGAACTCGGTGCGGTACTTGGTGGAGACCTTGGAGTGGTCCAGCTCGGCGCCGTGGAAGATCTCCAGGCGCTGACCGCAGGGGTCCTGCAGGGTGATGGCGCCGTCGACCTTGATGGCCTGCGTCTCGTCGTGGGTGAGGTCCCGGTAGGCGATGCCGTGCTCGGTGAGGGTGGCCCGGACGCGGTCGAGGGCGATCTCGTCGCGCACCTCCCAGCCCACGGCGTCGAGGTTGTCCTTCTCGGCGCGGCGCAGGGTGATGCGGCGGGCGCGCTCGTCGAGGCGCAAGTGGGGAGGGTGTCGTCGTCGCCGCCGGCACCCACGCCCAGGTCCAGCACGTCGTGGGCGAGGGTGCGCCAGCGGTCGAGGTCGGTGGTGTCGATGGTGAGGTAGCCGAGGGCCCGGATGTCGCCCATGGAGTGTCCTTCAAACTCCTTGATATGCGCAAGCGACCGATCTTGCGGATGGAGTATCTGCGCGAGCCGGTGCACGTACCGTCTTCTCACATTCACATACACGCGCAGAGTGGGCCACTAACGCTGTTCCTTGCCAAGACGGGTCACAAGACTCCGGCTGCTGTCGAGTCTCTCCACATCCCGACCGGCGGAGAGCGCTTCCGGCCTTGCGTCGAGGACTTCTTGGAGTTCCTGATCGCCGAATGCGGCGTTGAAGGAAGTGGTGACTGGAGAGAACAGATTGACCAAGGGCGAGCTGAATGGAGGGACTATCAAGCCCGCTCGGTCATACGCGAGCGGCCAGAGGTGGCAGCAGAAGTCCTTCGAGAGCTGGGAGCGAAAGTTGAGCTTCCGGAAGGCGGATTTCAGCAGTCACCGCGAAACGCCTTCTGAGTGCGGTCAGCCGGCGATCAGGCGGGCGAGCATCGGGTGGTTGAGGACGTACTCGTCCGGGTGGGAGGGCGCCTCCTGCTCACCGAAGTGGATACGACGACGAGTGATCCGCGACAGGATGATGGCCTGCCGCAGCCCGGCGTAGACGTAGTAGAACGGCAGGTCCCGGACGGTGGAGCCGGTCAGTTTCTCGTACTGTTCGACGACCTCGGAGTGGTCGAACACGTCCGGGATCCCGGGGAAGCCGAAGGTGACGGCGAGGTCCTGAAACAGGTCGTGGAAGTACAGGAACCAGCCCAGGTCGACCTCGGCCGGCGCGATGGCCGCCATCTCCCAGTCCAGGACGGCGGTCGGGGTGGTGCCCTCGTAGAGAATGTTGCCGATGCGGGCGTCACCCCAGCTCAGCACGTCGGGACCGGTCTCGGCGGGCCAATGCTCCTCGATCCAGTCGAGGGCGCGCTCGATGAGAGGGATCCGCAGTCCGTCCTCGCGGGTGGTCCATTCGTAATAGGCGCGCTGCTCGTCGACGTGCACTCGCAGCGCGCTCATCCCGGGCGCCGGGGCCAGCGTCGGCAGGAGGTCGGCCGGCGCGGGGATGCGGTGGATCGCCGCGAGCACCGCCACCGACTCGCGCTGGAGCTCGGCCCGCTGCTCGGGGGCCATCTCGAGCAGCCAGCCGTCGAAGACGTACGGGGGATTGTCGACCGGCGCCCGACCGGTGGCGCGGTCCATCACGAGGAACGCCGTGCCGAGGACGGCGGGGTCCTGCTCGAGCCAGCGCACGCGCGGGACCGGCAGATCGGTGGCCTCGCCGACCACCCGCATCACGTCGAACTGCCGCTGCAGGTCATAGGCGGGGAACACCGGGAACGCGTCGTCCTGCGGGCACATCCGCGCGACCAGGCGGGCAGGCCGCGGTTCGGACGGGCCCGCCGGTGCGCTGGCCTCGGCCGGGGCCCACGTGGCGTCGAAGAGCACCGAGATGTTGGACATCCCCGAACTCTCCGGCCGGCTCACCGCCGAGACCTCGACCCCGGCTGCAGCGTCGACCTCGTCGCGCTCGGCCAACCATGCGGTGAGACGATCGCGGAACTCGTCGAGATCGGCCTCTCCCGAGGTGACCCGCTGGTGAAGCGGCTCATCGGAGCGTGTCTGCGTCATGTGATCGGACCCTTCGTGCGGATCTGATGCGCGGGCGGGACTCCGCGACGAGCCCAGTGTGACCCACGACACAGGGGCGGAGGTTCGATACGCCGACGCCCGCAGGCGGCCACGGGGTGTGGGGCGGGAACCTCGTCGTCGTCGTCGTCGTCGTCGTTCCGGTCCGGTCCTGCACGTCGCCAACGCGGTACCGGTGTGACCCACGCCCGTCACGGGGGCGGGCGCGGGTGGCGCCGATCCGTGACCCATCACCGACCTCGTCGCATCGGTAGCCTCGACACACGAGCCGCGGATGTTCGCGGTGGTCACGGTGAGCTACGAAAAGGTGTGTTGTGTCGGTCCCCTTGAGCATTCTCGACCTGGTCTCCATCTCCGAGGGGGCCACCGCGCGTGACGGCATCACCGCGTCGATGGAGTCGGCCCGCCTCGCCGACCGGCTGGGCTACTCGCGGCTGTGGTTCGCCGAACACCACAACACCCCCAACCTCGCCTCGAGCGCCACCTCGCTGCTCATTTCCCAGGCGGCGTCGGTGACCGAGCGGATCCGCGTGGGCTCCGGCGGCGTCATGCTCCCCAACCACGCGCCGCTCATGGTGGCCGAGCAGTACGGCACCCTCGCCAACATCCACGGCGATCGGATCGACCTCGGCCTGGGCCGCGCGCCCGGCACCGACGGCATGACCGCGCAGGCCCTGAGCCGCTCGTCGGCCGAACCGCAGGCGTTCGCCCGCCACATCTATGACCTGCAGGGCTGGTTCGGCGAGTCCGGCACCGCCCACAGCGTGCCGATCTTCTCCGCGGTCTCGCAGGGTATGGAGGTGCCGATCTGGGTGCTGGGCTCCACCGTCAACGGCGCCTCGATCGCCGGCCAGCTGGGCCTGCCGTTCTCGCTGGCCTCGCACTTCGCGCCCGACCAGATCGACGACGCGATCCGCGTGTACCGCGAGACCTTCAGCACCGAGGCGCCCACCGCGCGCACTGAGAAGCCGCAGGTGATGGCCGGAATCAACGTGGTCGTCGCCGACACCGACGAGGCCGCGCAGCGCGAGTTCACCACGCTGCAGCAGATGTTCCTCGACCTCCGCGCCGGGCGCAGCCGCAAGATCCAGCCGCCCGTCGACCCCGCCCAGTTCGCCGGCGCCATCAACCCGATGCTCGACATCAGCGCCGTCGGCTCGCCCGACACGGTCAAGGCGCAGCTGGAGGAGTTCATCGAGCGCACCGGCGCCGACGAGCTCATCACCGTGACGTACGCCTACGACCCGGCTGTGCGGAACCGGTCGATCGAGTTGCTCGCCGACCTCTGGTTCTAGCGCGCCGGACCCGTGGAGTTCCTCACCGTCCTCTTCCTCATCGGTATCACCGCGGAGGCGATGACCGGCGCGCTCGCCGCCGGTCGCGAGCGCATGGACCTGTTCGGGGTGGTGATCGTCGCGTGCGTCACCGCCATCGGCGGCGGCTCGATCCGGGACGTCCTGCTGGGCCACTATCCGCTCATCTGGGTGGCGCACCCGTCCTACCTCGCGCTGGTCTCGCTGGCCGCGGTCGTCACCGTGGTCGTCGCCCCGATCATGCGGCACTTCAGGGTGCTCTTCCTGGGGCTCGACGCGCTCGGACTGACGGTCTTCGCGATCATCGGCGCCCGGATCGCTATCGAGATGGGACACGGCGTCATCATCGCCGTCGCCGCCGCGGTCATCACGGGCGTGTTCGGGGGAGTCATGCGTGACCTGCTGTGCGACCGGGTGCCACTGGTGTTCCGACAGGAGCTGTACGCCAGCATCGCCATCCTGGCCGCGCTCGTCTTTGTGGGCCTGGTGGCTGCGGGCGTCCCGGAGAACTGGAGCGCGGCGATCACCCTCGTCGTGGGGTTCAGCCTTCGAGTGGCCGCGATCCGCTTCAAGCTCGGTCTACCGGTGTTCGACTACTACCAGGAGACCGAGCGCCCTCTACGTGGACGTCGGCGGCATCGCTGGAGTGTCCGGGGCTGGTCCAAGGACGTGGACTGACAGATCGGGCGGGCGGTCGCGCTGCGGACGGGCTCACCGATTCCGTCGAGTACATCCTCCTTGGAGTCGGCCGGAGGCGAGCCGGCCCTGGCGGCTCACGTTCGTCTGACGCCGGTTGAGTGCGATGGTGGCGCCGACAATGTCATTCAAGGGCGCCTACAGTGACATTGTGAACCTGGAAATGTTCGTCAACGACGCGACGGGCGCGCTCGTAGATATCGTCGGCACCGACCCGCGCGTCGGCGACTGGCGCCATAAAGCGTTCGTCCCCGCGCGGCTTCCCGAGGGGATGCCAGAACTGACGATGCCTACCGTTCTGGCAGTGGGGAACGCCCGGGCGGCGTTGGCCTCCTTGGACAGCACCGCGCGACGCTTACCGGATCCAACCCTCCTCCGCGTCCCTACTCTCCGCCGTGAGGCGCACTCGACCTCCGCTCTGGAGGGCACATACGCACCCCTGTCCGAAGTGCTGGGGGCGGACGTGGAGGAACCTGGGTCGCCGGACCTCCGTGAGATCCTTAACTTCGAGGTGATGGCGCGCCTCGGGTTTGCCTGGGCCGCGGACGGACGCCCGCTGTCGACGACGATGTTGTACGACCTTCAAGGCGTGCTCATGAGGGGTGGGCCCCTTGAGGAGGTCTCAGGTCGGCTACGCGATACCCAGGTTGTCGTCGGCCTGAGGTCGGATGTGGACCCGGGCGGTCCGGCGATCATGCGAGCCCGCTTCGTCCCGGCGCCCCCTGGCCCGCTCCTCGAGGCGGGATTGTCCGACCTCGTCGACTGGATGCGAACTGACCACAGTTCGACGCTCGACCCCGTCGTCGCTGCGGCTATGTCGCATTACCAGTTCGAGACATTGCACCCGTTCCGCGACGGGAACGGCCGCCTCGGGAGGTTTCTTATCGTCCTACACCTCCTCTCGATGGACGTCCTAGG
>NZ_BCSW01000048.1 GCF_001571065.1 Dietzia cinnamea NBRC 102147
GCAGCGCGCGGCCGCAGCGCGCGGCCGCGGCTCGCGGCCGCGCCGGGCCCTCAGCGCCGATCAGTCGCGGGCGCGCGTGGGCAGGAGCATCCCGAACACCCAGTTCACGAGGCCGACCACGATCGCCCCGAAGAAGGCCGCCCAGAACCCGCTGACCACGTACTCGGCGCCGAACGGCTGGAACGTCGTGGTGATCCAGCCGGTCAACATGAGCATCAGCGCGTTGACGACCAGCAGGAACAGCCCCAGCGTGATGATCGTCAGCGGCAGGGACAGCAGCTGGACGATCGGCTTGACCACTGCGTTAACCAGCGTGAACACGACGGCCACGATGAGCAGCGCGGTGATGGTCGGGACGTTCACCTCGTTCTCGATGGCGCCGGCGCCGGGCGCATAGATGCCGGTGGTGTCGTGCAGGGCGATTCCCGGCACGATCAGCGTCGCCACCCATAGGGCGACGGCGTTGACGATCAGCCGCAGTACCAGCGCCATCGGAAGAGTCAGCTCCTCACATAGTCATCGGCCACGTCGAGCGCGCGGTCGAAGATGTCCAGGCCCTCGTTGGCCTCGTCGGGGGTGATGATGCACGGCGGCACCACGTGGAAGCGGTTGTAGTTCATGAACAGCAGCAGCCCGTCCTTCTTCGCGGTCGCGAAGGTCCGCGCCATGGCCTCCGAGGATCCACCGTAGGGGGCGAGGGGCTCGCGTGTCTCGCGGTCGGCCACCATCTCCACCGCCCAGAACACGCCGAGGCCGCGGACCTCGCCGATCGACGGGTGCTTCTCGGCGAGCTCGCGCAGGCGCGGGCCGATCACGTCCTCGCCGATCATCTTCGCGTTCTCGACGATCTTCTCGTCGCGCATGAGGTTGATGGTCGCGACGACCGACGCGCAGGCCAGCGGGTGCCCGGCGTAGGTGAGGCCACCGGTGTACGGCGTGGTCTCGAACGACGCGGCGATCCGGTCGTGGAGGATGACGCCGCCGAGCGGGACGTACCCGGAGTTGGAGCCCTTGGCGAAGGTGATGAGGTCGGGCGCCCAGTCGTCGTCGCCGGACCGGAAGTTGTCGAGAGCCAGCCACTCGCCCGTGCGGCCGAACCCGGACATGACCTCGTCGCAGATCATGACGATCCCGTACTTGTCGCAGATCTCACGCACGCCACGGAGGTAGTCGGCCGGCGGGACCATGATGCCGACGGTGCCGGGCACCGACTCGATGATGAGCGCGGCGAAGTGGTCGGGCCCCTCGAGCCCGATGAGCGAGTCCAGATGCTCGAGCGCACGGTCGCATTCCTGCTTGGAGTTCTCCGCGTAGAACTGCGAGCGGTACAGGAACGGGGCGTGGAAGTGCACGGCGCCGGTGTTGCCGAGGTCGTTGGCCCAGCGGCGCGTGTCGCCCGTGAGGTTCATCGAGGTGGTGGTGGCGCCGTGGTAACTGCGGAACGCCGAGAGGGTCTTGTGGCGGCCGGTGTGGCGGCGGGCCATGCGGACGGCGTGCTCGACGGCCTCGGTGCCGGCGTTGGTGAAGAACACGCGGTTCATCCCGGCGGGCGCGACCTCGGCGACGAGGCGGGCGGCCTCGGCGCGGGCGGCGTTGGCGTGCGCCGGGTTGATGGTGCACAGCTCGGCGGCCTGGTCCTGGATCGCCTTGACGACCACCGGATGCTGGTGGCCGATATTGGTGTTGACCAGCTGGGACGTGAAGTCGAGGAGGCGGTTCCCGTCGCCGTCGGTCAGATGGCAGCCCTCGGCGGCGGTGACGACCATCGGATCGGTCGTGCCCCAGGCCGACCACGGGGCCAGGACGTGGGCACGTTCCTTCTCGTAGACCTCTCGGGCGGCGGCGTTCTGGGGTGCGGGCACGGGGAAGTACTCCTGTGGTCGACGGCGTTGTCCACGGCCATCATGTCAGTTCCGCGCCGCCCTCCCGGACGAGCGCTCCACGATGCGGAATCAGCTGCTGCGGCCGCCGTCGCCCGGTGCGTAGACCAACGCCGTCAGAAGAGGGCCTCCTGCGCACTGTCCACGGCCTGGGCGCCGGCGACGGGCCGGCCGGGGGCGACGTCGGCGAGCATCTCCTCGAACCGGGCGTACGGCACCAGCTCGAGCCCCTTCTTCCGCGCGAACGCGGTGCGTCCGCGCACCGCGCCGGGTGCGTCGCACACCGCGAGTGAGGTGCGGGACGAGATGCGGTCGGCCACGTAGAGACCGGCGTCGACGACGAGGGAGACGATCTCCTCCGGGTCGCGATCCACGTCCTGCGTGAAGACCACCTCCATGCCCTGCACCAGCCCGCCGCCGCGCTTCAGCCTCCCGGCCGGACGCCACAGCCTGGGTGCGGCGAGGGCCTCCGCCCACACCGTGGACACCAGATACCCGGTCTCGGGGTGGGCCACCATCGCGTCGAGTTCGCGGACCGAGGGGCGCACGTCCTTCGCGGCGGCCACCTCGAGCAGACCGGCGAACACCCCGGCCAGCACGAGGGCGTCGTCGTGGGCGTCGTGCGCGGCCCGCTGATGGACGCCGAAGTGGGCGGCCAGTGTGGACAGCTTGAGGTCGGCGGTCGACAGGTGGAGCCGGCCGGCGAAGTCGAGGGTGCACACGAACCTCTCGAGCGGCGGCGCTAGCCCGGCCCGCCTCGCCTCGGCGGCGAGGAACGACGCGTCGAAGGCCGCGTTGTGGGCGACGACCGTCCTCCCGTCCAGCACCCGGCCCAACTCGGCCGCCACGTCCTGGAAGCGCGGTTTGCCGGCGAGGAGGGCCGGGGTGAGGCCGTGCACGTGGACGGGCCCCGGGTCCACCCCGGGGTTGAGCAGGGTCGCGAACTCCTCGACCACCTCGCCGTCGTCACCCATCACCACGGCGGCCACCGACAACACCCGGTCGACCGCCGGCGTCATCCCCGACGTCTCGACGTCCACCACGACCCAACCCGACATGCCCACCATCGTCCCAGACCCCTACGACATCCCGGCCGTCACCGTCGCAGGTCACGGCGTTCACACCGCGTTTTCCGCCCGGACGCCCACGGGCGTTACTGTCTACGCCGTTCGATCAGCCCCGGCCGCGAGGTCCGGTCCGACCCAGGAGGCCCCATGCGCCGGTACCGGCCCGACACGCCCGCGGCGCGGCTGCGCGACGCCCACGCCCGCGCGCGGCGCGCCACCCGTCTGCCGATCCGCGTGGCGCTGGGGTCGTCACTCACGGTGTGCCTCGCGGCGCTGGTCGGGGTGGCCGTCACCGCGCCCGGCGCCACCACCGCGCGCCACTCCGCCCCGGGCGCGTCGGCCGTCGGCGCGGCCACGTCGCCCACCGCCTCCTCCCCTCCGGACGGCCGGGTCGCGGATCCGCTCCGGCTCGTCCGGCCGCTGCCGGCGGGGTGGGTCGAGGTCGGCCCTCTCGTGGCCACCGCGGTGGCTGACGCCGCGGACGCCGGCCACGAACTCGCGGCGTGCGTGATGGCGATCGACTCCCCCGACGAGCGCGTCGTGTGTGCCGGCGGCGACGAGCCCCGCTACGCCGCGTCGGTCATCAAGGTGGCCTACGCGGTGGGGGCGCTCGAGGCGTGGGAGGCCGACCCGTCGGCGCAGACCCCGTACGGCCGGCTCGGCGACCTGCTCGAGGCGGCCATCACCGTCTCGGACAACGACGCCGCCAACGTGCTGTACGACCTCTCTGTGGACGGCCCCGCGGCGCCCGACACCACCGACCCCGTCACCGCGCTGGGCGACATCGCCGACCGCGTGGGCCTGGCCGACCAGTTCCACACCGGCGGCGCGTTCCGCTACGAGTGGACCGGCGACTGGAGCCACGTCACCCCCCTCGGCAGTGTCCGCTACCTGGCCGAACTCGTCCGCGCCGCCGACGGTCGTGCTCCGCAGGGCGAGGCGCTGACCTCGCCCGCCGTGGCCCGGATCGTGCTGGACACGATGCTCGCGCAGGAGCGGCGGTGGAAGCTCCCGGACCGCCTGCCCGCGGGGACGGTCGCCAACAAGACCGGCGAGACCGACACCGAATCGCACGACATCGCCGTGGTGAACACCGCGAGCGGCCGCTATGCGATCGCCGTGATCGCCTCCGCGGACGGGATGTCCAACGGCCCCGACGAGGTCACGGCCGACCTCGGACACGACGTGGTGACCGCGCTGGGCGGTGCGGTGCGGTTCTGAGGCGGCCGTGCTGCCCGGACGCCGCGCTGCCTAGACTCTGCGGCATGAGTTCCCGCGCGATCACCGCACTCACCCCCCGCGGCCGGGTGGCCGTGGCCGTCTCCCGGCTGGCGACCTGGGCGTCCCGGGTGTCGGGGCGCGGGTCGGGCGGGATGATCGGCGGCCTCGTGGCGCTGAAACTCGATCCGGGTCTCATGCGCCAACTCGCGGCGGGCCGGCGAACGGTGCTGGTCACGGGGACCAACGGCAAATCGACGACGACGAGGATGGTCGCCTCCGCCCTGTCGACCGTGGGCCGGGTCGCCTCGAACACCGGCGGCGACAACATGGACGCCGGGATCGTCTCCGCCCTCGTGGCCGACAGTGTGGCCGGGTTGGCCGCCATCGAGGTGGATGAACTCCACACGCCGGCCGTCGCGGAGAACACCTCCCCGGAGGCGATCGTCCTGCTCAACCTCAGCCGGGATCAGCTCGACCGGGTGGGCGAGATCAACGCTATCGAGCGGCGGCTGCGGGCCGGGGTGGCCGCTCAGCCGCAGGCCACGGTGGTGGCGAACTGCGACGACGTCATGATCACCTCTGTGGCCTACGACAACCCGGCGGTCGTGTGGGTGGCGGCCGGGTCGGCGTGGGCGGGTGACTCGGTGAGCTGCCCGCGCACCGGGGAGCCGATCACGCGGACGATCGACGAGACGGGCGCGGTGCGGTGGCGGTCGACCGGCACCCTGCCCGACGGCCGGGAGTTCGCGCGGCCCGAGCCGGACTGGTGGGTCGACGACGAGGCGATCCACGGCCCCGACGGATTCACGGCTCTCCTGTCCCTGGCGATACCGGGGCGGGCCAACCGCGGCAACGCGGCCCAGGCCGTGGCGGCCGCGGTGGCGATGGGCGCGGACCCGGCCGCCGCGGTCCGGGCGGTCGAGCAGGTCGACGACGTGGCCGGCCGCTACTCGACGGTCGACGTGGACGGGCGGTCCGCGCACCTGCTGCTGGCCAAGAACCCGGCCGGCTGGCAGGAGGCGCTCGGCATGATCGACACGTCCGCCGACGGCCTGGTGATCGCGGTGAACGGGCAGGTCGCCGACGGTGTGGACCTGTCATGGCTGTGGGACGTGCGGTTCGAGAGCTTCGAGGGCGTGACCGTGTACGCCTCGGGCGAGCGGGCGGCCGACCTCTCGGTGCGGCTCACCTATGCCGGGGTGCGCCACGAGCTGGAGCCGGATCCGCTGGCGGCGATCCGGCACTGCCCCCCGGGGCGGGTCGAGGTGCTGGCCAATTACACGGCGTTCCGTGACCTCGGGCGGGCCATGGCCGCCGCCGGGCACCGTCCCGTCGACGCGGACCAGAAGGAGCAGTGACGATGAGCGAGCATCACGCCGGCGAGAGCAACCCGGACCCGCGTGACGCGGGGGCCCGTCGGGAGGGGGCGTCCGCCTCCCCGCTGGACACCGTCGCCGCGGACTCGGCCCGGCCCACGGAGTCGACGGTGCGGATCGGTCTGGTCCTGCCCGACGTCATGGGCACCTACGGCGACGACGGCAACTCGCTGGTCCTGCGGCAGCGGCTCAGGTGGCGCGGCTACGACGCCGAGATCGTGCGGATCACCCTCGAGGACGCCGTCCCCGACTCGTGCGATCTCTACACGGTCGGCGGCGGCGAGGACGCGGCGCAGAAGCTCGCCTCCCGCCATCTGTCCGCATCGCCGGGTCTACAACGCGCGGTGGAGCGCGGGGCGCCGGTGCTGGCGATCTGCGCCGGCATGCAGGTGTTCGGTGAGTGGTTCGTCGTCTCGGACGGCTCGCGCGCGCCCGGGCTCGGCCTGCTGGACGTCACCACGTCTCCGCAGGCGACCCGCTCGATCGGCGAGCTGGTGGTCGCGCCGCAGGTCACAGGGCTGACGCAGCCGCTCACGGGTTTCGAGAACCACATGGGCGCCACCGTGTTGGGCCCCGACGCCGCTCCCCTGGGCCGCGTCACCTCCGGTGTAGGCAACGGCGTGCCGGCCGGTCAGTCGGTTCCTGCGGGCGGGCTGGTCGAGGGCGTGGTCCAGGGCTCGATCATCGCCACCTACATGCACGGGCCGGTGCTGGCCCGCAATCCCGAGCTGGCCGACCTGCTGCTGTGCCGCGCGCTGGGCGTGGACTCGCTGCCGCCGGTCGAGGTGCCGGCGGTGGAGCGGCTGCGCCGGGAGCGGATCGCGGCCGCCCGGCGCTAAGCAGCTCCTCCGCCGATCGCCTGCGCCGCCCGCCGCTGATCAGCGACGCTGTGGATCTGCGCCGCCTGCCGCTTCGTGCCCTCGACATCAGGCCCGTCCCTTCGGCATCGAGCCCGTCCCGCCACCTATCGGATGAAACTCCACCTATGGGGCCCCGTAGGCGTAGCGCGATCCGATAGGCGGCGTTGCGGGAGAGGTGGCGTCGCGGGTTGAGGTGGCGTTGCGGGCTGAGGTGGCGTTGCCGGCCCAGGTGAACGCACCGCGGCCCGTGGCCCGTCGCCCATGGCCCGTGGCTGCCCGGCGCTCGGCCCGCCTACGCCTCGGGGGTGGCGCCGGAGTCCGCGCCGCGAATGCCGGGCGGGCCGGGTTCGCTGGCATACCCTCGGACGCATGTGTGAACACCACGGCACCGCCACCCTCACCGGGTCCGTGACCCCTCCCGATCCCGCCGTCGAGGCGGCGCAGGTCCGCGCGATGTGGGAGCCACTCGGACTGCCGGGCATCATCGACGTGCACACGCACTTCATGCCCCCGCGGGTGATGGCCAAGGTGTGGGACTACTTCGATGCCGCCGGGCCCAAGATCGGCCGTCCCTGGCCCATTACCTACCGCGAGGCCGAGGACGAGCGGGTCGAGCGGCTGCGGTCGTACGGGGTGCTGGCGTTCTCGTCGATGCTGTACCCACACAAGCCCGACATGGGCGCGTGGCTCAACGCGTGGTCCGCGGAGTTCGCCTCCCGCCACCCCGACTGCCTCCACACTGCGACGTTCTTCCCCGAGCCGACGGCGGGTGCCTACGTCCGCGATGCCGTCGATGCCGGGGCGCGGGTGTTCAAGTCGCACATCCAGGTGGGCGAGTACGACCCCCGGGATCCGCTGCTGGACCCGGTGTGGGGCGTGTTGTCCGAGGCGCAGGTGCCGACGGTCATCCACTGCGGTTCGGGCCCGGTGGCCGGCGAGTTCACGGGTCCTGAGCCGGTGGCCGCCATGCTCGAGCGCTTCCCCGAGCTGCCGCTGATCGTCGCACACATGGGCATGGGCGAGTACTCGGATTTCCTCGATCTGGCCGAGCGGTACGAGAACGTCTATTTGGACACGACGATGGCCTTCACGGACTTCGTGGAGGAGACCACGCCCTTCCCGCCTGCCGAGCGTGCTCGGCTGGCCGACCTGGGCCACAAGGTGCTCCTGGGTACCGATTTCCCGAACATCCCGTACCCGTACGCCCATCAGCTCGAGGCCCTGGCCGGGCTCGGGCTGGGCGAGGACTGGCTACGGGCGGTGTGGCACGGAAATGCCGCGCGGCTCTTCGGCCTCTGACTCCGTGCCCGGGTAGCCGATCTCCGGCCCCGCGGCGGAATCGGCCGGGGCCGAGGCACCCGCATCCGGGGCGGGCACGGCCGGCTGCGCGGGGTCGACCTGCTCGGGCCGCAGCACGCCGCCCGATCGCGCCGGCTGCGCGGGGCCACCGGAGAGGATGCGACGCCCGGACAGCGCGCTGCCCAGGGTGAGCTCGTCGGCGAACTCCAGGTCGGCGCCCATGGGCAGGCCGGAGGCCAGGCGGCTCACGATGAGGTCGGGGAACGGTCGCAGGAGGCGGGCCAGGTAAGTGCTGGTCGCTTCGCCGGTGGTGTTGGGATCGGTGGCGATGATGATCTCGTCGATCTCCTCGCCCTCGACCTCGGCCCCGACCCGCCGCATGAGTCCGGCGATGCGTAGTTCGTTGGGTCCGATGCCGTTGATCGGGTCGAGCGCGCCGCCGAGCACGTGGTAGAGCCCGCGGAACTCCCGGGTGCGCTCGATGGCCTCGATGTCCTTGGGCTCCTCGACCACGCAGATGAGGGTGGGGTCGCGGCGGGGATCGGAGCAGATACGGCAGCGCTCGGCCGCCGCGACGGTGCCGCAGACCTCGCAATAGGTGACGCCCTCCACCACCGCCTGCAGCGCGGAGCGGAGGCGTTCGACCGACTCGGGCTCGGCCTGCAGCAGGTGGAACGCCAGGCGCTGCGCGGACTTCGGCCCGATGCCCGGCAGCTTGCCGAACTCGTCGATCAGGTTCTGGACCGGTCCCTCGTACATCGCGCTTTCCTGTGTTCTTGCTGGCCCGGCGACGGTTGCGTCGTCGGGTGGCGGGCCCCGGGGCGCGGCGGCCCCGGGTGGCGGGACCCGGCGCTACACCGGGTCCCGCGGGCTCACATGCCCAGGCCGCCCATCATGTCGCCGAGGCCGCCGCCGGAGGCGAGCGGCCCGAGGCGGGACTCCGCGAGTTCCTGAACCTTGGTGTGCGCGTCGCCGAACGCGCCGACGAGCAGGTCCTGCAGCGTCTCGACGTCCTCAGGGTCGACGACCTTCGGGTCGATGGTCACGCCGGTGACCTCGCCGGTACCGCGCATGGAGACGGTGACGAGCCCGCCGCCCGCCTGCCCGTCGACCGTGCTCGCGGCGATCTCCTGCTGCGCCTCGGCGAGCTGGGCCTGCATCTGCTGGGCCTGCTGGAGCAGGGCGTTCATGTCGGGTCCGGGCTGCATGGCTGGGGTCCTTTCGGCGGTGTGCGGGCGGTGGTGCGGTCGTGCCTGGTCCTGCCGGGGCGGCCCCGGTCGGTCGACGTCCAGCGTAACCGTCAGCTGGGACACCGTGCCCCGGCGCGCGGCGGGCCGGGTGGGTCAGCGCTCGAGCGGACGGGCCCCGAGGTGCTCCTTGAGCAGGGCCAACGCGATGTCCTCGCCGGTGCGGTGGTCCAGATTCTGGGGGCCGCTCCGTGCCTCGTCGACCATCTCGTCCTCGCTGACCGGCGGCGGGGGCGGGCTGTCCGGTTCCCCCGGCTCGGGGTCGGGCTCCTCGGGCGGAGGCGGGATATCGTCGTAGCCACCTCGGCCGCCGCTCTCGCCCTGCGGGGCGTCCGCGGCGCGGAGACGACGTTCCCAGCCCCGCGGCTCACCCTGTCGGGGAGAACCGGGGGCGTCAGTAGGGCCCGCGGAGGACCCCCGCCCGGGTTCTGGTGGAGCCGCCTCCGGGGCGGCCGGGGTGCCTCCGGCACCTGCGGGCGCGCTTCCGGAGGTGCAGCGGATGGTCCAGTCGCCGCCCACGACCTCCGTGATCGAGTCCGTGATCGCGGTCGCGTTGTGCGGCTGGGACAGCCGCTTGGCCAGTGGCGCGTAGTCGTGGACCAGGTGGATCACCCGACCGTCCACGCCCGCGACCGTGGCGCCGGCGAGCATCACCTCGACCGTGCGGGTGCGGGTACGGACGGCCTCGCGGATCGCCGGCCAGGCGCGGCGGATGTCCTCGGCCTCGATACCGGGAGCCGAGGCCGCAGCCGCCGGCTGTCCGGGTTCGGGCGCGGCCTCGGGGCCCGGCTCGGGATCGGTGCGCGTCGGCGACTGCGAGCCCGGGGCGGAGGGCTGCTGCGTGGGCTGCGACGGGGCCCCCGGCTCGAGCTGCTGAGCGGGACGGTCCCGCCACGGGTCGTCGGTCTCCGCCGCCGATCCCGCGTCGGGCGCGGGAGCGGGAGTGGGAGCGGGTGCCGGCTCCGCCGACGGGCGGTTCGTGGGCGACGGTCCGCCCGATTCGGGACGGACGGGCGCCTGGGCGTGCGCGTGCGGCTCCGGCGCCGGGCCCTGCGTTTTCCGACCGGATACCGCCGGCTGCCGCGGATCCGGGGCGGACGCCGCGGCACCCGCATCGGGGGCGGGAGCGGACGCCGGCGGCTGCGGCGGCACCTGTGACGGCTCCCGGTAACCGGTGGGGGGCGACGACTGGTGGGCCGCCTGCTGTTCGGCGACAGACTCGCCGGGCACGGCCGGCGCGGCGGGATCGGCGGCCACGGCCGGTTGGCTCGGCGCCGGATCAGCCGCGGCGAGCGGCGCGGCAGGCGTGGGAGCCGCAGGCGGAGTCGCGGGCGGCGCGGCAGGCGCGGGAGTGGCAGGTGGCCCGGCAGGCGGCGTGCCCTGGGCCGCGGACGCGGACGGAGCAACAGCCGGCGCACCCTGGCCCGCCGGCGCGGCGGCGGGCGGCGCCGGCTGCGCTGCGGCCTCCGCGGCCTGCTGCTGCGACCGGCGGACGAACTTGGGTCGCCCCTCCGCGGGCGCCGAAGACTGTGGGGCGGGCCCGCCGGAGGGGGCGGTGCGGGCTTCGTCGTCGTCGCCCCCTACCCCGCCACCCGACGCGGCCGCGCCACCTGCGCCACCCGCGGTGACCGGCGCGGTGCCCGGGATCACGGATCCCGACTCCAGCGATTCGACGCGCTGGAGCAGGGCTGCCATGGAGTCGTCGGCCGACGGCAGCAGGAGCTTGGCGCAGAGGATCTCCAGCAGCAACCGCGGTGAAGTGGCCCCGCGCATCGAGGCCATCCCCTCGTGCACCATGTCCGCGCAGCGTGCGAGGGTCGCGGGGCCGATCTGCTCGGCCTGCCGCCCCATGGTCTCGGCCTGCTCGACCGGGGCGTCGACCAGACCGCGCTCGATCGCCTGTGGCACGGACTGCACCATGATGAGGTCGCGCAGCCGCTGCAGGAGGTCGGCGGCGAACCGGCGCGGGTCGTGCCCGGCCTCGACGACCTTGTCGACGGTCCGGAACAACGTGGCGCCGTCGCCGGCGGCAAGGGCGTCCACTGTGTCGTCGATGAGCGCGACCTCGGTGGCCCCCAACAGGCTCACCGCGCGCGGGTAGGTGATGCCCTCCTCGCCGGCGCCGGCCATGAGCTGGTCGAGCACGCTGAGGGTGTCACGCGGCGAGCCTCCGCCCGCGCGGATGACCAGCGGGAACACGGTCGGTTCGACCTTCACGCCCTCCTGGTCGCAGATCCGCTCGAGCAACCCCCGCATCGACGACGGCGTGAGCAGCCGGAACGGGTAGTGGTGCGTGCGCGAGCGGATGGTGGGCAGCACCTTCTCCGGCTCGGTGGTCGCGAAGATGAAGATGAGGTGCTCCGGCGGCTCCTCCACGATCTTGAGCAGCGCGTTGAAGCCCGCGTTGGTGACCATGTGGGCCTCGTCGATGATGAGGACCCGGTACCGCGACGACGCCGGCGCGAAGAACGCCCGCTCGCGCAGGTCACGCGTGTCATCGACGCCACCGTGGCTGGCCGCGTCGAGCTCGGTGACGTCGAGCGTCCCGTTGCCGCCGGGCGCGAGCGCCACGCACGAGTCACACTCGCCGCACGGGGTGGCCGTGGGCCCGTGCACGCAGTTGAGCGAGCGCGCGAGGATGCGGGCGGACGACGTCTTGCCGCAGCCGCGCGGCCCGGAGAAGAGGTAGGCGTGGTTGATACGACCGGAGGACAGCGCCACCGACAGCGGTTCGGTGACGTGCTCCTGGCCCACGACCTCGGCGAAGGAGGCGGGGCGATACTTCCGATAGAGAGCCACGCCTAGAGGGTACCCAGGGGGTACGACGACGAAGAGATCGATCGCGTCCCGACGGGCGCCCCGCGGGTGGGCGTGCTCTTCAGCAGAAATGACCGGAGGGGCCACGCTCTGCGCAGCCCCTCCCGACGTCCCTCGCGCGCGGATCGGGCCCCCTCAGACCCCCGCAGCACGGTTCCCGAACCGATACCTGACACCGGCCCCTCACAGCCCCTCAGCTGTACTCCGGTGTCCGCATCCCTCTGGCCCGGACGGGATAGATACAACCAGATGACCCACTCCCGCGACAAGACGTTCTTGTTGCTGACAGTTGCTCAACAGTCAGCCGTTCAGGCGTTTGCCCACGTCACAGGGTCGCCCAACCTGCGGATCGTAACGTCCACCATGCGAGAACGTGTCTGAGATCACTCGCAGGTAGAACCGCTGGTCACTTCGAGATCGAGCGCGGCGCCATCGCCGGCGAGGAGCCTGCTCCGGCAGGGGCCTGGATTAACGACAGCGAGCCAACTGTTACAGCGATCCCGCCCACCGGGACGTCAGCCGGCGAGCGTCGCGCGGCACGCCGCGAATAGCGCGCACAGACCCACCACGTCCATGGCGGTCTCGACCTCTGCGAGCGGCGGGAGGGTGGGCGCCAGACGGATGTGCCGGTCGTCGGGGTCCTGCCCGTAGGGATAGGCCGAGCCGGCGGGGGTCAGCGCGACCCCGACCTCCTTGGCCAGGCGAACGGTCTCGGTCGCGGTCCCGTCGACCACCTCGAGGTCGATGAAGTAGCCGCCCTCGGGCCGGGTCCAGCGGGCGACGTCGTACTCGCCGAGACGGCGGGCCAGCGCGGCGGCCGCGGCCTCGAACTTCGGCGCGATCACCTCGCGGTGGCGGAGCATATGGGCGCGGACCCCCTCGGCGTCGCCGAAGAAGCGCGCGTGCGCGAGCTGGTTGACCTTGTTCGGGCCGATCGTGCGCACAGAGGTGTGGCCGAGGTACCAGTCCAGGTTCGCCGAGGACGACGACAGGAACGACACGCCCGCGCCGGCGAAGGTGATCTTGGAGGTCGAACACACCTGCCAGAAGCGGTTGGGGTGCCCGGCCTCCGCGGCCAGGGCGTCCACGTCCGGCACCTTGGGGAAGTCCTCGGTGAGCGTGTGGACGACGTAGGCGTTGTCCCACACCACGCGGAAGTCGGGTGCCGCGGTGGCCATACGGGCCAGGCGGGAGACGGTGTGGTCGTCGTAGACCGCGCCGGTGGGGTTGGCGAAGATCGGGACGCACCAGATGCCCTTGATGGACGGGTCGGCGGCCACGAGGCGCTCGACCTCGTCCATGTCCGGACCCGTGGGCCCGAGGGGCACGGGGATCATCTCGATGCCGAGGGCCTGCGTGATGGAGAAGTGGCGGTCGTAACCGGGCACCGGGCACAGCCAGCGCAGGGCGGGCTCGTCCTTCCAGGGCCGTTGCGAGTCGGGCGTACCGAAGAGCATCGAGAAGACGAGCAGGTCGTACATGATCGACAGGCTGGCGTTGTCCTGGGCGATCACCCTGCCCGTCTCGGTGCCCAGCAGTTCGGCGATGATCGACCGCAGTTCGGGGAGCCCGGCGCCGCCGCCGTAGTTGCGCACGTCGGTCTTGCCGGCCAGGTGGTCCCCCTCCCCCGGCAGCGACAGCAGCGCCTCCGAGAGATCGAGCTGCTCGGGCGAGGGCTTCCCGCGGGTGAGGTCCAGGGCGAGACCCTTGTCCGCGAGCGCGTCGTACTCGGCGGCCAGTCGCGACTCGATGCGAGCGAGGTCGTCGGCGGGGAGATCGGACAGCGCCACGGTGGCCTCCGGCGGGGGTCGACTACATCGGTGGTGTTAGTGCCCTAAGACATGTCCCAAGACATAAGGGGACCCCGCGCACCCGCCAGAGCCCGCTGACCCTTGCTGCCTTCCGGCCCTGGGGGAGTTCACAGGATGGACGCCGCGCGGGGTCCGGGTACGAGTCTAGCCGGGTCACCCCCGAGCCCGCACGCCACCCACCCCGGAGGATGACGGTTTGCCTCCGCTCGGCCTTCCTCGGTATTGTCCTCCACGGAGGATTCGCCTAGTGGCCTATGGCGCTCGCCTGGAACGCGGGTTGGGGTTTATAGCCCCTCAGGGGTTCAAATCCCCTATCCTCCGCCGCGGACGCGGCCCGGAGCTCTCGAGCACCGGGCCGCGTCGCACATTTCCCGGTACGCCGCCTGGCAAGGCATACCCGCTCGCACCCCCACGCGCCCGAGTCCCCGCGCCCCGCCGGGCACACCGCCAGCGCATCCGGCCCCACTCACGCTGGCCCACGGGACCATTCCACCAGCGCTGGGTAGGGAGATGAGGTCAGATGTCCGACACGGTTGTGGCGGTCCCGGCGATCGTGAGGGTCCTGCTGGGGATCATGCCGCAGCCGCTGCTCGACCTCGCCGGGGCGGCCGCCGCGTTCGCCGGGTAGGCCGCGTCACGGCCGCGCCCCCCCCGGACGCCGCCTCCACGCCGAGCAGAGGACCGGGCCCCTGACCTCCGGCCCTACTCCCCCAGGCCGAGCGGGGTCGCGTCGAACTCGCCGGACAGCGCCGAGATCGACCGCGCCAGCCGCAGGTCTCGCCGGGTGACGCCGTCGACGTCGTGACTGCGCAGGTCAAGGGTCACCTCGTCGTAGCTCCACAGGAGGTCGGGGTGATGGTTCTGCGAGTTGGCGGCCTGGCCAATGGCGGCGACCAGGTCGATCGCGGCCTGCGGCGACTCGCACACGGCGGTGTAGGTCAGCGATCCCTCGGACAGGGCCCAGCCGGGCAGGTCGGCGAGGCCCTCAGCGATCTGCTCTTCGGTGAGGCGGGTCTGGTCGTCGGCGTCGGGGCGTGAGTTGTCGGCGTCTGCGCTCATTCCTCCAGTCTGGCACCTCGCCGCGCGGCGGGCGGTCCTGGCGCGCGGCCCACGCGCCCCGCCCCACCACGACCCGGCGCGCCCCTGCGCCCCGCGCCCCTCCACGACCGCGCCACCTACCCTGTTGACGTGGAAACTCCCGCTAGCCTCCTCCCGCCCGGCGCCGGCCGCTACGCTCCGAGCCCCTCCGGCGACCTGCACCTGGGCAATCTGCGCACTGCGGTGGCGGCGTGGGTGCTGGCGCGGGATTCGGGGCGGTCGTTCCGGATGCGGGTCGACGACCTCGACGCCGCGCGCGCCCGGCCCGGGGTGGCGGAGCGACAGCTGGCGGACCTGGCGGCGATCGGCCTCGACTGGGACGGCGAGATCATGTGGCAGTCCGCGCGCTCGCACGCCTACGCCGCGGCCGCCGACCAGCTGGCGGACCAGAGCCTGGTCTACGAGTGCTACTGCTCGCGCAGAGAGATCGCCGAGGCCCCGCAGGCGCCGCACTCCCCGCCCGGCGCCTATCCGGGTACGTGCCGGGATCTGCCCGAGGCGGAGCGTGAGCGTCGCCGCTCGGCGCTCGGTCCGGGCCGGGTGCCGGCACTGCGGCTGCGCGCGACGGTCGACGAGTTGACGATCACCGACCTCGTCCAGGGGCACTACACGGGGATCGTCGACGATGTCGTGCTGCGCCGCGGCGACGGCGTGTGGGCGTACAACCTGGCGGTGGTGGTCGACGACGCCGAGCAGGGCGTGGACCAGGTCGTCCGCGGCGAGGACCTGCTCTCCTCGACTCCCCGTCAGGTGCACCTCGCGGATCTGCTCGGCCTCCCGCATCCGCAGTACGTCCACGTGCCGCTCGCGGTGAACGCCGCGGGTCAGCGGTTGGCGAAGCGGGACGGCGCGGTGACGCTGGCCGACCTGGCGCAAGAGGGGACGACGACGAGGGCCGCGATCGCCCGGATCGTGGCCTCGCTCGGTGGGCCGGAGGGCGCGGACTCGATCGAGGCGTTGCGTGGGGTGGTCACGGCCGAGTCCCTGCGATCCGGCCCCTGGGTGGTGGCGTGACTCCGCGGGCCGGATTCGTCGCGGGCGCGCGTCTGCCCGGATAATCGTCGCTCGTGACCATTTCATCGCAGACCCCCGAGCCCCGGGATCCGCACGGGACCGGGCTATCGAGAGGGACTGGGCGGCCGGACGGGATCACTCCCGAGCCGGCGCGCAGCTCCCGGACCCCCGACCGCACCCGGACCCCCGACCGCAGCCAGCCCGCGTTCGCCACCTTCGGCAGCCCCTACTTCGCCTACCTCATCGCCCTGTTCGTCGGCGTGATGCTCATCAGCAACGTCACCGGGACCAAGGGCGTCCTCCTCTTCCCCGACCTGTCGTTCCAACTCGGGTTCGTGTCCGTCGACGGTCTCGTGACCGACGGCGCCTTCCTGCTCTTCCCGCTGGCCTACGTGCTCGGCGACGTGATCAGCGAGGTGTACGGCTTCCGCGCGATGCGCCGGGTCGTGCTGTCGGGGTTCGCGGTCCTCGCCCTGGCGGCACTGAGTTTCACGGCCACCGTGTATCTGCCCGCCGCGCCGTTCTACGAGAACCAGGACGCGTTCGAGGCGGTCGCGGGCGTCATTCCGCAGTTCTTCCTCGCGGGGCTCGCCGGGTACGTGGTGGGCGAACTGCTCAACTCGTACGTCCTGGTGTGGATGAAGCGGCGCACAGGTGAGCGGAGTCTGTGGGCGAGGCTGCTCGGCTCGACCGTGGTCGGCCAGCTCGCCGACACGACGGTCTTCTGTACGATCGCCGCCCCGGCACTGGGCATGGCGCTCTGGTCGGGTGACTACTGGAACTACGTCGTCATCGGGTTCGTCTGGAAGACCCTCGTCGAAGCGGTGCTCCTGCCCGTGACGTACCTGGTCATCGCGTGGATCAAGAAGCGCGAGCCCAGCTACCAGGCCGCACTGTCGGGGTCGGTCCTGTCACAATCGGCGGCATGATCCCGCCCGCCGTGACGGTCCTCGGCGCGACCGTCGATGATCAGACCCGCTGCGTCCACTACGCCGGCCCGCTGGACATCGTCGCGATCCGCTTTCACTGCTGCGGCGAGTTCTACCCGTGTTTCCGCTGCCACGCCGACGCCGTCGACCACCCGGTCACGGCGTGGCCGGCGGATCGGTTCGACACCCGCGCGATCCTGTGCGGGGTGTGCCGGTCGACGCTGTCCATCAGCGACTACCTGGAGGCCGACTCCTGCCCGTCGTGCGCGTCACCGTTCAACCCGGGATGCTTCCTGCACCACTCGATCTACTTCGAGTGAGAAATCCCATCGGCCTCGTCCATCGCCGTGATGACCGTGCGCAGCACGCCGAGCACCAGACGCGTGAGGTCCTCCCGCCGGGCGACGTCGGCGCCGCGGCCGAGGGCGAGCGCGCGTTCGGCCGTCTCCGGGTCGGGAAGAGTCCTGACCGCATCGGCCAGGACCCCCGCCACGTCGCGGGGGATCCCGAGCATCACCGCGTCGGACACGATCGTCTCGACGATGTCCCTGTAGACCGCACCCTCCCGGGCGTCGAGCAGCGGAACCACGCGGGCGACGTCGGCGTAGAGCTGGTCGAGGTGGCCGTCGTCGTCCGGGTGTTGCTGATCCAGAGACGCGGTTTCGGCGACGTTGCAGAGGAAGTCGAACAGCATCTGGTCGGCCGTGAAGGGACCGGGCCAGAGCCGAAGGTGCTCGTCGAACGGTAGGGAGGCGGCGCGTGAGATCAGCGTCGCGGCCCGCTGCTCGTCCCCGTCGACCATTCTGGTCAACGCCTTGTCCAGCAGGTTGAACGCCGCGTCCATCGCCGCTTCGCTGACCTCCGCCAGCGCCCCGGTCTTGACGTCCGGATGGAGTCCGTACGGCGTTCGTCGTGCCAGGTCCTCGTCGAGCGTCAGCCTACGGTCGTCCGTCATGCGCCCAGTCTCCCATCCGCGGCGGCTCGGCGTCCGGGTCATCGCCCCGCGTAGTACCGCCCCAGGAACTGCTCCTTGTACGCCACGTACTCGTCGGGTCCGGCCGCCATGGCCGCGCGCACCTCGTCGACGAGCCGCACCACAAAGGCGAGGTTGTGCAGGGTCAGCAGAGTCGAGCCGAGGAACTCCTTGGCCTTGAACAGGTGGTGCAGGTACGCGCGGCTGTACTCGCGGGAGACCTCGGACGGCCCCTCGGGGTCGAGCGGCGTGTGGTCGTGCCGGAACTGCGCGCGGGTGATGTTGACCCGCCCGTCGAGCGTGTAGATCCCGCCGTGGCGCGCGAGCCGGGTGGGCGCGACGCAGTCGAACGTGTCGGCGCCGTTCTCCACGGCGGTGAAGATGTCGTCGGGCTCGCTGATGCCCAGCAGGTGCCGCGGCCGGTCCTCGGGCAGCTCCTCGGTGCACCAGCCCACGATCGTGCCGAGGTTCTCCTTCTCCAGCGCGCCGCCGATGCCGTAGCCGCCGAACCCGCGCCGCCCCTGGTCCTCGGCGCGCTCGCTCATCTCCACGAGCCCGCGCACGGCCTGGCGCCGCAGGTCCTCGAACTGCGCGCCCTGGACCACTCCCCACAGCGACTGCCCCGGCCGGTGCGTCCGCTCGGTGGACAGCCGCTCGTGCTCGTCGAGGCAGCGCTGCGCCCAGCGACGGGTCCGCTCCACCGAGTTCTCCTGATACCCGCGGGTGTTCATCAGGGTGGTGAGTTCGTCAAAGGCGAAGATGATGTCGGCCCCCAGCGAGTGCTGGATCCGCATGGACACCTCGGGCGAGAAGCGGTGCCGCGACCCGTCGAGGTGGGAGGTGAAGGTGACGCCGTCCTCGTCGACCTTCGCGAGGCGTCCCTGCCCCTTGTTGGTCGCCGAGTCGTCGGGGGCGGCCTTGGTGCCCGCGCTCATCTCGATGACCTTCTTGAACCCGACGCCCAGGCTCATCACCTGGAACCCGCCGGAGTCGGTGTAGGTGGGCCCGTCCCAGCGCATGAACTCAGCCAAACCGCCGGCGGCGTCGACGATCTCGTGCCCGGGCTGCAGGTACAGGTGGTAGGCGTTGGCCAGCACCGCCTGCGCGCCGGTCGAGCGGACCTGCTCGGGCGTGAGCGTCTTGACCGTCGCCTTGGTGCCGACCGGGATGAACGCCGGGGTGGCGATGTCGCCGTGGGGCGTGTGGATGACGCCGGTGCGTCCGCCGGCGGTGCCGTCGAGAACCATCCGCTCCCCCACGTCGAAGGTGGTGGGGCGGGTGTCGGGTGCGGCGCTGTCGGGCATCACTCCATCGTGGCATGTCGGTCCGTGATCGTGGACGTGACCCTAAGATGGACCTGTGCGTCGGCCGGGGGGACGTGGGTGTCGGCGCCGGGGGGCGCGACGCGCGCGTCGATGAGTACGACGACGAGGTGTGCCATGACCGCAACGGGAGGACGACGGCTCTCCAAGCAGGAACGCCGTTCGCAACTGGTCGTGTTGGGGATCCGACTGCTGGAGACGGTGCCTTTCCATGCCCTGTCCCTGGACGACGTGGCGGAGCGGGCCGGTGTGTCCCGCAGCCTGCTGTTCCATTACTTCCCCACCAAGCTGGACTACCTCACTGCTGTCGTCCGGGCGGCGGCCGACCACGTGCTTTCGCTGACGGAGGTCCCGGAGGGCACCAGCGCGGAGGACTGCACCCGCGCGATCGTCACGGCGCTGGTCCGTTACATCCAGCGTCGGCGCGACAACTACGTGGCGGTCCTGCGTTCGGGCCGGGCGGTGGACCCCGCGTTGGAGCAGGTCGTCGACGGCATGCACCGCACGATCAGTCTGCGGATCCTCGACAGCATCGGGGTGGACGGGGCGGGCCCGATGGCGCTGGTGCTCACGCGCGCCTGGCTCGCGGGGGTCGAGGAGCTCGCGCTGCTGGGCGAGGAGTCCGGACTCCCGCAGGCGGCGGTCATCGATTCGGCGCTGTCGACACTCAACGCGGTCGTGTCGCTCCCCGACTTCGTCGACGACGTCACTTGCACCGGCACCGCCACAGGCCCCGGCACTGGCGCCAACCCCGCCTGACCCCGCCCGCCGCCCCGGCACACTCACCCCGCACCCGCACCCGCACCCGCACCCTCCCGCGACCGCCCCCTTCCCAGCCGCCTCCTTCGCAGCCGCCCGTCGCCATGGCGTCTCGCGCGTACCGCGGGGCAGGCCAGACGCCATGGCGAGGAGCGGGAGCAGTCGACGCGGACAGGCACAGGGGCGAGACGCCAAGGCCGTGAGCGGCTGCACGGGTACGGCCGGGGGGCGGCGCGGGTTCGCCCGCATCGACGACGCCTATCGAACGGAGCGCCGCCTATCCGACTACGCGCCACCTATAGGGTCCGGTAGGCGGCGCGTAGCCGAATAGGTGGCGCTCGCTCTGGAGGGTCGGGCGGCCAGGCGCGGGAGCGGACGCTCGTTG
>NZ_BCSW01000049.1 GCF_001571065.1 Dietzia cinnamea NBRC 102147
CCGTCGTCGTCGTATCCAACCCCGTCACCCCCTGCAGCGCCGCGCCATCACTCGAACATGAGAACGAGTTTACCGACAGAACGAGGATCGCACAAGGGTTCGATCCGAACTTACATGCGGGCGTCGCCTCCGCCGCCGGAGTCGGGCAAGATGACCGCCCGGTCGTCGGTCGCGACAGGGGACCCGCCGGCCTTGTTGGTGGTCCCGGCCAGGAGGATGCCCTCGCCGACCACAGTGAGGCCGGTGAGCCGCCCGTAGCGCCCCTCCGCGAGAGCCTCGGGCTGGCCGCGCGCGGCACCGCCGGCGGTCTGGAGGGTGTCGACACGCTCGGCGTCCGGGAGCGCGATCGCCAGCGTCCCCTCGCCGGCCGCGCACCCGCCCGCGGAACGCTGGTCAGGCCACGTCCACACCATCCGATCCGGGGCGCGGAGGGCGGCGCCACGGTCGGTCACGGTGGAGAGGTACACCTCGTCGTCGTGGACGCACAACGCCCGGATACCACCCAGATCACGCGCGATCACCTCGGGCCGTTCGGCGCGACCGATGCCCGTGAACGACGGGAACCGCACGAGCTCCGACCCGACGCCGACGGTGAGGACGTCCGCGACGAACGCGAGGCCGCCGCTCTCGGCGGGAGCGAGTTCCGCGACCGTGCGGGGAGCATCGCCGCGCGCCAGGCGCTCGACGCGGGTGGGTCCATCGCCGACGACGAGGAGATACACCAACCGGTCCTGGGCGAAATCCGGGGACGGCGCGACCGCGGCCACCCGACCGCCCCGCGGATCCACCCGCCCGAAATCCTCCGGCACCGCGTCCGGCGAGACGATCCGCACCGCACCCGTCGACTCGGCGACCAGCGCCCGTTCACCCAGACCCGCCACGGCGACGGCCGGGCCCAGACACGTGGCGATCACCGCAGGGTCCGGGTCCACGCACGGACCGGTCTCGGGGGCCGGCTCGGGGTCCCCGGAGGGCGACGTCGGCGGGGGAGTCGGAGCGCCGGGTGCACTCGGCGGCGGCGCGGCCCCCGCCCCCGGACCCGGTGCCGGCGTGAACGGGGCCTCGAGGCGATCGTCGAACCTCGCGCAGCCCGACACCGCGACGGCGAGCGCCAGGACGAGCGCGAGCGATCTCATGCCGACCAGAGTACGGCGCGCCGTGTCCTACGGGTCCCCGCGGCGGCCCCGGCCTACAGTCGAGAGGTGACTTCCTCAAAGCGCGGTGACGACGACGCCCGTACCGAGATCATCCACGACGTCGACTATCCGCTCGACGTGCCCGGCACCAAGGGTCCGGGGCCGGGTGCGGGAACGGGCGCGAGCGGCGGGACGGGGGACACCGCCACCACAGCGTTCCCGGCCGCCGGGCGCACCGACTACTCGCAGTTCTCCGAGTCGGGTGGATACGACATGTCCGCGCCGTTGCCGTTCGGCGAGCAGCCGACCACCATCGCGCCCGCCCGCCGCGACGATATCGGCAGGCGCGGGACCATCGACCTCGGACTGTTCGTCCTCCGCCTGGCGGTGGGCGTCCTGCTGGCGATGCGCGGACTGCAGAAGCTCGCCGGGCTGTTCGGCGGCCCGGGGATCGACGGGTTCGCGGAGACGCTCGCCGACTCCGGTTTCGACATGGCCCGCGCGCTGGCGATCGCCGGTGGTGCCGTCGAACTCGTCGCGGGGGTCATGCTCGTCGTGGGGCTGGCCACGCCCATCGCCGCGGCCGGCCTCCTCGGGATCGTCGGCCTCGGCATCGCGGTCCGGTTGACCGGAGCGGACCCCATTCCCGTCCTCAGCGACACCTCGCGGGGACTCGAGCCGTCGATCCTCTACGCTGCGGCGCTGCTGACGCTGCTCTTCACCGGACCCGGGCGGTGGGCCGCCGACCGCAAGTGGGGATGGTCGCACCGCCCGCGGTTCAGCGGGATCGTCTGGCTGGTGATCGTCGTCGTGCTGGCCGGCGTCCTGTGGTATTTCCTCAACGGCACCAACCCGTTGACGTCGTCCGCCGACAGCGCACCGATCACCGCGGGCTGACCGCGCCGGTCGCTGCGGGCCGACCGCTCGTCGGCGGTCGGCCCGGATCCGCGATCAGTCCGGCAGGATCCGGACGGCGCCCTTGTCCGCCGACGACGCCATCGAGGCGTACGCGCGCAGGGCGGTCGAGACCTTCCGGTCCCGGTTCGCCGGCCGCCACGGTAGCGGTCCCTTCTCCTCCCGGCGGCGGGCCAACTCGTCGTCGTCCACCTCCACCGAGATGGACCGCGTGGCCACGTCGATCGTCACGATGTCGCCGTCACGCACCAGGCCGATCGGGCCGCCCGAGGCGGCCTCGGGCGCGATGTGGCCGATCGACAGCCCCGAGGAACCGCCCGAGAACCGACCGTCGGTGATGAGAGCGCACTTCGTGCCGAGGCCCGCGCCCTTGATGAACGCGGTCGGGTGCAGCATCTCCTGCATCCCCGGGCCGCCGGCCGGCCCCTCGTACAGCACCACCAGGACCTCACCGGCCTGCAGCGTCTTGTTGAGGATCACCGACACCGCCTCCTCCTGGGACTCGACCACCCTGGCCGGACCCGAGAAGTGGAAGTTCTCCTCCGACACGCCCGCGGTCTTGAACACCGACCCGTCGGGCGCGATGTTCCCGCGCAGCACGACGAGGCCGCCCTCTGCGGTCGCGGGGTGCTCCACCGAGTGGATGCAGCCGCCCACCGCGTCGGTGTCGAGCGACTCCCAGCGGTTGTCCGTGGAGAAGGGCTCGATCGTGCGCACCCCGCCCGGGGCGGCGTGGAACAGCTCGACGGCCTTCTCGGTGGCCGTGCCGCTGCGGATGTCCCAGTCGGCGATGTACTGCTCGAGCGACGGGGAGTGCACCGAGTGGACGTCGGTCTCCAACAGGCCACCGCGGTACAGCTCGCCGAGGATCGCGGGGATGCCCCCGGCCCGGTGCACGTGCTCCATGTAGTAGTCCGAGTTCGGGGCGACCTTGGCCAGGCACGGCACCCGGCGGGAGACCTCCTCGATGTCGTGCAGGTCGAAGTCGACCTCGCCCTCCTGCGCGGCGGCGAGGATGTGCAGCACCGTGTTGGTGGAGCCACCCATCGCGACGTCGAGGGCCATCGCGTTGGTGAAGGCGGACTTGGTGGCCACCGAGCGGGGGAGCACCGAGTCGTCCTCGTCGCGGTAGTAGCGCGTGCACAGGTCCACGATGAGGCGACCCGCCTCGGCGAACAGCTCGCGGCGCGCACTGTGCGTGGCCAGCGTCGAGCCGTTACCCGGTAGGGACAGCCCGAGGGCCTCGGTGAGGCAGTTCATCGAGTTGGCGGTGAACATGCCCGAGCACGACCCACACGTCGGGCAGGCCGATCGCTCGATGGCGTCCAGATTCTCGTCGTCGACGGCGGAATTCGCCGAGGCGGAGATCGCGGTGATGAGGTCGGAACCCGCCTTGACGACGCCGTCGACGACCACCGAGAAGCCCGACTCCATCGGACCGCCCGAGACGAACACCGTGGGGATGTTGAGCCGCATGGCCGCGTTGAGCATGCCCGGCGTGATCTTGTCGCAGTTGGAGATGCACACCAACGCGTCCGCCGTGTGGGCGTTGACCATGTACTCCACCGAGTCGGCGATGATCTCGCGGCTGGGCAGCGAGTACAGCATGCCGGCGTGTCCCATGGCGATGCCGTCGTCGACGGCGATGGTGTGGAACTCACGCGCCACGCCGCCCGCCGCCGCGATCTGCTCCGCGACAATCTCGCCCACGTTCTTCAGGTGGACGTGGCCGGGCACGAACTGCGTGTAGGAGTTGGCGATCGCGATGATCGGCTTGCCGAAGTCAGAGTCCGTCATACCGGTCGCACGCCAGAGGGCCCGGGCCCCCGCGGCGTTGCGTCCGGCGGTACTGGTTCGTGACCTCAGGGGCGGCATGGGACCTCGATCCGGTTCGAAGGAGAACGGGCGGCCGGAGGGGCTGCACCCGCGGGGCGTTCCGGACGCGCCGACGGCGGCGCCCCGGACTGGCCGTGACCTCCCCACGATACGCCCCGGTGCGGGTTTACTCTTCTCACGGTCGGCCGCCAGGCCCGCCCGCCCACGACGAGAGGGGGATGGACATGAGCGACTCCGGCCACACCGGCGGGATCCGGGAGTTCGTCTCGCACTCCGCAGGGGCCGTCGCGGTCGTCTGCGGCCTGTTCTTCCTCCTGGCCTTCATGTACATCGGCGGCACCGCGGACCCGCAGGCCCACGCCCGACACATCCCTGTCGCGGTCGTGAACGAGGACGAGGCGGCGACGCTCGAGACCCCGGTCGGCCCGCGACGGATCGACGTCGGCACCCGCATCACGGCGGGGCTCATCCAGAACAACGAGTGGGGAACCGTCCGGCTGCACATGGTGGACTCCGCCACCGCGGAGGCCGGGCTGCGGGACGGTACGTACTTCGGCGCTCTGCGGATACCCGCCGACCTCAGCGAACGGGTCGTCGGGCTGGTCGAGGCGGCCGCGACGGAGGCGGGTCGGAGCGGGCCGGTGCCGGGCCGCGCCCGCGTGGAGATGCAGTACTCACCGCGGGTGTCGATCGTCTCCGGCCAGGTGATGAACACGATGGCCGACCGGATGCGGGAGTCGTTCCGGGAGCGTGTCGGGCCGGGTCTGGTGGAGGACGCCCAGCTCCTCGCCGGGGCAGAGGGCGGGACGGTCGACGCGGCCGCGGAGCTCGCGCTCGGCGACCCGATCCGGGTCGACGTCACGGCGTGGAACCCGTTGCCGGCGGGCGTCTCCAACGCGTCGCTGCCGATGTTCTACGCGCTGGTCGTCATCCTGGCCGGGTTCACCGGCGCGATGATCATCTCCGCGCTGTTGGACGCCCGGCTCGGGTTCATCCCGCTGGAGATCGGGCCGTTCGCCCATCACGTCCACGTGGCGCCGTTCGGTCGGGTCCAGACTCTCGTACGGAAGTGGGCGGTCACGCTGGTCACCGCCCCGCTGGTGTCGGCTCTGTGCCTGTGGGTGGCGGACATCCTCGGCATCAGCGGGTACGACCCGTGGCACATGTTCTGGTTCTCGAACCTCGTGATCGTGGCGGTGGGGGTCTGCGCGCACACCATCATCGCCGCGATCGGCAACGCCGGACTGCTGGTCAACCTCGTGCTGTTCGTGGTGCTCGGGATCCCCACCTCGGGTGGGGCGACGCCCACGCAGATGCTGCCGCCCGTCTTCGTCGCCATCGGCGACCTGCAGCCGATGCACCAGGCATATCTCGGCCTGCGCGCGATCATGTTCTTCGACTCGGGCTGGGAGGCCGGGCTCGGTCACGCCGTGTGGGTGCTCGGCGCCTGGACGGTGGGCGGCCTCGTGGTGGGCATCGCGGTCACCCTCGTGTACGAGCGCATGGGGATGCGCCGACAGGCCGTGGCCGACCGGGTGCCGGCCGGCCGGGGAGGATCAGGGCTGCTCGGGTCCGGGCGCGGAGTAGGGGTCGCGGATGCGGCCCCGGCTGGCGGCGGACAGGCGCGGAAGGTCGTGGAACGACACGCCGCCCATCGGTAGGGAGTCGTCCGAGGTCGTCACGAGCCGGGCGAAGCCCTTCTTCGGGAACATCACGCCCTTCACCTCGTCCCACGGGACCGAGCGCCGGGAGCGCCAGGTCGACAGGTGCACTCCGCGCTCGTCGAGCCGGGTGCGGGTCCTGGCCACCCACCAGGCGAAGGCCACCGGGATCAGCACCAGCCAGCCGAGGGCGAGCGGGTAGGCCGCGACGGGCCAGAGGATCGCCACGACGAGGATGGCGATGACGATGTAGGACATGGGGTTGACGCGGAAGAGGGCGCGGTCGCGCGGGGTCGACTCCGGCACGGGGGCTCTGAATGGGGCGCTCATGATGTCCTCTAGTCTCGCACGGTCCACTATGTGGGATCGGTGTTCCACGAGTTGACGCTTCGGACGGCCGGGGCCTAGTCTGGGCCGCGTGAACACCTGGAACGGTCTCGTACTCGGCCGGCGCGTCGGCGCCTGAGCCGCAACCTGGCTTTCCCCCGACGCGCACCCTCGCCGGCCCCATGTGGCCGTCGGGGGTTTTTTGTTGCCAGGTTCCACCGGTCCCACCGGACCGGGTGAGGCGACGAACGACAAGCTCCACGACCAGCATGAAGGACAGTTGAAGTGAGCGCACCAACGCCACAGCCCGGACCCCGTCCGGGCACAGACCAGAAGGCCCGCCCGGCGGCCCCCGAGCGGATGACGGGCGCGCAGGCCGTCGTCCGGTCCCTCGAGGAGATCGGCACCGAGGTGGTCTTCGGCATTCCCGGCGGGGCGATCCTGCCGGTCTACGACCCGCTCTACGACTCGGCCAAGGTCCGGCACGTGCTCGTCCGGCACGAGCAGGGTGCGGGCCACGCCGCCACCGGCTACGCCCAGGCCACCGGTCGGGTCGGCGTCTGCATGGCGACCTCGGGCCCAGGTGCCACCAACCTGGTGACGCCACTCGCGGACGCGCAGATGGACTCGGTTCCGATCGTGGCTATCACCGGCCAGGTGGGGACCGCCCTCATCGGCACAGACGGTTTCCAGGAGGCCGACATCTCCGGCATCACGATGCCGATCACCAAGCACAACTTCCTGGTCTCTCACGGTGACGACATCCCGCGGATGATCGCCGAGGCGTTCCACATCGCCCAGACGGGCCGTCCGGGTGCCGTGCTGGTGGACATCCCCAAGGATGTCCTGCAGGGCGAGATGACGTTCTCGTGGCCGCCGGAGATGAAGCTCCCCGGCTATCGGCCCGTCACCAAGCCGCACGGCAAGCAGATCCGCGAGGCCGCCCGGATGATCGCGCGGTCGAAGCGACCGGTGCTGTACGTCGGCGGCGGCGTCATCAAGGCGGACGCCTCCGCCGAGCTCATGGCGCTGGCCGAGCTGACGGGCATCCCCGTCGTCACCACGCTCATGGCCCGCGGCGCGTTCCCGGACTCACACCGGCTGCACTTTGGGATGCCCGGCATGCACGGCACGGTCGCCGCCGTCGCCGCGCTGCAGCGGTCCGACCTGTTGGTGACGCTCGGTGCGCGCTTCGACGACCGGGTCACCGGGCGCCTCGACACGTTCGCACCGGACGCGAAGGTCATCCACGCCGACATCGACCCGG
This sequence comes from Dietzia cinnamea NBRC 102147, assembly GCF_001571065.1. Classification (GTDB taxonomy): domain Bacteria; phylum Actinomycetota; class Actinomycetes; order Mycobacteriales; family Mycobacteriaceae; genus Dietzia; species Dietzia cinnamea. Next base: position 7,143 of record NZ_BCSW01000049.1, read on the forward strand.
CCGAGATCGGCAAGAACCGTGCGGTCGACGTGCCGATCGTCGGCGACATCAAGGAGGTGCTGGTCGAGCTCGTCGAGACGCTCCGCGGTGAGCGGGAGTCCGGGGCACTGGACGCGCCGTCCGCGTGGGTCGGCGAGCTGGACGAGATCCGGGACGAGTACCCGCTGGGGTACGCGCCGCAGTCGGACGGGTCCCTGTCGCCGGAGTACGTCATCGAGCGCCTCAGCGCGGCCGCCGGCCCCGACGCGGTGTACTGCGCGGGCGTGGGGCAGCACCAGATGTGGGCGGCCCAGTTCGTCAAGTACGAGAAGCCACGCACGTGGCTCAACTCGGGCGGCCTCGGCACTATGGGCTACGCGGTGCCCGCCGCGATGGGCGCCAAGTTCGGCCGTCGGGACGCCGAGGTGTGGGCCATCGACGGCGACGGCTGTTTCCAGATGACCAACCAGGAGCTGGCCACCTGTGCCATCGAGGGTGCGCCGATCAAGGTCGCGCTCATCAACAACGGCAACCTCGGCATGGTCCGGCAGTGGCAGACGCTGTTCTACGAGGAGCGCTACTCGCAGACCGACCTGTCGACGCACTCCATGCACATCCCCGACTTCGTCAAGCTCGGCGAGGCGCTGGGCTGCGTGGCGCTGCGCTGCGAGCGGCCCGAGGACGTGGACGACGTGATCGCCAAGGCGCGCGAGATCAACGACCGGCCGGTGCTCATCGACTTCATCGTGGGCAAGGACGCCCAGGTCTGGCCGATGGTCGCGGCCGGGACGTCCAACGACGAGATCATGGCGGCCCGGGACATCCGGCCGCTGTTCGACGACACCGACTCCGCGGCGGACGAGGCCACGGAGATCCACGAGGTGACCGAGCGGATCGACGCCGCCGTCATCGCCGGCCAGGAGGAGGATCAGTGAGCGCGCGTTCCCACACCCTGAGCGTGCTGGTGGAGGACAAGCCCGGCGTGCTCGCGCGCGTCGCGTCGCTGTTCTCCCGGCGCGGGTTCAACATCGAGTCGCTGGCCGTGGGCCCGACCGAGACCGACGGGTTGTCCCGCATGACGATCGTGGTCAACGTCCAGGACTTCCCGCTCGAGCAGGTGACCAAGCAGCTCAACAAGCTGGTCAACGTCATCAAGATCGTCGAGCAGGACCCGGCCGGTTCGGTGGCCCGCGAGCTCACGCTGGTCAAGGTCCGGGCCGACGCCACCAACCGCGGGCAGATCGTGGAGATCGCCAGCCTGTTCCGTGCGCACATCGTCGACGTCTCGCCCGAGTCGCTCACGCTCGAGGCGACCGGCACGCCGGACAAGCTCGACGCGCTGTTGCGAATGCTCGACGGCTACGGCATCCGCGAGATCGTCCAGTCCGGGATGGTCGCGCTCGGACGCGGTCCCAAGTCCATCACCACCACTCGATAGTCTCGACCAGTAACCCGGTTTCGACTTACCGATAACAAACGAAGGGAATCCACCATGGCAGTGGAGATGTTCTACGACGATTCGGCGGACCTGTCGCTGATCCAGGGCCGCAAGGTCGCCGTCATCGGCTACGGCTCGCAGGGCCACGCGCACTCGCTGAGCCTGCGCGACTCCGGTGTCGAGGTCGTGATCGGCCTGCGCGAGGGCTCCAAGTCCCGCGAGAAGGCCGAGGAGGCCGGCCTCAAGGTCATGACCGCGTCCGAGGCCGCCAAGTGGGCCGACGTCGTCATGCTGCTCGCCCCCGACACCTCGCAGGCGCAGATCTACGCCGACGACATCGAGCCCAACCTGAACGACGGCGACGCGCTGTTCTTCGGCCACGGCCTCAACATCCACTTCGGCCTCATCAAGCCGGCCGAGAACGTCACCATCGCGATGGTCGCGCCGAAGGGCCCCGGCCACCTCGTGCGTCGTCAGTTCGTCGACGGCAAGGGCGTCCCGGCGCTCATCGCCGTGCAGCAGGACCCCAAGGGCGAGGGCGAGGCGCTCGCGCTGTCCTACGCCAAGGCGATCGGCGGCACCCGCGCCGGCGTCATCAAGACCACCTTCAAGGACGAGACCGAGACCGACCTGTTCGGTGAGCAGGCCGTGCTGTGCGGAGGCACCGAGGAGCTCGTCAAGACGGGCTTCGAGGTCATGGTCGAGGCCGGGTACGAGCCCGAGCTGGCCTACTTCGAGGTGCTCCACGAGCTCAAGCTCATCGTGGACCTCATGTACGAGGGCGGCATCGCCCGCATGAACTACTCGGTGTCCGACACCGCGGAGTTCGGCGGCTACCTCTCCGGCCCGCGCGTCATCGACGCCGGCACCAAGGAGCGCATGAAGGAGATCCTCGCGGACATCCAGAACGGCGAGTTCACCAAGCGCCTCGTGGCCAACGTTGAGGGCGGCAACAAGGAGCTCGAGGCGCTGCGCAAGGAGAACGCGGAGCACCCGATCGAGGTCACCGGCCAGAAGCTGCGCGACCTCATGAGCTGGGTCGACCGTCCCATCACGGAGACCGCCTGAGTGTTGCGGAAGCATCTCGTGTGAGGCCCCTGTAGGGTCCACCGGGATCGATTCCCGACAACTTTAGGAGGACCGCCGTGCGTCACATCAACCGAGGTGTGGGTGCGGCGGTCCTCGCCTTTTCCCTGGCCGCCACGACGGTGGCCTGTGGGTCGACGGAGGACGGTGACGCCCCGGGGATGCGGGCGGTCGAGGCGGACGGGGTCCGGATCGCCACCGACGCCGACGGCTCGGGTGTGGAGGCCACGCGACTGCTGGTGGAGTCCGCGCCGGTGGTCGTGGTGGCCGCGCCGGACGAGGCCGCCCAGGCCACCGCAGCGTCGGTCGCCGTGGGCCTGCGCGCCCCGATGCTCACCGCCGTTCCGGGCGGCGAGGCGGGCCTGGCCGACGAGGTGTCGCGACTCGGCGCCGAGCGGGTGCTCCGGGTCGGCGCGGTGTCGTTCGGATACGACGACGGCGAGGTGGTCGATTCCCCGACCGACCGGCCGGGGCTCGAGGAGCTGACCGGGATCACCTTCGATTCCGAGCTGGAGGTCCCCGGCGACCGGATCGACGACGTCACGGTCCACCAGTCACCCGGCGCGCCGGCGCTGATGACGATCGGCGGTCCGAACACCGCGGGCGGCGGCGCGGATGCCGCCGGAGGCGGCGAGGGTGCGGCAGAGCCGTTCGAGCCGGGTGCACCCGCATGGGACGGCGACGACGCCCCGAGCGTGCTCGTCCACGACCGGACCCCCGTCGCATCGATCGCGACGGCCGTGGCCGCGGGTGCGGCGGTGTCCCACCTCCGGGCACCGGATCCCCGGGTCGACGGCGGGTCGGTCGAGGCAGTGCGGGACGCCGACGCGGTCTACGCACTCGGCCCCGGGTGGGGGACCGAGCAGGAGCTCGGCGATCGCGTCGAGACCGCCCGCACGGTGCCCGAGCTCCCGGGCGGCGGGCAGCTCATGTTCCCCGGGCGTCGCTTCGTGGCCGCCTACGGCTCGCCCATCACCCCTGCGCTGGGCATCCTCGGCGAGCAGGGCCCCGCCGAGAGTGTGGCGCGTGTGCAGACTCTGGTCGACCAGTACCAACCCTTTTCGCCGGAACCGGTGGTCCCGGCGTTCGAGATCATCGGGACGGTCGCCGCGGGCGGACCGGGAGCCGACGGCAACTTCACCAACGAGTGGGACCCGGAGATCTTCGTCCCGCTCGTCGACGCGATCACCGAGGCCGGCGGGTACGCGGTGATCGACCTGCAGCCGGGGATGGCCGACATGGTCGACCAGGCGAAGATCTTCGAGGACCTGCTGCGCCGGCCCGGCGTAGGGCTGGCGCTGGACCCCGAGTGGAAACTGAAGCCGGGCCAGCAGCCGGGCGCGCAGATCGGGTCGGTGGACGCCGAGGAGATCAACCGGGTGATCCACTGGCTGGCGGACCTGACCCGCGACAGCGGGGGACCGCAGAAGCTGCTCATCCTCCACCAGTTTAGCATGGCCATGATCAGCAACCGCGACCGGATAGACACCTCCCGCCCGGAGGTGGCGATCGCCCTGCACGCGGACGGCCACGGCACGCCGCAGCTCAAGATGGAGACGTGGGACGTCCTGCGCAGCGGGCTCTCTCCCGACATCTGGATGGCCTGGAAGAACTTCTACGACGAGGACACGCCCACGTTCACGCCCGAGCAGACGATGGCCGTGCGGCCGCGCCCGTGGTTCGTGTCCTATCAGTGACCCGGCAGACCTGCCCGAGGTGACGTCGCCGGCGAGGTGGTCAGCGGCCGAGGATCCGGTCCGCCACGTGCCGGCCGGCCATCCCGTGCACGCCGGGCCCGGGCGGCGTGGAGCCCGAGGCGTGCCAGACGCCGGGGACGGGCGTGGCGAACGGGTCGACCCGCGGCACCGGGCGCGCGACCAGACCCCGCAGGTCCACCCGTCCCGCCGCGATGTCCCCGCCGGCGTTGTTGGCGTTGTGTTCGGCCATCCGGTCCGCGGGCGTGCAGTGGGTGGCGAGTACGACGTCGCGCACTCCCGGTGCGACCTCCTCCAGCGCGGCGAGCACCTGCTCGGTCTGGTCGCGGCCGGAGTAGGCGGGGACGTGGGCGTAGGTCCACAGTGGCCGCCGGCCGTCCGGGGCGATGCGGCCGGGGTCGGTCACCCACGGCTGCGAGACGAGGATCATCGGGCGCTCGGCGTGGCGGCCGGCGGCCACCTCGCGCTCGGCGACGGCCAGCGCCTGCGAGTCCCCGCCCAGATGAACGGTGCCCGCCCGGGCGAGGCGCTCGTCCCGCCACGGCACAGGGCCCGATAGGACGAGGTCGACCTTCGCGGCCGCGCCGCCCATCGGCGCCTCCATGAGCTTCCGTGCGCGGCGCGCAACGGCGGGTGACGGCGATGACGCCAGCAGGATCCGGCCGAGGATCCTCGACGAGGTGTTGAACACCACGTCGCGGGCGTCGAGTCGCGCGAGCGAGTCGACGGTGACGCCCGTGTGGATCTCGCCCCCCGCGTCCCGCACGGCATCGGCCAGGGCAGCCGTGATCGCGCCGCTGCCGCCGACGGGCAGACCCCATCCGCGCGGGGAGTGCAGCAGCGCGCCCAGGACGAGCCCGACGCCCGTCGCGGCCGGGGACGTCAGCGGGGTGATGGCGTGGGACGAGATACCGGACAGCAGCGTCCGGCCGTCCGGGCCGAGAGGATCGGCGACCCCGCCGCGGGGATGCGCCCGCAGGAAGGCGCCGGCGAGCGCCGCCGTCGCCGCCACGGGCGGGATCGAGCGCTGATCGGACAGGGCGGCCGCGACCACGTCCTCGGCGCGGCGGCCCAGCGGGCCCATCACGCTCCACCACCGGTCGGCCTCCTCGCGCGAACCCAACCCCTCGGCGAGGGTCGCGGGGGAGGGGTCGGACGGCACGACGATCGCGTCCCGGCCCGGCAGGGCGTGCCCGAGCTGCACCGCGGGCACGGCCAGCTCGACGCCGTGGGCCGCCAGGTCGAAGTCGCGGAAGAACGGCGAGGCCCCCGCCATCGGGTGCACGGCCGAACAGGGGTCCACGAACAGGCCGTCGGCGAGATCGTCCGGGATGTCGCCGGCGACGTCGGACATCGGCAGAGTCCGGCAGCCGCCGCCGATGGTGTCCTGCGCCTCGAGGACCACGACCTTCCGCCCGGCACGCGCGCACATCACCGCGGCGGCCAGACCGTTCGGGCCCGAGCCCACCACGATGACGTCCGCGCGCACGATCCCGGCGGCGCTCACCCGAAGACCGCCAGGCCGTAGGCGCGGCGCAATTGTTCCAGTAACTCCTCCTGCGCCCGGGCCTGTTCCGCGAGACCCCGCAGCAGCCGGCCGGTGTCGTGGACGCCGAACTCGTCGTCGTCGTCACCGCCGGGCGCCGGGTCGTCGGCGACCCACGACGCCGCGAGCAGCTCCCACATCGAGCGCTTGGCCACCACCAGGGTGCGGAGCGTCTCCAGGACGGCGAGCCGCGCCAACGGATCGCGCAACACCGGTCCCACGGGCAACGCGGCGAGCGTCACCACGGACGACGCCCTGAGGAGTCCGCGACCCGGCGCGCCCCACGGCGACAGGCGCCGCAGCAGAGCCGCGGCGGTGTCGATCTCCCGGTCGAACTCCGCGCGCAGCGGCACCAACCGCACGCGGTCGGCCGGCTCCACGGCGCTGATACAGCGGTCGAGGATGCTGCGGCCCACGGCCGCGCCGTACAGGTGCGCCCGCAGATACGTCGCCACCGCCGTCGCGCCCCGCGCCGGCGCCACCACCGGCAACCACGGGTCAGGGAATCGGACCGGGGACGGTGTCGACCGGGGGCTGCGGGGCATCAGGGCTTTCCGTTCGTCGCGCGGCGGTGTGCTCGTCGGTGTGTTCGTCGGCGTGCCCGTGCCACGACGGCGGCCGGATGGGGCGCGACCGTCGGGCCGGACTCCCCGCCACGGTAGGCGGCCCGGGCCGCACCGGCCACTGATCGACGGCGGTGACAGGTGGCCTAGACTGGCCCTGACCGTTTTGACACCGAGGAGATCCCACTGTGACAGCATCCGGACGTCCCGTCGTCCTCATCGCCGACAAGCTCGCCCAGTCGACCGTCGACGCGCTCGGCGACGCCGTGGAGGTCCGCTGGGTGGACGGCCCGGATCGTCCGAAGCTCCTCGAGGCCGTCGCCGACGCCGACGCCCTGCTCGTGCGCTCCGCGACGACCGTCGACGCCGAGGTGCTCGCCGCCGCGCCCAACCTCAAGATCATCGGCCGCGCCGGCGTGGGCCTGGACAACGTCGAGATCCCTGCCGCCACCGAGCGCGGCGTCATGGTGGTCAACGCGCCCACCTCCAACATCCACTCGGCCGCCGAGCACGCCGTCGCGCTGCTCATGGCCGCCTGCCGCCAGATCCCCGCCGCCGACCGGACGCTGCGCGAGCACACCTGGAAGCGCAGCTCCTTCAACGGCGTCGAGCTGCTCGGCAAGACCGTCGGTGTCGTGGGCCTGGGGCGCATCGGGCAGCTCGTGGCCCAGCGCCTGGCGGCGTTCGAGACCCACATCATCGCCTACGACCCCTACCTGCCGGCCGCCCGCGCGGCGCAGCTGGGCATCGAGCTCGTGGACATCGACGAGTTGGTCTCCCGGGCCGACATCATCACGATGCACCTGCCCAAGACCAAGGAGACCGCCGGCCTGTTCGACGCCGCGCGTCTCGCCCGTGCCAAGGACGGCGTCGTGATCGTCAACGCCGCCCGCGGCGGCCTCATCGTCGAGGACGCCCTCGTCGACGCCCTGAAGTCCGGCAAGGTCCGCGCCGCCGCGCTCGACGTGTTCGACACCGAGCCCTGCACCGACTCGCCGCTGTTCGAGCTCGAGAACACCGTCGTCACCCCGCACCTGGGCGCCTCCACCGCCGAGGCCCAGGACCGCGCCGGTACGGACGTCGCGCGCAGCGTCCTGCTCGCGCTCCGCGGCGAGTTCGTGCCCGACGCCGTCAACGTCTCCGGCGGCCCGGTCGGCGACGAGGTCGCCCCCTGGCTCGACCTCGTCCGCAAGGTCGGCCTCATCGCCGGCCACCTGTGCCCGGGCGTGCCCACCACCGTCAACGTCGAGGTCGCCGGCGAGCTCGCCGCCGAGCAGGTCGACGTCCTCGGCCTGGCCGCCCTGCGCGGCCTGTTCTCCGCCATCACCGACGAGCCGGCCACGTTCGTCAACGTCGGCCAGATGGCCGAGCAGCGCGGCGTCACGCACTCGGTCGAGACCCGCAGCGAGTCCAAGTCCTACCGCAGCACGGTCACCGTCACGGCCGTCGCGGCCGACGGTTCCACCGGGAAGGTCACCGGGACCCTCTCGGGCCTGGACCAGGTGCAGAAGATCGTCCGGATCAACGAGCGTGGCTTCGATCTGCGCGCCCAGGGCCAGAACCTCTTCGTCCACTACTCCGACCGCCCGGGTGTGCTCGGCAAGGTGGGCTCGATCCTCGGCGGCGAGGGCATCGACATCCAGGCCGCCGCCCTGAGCCAGGACGCCACCGGTGAGGGCGCGTCGCTCATCCTGCGCGTGGACCGTGCGGTCGCCGAGCCGACGATCGACCGGATCGTCTCCGACCTCGGCGCCACCGCCACCCAGATCAACCTCGACTGACGAGCAGCAAAGGAATCCACACCGTCATGAAGCTCGCAGTCATCCCCGGAGACGGCATCGGCGTCGAGGTCATCGCCGAGGCGCTCAAGGTCCTCCACGCGCTGGTGCCCGACGTCTCCACGACCGAGTACGACCTCGGGGCCCGCCGCTACCTGCGCAACGGCGAGACCCTCACCGACGCCGACATCGCCAGCCTCAAGGAGCACGACGCCATCCTGCTGGGCGCCATCGGCGACCCGCGCTCCGTGCCGGCCGGCGTGCTCGAACGCGGCATGCTGCTCCCGCTGCGGTTCGCTCTCGACCACCACGTCAACCTCCGTCCCTCGCGGCTGTTCCCGGGCTCGGCCACGCCGCTGAAGGACCCCGGTGAGATCGACTTCGCGGTGGTGCGCGAGGGCACCGAGGGCCTCTACACCGGCAACGGTGGCGCGATCCGCGTCGGCACCCCGCAGGAGATCGGGACCGAGACGTCGGTCAATACCCGCTTCGGCGTGGAGCGTGTCGTCCGCGACGCCTTCGCCCGCGCACAGGCCCGCCGCGGCAGGCTCACGCTGGTCCACAAGACCAACGTGCTGGTCAACGCCGGCGGACTGTGGCAGCGGACGGTCGACGAGGTCGCGCCCGAGTTCCCGGGTGTCGAGGTGGACTACTGCCACATCGACGCCGCGACCATCTACATGGTCACCGACCCCGCGCGGTTCGACGTGATCGTCACCGACAACCTCTTCGGCGACATCATCACCGACCTCGCCGCGGCCGTCACCGGCGGGATCGGCACCGCGGCGTCCGGCAACATCGACGCCTCCGGTACCAACCCGTCGATGTTCGAGCCCGTCCACGGCTCGGCCCCGGACATCGCCGGCCAGGGCAAGGCCGACCCGACCGCGGCCATCCTGTCCGTGGCCCTGCTCCTGCGCCACCTCGGCAAGGAGGACGAGGCCGCGCGCGTCGAGGCCGCCGTCGAGGCCGACCTCGGTTCGCGCGGCGACGCACCCGTCGTCACCTCCGAGGTGGGCGACCGGATCGTCGCCGCGGTCAGCGCCTAGCCCGGACCGCCTCCCCGGCGTCGGCACGCCGGGACCCGTCCCACCCCGACGGCCCGCGGGTGTGAATTGCGTGAAGCGATCACACCGCGGGCCGTCGGCGTCCACAGTGGAGGCGTGGACGTGGAACTGGCCGAGGTGCGCGACTTCCTCGCACGCTGTGCGCCGTTCGACGGTCTCCCGTCGGAGCAACTCGACCGACTTCCCGCCCTGCTGTCCCAGCGCTACCATCGCCGCGGCTCGGTGATCATCGAACCGGGGACGCCGAACGACTACCTTCACATCATCCGGACCGGCGCCGTCGAGGTGTGCGATCCCGACGGCACCCTGCTGGACGCGCGCGACGAGGGCGACTGTTTCGGCTACTCGACCCTCACCGAGTCCCGCCTGTCGCGCTACCTCATGGTGGCCACGGCGGACACCCTGCTCCTCGAGATGTCCCGCGAGGTGTTCGACGAGCTGGCCGCCGGGCATCCCGCCTTGCGCGCCTTCTTCGGCGCGCGTAACGACCGGATCCGCCAGGATCTGGCATCCGCCCGCGCCGCCGCGGCCGGAGGCGACGCCCTCGGCACGCCGGTGGGGGAGCTACTCACGCGGGACGCCGTCACCGTGGGGCCCGACACCCCCATCCGGAAGGCCGCACAGCTCATGACGGTCGAGCGGGTGTCGGCGCTCGCGGTGGTCGAGGCCGGGCGTGTGGTGGGAATCTTCACCGACCGCGATCTCCGCACGAAGGTCGTCGCCGCCGGCGGGGACCCCGAGGCTCCGGTGTCGACCATCATGACCCGCGACCCGGTGACGGTGGACGCCCGCACCCGGGCGTTCGACGCCACGCTGCTTCAGATGGACCGCGGGGTCCACCATCTACCGGTGTGCCAGGACGGGGCGCCGATGGGGATGGTCACCACGGGCGACCTGCTCCGGCTCGCCCAGGCCGACCCCGTCTACCTGGCCGCGCGGATCTCCCGCGCCCCGGACACCGACACGGTCGCCCGGCTGGCGGAGCGGCTCCTGCCGCTGATCGGTGAATTCGTGCGGCGCGGGACCGCACCCCAGGACATCGGGCGCGTCATCACCGCCACCGCCGACGCCGCCACCCGGAGACTGCTCGGCCTGGCCGAGGCCGACCTCGGACCGCCGCCCGCCGCCTACTGTTGGGTCGGTCTCGGCTCGCAGGCCCGCGGCGAACTCGGTGCGTCCAGCGACCAGGACAACGCCCTGATCCTCGACGACGCCGCCGACTCGGTCGCGGGCGCCCACGACTACTTCGCCGCACTCGCCGACCGGGTCTGCGACGGCCTGGACCGGGCGGGCTTCCCGCGGTGCCCGGGCGACGTGATGGCGAGCAACCCGCAGTGGCGGCGCACCGCGTCCGACTGGGAACGACGGGTGCGGGACTGGGTGGGCGCGCCCGACCCCGACGCCGTCTTGCACAGCCAGGTGTTCTTCGACATCCGCGCCGTCCACGGGTCCGAGCGACTGGTGGACCGGGTCCGCCGCGAGATGCTCTCCAGGCCCCGGGGGAGCCGACGGTTCCTCGCCCACCTGGCCCGGATCGCCTGCGAGTGGCAACCGCCTCTCGGGTTCTTCCGGGGACTCGTGGTCGCGCGCCGGGGGGAGTACCGCAACACGCTGGACATCAAGGCGGGCGGCATCGCGCCCGTCGTCCAGATCGCCCGGCTGCACGCGCTGTCGGCGGGGCTGCCGGAGGTCTCCACGCTGGGCCGACTCGAGGCCGCGGCGGCCGCAGGGGTAATCGCCCGGACGGATGCCGAGAACCTGTCCGGCGCGATCCGATTCCTCAGGGGTCTGGCCTACCGGCACCATGCGCGCCAGATCGCCGACGGGATCGAGTTGGACAACCACGTCGACCCGTCGATCCTCGGCACGATGGACCGGCACCGCTTGCGGGCGGCGTTCCGCATCATCGCGGCCGCGCAGTCCGCGTTGGCCATCCAGTACCGGGTCGGGCAGATGTGACGGGACTGGGCAGACTGACGACGGCCGCCCGCCGGCGGCGCGCGGCGCGCCGGGTGCCCGACGGCCCGCTAGGCACCTTCTTGCGGACACCGCCGCCGGGCGCCGCCACACCGCTGGACGAGGTTCGGTTGTTGGCCGTGGACGTGGAGACGACGGGCCTCGACCCGCGGCGGGACCGCGTCGTGTCGGTAGGATTCGTGCCGGTCGACGGGGACCGGATCGTGCTGGGCGGGGCCGGGTCGATGCTGCTGCGGCCGGACGACCGGCCGGGGGACGACGGCGGGGTGGGCCAGAGCGCTACCGTGCACGGCCTCACAGACGACGACGTGGCGCACGGGGACGCGATCGCGGAGGTGCTCGACCGGGTGCTCGCCGCCCTGACCGGACGTGTCCTGCTGGCGCACTACAGCATGATCGAGGTGGACTTCCTCGGCGCGCTGTGTAAGCGCGTGTACGGCGTGTGCCCGCCGCTGGAGGCCGTCGACACGCTCGAGCTGCAGCGACGGATTTCCGGCGGAGGGATCGACATGGGGTTCACGGCGGATCCCTCGCCCGACGAGCTGCGCCTGTGGGGTGCCCGGGGACGCTACGGGCTTCCCCGGTACCGCGCGCACGACGCGGCCGTCGACGCGCTCGCCTGCGCTGAGCTGTACCTCGCACAGGTGGCCGAGCTCCGCGACCGTGGGGCACGCGTCCTACGTGACCTCCGTACGCCCTAGGATCGCGGTATGCGTCTCGCCCGTATCGCCCATCCGCAGGGGTTCGCCTTCGTCGAGGTCCGTGGGGACATCGCCGACCCCTCCTCGCTGACCTGTGCCGAGATCTCCGAGCACCCGTTCGGTACCCCCGAGTTCACCGGCCGGGAGTGGCCGTTGGCCGACGTGCGTCTCCTCGCGCCCATCCTGGCGTCGAAGATCGTGTGCGTCGGCAAGAACTATGCCGACCACGCCGAGGAGATGGGATCGCCGGCGCCCGCCGAGCCGTTGATCTTCCTCAAGCCCAACACCTCGGTCGTCGGCCCCGAGGCGGCCATCGCGTACCCGCCGAGCTCCGAGCGGGTCGACCACGAGGGCGAGCTCGCCGTCGTGATCGGGCAGCCGTGCCGCGACGTCGCCGCCGCCCGCGCGCACGAGGTCATCCTTGGCTACACCTGCGCGAACGACGTCACCGCGCGCGACCAGCAGCTCTCCGACGGACAGTGGACGCGGGGCAAGGGCTACGACACCTTCTGCCCGCTCGGTCCGTGGATCGTCACCGACCTCGACCCCAACGGACTCGACGTCCGCACCACCCTCACGCACGAGGACGGGACCAGCGAGCTGCGCCAGGACGGCAACACTTCACAGTTCATGCACACCGTCGGCGAGATCATCGAGTACGTCAGCCGGGTCATGACCCTGTTGCCCGGGGACGTCATCCTCACCGGCACCCCGGCAGGCGTCGGGGCGATGCTGCCCGGTGACCGCGTCACCGTGGAGATCGAGGGCATCGGTGCGCTGACCAACCCGGTCGTCGACAGGTAGCCCACCCGCGTGCCGCCGGGCTCCACCCCGGCGGCC
>NZ_BCSW01000050.1 GCF_001571065.1 Dietzia cinnamea NBRC 102147
CCTCATCCACCCCGAGGGAGTCGTGGTCCTCACCGACGCGACCCCGTGATGACCACCGGCGCTCAGGTCCTCGCGTTCCTGGGCCACGACGACTCCGACGAGGATCTCGTGGCCCAGGCCGACACCGCCGTGGCAACGATCGCCGCGATGGTCTCCGCATACTGCCGGGGCCGCGACAAGCTCGCATCGGGGCAGACCCGCGACGGCGTCGACGAGGTGATCCTCACCGCCGCCGCCAGGCTGGTGACGAACCCGACCGGCATCGCCTACGACACCGGCGGGGTGTCGATCCGTGGCGCGTTCCAAGGCTTCACCCTCGTGGAACTCGCCGTCCTGAACCGGTACAGGGTGCGTGCGCTGTGATCGTGTTCCAGGACCGGGCCGTCCTCGAGCGGCGGGAGATCGTCGACCGCGACCGGTACGGTTCCCCGATCTATGCCGACGTGGAGATCCCCGTCCGCTGCACCATGTCGCCGCTCGGATCTTCGGAGACGGTGGCGCACCGTGACGTGGTGTCGACCCGGTACCGGATGCTGACCGGGCCGCGGACGGAGATCAAGCCCGCCGACCGGGTGGTGTGGCGCGGCGTGGACTACGACGTGGACGGGGACGTGGAGCGGCACACCGTGGCCGGCCGGGACCATCACTTCGAGGTGATCCTGAAACGCACGACCGGATAACCCCTTAGACCGCCGTCGCCTACTTCGTGGGGTTGGACAGCGACGGCAGAGCCCCGCCGGGTACCTCCTCCCGCCCGGCGGGGCTCACCCCTCGGTCCGCAGTGGGTCCGCAGGAGATTCAGCCAGGGCCACCCGTAGGGTGTCGACGCTCTTGGTCTTTAACGGTGACGTTCCCGGTACGCCTTCTGTCGGCAGGCCGGGGAGCAGAACCTCGAGTCGGACCGGGCGGGCTCATATGTGTTCCCACAACCGTCACACGTTACGGCTAGCGGAACACGCTTGGTCTTGTACATCTTCTGGCGACACGAGTTCGAGCACGTGACGCGCTTACGGCGCTTGTCCGGTTCCATGTGTAGCCGCTGCCCGCATACCTCGCACGTCACGACCGGGTGCCGTGTCGCGTTCACGTCAATCCACGCGATCGTTCTACCGTCTGCGGACTCGGGGCGATGCCCGGTGGAAGCACATGCGGTGCAGATGGGCTGGCGGGTCCACCATGCTCGACGGTTGCGTGCTGCGCGCCGGCCCACCTCGGCGTCGACCATTGGCGCATCTTCCACCTGGTCGCCACACAGCGGACACTCACCCATACGTGTTCCCATACCCGTAACGTTACGCTTGGTGGAACAGGTATGCCAGTCGGCGGGTCGCGCCCAGCTGTTGATTCGACCTTCTTCTGGACCCGGCGGCCCGCGCCCCAGTCCGTCCGTGCCCACATTTTGCCCACACTTCACCGAAAAAAAGGGGAATCGCGGATGTATGCACAGGAATGGCTGGATAGTCAAGTGAGCAGGTCAAGCCGCATAACGCCCGGTCACAGCCACGTAAAAGGCTAGTTCAAGTCTCCCCGGGCGCACAGGTCTCTCCACTCGGACCGGGTGATCAGGATGTCGGGTGATGAGGATGAGCAACCGGACAGTCGCGAGGGCGGCGGTCGCGTCGGTGATCCTGGTGGCGTCGGTGATGAGTGGCTGCGCGGAGTCGGATCTCGCGGTGAACGGGGGACTCCCGTGGACGGACCCCCGTGGCGCGGCGCCGCTCGAGCCTCCGGCGGAACCGTCCCCGGTGGAGGAGCGGACGAACGCGCAGCGCAGCGAGAACGGGCTCCCGGCACTGGACGCGAGCGAGAAGCTCCGCGACAGTGCCTGTGCGAAGGCCGACGACATGATCGCGAGGGACTACTGGGCGCATCACGCGCCTGACGGCAGCGGCGGCCCGGGCACGTTCATCCGCGAGGCCGGCGTCGATTACCACAGGGCAGCGGAGAACCTCTTCTATTCGTCCACCGGCGGGCCCGACCCGGTCGCCCAGTGGATGCAGAGCCCGGGCCACAGGGAGAACATCCTCGACCCGGACTTCACCCGCGTGGGTGTCTGCATGCGGACCGCCGCCTACCAGGGCCTGCCGGAGGCGCATCTCTACGTCCAGCACTTCGCCACCCCGATGGCGGAGAGGTAGCCCGGGCCGCCGGCACGGGGCTCGTCGGCACGGGGGCTCGTCGGCGCCGGCTCGTCGGTACGGTGCGGGCATGTGGTTCGACAACTGGCCTGACGTTCTCCGGGTCCTGCTCGTCGGCGCCGCCGCCTACGCGTTCCTCGTGCTGGTGGTGCGGGTGTTCGGCAAGCGCACCCTGACGCAGCTCAACGCCTTCGACTTCGTCGTCACCGTCGCGCTCGGTTCCACGCTCGCGACCATCATCCTCAGCTCCGACGTGTCCTGGACCGAGGGCGCGATCGCGATGGCGTTGCTCGTCGTCCTGCAGTACGCCGTCTCGCGGCTGAGGAGGTCGCGGGCCGGGCGGGCCGTCCTCACCGCCGACCCGACGCTGCTCGTGCGCGACGGCGTCTTCCTCGACGACCAGATCGCCCGCCACCGCCTCACCCACGCCGACATCCGCCAGACCATCCGCTCCTCCGGCGTCGGCGACCTGGGCGACGTCGCGGCCGTCATCCTCGAGAACGACGGCAGCATGAGTGTCATCACCGGGTCGTCGCTGGGCGACGGATCCGTCCTCGAGGACGTCCCGGGGTGGGCGCGGCAGCACCGGGGCTGACGGCGGCCGAGCCCGGCTGACCGCCGCCTCATCCCGACAGCGCGGCCAGCACGTCCTCGGCGATCTCGTCCGCCGGCTGCGAGATCGGGCAGAGCATCCCGTACTCGTCGGCCGCGAGCGGCTCCAGCGTGAGCACCTGCGACTCAAGGATCCGATCGGATGCGAAGTGGCCGCGGCGGGCGGCGAGACGGGCGGCGATGAGTTCCGGATCGGTGCCGAGCTCGACGAAGAACACCGGGCGGCGGACCTCGCGCAACACATCGCGATAGGCGCGGCGCAGCGCCGAGCACGCGACGACGAGGCCGCGGTCGGGCGCCGGCGCCTCCGGCCCGCGCGAGTGGTCGTGGTGCCTCATGCGGTCGCGGACCGCCTCCAGCCACGGCCAGCGGTCGTCGTCGGCGAGGGGTTCCCCGGCCGCCAGCTTCCGGATGTTGCGAGGGGGATGCAGGTCGTCGGCATCCACCAGCTCCGCACCCGCCCGATCGGCGATAGCCCGGGCGACCGTCGACTTCCCGGCGCCGGAGACCCCCATGACGACGATGTGCGGACCGGGCGCGTGCCCCGGCTCGTCGGCTGCCGAGCTCCTCGTCGTCGTCACCACCTCCCGAGGGCTCAGATGGTGAAGGCCAACGATCCGAGGATCGCCCGGCCCAGATCCTCGTCCCCGCTGACCTCCACGCCGCGACCCGGCTCGGCGGTGATGCGGCCGGTCGTCGCACGCACGAAGGTCGCCGTGTCGAAGACCAGCTCGACGGTGGTCCGCGCGGCGTCGTCCACATCGGCGAGCCGCGCGCGCCCGTCGACGACGACGTCGGTGGCCAGCGGCAGATCCGCGTCGTCCTCACCCACGACGCGGAACCGGACACGCGACCCGTCCGGGGCGCCGGCGCCGTTGCCGACGATGCGCGGCAGGGCCCGCACGATCTCCTCGACGGCGAACCGCCCGGTGTCACCGCCGAGATGGTGCTTCATGCCGAGCGCCTGCCGGATGTCGTCCTCGTGGACCCAGCAGTCGAAGACCCGCACCCCCATGAAGCGGCGGTACGGCACGCGACCGACGGGGGAGTCCGTCTCCGCCTCGAGATCCACGCCGGACAGCTCCGCGAGCTGTTCCGTGCGCTCGGCGACGACCTCCCGGAAATCGGAGAACGCGTCCTCCACCGCCAGCGACCGGGCCTCCTGGACGAACTTCTCGTTGAGCTCACCGATCGGGTTGTGGACGTACTCGCGAGCCGACTCAGGCAGCTCGATGTCCGGGACCGGCTCGCCGGCGAGCATGTGCTCGGTGCCGGCGATGTGCGCCACGATGTCGCGCACGGTCCACCCCGGCAGCGCGGTCGCCGCCGTCCAGTCGTCCTTCTTCAGACCTGCCAGCACCTCGTCGAGGCGCTTCCACTGCTGCACCAGGTGGCGCACCTCGACGGGTGCCGTGTCGCTCGACTCGCTGTCCATGCCGCCGAGGCTACTGGCGTCGCGCCCGGCCGGTGGACGATCGCGCGGGTAGCGTCGGGCGAGCAGCCGAGTAGTGCCCGGACCGAGCCGCCGGGCGACGACCCGCCCGGAGGCCCGACCGCATGCCGACCACCACGTCACAGAACGACCGCCCCACCCTGGCGATCCTGGGGGCCGGGGGTGATCTCACCGAGCGCCTCCTGCTCCCCGGCCTGGGTTCGCTCCTGGCGCGCGACCCCGGGCGGGACGTCACCGTCGTCGGCTCCGGCCGATCCGGTATGGACGACGACGAGTGGCGCGGACTCGTCCGGTCAGCGCTGCGCGAGGGCGGCTGCGGACCGGACCAGGCCGACCGGATCGCGGCGACGACTCGCTTCGTCGCCCTGGACGTCACGGACGCCGACGCGTTCGCCGACTTCATCGACGGGCTCGACGGCCCGGTGGTGCTGTACTTCGCCCTGCCCCCGGCCGTCACCGCCACGGCGTGCGAGGGACTGCGCGGCCGCCCACTCCGCGACGACGTACGGTTCGCGGTCGAGAAGCCGTTCGGCACCGACCTCGCCTCGGCCCGAGACCTCAACGCGCTGCTCCTCGACCTCGTCCCCGAGGACCGCGTCCACCGCGTCGACCACTTCCTCGGCGACGCGAACGTCCTCAACATCCTCGGGATGCGGTTCGGTAACCGGGTCCTGGAACCCGTGTGGACAGCCGAGCACGTCGAGCGCATCGACGTCGTGGCCGACGAGACCCTCGCCCTCGAGGGCCGTGCCGTCTACTACGACTCGACCGGTGCGCTGGTCGACATGCTCCAGTCGCACCTGTTGCTCGTGACGGCGCTGGTCACCATGGAGGCGCCCGCGCGACTCGACGCCACCGAACTGCACGACCTGCTCGCCACCACCCTCCGGTCCACCCACGTGTGGCGGGACGACCCGTCCGCGTGCTCTCGTCGCGCCCGCTACACGGCCGGCAGGGCGGGCGGCCGTGACGTCGTCGCCTACACCGACGAGGAGGGCGTCGATCCGTCGCGGGGGACCGAGACGCTCGCCGAGGTGGTGCTCGAGGTCCGGAACCAGCGCTGGGCGGGAGTGCCCGTGCGGCTCCGGTCAGGCAAGGCACTGGGTGAGGACTCGATGCGGGTGACGGTGACGTTCCGGCCGCCGCCACACGTTCCGGAGGCGTTCGCGGGCGGGGCCCCGCCGAGCCGGCTCACGATGGGCATCGCGCCCGGCCGGGTGGCACTCGACCTGGCGACCAACGCCTCCGGCGACAGTCTCGCGCTCGAGGACTCCCACCTCGACACCGAGCTCGGCGACAGCGACCTGCTCCCGTACGGGGAGGTCCTCGGGCGGATCCTCGACGGGGACCGGCTCCTCACCGTCCGCGGCGACGTCGCCGAGGAGTGCTGGCGGATCCTCACCCCGGTGATCGAGGCCTGGGAGTCCGGCGCGGTCCCAATGGAGGAGTACGAGGCGGGCTCGGACGGCCCGGTCGAGGGGAACCCCGGGACGACGTAGGCCGCGGTTCCGCTGTGGAACCGGGGCCTACGGTCGATGACCGGGAGTCAGACCTTCCGCGCCGTGCGCGCGGCGTTCTCCTCCGTCATGTCGTCGGGCTGCCGGACGAAGTGCGCGATGCTCAGTGCCAGGCCTCCCCAGATGACGAGCAGGAACAGCACCATCATGATGATCGCTGCGGTGTCCATGGTTCAGCCCTCGTTTCGGGTGGTCTCGGTACGGTTGCCGCGCGTACCGGTGCCGGCCGTGCGGGTCGCGCTGGCCGCGTCGGCCCGGACGGGGGAGCCCGACGCGTCGAACTGGTCCTCGTAGAGGACGTCGCTTGGATCGTCGTCCGTCGCCGGCGGGCCGTCGAGGTGACGGGCCCCGCGCCAGGGCAGCAGGGACAGGATCACCGACAGCACCAGGATCGCGGCGATCATGCCCCAGCCCCAGACGCCGAGTACGGCGGCGTCGTAGCCCTCGTACGGCTCCGAGACCAGGCTGCGGATCTCGCCGAACAGCGCGTACGCCAGGACGAGCGGGGTGACGACCGCCATGCACACGATCCAGATGGGGCCGACCTTGAACGAAGAGACCGAGTTGAGGTGGTCGCGCAGGGTGGGACCCAGGCGCAGCGCGAACATCACCACGATGAGGGCGATGAGCGCGATGCCCACGATGCCGATGCTGTTGGCGAACTTGTCCAGGATGTCGAGGTTCTGCAGGCCCGTCTCGGTGGGCATGAGCAGGATCGACACGATGGCCATCGGGCCGCCGATCGCCAACGTTGCGGTGGTGCGGGAGACGCCCACCTTGTCCTGGAAGGAGGAGATGACCACCTCGACGATCGAGATCATCGACGTGAGGCCGGCGAGGATGAGGCATGCGAAGAACACGACGCCCCAGATGGGCCCGCCGGGCATCTGCGAGATGAGGGCGGGGAAGGCGATGAACGCGAGGCCCGGCCCGCCGCTGACGTCGTCCCACCCCGCGCCCGCAGCGGAGGAGACGAGGAAGCCGAGGGTGGCGAAGACGCCGATACCGGCCAGGACCTCGAATGCCGAGTTGGAGAAGCCCACGACGAGCCCCGAGCTGGTGAGATTGGAGCGGCGCTTGAGGTACGAGGCGTAGGTGAGCATGATGCCGAAGCCCACCGACAGGGAGAAGAAGATCTGCCCGTAGGCGGCGATCCACACACCGGGGTCGGTCAGCACGCCCCAGTCGGGCGTGAAGAAGTTGTTGAGGCCGTCGGCGGCCCCCTCGAGGAACAGGGACCGGATGACCAGGGCCGCGAACAAGACGATCAACAGCGGGATGAAGATCTGAGCGGTCCGGCCGATGCCCTTCTGAACTCCCGCGATGAGGACGCCGAGAGTGAACAGCCATACAACGACCAACACGCCCGTGATGAGCGGCACGAAGTCCAGGCCGAAGCCGGACCCGGCGCGGAGGAAGTCCTCCGAGAAGAAGGTGGCGGTTTCCTCATAGGTCTCGCCCCAGCGGCCGTCGACGGAGAACCAGGCGTAGCAGGCCGCCCACGCGAGGATCACCGCGTAGTAGACGGCGATCACGAAGGACACCAACACCTGGATCCAACCGATCGGCTCGGCGAAACGGTTCATGCGGCGGAAACTCAGGGGAGCGGAGCCGCGGAACCGGTGGCCGATGGCGTAGTCGAAGAACAGCAGGGGGATACCGGCGGAGAGCAGCGCGACCAGATACGGGATGAGGAACGCGCCGCCGCCGTTGTCGTAGGCGACGAAGGGGAAACGCCAGATGTTGCCGAGGCCGACGGCGGAGCCGATGGCGGCGAACACGAAGACGGAGCGCCCCGAGAAGGCCTCGCGTCTCCTGGTACCGCCCGTGGCGGCGGGTGTGGACATGGATTCCTCCTCAGCGGGGGAGCGGGCGGGTTCGGATTCGAGCCGTGCTCCGAGTCCCCTACTTCTAGTCGGACGGTTGCCATTTGGTGATCGAATCGACGCAAGTCGGGTACTCGGTCACGTGGCTGGTGTGATTAGGGTAATCCCATGAGGCACCAATTAGGAGGGCGGACCGCGAATCGGCTGCTCGTCGCCGCGGCGCTCGTGACGCTCACCGTCGGCGCGGGCTCCGTCGCCGCCTCCCCGCGGACGCTCGCGCCGGGCGGGCCGGCGGTTCCGACCGTGGTGGCGCCCGTCGAACCGGTGGCCGCGTCCGTACCGCCCCCGGCCGTCCTGACGCCCACGGACGTCGTGCGCGAGACCGGCCGGTGGTTCTCGCACGGGCGCACGCTTGAGCTCCGGCCGGACGGCACCGGTACGTTCGCCGTTTGGATGGGGGCGTTCGACGGTCACCTCGTGCAGCTGCGGCTGATCCCCGCGCCCGGGGCAGCGACCGTCGCCGAGGTCGTGGCGATCGACCGGGTGGGGGAGGGGGCGCTCGCGCCGGACGAGACGCCCGGTATCGGTGGCCTGGTCACCGTGTCGTTCGGGCGGGCCGCGCGGGCCGCCCACGTCGAGTGGTCGTCCGGGCCGCGCCGGTTGGCCGCCGATCTGTGCGCTGCCGAAGGGTTGGACGCGCGGGCCATGGAGGAGCTGCGCTGCGGCGCCTGATCGCGGCACGGCAGTGGCGACGCGTCGTCCCGTACCGGGTCGCGGGCGCGTCGGCAGCACACCCGTATGGGCTGGACGACACGCCCTGGTAGCCCGAGAGTCCCTGAAAAGATGTAACAATTCGATAACCGCGCAAACGCAGAACCTGAGGGTGGCCTCACCTGTAGATATGAGGCGCGCGTCATGTCTTTTTGTGGCGGGCATCACCGCCGCCGACCGACGGCTGACCCGCGATTCGGTCGGTCGTACCCCCGCAATCTGAGGGGCACCTCAACTTTGTGTGGCAATCTGTGCGCTGCGCCGAAACCGGTCACCGATTCCGGCGATGTCCCTGACGCAGTGCCAAGGAGTTCCACACGTGACGATCGACGACCGCGACCTCACCCCCCGCCCGATCGAGACCGGGTTCGCGGCCCGTAGCGCCGCCCGCGCCCTCGCGGACGAACTCCGTGAGGGTACGGCCTATGCGCTCGCCTTCGGCGGGCAGGGGATCGCCTGGCGCGACGCGCTCAGCGATCTCATCGACGGCACGGGGATCGGGCCGGAGCTCCAGGACCTTGTCGACGCCTCCGTCGCCCTCACCGAGCCCGTCCATGACGAGATCGCGGTCGTGCGGACCCACGGCTTCCGGCCCATCGAGTGGGCCAACACCACCACCGGCGAGGACGAGGACGCGGCTGACCTGCCCGACGACGCCTCCCTGTCGGCCGCCGCGGTCTCCCTCCCCGCGGTCCTGCTCACCCAGATGGGTGCACTGCGCGCCCTCGCGGCCGAGGGCTTCGACGTCAACGACACCGCCCCGGCGGCCGTGGTCGGACACTCCCAGGGCGTGCTGGCCGTGGAGTCGGTGGAGACCTTCGGGTCCATCGACGACCGGCTGCTGGCCGTCGCCGAGCTCATCGGCGCCGCCGCCACCCTGGTCGGGCGGCGCGTGGGTCTGTTCCGCCGTGGCCAGGCCAGCCCCATGGTCGGGGTGTCCGGGATCGACGGCGAGGCCCTGCGATCGCTGGTCGACGAGCTGTTCTCGGACGTCGACGCGTCGATCCGCCCGTCGGTCTCCATCCGCAACGCGCAGCGCCGCCACGTCGTGGTCGGCCGACCGGACGACCTCGAGGACCTGCGTCGTCACTGCGCCGACCTCGAGGCCGAGTCGCGTCGTCGTCGCGAGGCAAAGCTCACCGGCGGCGAGGTCTTCGCCCCCGTCTTCGACCCGCTCGACGTGGAGGTCGGATTCCACCACCCGGCGATGGCGCCGGCGGTCGAGATCGTCTCCCGCTGGGCCCGCGCCTGCGATCTGGACGTCGAGCGCGCCGTCCACCTGGCGCGCCAGGTCTTCATCGAGCCGGTCGACTGGGTCGAGGAGATGGCCGAGGCCCTGCACTCCGGTGCCCAGTGGATCCTCGACATGGGCCCCGGCGAGGCGCTGACCCGCCTCAACCGGTCCGTGGTCCGCGGTCAGGGCGTCGGCGTGGTCGCCGCGGCCACCCGCGGGGGCCTGCGCAACCTGTTCACCCCGGGCGCCACGCCGCCCATCGAGCGGCCGTGGACGGCGTTCCAGCCGCAGCTCATCACGCTGCCCGACGGCAGCGTCCACGTGGAGACGTCGTTCACCCGCCTCACCGGGCGCTCGCCGATCCTGCTGGCCGGCATGACGCCCACCACCGTGGACCCGCAGATCGTCGCGGCGGCGGCCAACGCCGGCCACTGGGCCGAGCTCGCCGGCGGCGGTCAGGTCTCCGAGGCGATCTTCGCCGAGAACACCCGCCGTCTGGCCGAGCTGCTCGAGCCCGGCCGCAGCGCCCAGTTCAACTCCCTGTTCCTCGACCCGTACCTGTGGAAGATGCAGGTCGGCGGCAAGCGCCTCGTCCAGCGGGCCCGGGCCGCGGGCATCCCCTTCGACGGCGTGATCGTCACCGCGGGGATCCCCGAGCTCGACGAGTCGGTGGCCCTCATCGAGGAGCTGACCGAGGCAGGCCTGCGGCACGTCAGCTTCAAGCCCGGCACCGTCGCGCAGATCCGCCAGGTCGTGCGGATCGCCGCCGAGGTCCCGCACATGCCCGTCATCGTCCAGGTCGAGGGAGGGCGCGCCGGCGGCCACCACTCGTGGGAGGATCTCGACGCCCTCCTGCTGTCGACCTACGGTGAGCTGCGCGAGCGCCCCAACGTCGTCCTGTGCGTCGGCGGAGGCATCGGCACCCCCGAGCGGGCCGCCGACTACCTCACCGGCTCGTGGGCCAACGCGCACGGCTACCCGGCCATGCCGGTCGACGGCATCCTCGTGGGTACCGCCGCCATGGCGACCCTCGAGGCCACTACCAGCCCCCAGGTCAAGCAGCTGCTCGTGGACACCACGGGCGTCGACGCCTGGGTGGGCGCGGGCCAGGCCGAGGGAGGCATGGCCTCCGGCCGTAGCCAGCTCGGCGCGGACATCCACGAGATCGACAACACCGCCGCGCGCACCGGGCGCCTCCTCGACGAGGTGGCCGGCGACGCCGAGGCCGTGGCCGCCCGCCGCGACGAGATCATCGCGGCGATCAACGGCACCGCCAAGCCCTACTTCGGCGACCTCGACTCCATGACCTACGAGCAGTGGCTGCGGCGCTTCGTCGAGCTCTCGCTCGCGCCCGGCGCCGGCGCCGACGGGTCGGTCGCCCGGGGCGACGACTCGTTCGACGTGGGCGGCGACTTCGCCGCCGCGGTCGCCGACGGCACCCGCTCCGTGTGGCTCGACCCGACCATCCGCGAGCGCTTCCACCGCATGGTCCAGCGCACCGAGGCCCGCCTCGACGCCGCCGACACCGGCCGCATCCGCTCCGCGTTCCCGCGCGTGGAGTCCATGGAGCGCCCCGCCGAGGTGATCGACGCCCTCGCCGCCCGCCACCCCGAGCTCGCGAGCGCCGTGCTGCACCCGGCCGACGCCGCCGAGTTCCTCGACATCTGCCGTATGCCCGGCAAGCCCGTGCCGTTCGTCCCCGTCATCGACGCCGACGTGCGCCGCTGGTGGCGTTCGGACTCCCTGTGGCAGGCCCACGACCCGCGCTACGACGCCGACGCCGTGTGCGTGATCCCCGGGACCACCGCCGTGGCCGGCATCACCCGCGTCGACGAGCCGGTCGGTGAGCTCCTCGACCGCTTCGAGGCCGCCACCGCCGACCGGGTCCGCGGCTACCTGCCCGACACCGAGGCCGTGTCGAGCCGCCGCCGCGGCATCGTCACCACCGTCACCGGCCCCGTCGCCGACGTGCTCAACAGCCCCGACGTCACCTGGGCCGGCCGACTCGTCGTCAACCCCGTCCACCGCCTGGGCGTCCTGCACGCGTGGGAGATCGACGCCGACGGCATCGGTCGCCACCCGGTCTCCGGCGCCGTCCTCACCCCGGACACGGACGGGCAGACGGTCGACCTGACGCTGCCGGTCGGCCCGGCCGAGATGACCATCACCCTCACCGTGGGCGACGCCGTGGCCACCGGTGCCGCGCCCGTCATCACCGATGACGCCGCGGAGTCCGCCATGCGCACCCTGCTGGCCACCGCCGCCGGCGTCGGCCGCGGGGGAGCGGGCGGTACCCGGATCGACACGCTGCCCGAGGTCACCGACGGTGTCGCCACCGCGCGGTTCACGTTCGAGCCCACCCTGGCCACGGACCACACCGGCGTCACCGCCGGCAGCCTGCCCACCTCGCTCGTGCCGTCCGCCGGCGTCCCGGACGCCCTCGTGGGCGCCGCCTGGCCGACCGTCTTCGCCGTGCTCGGCCAGACGCGTCGCCCGCGCGGCACCGGCACCGTCGTCGAGGGGCTGCTCGACCTGGTCCACCTGGACCACGGCATCCGCATGCACGCGGCGCTGCCGCAGGAGACGACCGACCTCGTCGTCGTCGCCCGGTCCGGCGGTGTCCGCGACACCGACCTCGGCCGCGTCGTCGAGGTGTCGGTCGAGGTGGCCGCGGAGGCACGCGACGGCTCCCGCACCCCGCTGTGCACCCTGTCGGAGCGCTTCGCCGTCCGTGGCCGCACCGGCGGCGCCGAGGTCGGCGACCCCCGCCCGGCCGGTGGCGCGCTGGTCACCCCGTCCGGTGGCGTCGCCGAGCCCGCGGAGACCACGCGCCAGCAGCGCGTGTCCGCCACGCTCACGGCCCCGCACGACATGACCGCGTTCGCGCTGGTCTCCGGCGACCACAACCCGATCCACGTCTCCGACACGGCGGCCGAGCTGGCCGGGCTCGGTGGAGTGATCGTCCACGGCATGTGGCTCTCGGCCGCCGCGCAGCACGCCGTGCAGGCCTCGGACGGCAAGACCCCCGCGCTGCGGATCGCCGGCTGGACCGCCCGGATGCTCGCCCCGGTCCGCCCGGGCGACCACATCACCGTCCGCGCCGTGCAGACCGGCCGCCACGCCGGCGGCCAGGTCCTCGAGGTCACGTGCACGGTCGACGGCGCCACCGTCATGGCCGCCACCGCGCTGACCGAGGCCCCGCGCACCGTCTACGCGTTCCCCGGCCAGGGCATCCAGGCCAAGGGGATGGGCATGGAGGGGCGCACCCGCTGCCCCGCCGCCCGCGAGATCTGGGACCGCGCCGACAAGCACACCCGTGAGGCCCTGGGCTTCTCGATCCTGGCGCTCGTCCGCGACAACCCGACCGAGGTCACCGTCCGCGGCGAGGTCCACCGGCATCCCGACGGCGTGCTCTACCTGACCCAGTTCACCCAGGTCGCGATGGCGTGCCTCGCGGTCGCCCAGCGCGCCGAGCTCGAGGCCGACGGCCTGCTCGTCGACGGCGCCTACTTCGCCGGCCACTCGATCGGCGAGTACGACGCCCTGGCCGCCATCTCCGGCGTGCTCGAGCTCGAGCCGCTGCTGGAGATCGTGTTCCAGCGTGGCTCGACCATGCACCAGCTGGTCCCGCGTGACGCGCAGGGGCGGTCGGACTACCGCATGGCCGCTATCCGCCCGTCGCAGATGGGCATCTCGGACGAGGACATCGCGCAGTGGGTCGCCGACGTGGCCCGCGAGTCCGGCGAGTTCATCGAGATCGTCAACTACAACCTGGCGGGCTCGCAGTACGCGCTGGCCGGCACGGTCGCCGGCTGCGCCGCGCTGGAGAAGGCGGTGAACCGGGAGCTCGAGCGCTCGGGCGGCAAGAACGCCTTCATCCTGGTGCCCGGCATCGACGTGCCGTTCCACTCCACGGTGCTGCGCGGCGGCGTCCCGGACTTCCGGGCCACCCTCGACGCGCTGATCCCCGAGGACGTGGACATCTCGGTGCTCGTCGGCCGCTACATCCCGAACCTCGTGCCGCGCCTGTTCAGCCTCGAGCGCGACTTCGTGCAGGAGATCGCCGACCTCGTGCCGGCGGAGGCCCTGGACGACGTCCTCGCGAACTGGGACGCCTGGTCCGCCACGCCCACGCGACTGGGCCGCCTGCTGCTCGTCGAGCTGCTGGCCTGGCAGTTCGCGAGCCCGGTCCGCTGGATCGAGACGCAGGAGCTGCTGTTCACGCCGATCGAGCGTGGCGGCCTCGGCGTCGAGCAGTTCATCGAGGTCGGCGTGGCCAACGCCCCGACCGTCGCGAACCTCGCCTCCAAGACCCTCGACCTGCCCACCCACCGCGGGCCGCGCGCCCAGGTGATCAACGTCGAGCGCGACTCGGCGACGCTGTACGGCACCCTGCCGCCCAGCGTGGAGGGCGACGACGACGAGGCGGACGCCGACACCGGTTCCGCCTCCACCCCGGCCGCCGGTCAGGCGGCCCCCACAGACCCCGCACCGGCCGTCAACACCCCCGGCACGGCCGGTGCGGACCGATCCGAACCGGCAGTTGCGCCTGCCGCCGCCCCCGGCGCTCCCCGCCCGGACGACCTGGAGTTCGGCGCACCCGCGGCCACCCGCATGCTGGTGGCGCTGCGCACCAAGGTCCGTCCCGAGCAGATCGCCGCCGGCGACTCCATCGAGACGCTGTGCGACGGCGTGTCCTCGCGCCGTAACCAGCTGCTGCTCGACCTGGGCACCGAGCTGAGCCTGGGCGCCATCGACGGCGCCGCCGAGGCGGACTTCCCGACCCTGGCCGACCAGGTCTCGCGCCTGGCCCGCGGCTACGCCCCCTTCGGCCCCGTCCTGTCGGACGCGGTCGGGGAGGCCCTGCGCGCGGTCCTGGGCCGCACCGGCAAGCGCCCGGCGTACATCACCGAGCGCGTGACCGGCGCGTGGGAGCTCGGCGCCGGCTGGGCCCACCACGTGACCGCCGAGATCGCGCTGGGCACCCGCGACGGCGCCTCGATCCGCGGTGGCGACCTCGCGACCCTCGACGCCTCGGGCGTCAAGGACGTCGCCGGCCTGGACGCGCTCATCGACGCGGCCGTGCAGGCGGTCGGCGCCGCCCACGGTGTGTCCGTGGCCATGCCCTCCTCGGGCGCCGGCGGTGGCGGGGTCGTCGACTCCGCCGCGCTGACCGAGTTCGCCGACGAGCTCACCGGCCGCAACGGCGTCCTGGCGGAGGCCGCGCGCGGCCTGCTCACCCGGCTCGGGCACCTCGAGCCGGAGGCCGTCGACCTGCTGGCCGACGCCGATCCGGATTCCGAGCTCGCCGACCTCGTGGCCGCCGAGCTGGGCTCCGACTGGCGCCGCGTGGTGGCCCCGGCCTTCGACGCCAACCGCGCCGTCCTGCTGGACGACCGCTGGGCCTCGGCCCGCGAGGACCTGGCCCGCCTGTGGACCGCCTCGGACGTGCCGGCCGACGCCGCGGAGGCCTTCCGCGGCGCGGGCGAGATCGTCGCCGAGCAGGCCCGCTGGTGGGCGGCCCGGGCGACCGATGCCCGCCGCGACGCCCTGGCCACGGCCTTCCGGGAGATCTCGGAGGCCGCGGCGGAGGAGTTCGTCGGCGCGTACGCGGACGACGTCGCCGTCGTCACCGGCGCCGGAAAGGGCTCCATCGCCGCGGCGGTCACCGGCCGCCTCCTGGCCGGTGGCGCCACCGTGGTGGCCACCACCTCGAGCCTCGACCAGGGCAAGCTGGCGTTCTTCAAGGACCTCTACCGCTCCAACGCCCGCGGTGGCGCGGCGCTGTGGGTCCTGCCCGCCAACATGACCTCCTACTCGGACGTCGACGCGCTGGTCGAGTGGGTCGGCTCGGAGCACTCCGAGTCGGCCGGTGGCCAGACCACCGTCCTCAAGCCGGCGCTCACGCCGACGCTGCTGTTCCCGTTCGCCGCACCGCGCGTCCAGGGCTCGATGGCCGACGCCGGCCCGCGGGCCGAGACGGAGATGCGCGTCCTGCTGTGGAGCGTGGAGAAGCTCGTCGCCGGGCTCGGCGCGATCGGCGCGGACACCGACGTCGACTCCCGCCTGCACGTGGTCCTGCCGGGCTCGCCCAACCGCGGCATCTTCGGCGGCGACGGCGCCTACGGCGAGGCCAAGGCCGCGCTCGACGCCATGATCGCCAAGTGGGGTTCGGAGAAGGCCTGGTCGCAGCGGGTCACCTTCGTCCACGCGATCATCGGGTGGGTCCGGGGCACCGGCCTCATGGGCCACAACGACCCGCTCGTCGAGGCCGTCGAGGCCGCGGGCGTGTCCACGTGGTCCACCGCCGGGATGGCCACCGAGCTGCTGCGCTGGTGCGCGCCGGAGTTCCGCGACGCCGCCGCCGAGAAGCCGGTCACCGTGGACCTCACGGGCGGGCTCGGCACGGCCGACCTCGACATGTCCGCGCTCGCCGCGGACCGGCCCACCGCCTCCGCGACGACCCCGGACGAGGACACGGCCGGCACGATCGCCGCGCTGCCGTCGCTGCCGACGGTCGCCGCCGACGAGCGGCCCGAGTGGGGCGAGGTCACCCAGGACCTCGAGGACATGGTCGTCATCGTGGGCGCCGGTGAGGTCGGCCCCTACGGCAGCGCCCGTACCCGCTTCGAGGTGGAGACCACCGGCGACCTCACCGCCGCCGGCGTGGTCGAGCTGGCCTGGTCGACGGGCCTGATCACGTGGGAGGACTCGCCCCGCGCGGGGTGGACCGTCACGGCCACCGGCGAGGCGATCGACGAGGCGGACATCGCCGAGCGGTTCCGCGACGAGGTCCTGGCCCGGGTGGGCGTGCGCACGTACGCCGACGACGCCCGCGCCGAGATGTTCGCGGGCGCCGCACCGCAGCTCACCTCGGTGTTCCTGCCGGAGGACCTGTCCTTCGTCGTGGACGACGAGGCCCAGGCCCGCGCCTACCTCTCGGACGACCCGGAGAACACCGTCGTCACGCAGAGCGAGGACGGGGAGTGGACGGTCACCCGCAAGGCCGGCACGGAGATCCGCGTCCCGCGCCGCACCATGCTCACGCGCGTGGTCGGCGGTCAGATCCCGACCGGGTTCGACCCCACGGCGTGGGGCATCCCCGCGGACATGGTCTCCGGCATCGACCGGGTGGCCGCGTGGAACCTCGTGGCCACCGTCGACGCCTTCATCTCGTCGGGCTTCACCCCGGCCGAGCTGCTGGCCCACGTCCACCCGGCCGACGTCGCCAACACGCAGGGCACCGGCATGGGCGGCATGACGAGCATGCGCTCGCTGTACATCGACGGCATCCTCGGCCGCAGCCGCGCCAACGACACGCTGCAGGAGGCGCTGCCCAACGTCGTGGCCGCGCACGTCATGCAGTCCTACGTCGGCGGCTACGGCTCGATGGTGCACCCGGTGGCGGCCTGCGCCACCACCGCGGTGAGCGTCGAGGAGGGCTTCGACAAGATCCGCGCCGGCAAGGCCGAGTTCGTGGTCTCCGGCGGGTTCGACGACCTGTCCATCGAGGGCATCCAGGGCTTCGCCGACATGTCCGCCACCGCCGACTCCGCGGCCATGGCGGCCAAGGGGATCGACGAGCGGTACTACAGCCGGGCCAACGACCGCCGTCGCGGCGGGTTCGTCGAGTCGGCCGGCGGTGGCACCATCCTGCTCGCCCGTGGTGACGTCGCGGCCCGCATGGGGCTGCCCGTCCTGGGCGTGGTCGGCTGGGCCGGCTCGTACGGCGACGGCGCGCACACCTCCATCCCGGCCCCCGGGCTGGGTGCGCTGGGCGCCGGGCGCGGCGGGAAGCGTTCGCCGCTCGCCCGCGGCCTCGCCCAGCTGGGCCTGACCGCCGACGACGTGGCCGTGGTGAGCAAGCACGACACCTCGACCAAGGCCAACGACCCCAACGAGTCGGACCTGCACGAGCGTCTCGCCGAGGCGATCGGCCGGTCCGAGGGCAACCCGCTGTTCGTGGTGTCGCAGAAGACGCTCACCGGCCACGCCAAGGGCGGTGCTGCGGCGTTCCAGCTCATCGGGCTCACCCAGATGCTGCGGTCGGGCACCATCCCGCCCAACCGCTCCCTGGACTGCGTCGACGACGTGCTGGACCACCACCGGCACCTGGTGTGGCTGCGCGAGACCCTGCAGCTGGGCGGCGACCTGCCCCTCAAGGCCGGTCTGCTCACCTCGCTGGGCTTCGGCCACGTCTCCGGCCTCATCGCCGTGGTGCACCCGGAGGCCTACCACCGGGCCGTGGCCGCGGCGTACGGCGAGGACGAGGCCGAGCGCATCCGCGAGGCCGGCCTGCGCCGCGAGCGCGAGGGCGCCCGGCGCCTGACCGACGCGATCTACGGCGGCGAGGCGCTCTACACCCGCCCCGAGGCCCGTCGCCTCGGTGAGGGTTCGGGCGACGAGGTCAAGGAGCGCGAGGCCGCGGTCCTGCTCGACCCGGCCGCCCGCGTCGACGCCGACGGCGTGCTGTCGGCCGGTGTCGCCGCGGAGATCGCCGCGGAGGTCGCCGGGACGGAGCGCTCCGGGCGGTGACGACCGGGGTGAGAGGCGTCGGGGTCGACATCGTCGACCTCGGCGCCTTCGCCGCGTCTCTGGCCGAACCGGGGACGCGGCTCACGCGCGCGTTCTCGCCCACCGAGCGGAGGCAGTGCCGCGAACGCGCCGAGGCCCGCGGGGCCGGCCGGGCGGCCGGGTTCACGTCGTCGTCGCCGTCGTCATCTACGTCAGCGTCTCCCGCGTCCTCGTCTCCCGCGGCGTCGTCTCCACCGGGGATGTCGTCTCCGCCCGGGACGGTGACCCCGCGCCGCCACGAGGACCCGCTGGCCCGCCACCTCGCCGCACGCTGGGCCGCGAAAGAGGCGGTCATCAAGGCGTGGTCCGCGGCACTGTACGGCATGCCCCCTCCGATCCCGCCCGACCTGCTGCGCTGGGCCGAGATCGAGACGGTGTGCGACGCCTGGGGCCGGCCGACGGTGCGTCTCGGGGGAGAGGTGGCCCGGCAGGTGGCCGCGACCCTCGGTGACGACACGCGGTGGAACGTCTCCCTCAGCCACGACGGCGGCTCCGCGATCGCGTTCGTGGTGCTCGAGGGGCCGCTGCGCGGGTAGGCGCTCCGTAGCGGTCTGTGGGCTCACCGAAAGGTGGCCTGGCGGCGGGGCCGCCTCAGTCGGCCTGGGCTTCCTTCTCCGCCAGCCACAGGTAGGCGGTGAGCATCCGCTTGAGCTCGGTGACGGTCGCGTCGTGCATGTCCTCGCCGCCGGCGGAGCCGACGGTGTCACCCGCTTCGCCGCCGGGCACCGGGCCGGCGCTGACGGAGAAGTTCAGCATCGAGTAGGCCACGTGCACCAACACCTCGGCCATGAACGCGCGGCGTTCCCGCTCGGTGGCGGGCATGAGCGGCGCGAGGACGCTGGCGATCATCCGGGCGATCTCGCGCTCGTTCACGGCGGCCGTGGCCCGCGTGGCGGGAGTGGCCTGCGTGGCCAGCCAGACCGCGCGCCGGGACGGATCCCGGAGCCACAGGTCGGCCAGATGGTCGAGGAAGTCGTTGAGCAGCTCCGGCCAGTCCAGCGCGGGGATCTTCTGCGCGAAGCGCTCGACCTCCTCGATCACCCCGTGCGCGTCCTGGCGGTCGAGCTCGCAGACCAGGACGTACTTGTTGGCGAAGAACTGGTACAGCGTCCCGATGGGCACGCCCGCGCGCGACGCCACCTCCTCGCAGGTGAACGAGTCGAAGCCGACCTCGACTAG